>DATLMM010000027.1:0-66308 GCA_035537335.1 Sphingomicrobium sp. | reverse complement strand
GCTGAGCGCCCGGCTTGTTGATTATTCTTTGGGTGGGACGAACATCGGCTTTGGAACACCACGAGAGGAGTGGGTCTTGGCATCTTCAGCTCGCAGCTCGAACTCTACGGACATCTCGTAAAGCGAGTCTCTCGCAAACGCCGTTGTGCAAGTTTCGGCAAGCTCTCTGCACTTAGCCGCAAGGATGTGAAGAGGTCTGTCATCTTCCATGGCGGTAAATCTCAAGGAAGCGCTCGAAACGTTTACCGAACCAGAGGGTTGCCAGCGGCCCGGCTCCGTTATGCGCCTTTGGCCAGCTAAACGGACGGTTTGTTCGCTGCGAATTTTGTGAGTGAAGCAGCTACGCTCGTCAGTCCTCCTCGCTTAACCCTAATCAACAGGTGAAACTCGCCACCGTGTTCGGGGTTATGATAGCATGCAAGGCTGCGGTGACGAACCTGGACCTGACGTCGAGGAACTGAAAGAACGGTTCGGCGACAATGCTGCCGAATACGCCAGGGTACGAGCTACCGCTGCTGCTGAGGCTGGTAGTGCGGACACCTCCGCATGGCAGTTCGCTGCTCGTCGACTGCTCGAAGAGCACACCGATCGTACAAGTGGGCCTGCGTGAAGAGATCAAAATGGCCGAGTGGATCGACCAGTCGCTTCGCTTGGTCACCTGCTGCGTCCGGCAAGGCTGCTCGCACGAGAACCAAGATACAATCTGAGCGTCATGCAGCAGTGGAGAGGCCCAGTGCAGTCGATTGCTGAACAAGATATCGCGCAGCTGGGAGGCCACATCAGCGTTCTCCATCGCCAGCGGCGCGATCATGTCCGACTGAATGGCTATCTCAACGAGCTGGCGGCGACTGCTCAAGCGCAGCAGGGTCCTATCCTACTTGCCATGTACCGACTGGTCTTTCCGCACGCCTTCGCGGAGGAGGCTGTTCTCTGGCCGGTTATGCGCCGTGTCCTGTCGGACGGTCACCAGCTCACCCTGAAGGTTGAGCAGGAGCACCAGGCAATCAATGAACTCGTGACCCGGCTGGAGGGTCTTGCTCCGGGCTCTGCGGAGCGAGGCGAGGTGCTGACCCGCGTCATCGGGCTTCTCTGCGAAGACGTGCGGGACGAGGAGAATGAGCTCCTGCCGAGGCTTCAGGCGAGATTGAGCCCACTACAGCTTAAACTGCTCGGCATCGTTTGGGAGGTGATCCGGCGAATTGCACCAACAAGGGCTCACCCGATAGTGTCCAGGCGGCCGCCGGGGAACGTCCTGTCAGCGCTGCCACTATCACTTCTAGATCGCTCCCGTGACCGAGTGGATGCCTTGCGTAACCGACAGGCAAGCCAGTCGCCGGTCCTAAGCGCCGTCAGCAGAGCGCTCGCGAAAGCCTCCCATGCCGTCGAGCAGCTCCCGGGCTTCGGTATCGGCGAGGACCCGGACACCAGGGTAGCCGAACGCCCTCGCTCTTGGGCAGGACTCGTTGCACTTGTTGGCGGTGTTGCCGCCTCTGGGGTCTTCGTCTTCATGGCACGACGGCGGGTCGTCAGACCAAAGGCTGTTTGAGCAGCTCTCAGATGGGGAACGGAAGGCCCCCAACCGATTGAAGGATGCGAAACATGAAGCCGCTGACAGAGCAACATTTCGCGATCTTCCGGCGGCACATGGTCGAACTGATCGACATGTACTTCGACCTCGCCGAGGAAGAAATTGGACGGGACGCGCTTACCCCTGTCCTGCGGCGCGCCCTGCTTGACGTGCCACGCCACCTGTTCGTCCCACCGCAGCTCGTGGCGATGGCTTACCAGGACACGCCACTGCCGATCGGCTTCGACAAGACGGTCTCCAAACCCTTCATGGGTGCTGTGATGATCGAGCTGTTGAATCTCGCCCCCGGCGCGCGGGTGCTCGAGGTCGGCACCGGCCTCGGCTACCAGGCGGCCGTGATGGCGGAGATAGGGGCCGAAGTTCGGAGCGTCGAGATTGTCGAGGAATTCGCCGAAGCGGCGAAGGCCCGCTTGCAGGCGCTCGGTCACCATGCCGATGTGCGCGTCGGCGACGGCTCCCGGGGCTGGCCCAAGCATCAACCTTTTGACGCCATTCTAGTCACGGCTGCCTCCCCGGAACCACCTCAGCCGCTTGTGGAACAATTGAAACCGGGCGGGCGCATGGTGCTGCCGCTTGGGGACAAGAATGGACAACAGCTTACCCTTATGGAGAAAGCGGAAGATGGCACAATCGTAAGCACCGCGATCATGCCGGTCGTCTTCACGCAACTGGAGAGCGCGACCTCAAAGATGCCTTAACCGTGCCCATGCTCGAGACAGCGCCACGCGTCCGCAGCAAGATTCAGATAGCGTTGCCGCTGATCGGCATCGACCTCCGACCATGGCCCTCTGCCTTCCGCTTCCTGCTCTCGTCCCACAGCTCCTGCGCCAGCTCATCGATAAAGCCGTCGCGATCGTTGGTTGGACAAAAGCGCTAACGGCTCACGGAAGGCCCTCACAATCGCCGAATTGTCGTTAAGCGCCCATTCTGGACGGCCACGGCGTTGTCGGCCGCACCCGTACGGACCCACGACCGGCTAAGTAGCTAGTGGCCGAGATCGCGTCGTTGCTGAGGTCCACTTTGTCATCGTTGGAACCTGAGCCTCATCAACCCGGTTGCAATCGGTATGACCAATCACTTCCGTGCCGCCGAGGAGCCCCGCTGGAAGGCGCGGGTCATTGCTCGGCATGAGATGACCTACCGCGACGGGCCATCAGATGAGGACGACCGCCCGCCACACGTCCGCGCCGCCTCTGGCCTGAGCGCCTTCCGCGAATGTCTCGCAGTCATCCAGGACGATGCAAATTGGCTGGCGCTGATCGACGCAGACCAGCAAATTACCGCAGTGCCCTTGCCGCCAAGCCCTGACGGTGAGCGCGTGTTCAGCAAGAGGCGCGGCAACCAGGATGACAAGTATGACCTAGAGGCATGCGTCACCGTACGTACAACGGGCTGCGAGGAACTGGTCGGCTTTTCATCCGGCTCACGGAGTGAACGTGAGTGGATACTCCGCGTACGTGAGGACAACCGTGGGCACCTCGCCGCCGAGTTCGTTGGAGCGCCTGCCTTCTACGCTGCGATGCGCCAGGAAAAAGCGTTCAGTGGGGCTGGGCTCAACATCGAAGGGGCCCTGGCTCTCGATCACGACCGCATTCGCTTGTTTCAGCGCGGCAATGCCGAACCCTGCGATGGAATAGAGCCTGTTGATGCCACCGCCGACTTCTCCTGGGCTGCACTGTGCGAACACTTGACCGCGCCGGACAGACACGCGCCGCCCGCGCTCACAGACATCCGGGCCTACGATCTCGGTGCGCTTGGCAGCGTGCGCCTGACCTTTTCGGACGCGGAGCACCTGACTGAGGGACGTGTGCTGTTCTCCGCTTCGGCCGAGGACCCGGAGCGCGGCAGTATAAGGGGCTCTGTTCTTGGCGTCATTGAAGCGGACGGCCAGGCTCGTTGGACTCACTTGTTCGACGAGGACGGCAAGCCCTTCACCGGCAAGATCGAAGGCCTTACTCTTGATGCCAACGAGCCGGGAAAGGTCTACTTCGTTATTGACGACGATGACGAGGACACGCCTTCGCGCATCTTCCACGCAGTGGTAAGCGACGACATGTTGAGAGGTAACGCCATAACTCTAAGCCATGGCTAGTAGAATGTGATCGTCTTCGGTCAGTCAGCCTGTCCGCAAGTTTCGGCGGCAGCAACCCAGGTGCATTTTGCACCGAGATCACTACTAAGCGGCTGAACCGCCTTCGCCCTTCGCCTTTCTTTGCTCCCGCTGCTCATCTTTGTGCGCCTTGTAACGAAAAAGCATGCCGATGATTGAAGCCATTATGCCCACGACCAGCACAGGTGAGTGCCATGGTGGATCGGCTGGACCGGGCCAAGCAACATTTCCGATCAGGAAACGCTTACGATTGAGATCGTGTAACCCAAGCCTTTCCAATCCATGAGCAACCTCACGAGAAACAACTTTGAGCTGAACGACTACGTATCCGGGTGGGTTGCTCGGGCCTGTGATGCACGCCAAAGTTAATGTGAAGACGGATGGTCTGCTTACGACTCGTTCCGGACATTCGAGCTAAGGCCACTGAGCGCCCTTCTCGGACGCTCGGGGCTCCCTCGCGATCGCCGGCAAGCCGGAAGCTCCAGCGCGCTTGGAGGCTCACGCAGAGCCCTCAAACGCGTGGCAGGAACTCAGATGATCCGCTTGCCCCCGGTTGCCTAACATGCATCACTTAGAGGAACTCACCGGTAACTTCGTTCGTCACGCTGAGAGTGGGACATCTCAAGGTTGGTGAGGAACCCGATGGGCGAAAGCGTGCAATTCATGGTCTTTCGAAGCTCGATCGAATTGAAGCGTTGCTCAAACGGTATTGCGAACGATGTTGCCGACCTTCACTTTTTCCTTGATCGTGAAATCGAGGAGTTGGCGGCAGCACGCCGAGCTTTAATTGCTGAAGAAAAGATTGCGCATCAGGCGCTTGCTGCGGCTTACCGCGGCTTGGCGGGCAGAAGCCGAAACGCCCACAAATCAACATCGGCCACTTCCCCGTGACGTTCGCGTCACGCAGGGCGCTCGAGCTATGGGGCGGCACCGAGTGCACTGTAGTCCGGGTCGGAAACGAGTACCGCGATCAGGTGCGAGAAACCGGCCACCATGCTCGTCCGGGCGACTTGGAGGCACTCGCAAAGCTAGGCGTGACGACGGTGCGCTATCCGATCTTGTGGGAGACGATCGCGCCCGAGTCCCCCGACGAACTGGACTTCAGCTGGCATGATGAGCGCTTGGCGAAGCTGCAAGCCCTTGGGATCAGGGTAGTTGGTGGCCTCGTCCATCATGGTTCGGGCCCGCGCTACACCGACCTGTTGGATGACGGTTTCGCCCAAAGGCTGGGTGACTTCGCGAGTAGGGTTGCTAGGCGTTATCCGTGGATCGACATGTGGACGCCGATCAACGAGCCGCTGACCACCGCCCGCTTCTCATGCCTGTACGGTCATTGGTATCCGCATCTTCGCGACACCGGGCAGATGTATCGCGCGCTGGCGAACGAGTGCGTTGCCACCGTCGAGGCAATGGCTGCGATCCGGAGGGTGAACGCGTCTGCGTTAATGCTGGTCACCGAAGACGTCGGGAAGACCTTCGGCACGCCTCAACTCGCCCGGCAGGTAGATTATGAGAATGCTCGTCGCTGGCTGAGCCTGGACCTGCTTTGCGGCCGGGTGCGCCCAGGCCACGAGTTATACAACGAATTGCGCAGGTACGTGTCGAAGCCCAACCTGGACCGTTTGGCTTCGGCTGCGGGGCAGCCGGATATTATAGGGGTCAATCATTACCTCACCAGTGAGCGCTATCTCGATCACAGGCTCAACCGCTATCCCAACGTCAAACCTGGATCCAACGGCAGGGATACCTACGTCGATCTGGAGGCTATCCGCGTTGGGCGGCTGCATCACGAACTCGGGCCTGCTAAGCGTTTGAAAGAGGTCTGGGACCGCTATCAGTTGCCGATCGTCGTATCCGAGGTTCATCACGGCTGTACTCGCGAAGAGCAGGTACGGTGGCTGGACGAGGTCTGGACCGCGGCTAAGAAGGTTCGTGCGCTGGGCGCCGATGTGCGCGCTGTTACCCTGTGGTCCGTCTTCGGCGCGGTCGATTGGCGCTCCCTCCTGACGCAGCGCAATGGCGACTACGACGTGGGCGCTTTTGACACGCGAGCAAGCGAACCCCGACCGACGTTCCTGGCTCGTGCGGCAGCTGAACTGGCGGCTGGACGTAAGTTGGAGCACCCAGTTCTCCAAGTGCCCGGTTGGTGGAAGCGACCTGGGCGCAACTACTCGCGACCGAACTACAAAACGTTGTCATCAAGCGCGAACAAGGCGCGGCCGATCCTGATCACTGGCGCGACTGGCACGCTCGGGCAGGCTTTTCATAGAATATGCTCTCATCGCGGCCTGCCGCACATCCTGACCAGCCGGGCCGAACTGGACATTATCGATGGGAACTCGGTGCGCGCCGCCATTGAGAAATATCGGCCTTGGGCATTGATCAACGCTGCGGGTTTCGTTCGGACTTGGGAGGCTGCCGAGAAGGCGCAGGAGTGCCATGCAGCCAATGCGCTTGGCCCCGAGTTAATGGCAAACGCGTGCCGGAGAGCGGGCATTCCTTTTGTGACTTACTCGTCAGATCTTGTGTTCGACGGTTGCCTTGGCCGATCGTACACGGAGGATGACGCTCCGGCGCCGCGGTGCACCTACGGCATCAGTAAATTGCAAAGCGAGTTGCGCGTCCTGGGGGCAATGCCGGAGTCTCTCGTGATCCGCACTAGCGCATTTTTCGGGCCTTGGGATCAGCACAATTTCCTCTACAAGGCAGTGCGAGATCTCAAGAATTGCAGAGACGTGGTTGCGAGCGAAGACAACATCGTTTCGCCGACCTACGTGCCTGACCTGGTGAACGCTACGCTCGACCTCCTAGTCGACGGTGAAGCAGGCGTGTGGCACCTGAGCAACCAAGGAGCCGTGAGTTGGCACGAGCTTGTTCAGCAGGTGGCTGAACGAGCGGGGCTTTCACTTAAGCAAATCCGCAGCAGCGGCGATGGGCTTCGTGCAGATACGAGTCTCAGCAGCCGAAGAGCATTGCTGCTGAGGCCCTTGAACCAAGCCCTGGGCGAGTTCGTCGATCACAGCCCCACTCTGCGACTGCTTCTAGCAAGCTGATTGCAGCGAAAGAACGTGTTACGAAGAGAAAGATTGCTGGCGCAACTGTGCTGGATTGCGAATTAGCTACAGCGCGAACTCGCCATTCTGACCTCACTTGGGATCATAGAGTTTCAAACTCACTGGCGGAGGCAACGTTGCAAGCGCCAACCTAGGTATGGTTAATTCCGCAAAGACCTTGGTGGCGGACTTAAGCAGGCAACCGAAAGGCCGGCTATCGAAGCGAGCTGACCATGTGGATGTGAACCGTCAACGGATGGTAGCGTCCGATGCATCGCCACAAGCAGCTTCGCCAAGGTGGTCGTCATGCTCAATTGCTTGCGAGCTCATGAAGCTGCAGCAGCGATGGCGATATCTGCGCCGAACGCACGGACAGGAATAGCAAGACGCCCGAAGGATGCTGTTAATGAAAGCTTGGCCGTTTGCCGTCCGTGCTTGGTATCGTAGAGGCGCACCGAGTATTGCCCATCAGTTGCTGGGCATACAACGGTAAGATTGACCGGTTTAACGTCCGGTTTGATGAGCCCGCTTTGACTGATCGCGTCCGTCCTGAGCAACCAAAGCAGGACCTGTCTCTCGTCGCCGCACGCAAAGCCACTTACGCCCTTGCGACTAAATCGTAGGTTGTTGTTCAAACATCGGCGGTTGAATTGAGCCCAGCTGATCAAGGGTAAAAAGGCATGCAGGTGGCTCTGCGCCCGCCGCATGCCGCTAGTAAGGACGTGGGGATGCCGGTTCGGCCACCTCATGCCGCCGCCGGCACCGCCACTCGCCAGATGTGCCCACTGGATATGGCGGAAGTACTCGTCATCGAATGCCACCGGCAATACAATTTTCTTGTCCATGAAGCCATGAATTGGCCCATGCTCGCTGTCGAACAAAGGACGCTGATCCGTGATCTCATCAGCAGCAGCCTGCATGAGCCGCCCCGTCGCGATCGCGGGTGCAACGGTATTTGCCGGTTTGTCGATGGTTCCTCGTTCGTAGAGGTGGATGTTCGCGAAATCGAGATCCGGGTGCCTGAAGATCACTTCTCTCAGTCCCGGAGACGCGCCCAGCTCGGGTCCGAATACAGAAGCCGTTATAGGATGGCGGCGGCCATGAAGCTGCATTTCTAGCGACTTTAGCCAAGGCGCGATGTTGCTAACGAATGCCCGAAGGAACTCTACTTTCCCGCCAGCGTGCGCTGGGTGCATCTCGTTCCAAATATCCCATGCGAACAGCGCGGGCCCGCCTCCCCAACGGCGCGTCGCGAATTCAATCCGGTTCTTTATGGCCTCTATAGACTTGGGAGAACTCAGTAGCTCGCCAGGTCCGGAGCATGGCCCGCCGTTCTTTTCGTTATAAGGGTGCCATTTCCATCGTGTCCATGTGAAGAACGTATCAAAGGGCGTTAAAAGGATGCGGATTCCGGTCCGTTCGCACAACGCAAACAGGTCATCCCAGAATTGCACCAGCCGTGAATTGAAGCTGCCGATCGGCTTCTCAATGTACCGGTGCTCGGTCTCGCAATACTCCAGCATCACCCTCAAACAGTTCACACCTGCAGCTCGCAGTGCCCTAAGATGCCCTTCGACCTCTTCGACCGATCGCCGTTGGTACAGCCCCGCCAACTCGGGCCAGGTGATCGCGTCATTGTGGCCTATTGGCGTCCACGTCTTGCCCTGGTCATCGAAAAAGTAGGGGTGACGGAAACGCGCTTCAATCCAGCGCATTCCGGCGGAACCCTGTGGCTGATGATTTGGCTGGCATTCTCGTAAGTCTCTGTTCTCAAGCATGTCGGTGCCCAACGCTATGCAGGAGTGCCGCGGCCGGCTCGGCGAACGATCGAGCGCTAATCCGGCTCCGTCAACGCAAGACGTAAGAGGCCCCGCGCCGCAACGGAGGGCGGTGGTTCGCGGAAGCTGGACCTTCAACGGTAATCAGGCGCGGGGAGCACATAAGGGGGGTGTACCACCCGGAGCGCATAGTCAAACCAGTCGCCCTCTACGCGTTCGGGTTGGATCGACTTCACAGGGGACCCGCAGCACTCGTCAGCCGTCGCACCAGCATTAACTCTTCAATCAGACAATAATTCGCTTCGCATGCGTAGCGTCGCCACAAGCCCCTCAGGCTGCCAGTCGTATTTGAGGGCCCCTTGGAACTGGTTTGACAAAGTTTGACTGACGTAGTTGCTTCCAAAGCCCATGAGCTCCGGCGCGCCTTCCACCTTGGGTCCACCACTTTCCGCCCAAACGATGACGACATTCTCGTCGTCTGAACGGCTGGACACGTCGAGCTTACCAGTTTGTGCAGAGAGGCAGCCATAACTCAAGGAGTTCGTCGCGAGCTCGTGAATGATCATTGCCAGTGTGGTCGCGGTTTTCTCCCCCTACCTCCATCCGGGGGACAGCAGCCCGGATGCGACCCGAGAATGCCCATGTCATCGTAAGGGGCAAGAAGGATAGCCAGGAGGTCGCCAAGCAACGCGGCCTTGCCCTGCTTGTTCGGTTGCGGCCTCACCAAATTATGAGCGCGGTCGAGAGCCATCAGGCGCCCGGTGAGGTCTTGCGCCATGTCCTCTACAGACTTGCCGGACCGGGAGGACAGCTGCGTCAGGCCGGTCGCAATCGTGAGCAAGTTCTTCACGCGATGGCTCATCTCGCCCGCGAGCAGCTCGTTGGCTTCTTCGGCTTGTTTGCGGGCCGTCACGTCGAGGAAAACTCCGAACACCAATCGTTGATCGATGCCGGCGTCAGCGCCCAGACCGCGCGATGAAACCCACTTGATCTGGTCATCTAAGATAATGCGAAAATCGGTCTCGTAGAAACCTGCCACGGCACGAGTAGCTATGAAGGCGGCCCGCACTCTCTCGCGGTCGGCAGGGTGGATGCGCGAAGACAGATCCTCAAAGGTTACGCCCTCCGTCGGAGGAAGCTGCCACAGTTTGAAGCCACGCTCGTCCATGCCGAAGCAGTTACTGTCGACGTTCCATGACCACCGCGCCACTCTCGCCGCCTCAAGCGCGCGCTCGCTATCGTCGGCGTTCCACGCAGCAGACATTAGGGCAGAGACAGTGGCCACGCGCCTTCTCCCTGGGTAGCTAATGGACGGCTCACCTGCATTGAGCCTGTAAGAAACTCAAGCTCGTTGCCTGCGGTAGAAACTGCCAAGCAGCAGGCTGAGCGAGCAGGCCTGAAGTTTGCTGTAAGCGCGGAGCAGGTGGCTAATGTCGGTTGTGGGTCGAATGCGGACGTTCGCCATGCCTCAAATAAGCCGGATCCTCTAAGGTTCCCGGATCAGGTTCAAACTAACGGAAGGATCACCAGCCTGGCAGCCTTGTTGCTGCGCCTTTAAGCACTGCCTACGCTGCTTTCAGAAAAGCAAGCTCAAGATCCAGAGGACAAGAGACCACCCGGCTATTGCACAGGCAAATAGTCCGAGAATGACGCTCTTGCGCAGTCGCCGACCTGGGCGAGTGTGAACCGGAAAACTCATTTCGCGCAATAACTTACATCAAGTTCGGGGTCAACACGGCCAAAGCTCGACAGCCTGCGTTCAAATCTACAAAGCGCTAGTGTCTAAGACGGACACGCCGGAAGCACCTCTTTGTCATCTCACGGGCAGGGCTCTAAGCCGCTGACCGACAAGGGCAGAAGCTTGTGAGCGTCACAATGGGTTGCGATTGTTGTTTGGGTTGCGCCGGCTGCTGCGGATCGGCCAAGACGACAAGCGAGCCGGCCATGGTGCGACCAGCAATCGAACAAGGCAATCGCCGATTCTTCGCTTGGCACCTAAGGCTTAAGGGTTGCGCCTGAATCAGCGGCCCCATCTTGCATCAGCCTACGCGTCTCGCAGCCGACTGTTCCGAAGCAATGCTAGGCCGGGGCCGCCTTCCGTCCGCCGCGTCGAGAATCCGCACGCTGCCCTGACCTTTAGAGAGCCTTTCTCAAGCGGCGATGCAGATAGTTGTCATCGAAGCCGGCGATGTTCACGAGCTCTGCCAGATCGTTCAGGATGACGCTGCCTCGCTTCACGTTAAGCGCGCCGCTTACTCGTAGCTCCTTCAACACCCGGTTTAGATGTACCGGTGTCATGCCGAGCGAGTCCGCGAGCAGCCGTTGGGACAGGGGTAAGATAAAGCTGATCTCGGGTGCAAGACCGATATTGCGGGCCCTGATGTAAAGCTCGCACATAAGATGAGCGACCCGCTCGATGCTCGCGCGGCGACCCATGCTGGTGATCCAGGCGCGCAGCGTTCCTTCGTCGACCAGCTGTGCAACGTAGATCGCCTTAGCAATGCTAGGATGCTGCTCCATGATCAGGTCCATCTCGGCACGTTCAATGGATGCCACCGAAGCAGATGTGATCGTTTGAATGCTGTGGTCCATCTCGGCGAGTAGACCAACGTGCAAGTCGCAAGAGTCGCCTGGCATTAAGTAGGCCAACACCTGACGGGTGCCGCTCGGCAAAATCTTATACCGGCACGCCCAGCCTTCCAGCATGACGAACACAGGGCCAGGCCGATCACCCTCTCGAATCAGATCGTGTTTGGCAGCAACGCGCCGCTGCCTCGCCGTTGCTTTCTCAAGCACGCCGATGTCGCTTTCGCCGAGCGAGTGGAAGCCATTGAGTTTCTCGATGAAGCGGTTCTGCATCCTCCACAATCCCATAAACGGTCGCATAAAGACATTGTTGAAGATTATAGCCGAAAATTAATCTGGATGCACGTCAGCCGTATTTGTAATTGATAGAGAGACCTGATTGCCGGCGAGATGCACATGTCCCGCCGGCTGAGTGATGTGAAGCGCCCTAGCCCGGCAGGAGTGTCTCAGTGCCCGATTTTACCTCAATCAACGACTATTCAGCAGATGCCAAAGCCATGCTGGATGGCCCCGATCCTCATGGCCAAGCAGCCATGCTACTCACGGAGAGTCTGCTTCATGGTCTGGTTGCCCGCAAGGTGATCTCAATCCCAGATGCAATCGAGATCGTAGAGATCGCCGCGGACGTGAAGGCAGAGACAGCCGCCGATGCAGAGGAGTCGGCAGCTAAGATACAAAAGTCCTTGGCGATCCTCAACGCTGTAGCTCGGAGCCTGGCCTCTGATTTGGATCGATGAGCGGTCGTGGCCAGAGCGTAGCAGTTGCCATGAGCATGGAGGAAGCGTGGCCAGCCTCGCGAAGGAAGGTAGCTGGTGAGTATTTGGCTAGTCAGGACCAAGACCGTGCCACGCTGATGCGAGGCGCCACTTGCTGAAGAACTAGCCTAGTGCCGGCTCGTCAGCCCGCAGGTGCAGGTAGGCAGTGTCGAAGTCACCTGCTTCTGCCAGTCGACGCCAGTCTCCAATATGGACCGAGCGCGGGTGAGAGCGCTGGATCACGCCTTCCTTTTCCAATGCCTTGATCGACCGGTTTACGTGAACAGGCGTCATGCCCGTCGTGTCAGCAAGCTGCTCCTGTGTCATCGGCAGCTCGTAGTTGGTGTCTTCGCCTAGCCCAGCGATCTTGAGGCGCAGCGCGAACTCACAAAGGAGATGCGCAAGGCGCGTCTTCGCGTCTCTGCGGCCAACGTTCATGATCCACTCGCGGAAGATCGATCCATCCACGAGGGTATCGATCCACATTGCATGAGCGACCCCTGGCCGGTCGAGAGTGAGTTGAACGATGGCTTCACGCGGGATCATGGCGATCTTGCCGGCGGTGAGCATCTCGACGCTATGGTCGGCAACCTTGAGAAGCGAGTTTTGCAGGTCGACTATCTCACCCTTCATCTGGATCGCGACGATCTGGCGCCGCCCCGTCGCGGTCAGCTTCGAGCGAATGGAATAGCCCGACAGCATCACGCACGAGTGCGTTGCAAGCTCGCGCTCCCGAACAATAAATTGATGACGCTCAACCTTCTTCACCGTGCATGGCAGCGCCAGGATCGCTGCTCGGTCGGCAGCGTCGAGCTCAGCGCGATAACTGAGCTTGTCGACAAGGGGCTGGAGCGAGGATTGATCCTGATGCGGCACGGAGTAACTCCGAAAGAGCTAAGGGCGCGAGCACGAGGGATTTGAGAGACTGACGCTCGACGCAGTCTCCTTAACAGGGTTTGATCGAAGGATATGAACCTAGGTTAACTACGCACAAGCAGTCGCTGCAGCGTCATCGGCTTACGTTGGAATGCATCGTCGCGGCAGTGTCGCTCGCGTGTATCTCCATGACGTACAGGATGAGGCCGTCCTCGTCAGTGACGTCCACCCGCCAATCCTGATCCTCCCAAACCAGCTCCGCATGATCTTTCAGCAGCTCACCAACGAAGCGGGCTAACTCGACGCGCAAGCCAGTGAGATCGTCACGCTCGATGTCGAGCGTCTCGTTGAGGTGCGTCTCGCTCCGAAGCCCTATGTGGTACTTTGGCACAGCCATTCTCCCTTGTGGACACAAAGCGCTCAGCTGCGGGCTGTTCCTCGCGACGCTGACGAAACAACTTGGGACGGAGTTGTTAACCTCTGTTACTCTAATCTAAATTAGTGCGAGGAAAACAATGGATTCCGCCGACCCGAAAATTGCTGTTCCTCGCTTGGTTCGATCAGCTCCGGGGATGCTCGAGAACTCTCTCCATTCGCTTTGGCCCGTCGATCAAACGCCTTGCTTCCAGGGTCTGCTTGCCGCCATCGACGATGCCGACTGCCAACTCAGGGTCAACCCCGACGCGTCCGAAAGCCAGCCCGCAGAGGCGAAGATCCTGACTCGAGCCGCTAACCTCTTTGTGCAGCTGCCTCATCGCTATCCTCGCGGCGAGTAGCAGGGGCGCCACTTTCAGGTGTGCTGCTTACTAAACGCAACGGAGGCCAAACCTCTATCTCAGCAATCCGGGCCTCATAGAGCTCAGCAAGCCTCAGGTGAATTGAAGAGACAACCCGCGTCGTTGACGTCGCGGCCATCTTCCGCTCATCCAACGCGCGCTTACGATAGTAGGTCAGATTGTCCGGGCCGAGCACCAGAGGATCCCCGAGATATAAGCGAGGGTGCGAAGCAAGTTTCTCAACTGCCTTAC
The DNA here is from genome assembly GCA_035537335.1 of Sphingomicrobium sp. Classification (GTDB taxonomy): domain Bacteria; phylum Pseudomonadota; class Alphaproteobacteria; order Sphingomonadales; family Sphingomonadaceae; genus Sphingomicrobium. The sequence continues at coordinate 52,534 of DATLMM010000027.1, read as the reverse complement.
TCATCACGACAGGTGATGACGGCTCCTACATACCCCCTATCTGCACAGTCCTTATCGTAGGTTAATATTGACAGACAAGATTCTTGGGACGCCGGAATTTACGAGAAAGCTGCTTTAGCTCCTCTCTCCATGGTCGAACGACCCCAGCCACTGAGACAGCACCTCAGCCACATTCGCGGCCGGTCCCAGGTTTTGGCACCAAACATCCCGGCCTTCGTCGCTGCAGATCCACACGCAGCCGTCTTCGTCCGGGCCTCCGATCTGGAAGAGGGCGTCCTGCTCGGCTTCGTGGTGGTCGTTGGCCGTGGTGCTAGGCTCCTTGCTCACTCGACAATCTCGCCGCTGATAGCCTCGCGCATCATAATCCCAACCTTATGGTCTCTGAACCTCTCACGCTCGACTTGTTGCCCGATCAGAATACCTTGGATGAGGAAGAGCAGCTCTTCCCATTCCTCTGGTGACTTCGATGCCATGGCAGCCGTATCGACTGACAGAGTGATGGCTGCGAAGCGTGGCGCTTCCATAAATCCAGGCTCCAATTGGCGAGGGCATGCTGCAGCAGTCACAGATTCCCCCGCGCACGGCAGGCAGAGCGTTGAATAACGCTTGTCTCGGACTAAGACCATGGGAGAGCAGCTTTACCCCGAGCGGCGACCTCAGACGATCCGGCTTAGCTGCGGCATAGCGAATGTCTGCTATCGACCAAAAGCGGACATTGGCCGGATGCTTGCTTTGCGGACTGGGGGCGCAACAGCGAGTGGAGAGAGGTGCCGTGTATCCGCGCGGTCAACCATCTTCCCCTTAGTCGGCCGGCCCAAGCTATTGCGATAGTAAGTCAGCCACCTCCGGCCTTCGATCTGAAAGAGGGACGCAATGGCGGGGTTCTTGATGTTCAACCCGAAGCGGACGTTCCTTTGAGTTGCCGCCGGGCTTAGCTACTGTTGAGCAACTGTCGCGATGAAAGGATGAGCAACATGGTTCGGCCTGGCCCTTTGTTTGCTCTTCTCCTCCTTTGCTCCTCGGCTGTTGCCTCTGCCGAACCACCGAAGCCCCAGAGTGTAGAGGTCGAGAAGGGAATTGAGCTTGAGGTGCTCGACTGGGGCGGGACCGGGAGGCCCTTAGTTTTCTTAGCTGGCTTCGGCGGCACGGCTCACTCCTTCGACGGCTTCGTGCAGCGCTTCACCGACACTAACCGTGTCTACTCCATAACTCGGCGCGGATTTGGCGCTTCAAGTCGTCCAGAGCCACTCGAAACAAACTACACGCCTGAGCGTCTTGCTGCCGATGTCATGACTGTCATGCGGCTGTTGGGATTGAAGCGACCAGTTTTGGTGGGGCACTCCATCGCAGGGCAGGAACTTAGCGAGATCGGAACACGCCATCCTAGCGAGGTAGCCGGGTTGATCTATCTCGAAGCAGCGGAACCCCAAGCATTCTACGGCCCGCGCTCGCGAGCGGTTTACCCTATCGCGGCAGAGGTCCGACGTGACCTCGCTCGCCTTCCCACTGCCCAACCAAGCGAGGGGCGAAAGCTGGTCCAGAAGTTGCGGAGAGACCTTCGTAGGCTCCAGGACGGCTTGGACTGGTATGAGGCGGCGCTGGAAGCTGAAACTGATCGTCCAGCCGAGTTTCAGGCAGGGCCTAAGATTGCGCTTCAGGCGGCAGTGATGAACGGCTTACGTATCTATTCAAAGATCAATGTGCCGATCCTCTCAATTGTGGCTGCCCCGCCGAAGTGCGACAAAGAGTGCAGCAGCAAGACCTATTTGAGGCGATCAGCAGAAGCCTCTGCACAAGCGGAGGATTTTGCGAAGCTAAATCCACACGCCCGTGTGGTCCTCATCCCCCATGCAGGGCACTTCATCTGGGAGACGAACGAGCAACAAGTGGAGCGCGAGATGAACGCGTTTATCACGAAACTTCAGCCTTGAATGCCCACTAACCGGAGACGGTTCGTGAGGTCCGTTTCGACGCCTGCAAGCCGCCAGACTGTCAAAGCGTCAAAAGACTTCTTTAAAATAGTCGATGCATTCACCCTCGTTTCCGAACCCGTACAGTTCAAGGGCATCTGCATCCCTCAGGAACCCGCAATACTTAGCTGGCGCAGCGCTTCGATCCGAACGGAAGGCTGAAAGGCACTCACCTACATTGGTGGTTGGATCGACAGTTGTGAACCACTGGCAAAATTCAGGGAGTGGTGCTGCCGGTTCTTTCCCGGGATCGGCCGAGGCACCAGTTGAAAGCCCTGAAAGAGCGGCGAGAGCAAGCGAGCAAATCGCTATTGAGGGTACTAGTTTTTTCATCGGAAGCCTCCGATTTCCCAGCACGCCGAGTCCTGACTCCGCGCGCGCAATATAACATTCAAGCGGGACTTTGTCGAAGGACAAACGCTTGGCGCGGCGCCCTTGGGCTTCTCGACAAGACGAACGCGTGCGGAATCTTAGCTGCCACGCACTCGCCCTCTAGGAACGGCGGCGGGTTTGGCTCCCCCGGCTGGCCGCCGCTCCGTACTGCTCGCAACGGACGCCCGATGCTCGCCATCAGGTGGGGCAGCGGATGAGGAGTCCACAGCCTTGGGGCCAGAGGACCGCCGACCAGCGCGCACTTCATAAACCATAACATCGCTCGCGCGCGCGTGAGGCAGCGTTGAGCCCCTGACTGGAACGTCTGCTTACGACCCATTGCGGACATTCGCGCGGTGTCCGATGGTGGTCCGTGTCCAACTACCTTCGGACAAGCGGCGTGTGCGCTGGTCAACGCGGATGAGAACGAATGTCCAAAGCATTGCAACCAGTTGTTACCGGATTCTTTCATTCGCCCGACGAGGGAAGAGGCATGGCGCGCGACTTTCGGGTGCGGTGGGCGCTGGAAGAAGTCGGGCAGCCCTACGTTATGCGCTTCGTTCCGTTCTCGGACTTGAAGAAGCCATCGCACCTCCGGCTCCATCCATTCGGCAAGATTCCGGTCTATCAGGAGGATGCATTGGTGTTGTTCGAGACTGGGGCGATCGTGCTGCACATCGCACGCGCACGAGCCGGCCTTCTCCCCGACGACCATGCGGGGCGCGAGCGCGCGATCATGTGGATGTTCGCAGCGCTTAGCACAATTGAGCCGCCGATCCTCGAACGCGAGACCATCCTCTACGTCGAACAGGACAAGCCTTGGTCAAAGGATCGGATGCCGATAGTCGAGGAGCGCGTGCGCGACCGGCTGCGCGAGCTGTCAGATCGGCTGGGCGAAGCGGAGTGGCTTGAGGGCGGGTTTGGCGCAGGCGACCTCATGACTATCGATGTGTTGCGTCGCCTGGAAGGTTCGGGCCTGCTCGAAGTGTCTCCCAACGTTGCCGCCTTTGTGGCACGGGGCAAAAGCAGGCCGGCTTTTCGACGCGCACTGGCCTCACAGCGGGCGGATTACCTGGAGCAGCAAGTCAGGCCGTGACATTTGCAAGTCGCCCCCTAACAAACGTCGGCTTTTCCCATTGCGGACATTGAGAAGGACCTTGTGAGATCCAGTCAGCAAGGTTTAGCCGGTTATTTCGAGAACCATGTTAGTCGGGGTTTCTGCTGCGCGGCGAACCGCGGTAAACCCGGCCTCCCTGCATACTTCGGCCAACCGCTTCTGACCCGCCTGGGCGCCAAGCCCGAGCCCTACTTCTTGAGACAGGGAATTGGGGGTGCAGATCGTGCACGACGCTGCATAGAAAATCTGCCCGAGAGGATTCATGTTCTCGCCCATCGAGTCTCCCGCCATCGGCTCGACCACCATGAACGTGCCACCAGGTGCCAACGTGTCGCGGATGTGGCGCGCTGCGCCAACTGGATCGCCCATGTCGTGCAGAGCATCGAATATGCACGCGAAATCGAAACCGTCGCCAGCAAAGTCTTGAGCCTTAGCTACCTGGAAGTCCACGTTGGTCACGCCCGCAGCCGCGGCCTTTTTCTTCGCTTCTTCAATTGAAGGGGCATGGAAATCGATCCCGTGGATTGTAGAGTTGGGATACGCCTGCGCCATCAGCACTGTCGAGGAGCCGTGGCCGCAACCAATATCGGCGACCTTTGCACCGGATTTAAGCTTGGCCTCCACGCCGCTCAGGGCTGGGATCCAGTTCTCAACCAGATTGGCCTGATAGCCTGGGCGGAAGAAACGGTCTGTTCCGCAGAACAGGCATTGGGGATGATCGCCCCACGGCCGTCCTTTGCCGGTCTTGAAAGTCTCGGTAGCTTTTTCATGGCCCGCAAACTGCGAAACAATAAGCTGGAAAAACCCCTGCATACACGCCGGTTGACCCTCGCGGGTGAAGACCAACGCCTGCTCGGGAGCGATGGAGAAGGTCCCATCTTCGGCGTGATGGTGGACATAGCCCGCTGCGCAAACAGATCCGAGCCACTCGTGGAGATACTTTGGGTTGAGCGCGGTTTTCTCGGCAAGTTCGTCGACGGTCAGGCGCCCGGCGCCATCAAGCGCGGTAAACACGCCGGCTTGGTCGCCCAGATATGCCATGAAGAGGCTCAGGGCGCCGGCGACATCGCCAATCACTTTGCCAACAAGGTCGTTCAGGACAGCTTCGTTGACAGTGTCGGTCATGGGAGCATTCCTCTGCTTGAACCACTACGCGACCCGGCACCTGCTCCTACCATCATGAGCGGACACTTGCGATCCAATCACCAAGACGACCTGCTCGCGAGTGCGCAGCGGTTATACACTCACACAGGGAAGCTCATCCAATGTCCGCTTTCCACCCAGAGCGGACACTCGAGCTTCGGCGGCTAAGCGCCCAAATTAGACCTTCAGGCTAAAGAAGAGACGCCCCGTAAGCGGACGTGCGTATCGCCCGATTGCGCTGAGAGGTGACCGGGAGCATTAATCCTCAATGACGCTGCTAGAACGCCTCGAAGTGCCTATTCCGATCGTGCAGGCACCGATGGCGGGAGTGTCCACACCGGAGCTGGCTGCTGAGGTGTCAAATGCAGGCGGATTGGGTTCGATTGGCATTGGCGCGACTGACGCGGCAGGCGCCCGTGCTATGATCGCGGCGACCCGAGCCCGCACGGATCGCCCATTCAACGTCAATGTGTTTGTCCATTCGACACCCAAGGCCAACCCTGCGCTGGAGCAAGCATGGCTAGAAGCTTTGCGGCCGGTGTTTGGGTGCTTCGGCAAAGAGCCGCCGGCAGCTCTTCGCACGATCTACAAGAGCTTCACTGACGACGAGGAGATGCTAGCTTTGCTGGTGCAGACTGCGCCGCAGGTGGTTAGTTTCCACTTCGGCTTACCTCGACCCGAGCAGATTGCGGCATTGAGGCAGGCCGGCTGTGTTTTGCTCGCGACAGCGACCAGCCTGTCCGAGGCAAGCGTGATTGAGGCGGCTGGCTTCGACGCGATTGTAGCACAAGGTTGGGAAGCGGGTGGGCACCGAGGCGTGTTCAACCCGGGCGCGCACGATGATCAGCTCGGCACGATGGCGCTGGCCCGCCTACTGGTCCTCAAATCAGCGCTACCGGTCATCGCAGCAGGCGGCATCATGGATGGGGCGGGCATCCGGTCCGCGCTCGCGCTTGGCGCTGTAGCTGCGCAGCTTGGCACGGCTTTTATCGCCTGCCCGGAAAGTAGCGCGGACGAGACATATCGTGAGGTGCTCGGCGGCCCGGGCGCGAACCACACGCTCATGACCCGAGTAATCTCTGGCCGTCCTGCGCGGTGCCTGCCGAACCGATTTACCGAATGGGAGCCGAGCGCGCCAAGCGAAGTGCCCGAGTACCCGATCGCATACGATGCGGGCAAAGCGCTGAGCGTGGCTGCAAAAGCCGCCGGCGAAGGCGGTTACGGGGCGCAATGGGCCGGACAGGGTGCACCACTCAGCCGAACTATGCCGGCCGCCGACCTCGTAGCCTCGCTTTGGCAGGAGGCGACGGAGGCAAATTGACGGGCTTCAATCGTAAAGCGCTAGGATATCGGAGGGGCAGCTTTGCGCCAGTTTCGGTCATTCCGAGCGGCGTCACCTCTACCCGTAAGGAGACGCTCGTTCAGCTAAGTTGCTAAGTTCTGAGATCGCCCCAAAGCGGCCTTAAGCCAGCCTTCTTGATCGACACCGCCTCATGGTCAGGTGAAGAATCCACCTTGCCCCACCATATTCAGTGAATGATCAGTCTTACTGTTTGGCACGATGGCGCGTGTCCACTTTGCCGTCGGGAGATATCTATCATGCGACGCCTGGATCGGGGAGACATGATCCGGTTTGTGGATGTCCGCGGTCTCTCTCCGGCCGACTGCCCCACCAATCAGACAGCGTTGCTGCAGCGCTTCCATGCGATGGAAGATGGTCGACTGCTGTCAGGAGCCGGGGCCTTCGCGGCCATGTGGCGTGCTATCCCGCTACTGAGACCTTTTGGTCTGGCGGCCCGGAGGCCATGTGTTCTGCACCTCCTGGAGCGCCTTTATGTCCGGTTCCTGCGTGTCCGACCTTTCCTGCAGCGAGTAGCGAGGGTCTTCGCCCGTGAAGGATGACCAACGCCGATCAACTGCCGTTCCCAGCAGCAGGGTCGCCCGCTTCAGCCAGTTCGGCCGTCTGGCCGCTGGTGTAGCCGGTGGCGTCTTTTCGGAAGGCGCTCGCCGATTGGCGGCGGGCGAGCGGCCGAAGATGGCTGACTTGCTGCTAACCCCCACCAACGTAGGCAAACTCGCCGATCGGCTGTCGCATCTTCGTGGTGCAGCGATGAAGCTGGGGCAGATGATGTCGATGGATGCTGGCGACTTCTTGCCTGCCGAGCTGACCACCATCTTGGCGAAACTCCGCGACGGCGCTCACTTCATGCCACCCGAGCAACTTCAGCGAGTGCTGGCAGCTCAGTGGGGCCAGGATTGGCGCACACGCTTCACCCAGTTCGAGCCGCGACCGCTGGCAGCTGCATCGATCGGGCAGGTTCATCGTGCAACGACACGTGACGGGCGACTGCTGGCGGTAAAGGTTCAGTATGCCGGAATCCGGGACAGCATCGATGCCGATGTTGACAACGTGGCGACCCTGTTACGCCTCTCTGGTCTCCTCCCGAGCGAGCTCGACGTGGCGCCACTCCTCGCAGAGGCGAAGCGCCAGCTTCGAGATGAAGCTGATTACCAGCGCGAAGGTGCACAGATGGAGCGGTTCAGTCGATTGCTGGCCGATGACCCAGCTTTCGTTGTGCCTAATCTCGACCAGGAGTTCACTACGGACAACGTGCTTGCGATGACGTTCGTCCCGGGGCATCCGATCGAGCACCTCTCCACGATGTCACAGGACATCCGCGATATAGCGATGACCAACCTGATCAGGCTGGCGCTCTCGGAGTTGTTCACGTTCGGGGTCATGCAGACCGACCCGAATTTTGCCAACTACCGCTTCCAAGCCGACACAGGGCAGATCGTGCTCCTCGACTTCGGCGCGGTCAGGGACGTCTCAGCCAGCACCGCGCAAGCGTATCGAAACTTGCTGCAAGCGGCCTTGGATGAGGATCGGCTTGCGATGATTGAAGCAGCGGTTGCAGCCGGGTTCTTCAGCGGTGCAGTAGTCGACCTTCATCCCGCCCGCCTGAACACAATGATCGACATCATCCTTGCAGAGCTGCACCGCCCCGGTCCCTTCGATTTTGGCGATCGCAGCTTTGTTGAAGGACTGCGCGAGCAGGGGATGGCAGTCGCCGGTGATAAAGCCACCTGGCACCTGCCGCCCGCAGACATCCTTGTCGCCCAGCGGAAGATCAGTGGCACTGCCCTGCTGGCCGCGCGACTGAATGCGAAGGTGGATGTCCGACAGCTCGCTTACCAGGCGCTGGCTTAGTCGAAGTTCGGGCAGTCTTGACCCGCTTCCATTCTGTGCGTGGCCTTAGGGCCGAGTTTCCGCTTTCGACCTAAGCAGACAATCTCTGATATGCATAGGTGATCCTAGGTTAAGCTAGGCGAGAGCGAGTTCATCCTCGCGTAAGTGCAGGTAAGTGCTGTCGAAGTCACCGGCTGCAGCCAACTTGCGCCAATCGCTGATGTAAACCGAGCGGGGGTGCGTGCGCTGAATAAGCCCATCTTTTTCCAACGCCTTAATTGAACGGTTTACGTGCACGGCAGTCAGGCCAACCGCGTCAGCAAGTTGTTCCTGCGTCATTGGCAGCTCGTAGTTCGTGTCCTTGCCTAGCCCGGCGACCCTGAGGCGGAAGGAAAACTCGCAAAGAAGCCAAAGTGCTGGCGCCAGCTGACGTGCGTCGCTTGGCTGCGCGCGCCAGCAAGCGGCGTTGTGGCAAACGAGAAAAGCTCATCGTCTTACTCAGCTTCCGTGCCGGGCTGCGCGCCTGCGAAATCGCTGGTCTCGACTGGACCATGGTGGTGACGCCCCGCGGCGACGTCTCCAGCACGCTTGCCGTCGACGACAGCATCGCTAAAAACGGTCGAGGCCGCCGCTTACCAGTGCACCCTAAGCTGGCCGCGGCGCTCAAGCATCAGCACAAGCAGCTCGGCAAGCCCCGTAACGGCCCCGTGATCCCGTCGCGTTACGGGCGGCACCTGCGCCCACGCTCCATCGTCAACTGGTTCTGCACCATCTACGATGAGCTTGGCTTACAAGGCTGCTCATCCCACTCTGGCCGGCGTACATTCATCACCCGCGCTGCACGTTCAGTGCACAAAGCTGGCGGCAGCCTCAAAGGCGTCCAGGAGCTTGCTGGTCACAGCGCGCTGACTACCACTGAACGCTACATCGAAGGCGACCGTGACGCGCAGCGGCGCCTCGTCCGCATGCTGTGATCGGGAAGGGCAACCACCAGGCATGATGGCTAATCTCTGCCCAGAAGCTGCAAGCCGCAACATAGCAGCAACACCGGAAAACAAAGCTCAAGCTTAGCTCGCTGCCGCTATCCTGTGACTGACCAGTCGCGCTATTCTGACCGCATGATCTTCCGCTGCCTGTTCCGTGTGCACCGCCCCATGCTGACGTCGATCGTGCGTCGAGCGAATCGCTATTCCGCCCTCTGCGACGACTGCAGCTTGCCCATTGAGCGCACGGATGAAGGGCGCTGGACAGTGAGTGCGCCGCTAGCGTCACCGGCAAACAAGGCAGCCTAAGCACCACCGCAAAACACGACAATTACCTGACGCTACCCACCCATCGCTAACCACGAAGGGCAGGGGCTGCGCAGCCCGCGGATGCAGCTACCCTCTACGGCCTTGAGGCTACACTGCGGAACCCAATCACTGTTGCATACGTCTCCGTAGCTTCCAATACACGGAGTCAATCCTTTGGCACGCAAGCCTGGCACAACAAGCAGCATCACCAAGCGCGGCACGACGCGCCGCAAGTCACCCGCCACAGCAAAGTCGACTGCAACTAGCAGGCGCGGTCGTAAAGCAGCTGAGCGGGGGGACACGCCGAACCAGCCAACAACTGTAACGGCCAGCCCGGCGCGCGAGCGGCAGCGGCCAAGTTCAGCAAGCAATCAGCGCCAGACCAGAGCACAGCAGCGGCAAGCCGGATCAGCTAAGAGCAGTAGCTCGGCGACGAAAGAGCGCACCTCCCGCGCCTCCACGCTCGAATCTGTTCTTGGCTCTCCCATCGTCCGCAACGTGGCGGCGGTCGGCCTAGTGTCGGCAGCCGCGGCCCTGTTCTACCGCAAGCCCAAGCTGGCTGTGACTGGGAACGACGGCACACACACCGCTCCGGCGGAGCTTATGGACGCTGCTTCCAGTGCAGCTTCCCAGACGGTCCGTAAGGTAAAGCGCAAAGCCGTTGCTGCAGCTGGAGCGGTGGCTGCGACCGTGGAGGCTTCAGCAGCCAAGCTAGGCGCCCACGGGGAAGCTTCGTTGGACGTAGATCAGGCCGCCGTTGCCAGCCCGCTCGCGCAGCGGACGCGCAAGCGTCGCTCTGATGCGGGCATCAAGCGCGGGACGAGGAAAACTCTGCCAGTGGCAGACGCGGCCGTCGGCACTGAACCGGTCTTTAGCGCCAGTCTGGTCAGCGGCGATAAGATGGAAACCAGCGCTCTCGCGTTTGGCTTCAACCCTTCGAAGCCGACCGCAGACGTAGCACCTGCGCGCAGCGCCGCAGAGGAACAGCTCGCGGAAGCGCATCCCAGCTGACCAACCACCGCTTTTCGCGTCGGCAATTGTGACCCCTGATGAGCGGCTGGCACCAGTGGTCAGCCGCTCACCAATAACTATGGCTACTTTTGTACTCATGAGCGCATCGCAGCAGTCTATTGGCAGTGCGACCGCTACGGACAATGGCCGCACCGCACCGCACCGCACCGCACCGCAGCGCACCGCAGCGCTTATGCTGGCTGTAGCTTTCTGCGGTCTTCCTCGTCGATTGCCACTAGCGAGGCTCCTTTGCTTTCCCGCATGATCAAAGCGGCGACGAGGCTCACGGCCGCGGAGGCCAGAATGTAGAAAGCGATTGGCTGCCAAGCTTCGTACTCGCGCAGAAGGGCAGTGCCGATCAGCGGCGCCCAGCTGCCGGCGACAATGGCCGTAGCCTGGTATCCTAACGACACGCCCGAGTAACGCATGCGCGTGGGGAACATTTCCGCCATGATCGCCGGTTGCGAGGCGTACATCAGAGAGTGAAATGCCAGTCCCAGCATGATGGCGCCTAAAATCGACGTAGTGGCTCCGGTATCGAACATGGGGAAGGCAACAAACGGCCATGCCATGGTGAGCAACGCGCCAGCGATATAGACTGGCTTGCGCCCAATGCGGTCCGCCAGAGCGCCGACCAGGGGAATGGCGATCACGTGCAGGATGTGGGCCGCAAACAGCAGGGTCAGAATGCGCGTGGTGTCTAATTGGCGGTGGGCCAGGTAGGTGATCGAGAAGGTGACCACCATGTAGTAGAGGATGTTCTCGCCGAACCGTAGGCCCATCGCCGTGAAAACTCCCCGCGGGTAGCGGCGGAAGACCTCGGTCAGCCCATAACCAGCCACTGCCTCCTGCTCGACCTCCTTCTGAGCGGCTTTGAAAATCGGCGAATCCGACACCTGGGTCCTGATGTAGTAGCCAATGGCGACGATCACGACCGACAGCCAGAAGCCAACGCGCCATCCCCACGACAGGAAGTCTTCCTCGCTCAAGGTTGCCGACAATGCGAGCAGGACCGCTGTGGCGAGCAGATTGCCAAGAGGAACGCCCGCTTGCGGCCAACTGCCCCAGAAAGCACGGCTTCGGTTGGGACTGTGCTCGGTGACCAGCAGAACCGCGCCGCCCCATTCGCCGCCCAGCGCAAAGCCTTGAACAAAGCGCAGCAGTACCAGCAGGGCAGGAGCCCAGTAGCCGATGGTTGCGAAGGTCGGCAGGCAACCCATCAGGAATGTCGAGACGCCGATCAGGACCAAGCTGAACTGGAGCAGCGACTTGCGGCCGATCTTGTCGCCGATGTGCCCGAAGACCACGCCTCCAAGCGGGCGCGCGATAAAGCCCACTGCATAGGTCGCGAAGGCGGCAATGATACCATCCAACTCGTTGCCCGTGGCAGGAAAGAAGAGTTTGCCGAACACCAATGTCGCGGCAGTGCCGTAGAGAAAAAATTCGTACCACTCGACGACAGTACCCGCCATCGACGCTCCGACGACCTTCCTCAGATATGGTAGGTCCGCTTCGTGCTCGTGCTTCATGGTGAGGGAGGTAACTTGGGAAGCGTGCTTCCGTCCACTCCGATAAGCTCAGTGAAATTCTCATTGTGAACGGGCCAACCGAACAGTTTTGCAATGAGTCAAACTAGGAAGTTCAGACTATAACCTTTCGATGGCTATGCCAGAATGGATGCCTCAGGCACTAAGAGCCGCCCGCACGCTGCAGGCGAGCACGAAGGGTGGCTCAGGGGCGCGGCATTCCGTGTACGTGATCCTCTTGCACGATCCGCGACGTCCCCAACGATGGGGTTTGTACGTCGGCCAAACTTCGCGCGATCCCGATTGGCGCTTCGATCAACACAAAGCTGGGTACAAGGCCAGCGGTGCCGTGAGGCGCTTTGGCGTTCGCCTGCTTCCTGAGTTTGTCGACCATCTGAACCCGCTTCAGCAATGGGAATCCTTGGATATCGAAGAAGCGTTGGCCGACACCCTCCGGGACGAAGGCGTGCCATGGATCGAAGGCGGGCATTAGCAGCAGAAATTATCAGCCAAACGGCCGGGGCAAGTTGAAAACCGCTGTGAACTCCCGCTCTTGAAGGTCGCCGATCAGTAACTATCTAGAGCACTAGACAATGGCGTCCTAGAGAATGTCCGCGGATCAACAAACCGTCGCGACACAGTTGTCATTCGCGCTTTATGGGGCGGCGAACCGCATGGCGCGTATGCACAAGCCGTTTCTGGAGCCGCTTGGCCTGACGTTCCCGCAGTATCTGGTCATACTAGAGCTGCTGAACGGCGCGCCTCTCTCAGTGGGCTCCCTGGGTGGTCGCCTCGATATGGACACGGGCACGATTACGCCGCTCGTGAAGCGGCTGGAAGCTGCCAAGCTCGTCACCCGCACGCGCGATCCGAGCGATGAGCGCCGTGTGATGGTGGACCTAACGGCGCGTGGACGCGGCATGGAGGCCGAGGTCCGGAGCATCACCGAGAAAATCAAATCAGCGTGTCAGCTTACCGACGAGGGCGTGGATGACCTCCGGCGCACTCTCGAGACGCTGGCGCATCCTGCAAGCGCATGAACCTTAAGACCAAGGAACTACACTCATGAAGATCGGCATCCTCGGCGTTGGCCACATCGGCAAGACACTCGCGCAAAGACTGGCTCAAGCCGGCCATAGTGTGAAGGTGGCGAACTCACGCGGCCCCGACACCATCGAGCAGGACGTGCTCGCCTTTGGCGCTCAAGCGGTGAACACCGAAGTAGCGCTGGCTCACGTCGAAGTGGTCATCCTCTCCATTCCTCTCGGCCGCATTCCGGGCGTTGCGCCATTGATTGCCAAGCTCCCCGAAGAAACGGTCGTGATTGATACGTCGAACTACTATCCGTTCCGGGACGACAAGATCGAGGCCATCGAGGCTGGTCAGGTTGAAAGCCTCTGGGTCGTCGAGCAGCTCGGGCGGCCGATCGCCAAGACATGGAACGCGATCGGGTCCGCCTCTCTCGCGGACAAAGCTGCTCCGGCCGGAACCGCCGGCCGCATCGCAATTCCGGTTGCTGCGGATCGGGAGAAAGATCGTGAGGTTGCTATCGCACTCGTCAACGACAGCGGCTTCGATGGGTTTGATGCGGGTTCAATCGCTGACTCGTGGCACCAGCAGCCGGGTGCTCCCGCCTACTGCACGGATCTCACACGAGAAGAGATGGGCCCGGCACTCGCGGCTGCCGAGAAGGCACGCCTGCCGAAGCGCCGCGACCTGGGTGTCGCGGTGATGCAGGAACGCCTTGGCGACGGCACCACGAACCCTGACGCTGACTGGGGGGTTAGACTGGTCCGCGCGATCAATATGTAGGACGCCGGGGCGTGACTCACGACACGCGCCGCGGCAGCAATCCCGTCCAGACAGTCGGCGTCCCAGCGCTGTTCGTGGTGCTGTGGAGCACCGGGTTTATCGGCGCCAGGCTCGGGCTCCCGCACGCTGAGCCGCTTACGTTCTTATCGCTGCGATACGTCTTGGCCGCAGGGCTGCTCGTGCTGGTCTCGGTGGCCAGCCGAGCGCCGTGGCCACGATGCTGGACGGAAGTGTGGCACTTCACCGTCGCCGGATTGCTGGTGCATGGCGTGTATCTTGGTGGCGTGTTCGTTGGCATCTCCATGGGTGTGGAGGCTGGCGTCTCCGCGCTCATTGTTGGCCTTCAACCATTGCTTACCGCGGCGCTTGCTGGCGTATTGCTGGGTGAGCGCGTGAACTCCCGGCAGTGGCTAGGCCTCGCCCTTGGCCTACTCGGAGTTGCGCTCGTCCTATCAGGCAAGGTGGGCGAGGCACCTGGTAGTATGTTGGGTAGCATTGCCTGCCTCGCAGCCCTTCTTGGGATCACGGCAGGTACCCTGTACCAGAAACGCTTCTGTGCTGGCATGGACCTGCGCACCGGCAGTGTCGTGCAGTTCGTGGCTGCTGTACTTATTACTGCCCCGTTGGCCCTCTGGTTCGAGGATACGCATATTCAATGGACTGGCGAGTTCATATTTACGCTGCTCTGGCTCGTTCTCGTGCTGTCGCTTGGAGCCGTGTCGCTGCTCTACCTGGTAATCCGGCGGGGGGCCGCATCGCAAGTTGCCAGCCTCTTTTTCCTAGTCCCACCATGCACTGCATTGATTGCGTGGCCGCTGTTTGGTGAGACGCTCGGGATATCGGCTCTGGCGGGAATGGCACTGACAGCCATCGGCGTGGCTCTGGCGAGCCAGGTGGGAACTCGCGGAAAACGCAGTCCTCTCAGTTGAGCCTCCGTCCGCTTTCCTCTCTTGTCGGACTGAAGCAGAGTGCCTTCTACCGGCAAGTTTCCTCCATTCGGCTGCTCAACTAACCCAGTCGTGGTTTTTCGATGGTTCAGCAGCTTTGCCGTCAGCTGCGACGACCGATCACTTGCCTCGTTATCGGCAACAAGGCTCGATCAATCTCCGGCGACGAGCGACAGGCGACGACGGGTTTCAGCAATGCGTGCGACCAATCCGGGCGGCACTCGCTTTCCGTAGCTTTTGCTGAATTTGCCCTCTGAGTAGGCCAGCGCTTGCAGCAAATCACTTGCGGCGGCACGAGCTGCGGCAGGATCGGTGCTGCCGGTCCGGTTGATCCAGAGCGGCTGGCTATGGGCGAAATGGCTGAACGACATAATTGGCCAGCCGGTCTCGCCACCGATTGCGCGTGCCGCCACCCACCCGCCTTTCGGCAAGGTGACCTTGCCGCTGTACCGTTTGCGTCCATTGCCCGCGAATCCTTCAAGCGTCTGGACCACCGTGCCGTTCACGACGATTTCCACCCGGCCGACCGGCCTGACGCTCACAAGGTCGATTAACCACTCGCGGACACCCTCAGCGATGACGGAGCCGGGATCCTTGCCACCTACGCTGAATAGGAGCGCGGGCCCTGTCGTTACGAACCCTCTGCCCGAACGGACCTGCTCAACAGCTGACGAGTAGCCGCTCGAATTGCCTGCGGCCGGCACGTAAGCCCGGGCAGTACCGATTGCTGGCGCGCGATAGAAGTTGGCCATCATGTCGGTCCCGGAAGTGGCTGGCATGACCCGCCCGATGTTGAGGAAACGATACCACGCGTGGGCGGTGCCAAGCGGGCTGGTCCACTGGCAGACCAACTCAAGACCGATGCCATCCGAGAGGACCCCGTCCACGACGAGTTCGTATGGCAGCTCATTTTTGGAAAGGTCGTTGAAGGGGTCGCTGTCCTCGCCCACCGAATGCACATAGGTCGCCAGGGCACCTTGTGCCTTCGCGAACGGATTCACGAGCCCGTTGTGGAGGTCGCCATTGCCATAGATGGGCGTCGTCGGTCCGAAGAACCAAGGCTGGAACGCCTTGGTAGCGCCAATCATCCCGACGTGCCCGTGGAAGTCGGAACGGACTTCCTGCGTGAGCTGGGCGCTTGTCCCGTCTTTCGCCTGCGCTTTCTGGCCGATGCGGTGCGCATCGATGAAGCGGTTGTACTGGTTCCACGCCATCGGGGCCGCATAATCTAGCTCCTCGCCCTGCATCGGCAGCAGCAGGTCACTGAGCTCGAGTTCGTTCACGCCGCTCCCGTTCAGATGGACATGATGATCGGCCGAGACGTAGCCAGCGCGGCGGGCATCCCAGATCTGCGTAACGTCGAGGGACGCACTGGTCACCCTACCAGAGGTGACTCGAACGTCCTGCGCCTCTGGGCGAGAGAAGGGCCCATGCGTCGCCACGATGCGATAGCTGCCCTCCGGCAGTGTCAGCGTCGTGCGCCCGGACGTGTAGAAATAGACGGGTCCATTCTGGTTATCGACAAAGGTCGGGCCATTCGAATTGGCGACCGGGTGACCGTCGGACCGAGTGATCGAAAGCCGCGCCGCGGTCGCCCGGTGAGCCTCGGCGGGCGCCGCGCTCCTCGTGCTGATAGAGAGTTTGCCCAGCCGGCTGCCATAGTCCCATTGCTTGATGGGGACCTCGCGCGCTGATCCGCCGGCCGCTCCGATCACCATCAGCCGAAACTGCTGCCGTGCGTCGCCTTTGACATAATAGATCTGCGAGCCTTCGGCCGACCAGGCGGGGAATAGAGCTTTCTCGTTTGCGGGAGTGAGCCAACGCGGGAAGGCGGGCTGGTCGACGTCCATCACCGCCAGCCTGACCATATTACCTTCGCCCACACCGTAGACGATCGCCCGCTCTGTTGGATGCGCATCGGGGTTGAGATGCGCCATCCAGCCCTGCTGGAAGAGAATGGGACCCGTCGTACCATCCGCATTGCGCAGTCGCAGGGCGGCCGCAGGCCCAACGGCTTCTTGATAAAGGATACGACCGTCACGCATCGCTCGGCCAGAACGAGCCACTCGAGCGCCCAACGTTAGAGCTTCGTCCGCTCCAGTCGCGAGATCTCGGCGCCACAGGTCAAGACGACCTTTCTTGGCTGAGGTGTAGATGAGGGACTTGCCGTCCTTGGTGAACTCAGGGTCGAGATCCAGAGCCGGCGTATCGATCTGAGCGACACGGGCACCATTGATGCCGATAACCACGATGGAAGTATCGGATCCGCTATCCCTGACGAAGGCGATTCGCCGACCGTCGGGAGACCAGCGTGGCCGCGCGTCCACGCCGCTGGCATTGGTTAGCCGCCGAGCCACGCCGCTGCGAAGATCGAGAGCCCAGATCCACCCTTGGTGGGCCAAGGCCAGAGTGACACCGTCGGGGGAGGGCGCCGGATAAACCGGTCCTGACGACAGGATCGGAAGATGTTCTTGCTCCAAGTAGAGCTGGTGCGCGAAGGGTTCGACCTTGGGGTAGCGGCGGGTCCACTGGGCTCCCGCCAACGTCGTCATCGACAGGCACATCATGGTCGCTGCTGCCGAGAGGCAGACAATGCGCTTGGATGAGACAGTCATTGCCTTGATCCCCCGAGAACAGGTTGAAAACTTTGCACGGCCCACGGTTGCTTACAACGGCCGGTGGCCGGGTCTGGAAGCGCGCGATCATCGAAGGGACCCACTCGCATAGAGGACCTGCAAACCGATGCCGCGGCTCAGCGAGTCTCAACACCCGCATATCATAGGCTCTCAGGAGGCTTGATCTCGGGGCTCAGGCCCGAGAAGCAGACGGCCCGCTTTCGGCCAAGAGCAGCCGCTCGGCTGGTAACAGCCAGCGGCCGCGTTCCACCCCATTACACGCGGTGGCGCAGCCATTGGTGCTGCACTTACTCCAACGGCTTACCTCCGCCGATCAGACCACTTGCAAGCTTACCCAGTGCTTACCGACTTACCGCCTGTCGCGTTTCGTTCAAGCGAAAGGTGGTCTAAGTTATTGAAAAGATGGTGCCGGCTGAGGGATTTGAACCCCCGACCTTCGGTTTACAAAACCGCTGCACTACCACTGTGCTAAGCCGGCTCGCGCCGCCAATGCGTCAGACGATGCCAAAGGTCCAGCCCTCCGTGCGGGCAAGTTCGGGGGTGAGACCCTCGGGCTGGAAGGCTTGCGGATGTGCGACGTGGGCGCGCATGCCGGCGGCGGTGACAAGCGCGTCCGTCTGGTGATCGTTGGGTTCAAAGCGAAGGCACGCGGGTGGGCTGCCGAGACCAGCGAGTGCACGGTTGAGATCGGTCCGACTGCGGAGCTTGGTCCCGCTCATCCCCGCATTGCGCAGGTAAATCCGGGTGTAGATCTCCACCACTGCGCTGCCTTCGGGCGGTAGCCGGTCCATTGGCCAGATGGCGACATCTGGATCGATGCGCTGGAGCAGGCGCATGCCGGAGAAACTGGCCTTGGCGACCTGCGCTGCGCCGATCGCGTCGTAAGCGCTGGCCGTCTTGCGCCCGCCCTGCTGGTTCAGCCGCGCGTCGCATCGGCGAAATCGAACGAAGTCGGCTTTGACCCCGTCGGCGATGCCGAAGTAGAAATGGCGGCGGTGGACCTGCTCAAGGAAGCTCGCCGCGCCGAGATCGTCGTCGGGAGCGCGTTGGTCGACATAGTCCCAGAACTCGCGGGCAGTCTCCGGCACCCCGGCCTCGCCCGGCAAGTAGGAGCCGCGCTCCGCGAACGGCGGCGCGAAGGAGAAGTCGAAGCCAAACAGCGTGGGCTCCCGTGCCGCTTCTCGCACCAGCCAGTCGGCGACTTCCTCGCGGCTCCAGACATGGTGTGGCCGAACCAGGCGCGGAGCGCCGTCGCCATGCGCCGAAGCTACCGCGATGCCTTTGTGCCGCCGCCCTCTTGCCCCCGACCAGTCGATCGCAACGAAGCGGGTGAAGCGCTCGGTCACGCCGTGGGCGGGAGGTCGCTGCGTGTCTCGGTGGAGCCTTCGAGCCGTGGGCGCTGGTGCGGCCGGCCCATCCCACCCGATCCTTCCACCCGATCGGCGTAGCGGTCGAGAATTCGCCCGGCGGCGTCGCGCCCGCCGAGTCCGAACGCCAGTGCCGTCGCTACCGCCGCGGAGCCGAGGATCAGCCCGAACGCGAGGATCACGATCTCGTTGGCGAGGCCCATGAAGGTCAGCCCAATCGCCGTGAACAGCGCGATGATGGCGTAGCGGGTGATGGTCTGGGCATAGCCGCCCTCGCCGGTGCCGGAGCCGACCAGGTTGGCGATAATCCGGGCAAGGAAGATGCCGGCAACGATGATCAGCGTCCCGAAGATGACCTTGCTGCCAAGCTCCGTCACCTGGATCAGGAAGATGGCGACGGTGTCTCCGCCGAGCTGCCGAGCGGCTTCGATCCCAGCGGCGAGCATGATGGCGATAAAGGCGACGTTGGCGACGATCCGGCTCGGGGTGGTGGCGGCCGGCAGCAAGCCAGTCGAGCGGATCGCATCGTCGAAGCCGGTCGGCGGCAGTATGCTCTCGATCAGTGTCTTAAGGAACTTGGCGGCGACAAAGGCGATGCCGAGCCACAGGGCGGCGGTCAGGATGCGCGGAATGGCGGCGCTGATCTGATTGAGCATGTTGATCGCAGGTCCGCTGATCGCTTCGATACCGAGCGTCTGCAGGGCCGCGATCGACACGGGGATGATGATCAGTGCGAACACCAGGATGCCGGCAGCCCGAGCGAGCGTGGCGCGGGTGGCCGGAGGAGCGGCGCCCGGCGGCACCGCGGCAGGATCGGTGCGGACGGTGCTCGGGTGATCGCCAAGGCCCGCCCGCGCCATCCAGCCGTCGATGTTGGCCGCGGTCAGCAGCGTTTCCACCAGCCGACGGACGACCTTGGCGACGATCAGGCCGATGAAGAAGATCAGACCCGCGCCGAGCAGGCGGGGCAGGAAGCGGAAGATGTCGGTGGTCAGTGCGTTGATCGGCTGCAGGATCTGCCCGACGTTCAGGTATTGAAGCGCGGCCATGATGCCGACCAGCCAGATGATCAGCTTGGCGATGGTGCCGAGCTGGTGGCCGACTGTCTCATGCTGGTTGCCCGGCGTGTGCTTCTGCAGAGCGGGCGTGCGCGACACGGTGCGGGCAATGGCCCAGCTGACCGCCCGCGCGACGAGCCAGGTCACCACCAGGATGATGAGGGCGACGAGGATCTTGGGACCCCAGAGGATCAGCTGTTCCCGGTAATATTGCCCGGTAGGTGTCTGGTACACGCATCCCTCCTGTGTCGAAGCGCTAAGCCTTCCGTGCTGCTTCGCGCCGTTCAGCCCACCACGCAAGCCGTTCCCGCACCCGCGCCTCGAAGCCGCGGTCGGTGGGCTCGTAGAAGCTCTGCGGCTCTAGCTCGTCGGGCCAATAGTTCTGGCCGGAAAAGCCGTCGGGCGTGTCGTGGTCGTACTGGTATCCGGTGCCGTATCCGGCATCTTTCATCAGCTTGGTCGGCGCGTTGAGGATGTGGTCGGGCGGCATCAGCGATCCCGTTTCCTTGGCCGTGCGCCAGGCGGCCTTCTGCGCCCTGTACCCGGCATTCGATTTGGGTGCGAGGGCGAGGTAGAGGCAGGCCTGAGCGATGGCGAGTTCGCCTTCCGGAGAGCCGAGGAAGTCGTAGGCGTCCTTGGCAGCGAGGCACTGCACAACCGCCTGGGGATCGGCGAGGCCGATATCCTCCACCGCGGCGCGCACCAGACGGCGGAGGAGGAACAGCGGCTCCTCGCCCGCGGTCAGCATCCGTGCGAGATAATAAAGCGCAGCCTGCGGGTCGGAGCCGCGGATCGACTTATGCAGTGCGGAGATGAGGTTGTAGTGACCTTCCCGGTCCTTGTCGTAGACCGCGACCCGCCGCTGCAGGAAGGTGGCAAGGGCTGCCGGATCCAGTAACTCGCGCTCCTGCGTATTAGCGCTGAAGGCGTCGTACAGAGTTTCCGCCTGGTTGAGCAGGAACCGGCCGTCCCCGTCAGCGCTGGCCAGAAGAGCGGCGCGGGCTTCCGATGTTAACGGCAGGGGTCGGCCGACCTCGAACTCGGCGCGGGCAAGCAGCTTTTCCAATGCATCCGCGTCGAGGCGGCGCAGGATCAGCACCTGCGCGCGGCTGAGCAGGGCGGCGTTCAGCTCGAAGCTGGGGTTTTCGGTCGTAGCTCCGACCAGGGTCACCGTGCCGTCCTCGACGAATGGAAGGAAGCCGTCCTGCTGTGCGCGGTTGAAGCGATGGATCTCATCCACGAACAAGAGGGTGCGACGGCTGGAGCGGGCATGATCGCGACTTTCCGCGAACACCTTCTTGAGGTCGGAGACCCCGCTGAATACGGCCGAGATCTGAACGAAGCGGAGCCCAACCGCATCGGCCAGCAGGCGTGCGATGCTGGTCTTGCCGGTGCCGGGGGGACCCCACAGGATCAGGCTCGACAGTTTGCCCGCGGCAACCATCCGGCCGATTGCGCCCTCAGGACCGGTCAGATGCTCCTGGCCGACCACCTCGTCGAGCGACTGTGGGCGCAACCGGTCAGCCAAGGGAGCTGCTTCGGCCGGCAAGACTGGCGGCGGCGCAGCGTCGGAAAACAGGTCGGGCATCAAGCACTGTCTAAAGGGGCAGGGCGTTTCTTTCCAGCAGGGCATTGTCTTCGCTGCATCTAAGATATATCTCCACACAACTTAGATAGGAGAAATGAGATGGGCTGGTATCGAGCAGGTTGTGGCGGCGAGCGGCGGCCACGAGGGATATTCGTCATGGGCGGACGCGGCTGGGGCTTCCCGGGCAACATCCACTTCGAGTTCGGCGAGGGCCCAGGTGGCGGCCGTGGCCGCGGCGGACCCGGCGGACGGCGGCGGATGTTCGGGTCGGGCGAATTGCGGCTCGTGTTGCTCAAGCTGATCGCGGACGAACCACGGCACGGCTACGATCTTATCCGAGCGATCGAGGAGCTGACCCATGGCGACTACGCTCCCAGCCCGGGAGTGGTTTATCCGACGTTGACCCTGCTGGGCGACATGGGGCTGATCGAGGAGCAGGCGACCGACGGTTCGCGCAAGCGTTACGCGGCGACCGCGGACGGGAAGGCGCATCTCGAGGAGAATGCCGAGGAGGTCGAGCGCCTGTTCGAGCGGCTGGACCAGACCGGCTCCTCTCGTCGGGAGCACAGCCGGCCGGAGATCGGACGGGCGGTCGGCAATCTGATGCAGGCCATGAAGAACCGCGTGGCACGGGAAGGCTGGAACGACGACCTGCTCGCCGAGGTGACCGACATTTTGGACGAAGCGGCGCGGCGGATCGAGCGGTTAAAGTAGGTGTGTGCCGCTTAAGTCGGCCCCGCACCGTCGATACGAGGCCGGGTCGGGGCGTTCGCCGGAGGCTAACCCTTAATTCGTGCCAACCGCTCGCGCCGTTCGATGGCGCGGAGGTAGGTCTTCACGACAGCCGAGTTGATCACGTCCCAGTCCTGCGTCTTGGCGAAGGCCAGCCCCGCCTCCCCATGACGGCGGCGCAATTCGGGATCGGCAAGGTAGGCGGCGAGCGCATCGGCAAGCGCGAGGACGTCGCCTGGCTCCGTCAGGGTGCCGGTCTCGCCATCGCTGACCAAGTTGGTCGCTCCGGTGGCGCAAACGGCCACTACGGGCAGGGCGCAGGCCATCGCCTCTAAGGTCACGTTGCCGAAGGTTTCAGTCACCGACGGATTGAAAAACAGGTCGGCACTGGCAACGGCGCGAGCCAGGTTCGTACCCTCCTGATGGCCGACATAGATGCCGTTCGGCAGGCGCTGTTCGAACCACGGTCTGGCCGGGCCTTCGCCGATGATCAGCACGCGATGCGCGATCCCACGGCGGATGAGTTCGTCGGCCGTGTCGGCGAAGACGTCGAGCCCTTTTTCCATCACGATCCGGCCAAGGAAGGCGATCACCAGTTCGTTGTCGCCGATTCCGAGTGAGCGCCGCCATACAAGGTCGCGGCGCTCCGGGTTGAATTGCCATCGATCGACGCCGCGAGCCCAGATGGCGATGTTGCGGTTCATGCGCTGGGCCCGCAGCACGGCGGCAGTCGACTGCGCCGGAACCAGCAACGCATCGCAGCGAAGGTAGAGACGTCGCAAGATCGCGCGGACCGTCGGCTCCAGGGCCTCCAGATGATAGTAGGTCAGGTAGGTCTCGAACCGCGTGTGGACGGAGGCGATCGCCGGAACACCGCGTCGGCGCGCCCAGGTAACGGCGCGATGCGATACGATGTCCGGACTGGCGATGTGCAGGATGTTTGGATTGAATTCGGCAAGGTCACGGCGCACTCGGCGGGTGAGGGAGAGTGGGAGGCGGTACTCCTTGCGTCCGGGAGCGGCCATCGACGGGACCGACACCAGGTCGCCAGTCGGCGGAAAGGCCGGCTCCGCCACCGTCGGCGAATAGGCGCGGACGTGAGCTCCTTGCCGGAGCAGATAGTCGACGAGCCGGTTCAGCGCCTGGTTCGCGCCGTCCCGAACATAGTTATAGTTGCCCGAAACCAGGGCAATGCGAAGGTCGGACGCGTCCATGGCTCGCCCTCCTAGCGGCGGGCGCGTCGTCTTTCCACTTGTGTGCTGCGGGCGAGCAGAAGTGCCAGCGTGATGGCGGCGGCTAGGCGAAACGGGCGAGGCATGGCAGCAACATGGGGGTGAGTGTCGCGCCGCCCAAATCCTGCCTGCCTCCTGTCGTCTCGGCCCAGGTCCGGCTGCTTATCTGCGGCAGTCTGCCCGGCGAGGCTTCGTTGCGGGCAGAACGCTACTACGCGCACCCGCAGAACCAATTCTGGCGCTTGCTGGGGGAGGTGCTGGAGGAGCCGTTACCGGAACGGGCGTACGATGATCGATTGACGACGCTTCTGCGCCGTCGGGTAGGCCTGTGGGATACGGTCGCGACCGCTCGGCGCGAGGGGAGCCTGGATGGCGCGATGCGGGACATCGCAGCTAATCCGCTAGCAGCGCTGGCCGCCACTCTGCCGCAGTTGGAGGCGGTCGCCTTCAATGGTGCAACGGCAGCGCGCATCGGGCGGCGGGCGCTGACCGCAACAGACCTCGTGCTGATCGACCTGCCTTCGTCGAGTCCGGCCTACACCCTGCCATTTTCTGCAAAGGCGGAGCGCTGGGCCGTGCTCCGCCAGTGGGTCGATTGACAGAGGCGGTGGGCGGCTTACCTCCGGCGCATGGCAGACACCGACGAAGCAGCCGTCCCAGATCCCAGCCTGTCGCTGGTCGACGAGGCACTGGTCGCAGGCACCATCGCCAACACCAATGGCCTGCTGGTCATTCTGGCCAAGCTGGTCGCCCGCGGGGTGTTCGACGCGGCCGACCTCAAGGCATTCAGCGACAGTTATTCCAAGCCGCTCGACCATGAAGGCATGCGGGAGAACGAACTCGTCAGCCAGATGCAGGACCAGATGGAAAGCACCCTGGCCGAACTGATGCGCTTCCTAAGCGAGAAGCCGTAAAGCCGATCTCCGGCTTTCGCCCGGGTGCTGCAGAGCCTATATTCACTCCATGTCGCTTCTGGCCGGTCTGTTCCTATTCACCGTCACGGTGATCGTCATGGAAGGCTTCGCCTATGCCATCCATCGCTGGGTGATGCATTCCAGGCTCGGCTGGTCCCTGCACCAAAGCCACCATCGCGAGCGGCGAGGCTGGTTCGAACGTAACGACCTCTATGCGGTGGTGTTTGCCGCCCCTTCGGTTCTGTTGATCTATGGCGGAGCAAATTTTGGCTGGGGCGGTTGGGCGCTGTGGGTCGGGGCCGGGATCGCCCTTTACGGCTTGGTCTACTTTGGGTTCCACGATGTGATCGTGCATGGCCGCATCGCGCACCGGATCGTGCCGCGTTCGACCTATCTCAAGCGGATCGTCCAGGCGCACAAGCTGCACCATGCAGTGGAGAGCCGCGATGGTGGGATCAGCTTCGGTTTCATCTATGCGCCGCCCGTGGAGCGGCTGAAGCGGCAGCTGGCGGAGAGCCGGGCCGCTCGGGTGAGGGCGCCGAAAGGGAGTGGCGCGGGCGAGTCCACAAGCCATCCCGCGGAACCGGCCGAGCCGGCATGACGGCTTCCCAGAAGGCGTCCATTACCAACGCCGCCTTCTCCGCCTTGGAGGTGGTGATCCGCCGGTCCCAGGCGCGCGGACCGAGCTCCGCCGTGCGGGTGGCCACTTCACCGTAGATGCCGCTGGCGGACAGGACCGCCCAGCGGCTGCGGAACGGCAGGCGAGCGGCTCCAACCCGGGCGGACCGGCGGTAGGCATCCGCCATGCAGGACATCCTGCGGGTAATCCGCGCCAGGCTCTTGCGGTGCTTGGAATCGGTAAGCTCGGCCCCTTCAAGTCCTTCTTCGCGCAGCCACTCGGCAGGCAGGTAAACCCGTTCAACCCTGGCGTCATCGACGATGTCGCGAGCGATGTTGGCCAGCTGGAATGCGATGCCGAGGTCGGCGGCTCGGTAGAGCGTGTCGTCGTCATCGGGCGCGACCCCCATGACATGGGCCATCATCACCCCAACTGCGCCGGCGACCTGGTAACAATAGGACAGGAGGTCGGCTTCGGTTTGCGGCTGCCATCCAGCCGCGTCCCGCTCGAAACCGGCCAGATGGTCGTCGGTCACCGACTTGGGAATGCAGCATTCGCTCGCGACGGCGCGCAGTGCCTCGAACGCAACGATGCCGGTCGGCTCGTCCGCGAGAGCTCGGGCCGTCATCCCCTTGAGAAAAGCCAGCCGCTCAGCGGGGTCGGCCGGAGTGACGGCATCGTGACCCAGGGTTTGTCCGTCCGTGACATCGTCGCAAGCCCGGCACCAGGCGTAGAGCAGCCAACTGCGCTCCCGCGTTGGCTGATCGAACAGCTGGCTGGCGAAGCGGAAGCTCTTGGAACCGGCAGAGATGCTGGCAAGCGCGGCTTCAACCAGCCGCGCCCGATCGTCCGCCTCGCTCACGCCAGCATCAGCCCCGCCGTCGCCTCCGCGCTGCCGACCACGCCCGGAATGCCGGCGCCCGGGTGGGTGCCGGCGCCGACGAAGAACAGGTTGCGAATCTTGTCGTCGCGGTTGTGAGTGCGGAACCAGGCGCTTTGCCAAAGAACCGGTTCAAGGCTGAAGGCCGAGCCCAGATGTGCCGACAGGTCGGTACTGAAGTCGTCTGGCGTGTAGTGGAACTGTACCCGGATGCGCTCGCGGATGTCCGGGATCAGCCGCTCGGCCAGCACGTCCAGCACTGTGTCGGCATACCGGCTGCCCTCCTGCTCCCAATCGACCTCAGCCTTGCCGAGATGCGGAACCGGCGCCAGCGCGTAGAAGGTCGAGCAGCCTGCGGGTGCCATCGACGGGTCGGTCGCCGTTGGATGATGCAGGTAGAGCGCGGGATCGGCCGCCAGTTTGCCGCCCTTGTAGATGTCGTTGACCAGCCCGCCATAACGCGGACCGAATAGGATCGTGTGGTGAGGAATGTGCGGGAAGGTTCCCTCCAGCCCGAAGTGGAGCACGAACAAGCCGGGAGAGAAGCGCTTGCGCTTGAGCGCGCGGACTTGCTGAGCGCCGCGGGCCGAACCTTCGATCAGGCCATAGCTGTGAACCACATCGCCATTCGAGGCGACCTGGTCGGCCTCGCCGCGCCAACCGGATCGGGTGCGGACGGCCTTTGCCTGGCCACTGGCGACTTCGATCACCACCACCGGATCACCGAGCCGGATGGAGCCTCCGATCCGCTCGAACTGGCGCACCATCCCGGCAATGAGCTGGTTGGTGCCGCCTTTGGCAAACCAGACGCCGCCATCGCGCTCCAGCTTGTGGATCAGCGCGTAGATGGACGAGCAGGTCATCGGATTGCCGCCGACCAGCAGCGTGTGGAAGCTCAGCGCCTGGCGCAGATAATCGTTCTCGATGAAGCTCGACACCATCGAGTAGACCGAGCGCCACGCCTGATATTTGGCCAGCGCCGGCGCGGCCTTGAGCATGTCGATCGGGCTCTCGAAAGCCTTGGTGCCAAGCTTGAGATAACCCTCTTCGAACACTCTAGCGCTATACTGCAGAAAGCGAAGGTAACCCGCCCAATCTGCGGGGTTCAGCCGCTCGATTGACGCTTGCAGCTGCTCGTCATCGTTGGTGTAGTCGAACACCGTGCCGTCCGGCCAGCTGAGCCGGTAGAAGGGAGTGACCGGAACCAGCTCGACATCCTCGGCGATGTTGTGGCCGGACAGCTTCCACAGCCGATGCAGGCAGTCCGGATCGGTGATGACTGTCGGGCCGGCGTCGAACACGTGCCCGTCCTTTTCCCAAACGTAAGCACGACCGCCCGGCTTGTCCCGCGCTTCAATGACAGTGGTCTGCACACCGGCCGACTGAAGGCGGATGGCGAGGGCCAGGCCGCCAAAGCCCGCGCCGATGACGATGGCAGTCTTCACTGGGGCTCCTTCAGAACCTTGAACGCCCGCGAGATGGCGACGGGCGGCCTCCCGGCCAAGATGCGCATCCGGTCGGCCCATGTGCTCTGGCCGGAATAAAAGCGTGCGATCAAGGGGGCCGGAAGGAGGTAAAAACGCTGCAGAATGCGAAAGCGTTGCGGCGGGTCGGCGGCCCCGAACAGCATTCGGGCCAGCAGCCGGTCGTACCAGCTCCAGCGCCAGTGCCTGCGGGCGCGCTCGCGGGTCGCCTGTGCGAGCCGGTCCAGCGGCAGTTCGTCGGCCAGCCAGGAGGCGAAGCGCACGGCTTCCGGGAGCGAGTAGCTGGTGAGCGGGTGAAAAAAAGCTCCGCGAGCCCCCGCGCGCGCGATTTGATCCGAAGCCGGCCAGAACCGTCCGAAATCGCCGCCGGTGACCACGGGAAGCTGACCCTTTTCTTCGCGGCTGCGACCGGCGATCTGCCACCCCTTAGTAGCGACATAGTCTTGAATTCGTGCACGGACGAGATGCCGGTCGAGTTCCGGGCCGTCGGTGTAGTATGTATCCTCGACGAACAGCTCGGTCGGGCTGAACGGCAGGCAGTAGACGAAGCGATAACCATCGGACTGGTCGACGGTCGCGTCCATCACGATCGGCTCGGTCAGGCCATGACCTTGGGGGATTTGCAGTAGCTGGCCCAGGAACTTCTGCCAGCCAAGATGCAGCCCTTCACCCTTGCCACCGCGGGCGTCGAGCACCGCGCGAGCGGTCAGTGTCTCACCGTTATCGAGGGTGGCCGAGACAGGAGTTAGCTCCACCGCGGCTGCGCGGTTGATGCGCTCGGCCGGCAGGTGGGCGCGGACGACCTGGTCCAGCCGCTCGCTTTCGATTGACTGATAGGGCTGGTCGAGATGACGCCCATGTTCGGGGAAGTCGACGCGGTAGGAGGACCAACGGTGCACCACCAGCGGATCAACGAAGCTGCGGTCGCGCGGCGCCACATCGGACTCGAAGAACGACCACAGGTGATTGCCGCCCAGCCGCTCGCCGGGCTCGACGATGCCGACTCTGATCTCCGGCCGCCGTTCGGCCAGCGCCAGAGCAACCAAACCGCCCGCCAGCCCGCCGCCGATGATCAACAGGTCGAAGTCGGGTGCGGCCATCGCCGGCGCTGTAGCGGGGTCAGGGTCCGGTCAAAAGCGACAAATCGGTACTGCTCGTTCATGGATTAGTCGCAGAGCCGATGTTACGCATTCGGCATGACCTGGCGTCCGCTAAGCCTTCTTCTGCTCTTGCTCCTGACCGCCGCGACGCAACCGGCGCCTTCCTCAACCGACCTGTCCGTGGCGACGCAGGGGCTTCGAAATACGCGAGGAGTTGTGCACTTCTGCCTGACCAAGGCCGCGAGCCGCTTTATGGATTGCCAGAAGGATCCGGGTTCGGCCCGGTTGACGGTCCCAGCGGCACAAGCTTCCAGAGTCGCCTTTCACCAAGTCGCGGCTGGCACCTATGCGCTCATCGCCTTCCATGACGAGAACGGCAATGCCAAGCTGGACATGACGCTGGGCATTCCGCGCGAGGGGTTTGCTTTCTCGAACAACCCCACCATCCGGATGCGTGCGCCGACCTATGCCGAAGTCAAGTTCGACCTCCTTCCAGGCGCGTCCACTCAGGCGATCCGCTTCAGATACGTGCTGTGATCTGACGCACTCGGGATCGCGACTTAGAACTTCACCCCCGCCCCGACGCCAAACACGCGCGGTTCGAGCGTAAAGACATTGGTGAACAGGCCGGATGACGCGTCCGCCACAAATTGCCCGGTGATTGCGTCGTTGTTCGTCAGGTTGGTGACGAACGCCCGCACGTTCCAGCGGTCCTCGGGTCCGTTGAGCTGCACCTGGGCATTCACCACGGTGAAGCCATCGACCTTGTCGATTTGCCGGTTGAAGCTGCGGGCGAAGAAGCTGCCCGTATAGGCAACGTCCGCCCGCGGCACGAGCGTCATGCCATCACCGAAGCGGAAGGTATATTGCGCGCCGGCCGAGAGCTTCACGTTCGGAGCCTGCGGCAGCTCGTTACCGCTTAAGTCCTGCTCGATCCCATCAAGCACATTGAAGTTGGCACCGGCCTGGGCGCGGAACACGTCGCACAGGCCGAAGGCGCCAGTGGTGTTCGTGCCCGGAACTGGCTGGGTGCCGGGAAGAGTCGCTGGGCCGAGCGGATCGGCGCTGTTGAAAACGGCGGCATTGACGCTGTTGACGAAGAAGTTGGCCGCTGCCGCTCCGCCCACGTTGGCCGTGACGACGCAGTTCGCACCACCGGCGAGATCCTTGATGATTACGGCATCGCTCCGGCCGCCGGACGGGTCGCGCGGATCGATCAGGCTTAGGCCCTTGATCTTGGACTTCAGATAGCTTGCCGTTAGGTTGAACAACAAGTCGCGCGTCGGCCGGATCACAGCTTCCGCCTCGCCGCCCCAGACGGTCGCGTCCGTGTTGTCGTTGACGGAGGTTCGGGCGACGATGCGGCTTAGCTGCAGGCCCTTGTAGTCGTAGTAGAAGCCGGACAGGTTCAGCCTCAGCGCACCGTCCAGGAAGGTGTTCTTGGATCCGATCTCGAACGCGTTGATGGTTTCGGGCGTGAAAGTCGGGCTGACGTTGAATTGGGGGTCGATCGGCGGGTTCAAACCGCCCGATTTATAGCCGCGTGAGTAGGACGCGTAGAGCAGGTTGTCGCGGGTAAGCTGGTAGTCGACCACAG
This sequence comes from Sphingomicrobium sp., assembly GCA_035537335.1. Classification (GTDB taxonomy): domain Bacteria; phylum Pseudomonadota; class Alphaproteobacteria; order Sphingomonadales; family Sphingomonadaceae; genus Sphingomicrobium. The sequence goes on along the minus strand of DATLMM010000027.1, from coordinate 22,947 downwards.
CGCGGCCGGTCAGGCGGCCGAACTCCACCTTGCTGACCGCATATTCCTGATTGCCGGGCGTCGAGGCGTCCGCGTCATAGTCGGCGATCAGCGGAGAATCGTTCGCATCCCGGAAGCCGTAGGGCACGAACCAGCTCAGCAGCGGAGCCCTGGCCTCCTGGCGCTTGCGATCGTTGTTGTAGCGCAAGCCGACCGTGACCTTCAGCGCGTCGGACACGTCCCAGTAAGCTTCGCCGAACAAGCCGTAGCTCTTCAGCCGGAAGTCCTTCACCTCCGAATTGAAGAACGGCGGGGCCCAAAACAGGTTGGGAGTGGCGGTCGCACCGCCCGCCCGTTGTGCCGCCGAGACGATCGCGCCCACGACGCCGGCCGCATAGTCGAGCCCGTAGGACGCAACGTAGTAGTTCGAGTCGGTGAAGCGATTGTCGAGGTAGATGGCGCCGAGTAGGAAGTTGAACGGGCCGTCGAAGTTCGAATCGAGGTGGGCCTCCGCCGAATATTGGCGCGAGGTGGATTGCGAGCGGTCGTAGTCGGTGCCGTAGGGGGTGCAGCGATTGACGAAGCCGCCGAAGATCCCGGTGTAGTTTAGGTTGACCTCCGACGTGCAGAACGGCCCGGCTGGACCATTCGGCGCCAGAGCCGTCGCCGCCGGCGTGAACGGATTGACGTTGGCGAAGGCTGGAAACGCTGCACCGGGCAGGCTGCCGAGGAAGCTGAGCGCCGCGATGCCAGGATTTCCGACAAGCGAATTGCCGGCGATCAGGTTGTAGTCCGTCCGGCTGTCGACCGAGTTGCGGGCATAACCGGCGGTCACGTTCAGCGAAAACTGCGGCCCGAGCTCCTGCTCGAGCTTCACCATCAGGTGATCTTCCTTCGCCTTGTATCGCGGGTTGAAGTCCGCGTTGATCGTACGCAGGTCGTCCGGGTTCTCGACACCGCCGTAGAACTGATCGACAGGGTTGTTGAGGTTCACCAAGCCAAGGTTGAAGCTGTCCACCACCGGCGCAAAGGCCGGAGAAACGAACAGCTTGGTAAATGCGAACAGGAATTGTTCTGAGGGCAGGGTAGCGGCGAGGGTCGACTTGCCGTTGACGGTCTCGAATCCGATCCGGTCTGGACGGCAGCCGAGGATCCCCGTGGTGTCGGTCGCGCACAGCTGCTTCTGGATACGGCTCCGGTCGTCATCCTCGCGGAAGCGGTAGCCGATGACGTCGATGTTGGTGCCTTCCGCCGGCCGCAGCCGCAGCGTTCCGCGAATGGCGTAAAGGTCACGTCCGTCGATCCGGTTATCGTCGAACAGGTTCTTAGTGAAGCCGTCGCGCTTCAGGTAATAGCCCGCCAGCCGTACACCGGCGACGCCATTCGAAAGCGGGATATTGACCATGCCGCTGATCTTGCGCGACTTGAAGCTGCCGACCTCGCCGGAGACGCTGGCCGAGAAATCGTCGAGGCGTGGCTTGCCGGTAATGAAGTTGACCACGCCGGAGGTGGCATTGCGGCCGAACAGGGTTCCTTGCGGACCGCGCAGTACCTCAACCCGTTCCAGGTCGAAATACTCAGTCTCGAACAGACGCGTGGAAGTCAGCGGCATGTCATTGACGTGAATGCCGGTGGCCGAATCGCACGAAAAGCCGGTGCAGAGGTCGCCGATGCCGCGAATGGTGAAGCTGGACGAAGTGAAGTTCGTCTTGGTGAAGGTAACGTTCGGCAGGCTCAGCTGAAGGTCGGAAGCGTTCTCGATCTGCTGCCGCTCCAGCGCTTCACCGGTGAATGCGGAAACCGCGATCGGCACCTGCTGCAGCGTTTCGGACCGGCGCTGGGCCGTGACGATGATGTCGCCCGTGCCATCGTCGGAGGGTGCCGCGCTTGCAGCCGGTTCGGCGCTTTGAGTCGTGCCGCTCTGCGATTCGCCGGATTGCGCCTGGTCGGAACCGGTGCCGGTCTGGACGTCGCCCTGCGGACTTGCCCCGCCAGGTTCGGGAATGGTCTGGGCGCTGGCGGGTTGGGCGAGGACAAGCGCTGCGCTCGATGCGCTGGCGAACAAAGCAAAGCTGTTCTTCATCTTGGTGAAATCCCCTCTTCAAGCCCGCGCACGGCAGGGGCTCCACACTGGCCATGCGCCTGCCGAGTGGCCGGGCGACCAAGCTTGTGCGTCCCCCTCCAGGTCGCCGGGCAACATTCCACTTGCTTATTGTTGCCTGTCAAGGGCAGCATCGTTCAAGTAAATGACTGACTCCATTAAGCTATCAAAGCAGCCAGACGCTCGCGCAGGCGAAACCCATGTGGATGTACTGATTGTCGGTGCCGGCATCTCCGGCATCGGTACGGCGTGGCATCTTCAGCGCTTCTGTCCGGATCGCACCTTCACCATCCTAGAAGCGCGGGACGCGATCGGCGGGACTTGGGACCTTTTTCGCTATCCCGGCATCCGGTCGGACAGCGACATGTATACGCTGGGCTACAGCTTCGAGCCGTGGACAGACTGTAAGGCGATCGCCGACGGGCCGTCGATCCTGGCCTATGTCAATCGTGTCGCCGACAAGTACGACATCCGCCGGTCCATCCGCTTCAACCACCAGGTGATCCGCGCCAGCTTCGACATCAAGACGGCGCGATGGACGGTAGAGGTTGAGCGCTCCGATACTAGAGAGACGACGACGCTTACCGCGGACTGGGTGCACATGTGCTCCGGCTACTATGATTACCGTGAGCCATATCTTCCCAACTTTCCAGGCACTGATCGCTTCGGCGGGCGCTTCTTCCACGCGCAGTTCTGGCCTGAGGAGCTCGACTACCAAGACAAGCGAGTGGTGGTGATCGGCAGCGGTGCAACGGCGGTCACCATTGTGCCTGAACTCGCCAAGGGTGGCGCGGCCCACGTCACCATGCTGCAGCGTTCGCCGACCTACATGGTCAGCCGGCCGGCGGTGGATAAAGGCGCCAACCGGCTGCGCGGCATGCTTGGCGACAAGGCAAGCTATGGCGTGGTGCGCTGGCGCAACGTCCTGATGCAGCAGCTCTTCTTCCAGCTCGCACGGCGCCGGCCGGAATTGATGAAGGGTCTAATCAGGAAGGGGCTGATGAAGGAGCTTCCGCCCGACTACGAGATCGAAACCCACTTCAACCCGGCATATAATCCGTGGGACCAGCGCCTCTGCCTTGTGCCGGACGCCGACCTGTTCGCCTCCATCCGCAGCGGCTCGGCCGAGGTGGTGACCGACACGATCGAGACCTTCACCGAGGGCGGGATCAAGCTTGCCTCCGGGCGGGAGCTAGATGCCGACATCATTGTCGCGGCAACCGGATTGAAGTTGCAGATGGCGGGAAATGTCGCGTTCGAGGTGGACGGCAAAGGCCAAGAGCTTGGCCGTACCATGACCTATCGCGGCATGATGTTCAGCGATGTGCCGAACCTTAGTTACAGCTTTGGCTACACCAACGCCTCGTGGACGCTGAAGGCCGACCTGAGCTCCGGCTACCTTTGCCGATTGCTCAACCACATGAAGGCCAAGGGCATGCGGCTTGCGGTTCCGCGGCGGCAGGCAGACGTACAGGAAAAGCCCTTTCTCGACTTCACCTCCGGCTATGTGCAGCGCGCGCGTGCCATCCTGCCCAAGCAGGGCGATCGCGCACCTTGGAAGCTGTACCAGAACTATGCGCTGGACATGGCGTCCCTGAAGCTTGGCAAGGTCGAGGACGGGGTGATGGAGTTCCGCCGAACGGTGGCCGAACCACCAGCGCGTAGCCTGACCAAGGAAGTGGCATGAAGTTCACCGACCGCGTGGCAGTGATCACCGGGGCGGGAAGCGGCATCGGCCGGGGAATCGCGCAGGCGCTGGCGGCGCGGGGCTGCCACCTGGCCTTGTGCGACATTAACCAGGCCGGCTTGAACGAAACGGCGGCGCTGCTTCGTGACGTCAAGGTCAGCACGCACATGTTGGACGTCACCGACCGCACCGCCACCGCTGCGCTGCCGGAGCAGGTGGTTGCGCAGCATGGCCGGGTGGACGTTCTGGTCAACAACGCGGGCGTGGCGGTTGGCGGTACCTTCGAACAGGTCAGCGAAGAGGACTTCGACTGGTGCATGGAGGTCAACCTCCATGCCGTCGTTCGGCTGACCCGCGCCTTCCTGCCGAACCTGAAGGCTAGCGATGCAGCGCGGATCATCAACGTTTCCAGCCTGTTCGGCCTTATCGCGCCGCCGAACAACGCAGCTTACTGTGCCAGCAAGTTCGCCGTGCGGGGCTTTTCCGAATCGCTGCGCAAGGAACTGGAAGAGGCCGGGTCCACGGTCGGCGTCACGACCATCCATCCCGGGGGCATCAGAACCAACATCGCCAGGAATGCGCGGACGCCCAAGGGTCTTTCGAATGAGGAAACCCACCTCATCGAAGAGGAGCGGGAGCGCTTCACCCGCGAGTTCCTGAAGATGCCTTTGGAGAAAGCCGGCGAGATCATCGTGGCCGGCGCCGAACGCGAACGGCCGCGAGTGATCGTGGGCAACGACGCCAAGCTGGCAGTGCTGTTCGAACGCTTGTCGCCGGTTGGTTACTGGAACATCCTGAAGCGGAGCATGTCATGAGGAACTGGGCACTTGGCGGCGTTGCGCTCGCCTCGAGCGTGCTGGGCGCAACCTTCTACACGGCGCGAAAGGCGCGGGAGGCGGAGGCGGCCGTGCCGATGGATGGCCGCATCGTGGAGGCGGGGCCATACAAGCTGCACGTGGCCGAGGTCGGGCAGGGTCGTCCGCTGCTGCTGATCCACGGCTTGGCCGGGCAGATGCGCAATTTCGGTAAAGCGATGATCGACAATCTGGCTCGAGACTATCACGTGGTCCGGGTCGACCGGCCGGGCTCGGGTTACTCGCCACGACTGACCAGCGGGCGGGCGCATCTGGCCGAGCAGGCGGATGCCATTGCCGCGCTGATCGACGAGCTGGAGTTAGAAAAGCCGGTGCTGGTCGGACACTCGCTGGGCGGCGCGCTTAGTCTTGCGACAGCCATTCGACACCCGGACAAGGTCGGCGCGCTGGCCCTGATCGCCCCGGCAACCCAGCACATCGACGCGGTACCGGAGGTCTTCAAGGGGCTGGTGGTCCCTACGGCGCTACTGCCGCTGGTCGCCTGGACAGTTGCGGTGCCGATTGGGGTGGCGACACGCGACAAAGTGCTGGCGGAAGTGTTCAAGCCCGACCCTGTTGCAGCAAACTTCCTGATCGACGGCGGAGGCATGCTCGGGTTTCGCCCCGGAGCCTTCCAAGGTGCGGCGACCGACCTTGCCGACGCGAGCAGCGAAGCAGCGGAGCTGGTCGCGGCCTATTGCGAGCTGAAGCTGCCGGTCGGCATTTTCTACGGTCGCGGGGACAACATCCTCGATTATCGGCTGCATGGCGAGAAGACGGCGAGCCAGATCCCGGGTGCGAAGCTGACGCTGACCGATGGCGGGCACATGCTGCCGTTCACCGTACCTGAAGAGACGGCGCGTTTCGTTCGGAGCGTCATCGAATAGGAGCCGACGATGACCGCAGCGGAAGCCGATTACGTCATCGTTGGAGCAGGCTCCGCAGGGTGCGTGCTGGCGGCTCGGCTGTCGGAAGACCCCGGCACCACCGTCGTGCTGCTGGAGGCTGGCGGCGACGACCGGCCGCTCAAGGAGCCTTCGCAACTGCTCAGCAACATGTGGATCCACGTTCCGATCGGTTATTCCCAAACGCTGAAGGATCCCAAGGTGAACTGGCTCTATCAGACCGAGCCGGACCCTGGGACAAACGGACGCCAGCACGTCTGGCCGCGCGGCAAGGTGCTCGGCGGATCGTCCTCGATCAATGCCATGCTCTACGTGCGTGGACAGCGAGCCGACTATGATCATTGGCGGCAGCTCGGTTGCGAGGGTTGGGCGTGGGACGATGTGCTCCCCTACTTTCGCAAGGCCCAGCACCAAGCCAAAGGGCCGTGCGATACCCATGCGACCGGTGGCCCGCTGTACGTCGACGATCCCGCCGACACTCATGAGGTAAGCGAGGCTGCCATTCAGGCTTGCGAGGCGCTTGGGCTGCCACGGCGTGACATCAACGGACCGGAACAGGAGGGCGTCGGCTGGTTCCAGGTCAACATACGCGATGGCAAGCGCTGTTCGGCGGCGGTGGCCTATCTTCATCCGGCGATGAGCCGATCCAATCTGCGGGTCGAGACGCGGGCGCTGGCCAGGCGCGTGTTGTTCGAGGGTAAGCGCGCTGCCGGCGTCGAGTACATTCAGGGAGGGCAGACCAAGGCCGTGCGCGCCCGGCGGGAGGTGATCCTGGCGGGCGGGACAATCAACTCGCCGCAGCTGCTGGAGCTGTCGGGAGTCGGGCAAGGTGAGCGGCTGCGTTCCCTCGGCATAAACGTTGTGCAGCATCTGCCCGCGATCGGCGAGAACCTGCAGGACCATTTCGTAGTGGGCGAGACCTACCGGCTCAAGAAAGGCATCGTGTCCGTCAATGAGCTGGCCCGGGGGCCGCGGTTCCTTCGCGAACTGGTCCGCTACGTCACCCAGAAGCGTGGGCTGCTGACGTTGTCGGCGGCGCACATCGCCATCTTCTGCAAGTCGCGACCGGAGCTCGCCGGCCCGGACATCCAGTTCCATATCTTGCCGGCGACTATGGACGCCGACAAGCTTAGCAACGAGCAGAAGATGGAGCTGGAGAAAGAGCCGGGCCTGACCATCGCGCCCTGCCAGCTGCGGCCGGAGTCGCGTGGCTCGGTTCATCTCCGTTCCGCCGACCCGGCCGAGCACCCGGCCATCCTGCCCAACTACCTGGCCGATCCGACCGACCGGGAGGTGGTGATCGCCGCCCTCCATTGGGGCCGGCGCATCGCCGCGACGGAACCGCTGGCAGGTTACATCGACCATGAGACCAATCCGGGCGCCGAGGTCCGGACGGACGAGCAGCTGCTGGCTTATGCCCGGGAGATGGGGACAACGATCTACCATCCGGTCGGGACCTGCGCGATGGGGCGGCATGAGGGCGCGGTGGTGGATCCGGAGCTTCGGGTCATTGGGGTCGAGGGGCTGCGGGTCGTCGATGCGTCCGTCATGCCGCGGCTCGTCAGCGGCAACACCAACGCGCCGACCATCATGATCGCGGAAAAGGCGGCCGACCTGATCCGTGGACGACCCGCGCTGAGTGCCGCCGCCTAGCGCTTCAGCATGAGCTGCGCGACCCGCCGAGCGGTCTTGCCCCACGGCGGGCCGAGCCGTTCGAGGACGTTGATGAAGCCGACCTTGTGCACGGCTCTGGCATGGCTGAACCGATTGAAACCTTCCTGCCCATGATAGGCACCCATGCCGCTGGGGCCGACACCGCCGAAGGGCAGGCTTTCCTGAGCGATGTGCATCAGCGTGCCGTTGAGCGTAACGCCGCCCGACACGGTCCGATCGAGCACCCGGCGCTGGCGCTCCTCGTCCTTGCTGAAGCAGTAGAGCGCGAGCGGACGGTCGCGGCCATTGACGTAAGCGATGGCTTCGTCGAGCTCGCGGTAAGGGACGATCGGCAGGACGGGACCGAAGATCTCCTCGCTGGCGAGGATGGTTTCGTCCGGCGCGTTCAGCACGACGGCGGGAGGGACCTTGCCGGCGGCAACCGCTTCGGCCTCGCCGTGGGTGAGCACGGTTGCCCCCGCGTCTCGCGCCGTGTCGAGCGCGTCGAGCAGGCGCTTGCGATGCCGTTCGCTGATCACGCCGGAATAGTCGGCATTGCCGGCGATGTCCGGATAAGCGCGGCGGATCTCGGCCATGAGTGCGTCGGCCATCGCCTGCGCCTTGCCTTCGGGTACCAGCACATAGTCGGGCGCGATGCAGGTCTGGCCGGCGTTGAGGAACTTGCCGAAGGCAATGCTGCGCGCGGCCTTGGCCAGCGGGTAGTCGTCGCACACGATGACCGGCGACTTGCCGCCGAGTTCAAGCGTTACGGGGACGAGGTTTTCCGCAGCCGCCTTGTACACCACTCGGCCGATCGCGGTGGAACCCGTGAAGAGGAGATGGTCGAACGGCAGGGAGGAAAAGGCCTGGCCGACCTCGACACCGCCGGTGACGACGGCGACTTCTTCGGCCTCGAAGTGCTCGGCGATGGCCTCCTTGAGCACCTGGCTGAAGGCAGGGGTGAGTTCGGAGGGCTTGAGCAGCGCCCGGTTGCCGGCGGCAATGGCGTCGACCAGCGGTGAAAGAGCGAGCTGGAGCGGGTAGTTCCATGGGCTGATGATGCCGATCACACCCAGCGGTTCGTGTCGCACCCAGGCCTGTCCGGGCTGGAAGTTGACGCTGACGTGGCGCTTCTCGGGCTTCATCCACTTCGGCAGGTTCGTCTGGGCGTAACGGATGGCGCCAAGGGTCGGAACCAGCTCCAGCAGCTGAGTTTCAACCCGCGACCGCACGCCGAAGTCGGCCGAGATCGCGTCGGCGAAGCGGTCGCCGTGATGCTTCACAAGTTTCTGAAGCCGGTTCAGCCGATCGCGCCGGACGCGGAGATCGGCCGGCGGGTGGCGGCGCGAGGCAGAATGTTGCGCGTCAAAGGTCGCGCGCATGGCCGCGAGGGCAGCGGAAGCGGGCTCGCGAGGGTATGCGTCGGCCATGTCAGTCACTCCGCGGTGGGAAGAGGGACGCTACACCCGGCAGCAGGGATGGCAACCGGGATCGCACCCCTTTCAACATGGACAAGCTGGACACTAGGTCCCCGTCCTGTTCGCCTCGTCCCACGCCGGCCCGAGTTCGCGCAGACGGCGCTCGAACGCGCGTTCCTCGTCCTCGCGGGCCGCCTGTACGCGGCGGTCGCCGCGGTTGGGAGCGTCGGCGTGCCAGGCCTCCAGCGCCTCGGCAGTGCGCAGGACGTCCGCTCCCTCGATCCAGCGCGGGCCGCGAGGCGGTGAGCGGCGGAGGGGGCGGGGGATGCCGAGTTCGTCGTGGCTGGTGTCCTCGGCCAGGTGGTTCATGGCCAGGGTCAGGCGGGTGAAGGGCTCGTCCGAGCTGGCCTCGACGAAGCGCTCGCGGTCGTTCCAGGCCCGGTAGCGATACGGGTCGCGATAACGCGGCAGGAACATGGCGAGGCGTTCGTCATGATAGCGCCGGTCACCGATCTGCTCGCTCTTGTAGAAGACCGGGCGGGTGACGCCATGCAACGCGCGGGAGAAGACGGCCTCGGCCAGCCGGCGGGTGCCGGCGTCCAGCGCTGCTTCCCAGGCGACGCGAAAGCTGCGCGCCTCGGCTCGGGTGCGGAAGGCGTAACCGGCGGAGCGCGACACGCCGACCTTGGCGCAAGCTTCGTCTACGCAGGCGCATTCGGCGAGAGCTTCGATGAAGGCCAACTGCCGGTCGGCGGTCCAGCCATCGTGCCGCTCACGAGCACGCGGGGTGGGAGTGAAGGTGGGCGGCTTGGCGGAGCGGGTACGCGGTTGCTTGCCGGTGCGAGTTGGTGAGTTCTGATGTTTAGTCATGAACCAGGTTGGATCATATTTCGGGCGAGTAGGACAGGGTTTTAGCTTAGAGCGAATGTCTGCTCCGACCCCTCGCGGACGATGGGTAGTCGGTTGAGGTTCGTCGGCGGGTGAGCAGGCGAGGAGGTGAGCGCTGGGTGGCTGCTGATTTTTTGAAGGTAGGCGGGCCCCGGCTCAAGGCCGGGGTGACGGTTGTTGGGCTACGGAGCTTGTTGGTCAATCTGATCGTCACCCCGGCCCTGAGCCGGGGTCTGCCTCACCTTTGGACAACGGCAACGGCGGAAAGCCGAAGTCTGAGGCCAAGTCGCGCCAGGCTGGATTACCCGCGTTTACCAGCTCGTACCTCAAGGGGGTGACGGTTCAGTATGCGCGCCTCTGGGCGGCGAGCATCATTCGGAGGAGCATGGCGACGGGGCGGGGGACGCCGACCTTACCTTCGAGCCAGAGCGAAACGGCCGAGCGGCTGACGCCGATGGCGGCGGCGAGGTCGTTCTGGGTGCGGTAGCCGAGCGCTCGCATGTGGGTGCGGAGCTCTTCGGGGCTCATGGAGGCGAGGCGGGGGTCTGGGGTCATGTGGCTTGTTCGTGATGCCGGGATTGATGCGGCAGCCGGGTTTCTCCTTATGCGCCGCTCTTAGGAGGAAGGCGGGCTTCGGCTCAAGGCTGGGGTGACGGCCTTGTGGTTGCACGGCCCTCAACCTTCCGCCGCTGCGCGGCTCCCTCCCTCTCCCGCTCGCGGGAGAGGGGCTAGATGGCGTCAGCTCCTCGGTCCCCGGTGCGGATGCGGATGGCTTCGCTGACGTCCGACACGAAAATCTTGCCGTCGCCGATGCGGCCGGTGCGGGCGGCGGTGGTGACGGCTTCAAGGACGTTGTCAAGCTGGGCATCCTCCACCACCACCTCGATCTTCACCTTGGGCAGGAAGTCGATGACATATTCGGCGCCGCGGTAGAGTTCGGTATGGCCTTTCTGACGGCCGAAGCCCTTCACCTCCGTCACCGTCATGCCGGACACGCCGACCTCGTGCAGCGCGTCCTTCACGTCGTCGAGCTTGAACGGCTTGATGATGGCTTCGACCTTTTTCATGGCGCTTGGGCGTCCTTGCGTTGCTTTTGTTCACCTTAGAGCGCGTCACCGGATTGCCGCAATTGCCGGGCAGCGGGCGGGCATGAAGAAGGCGATCATATTGTCGGCAGGGCAGGGCTCGCGGCTGGGGCACCTGACGGACGACAAGCCCAAGTGCCTGATCGAGTTCGAGGGCCGCACGCTGCTGGACCGGCAGTTGGACACGCTGGCGGCGAACGGCGTGGAGCAGGCGGTGGTGGTCACCGGCTTTCGCGACGGCGAGATCGAGCGAGCGCTGGAGCGGCGAACGGCGGCGGGTGAGGGGCCGGCCGTGCGCACAGTGTTCAACCCCTTCTACAAGGTCGCGGACAATACCGGCTCGCTCTACATGGCGCGGGCCGAGCTGGCCGGCGAAGTGCTGGTTTGGAACGGCGACACCATGGTGTCGAGCGCGCTGATGGCGCGGGTGGTGGCGAACGTCTCGCCGGGTATTTGCGTCACCATCGACCGCAAGGATGGGTACGATGCCGACGACATGAAGGTCGTGGCGGACGCGGACGGCCGGCTGCGGGCGATCGGCAAGCGTCTGCAGCAGGGCGTCAATGCGGAGTCGATCGGACTGTTGGCGTTTCGCAGCGGCGGGGCGGAGCGCTTCGCGGCGGCGATCGAAACGGCAATGCGCTCAGCCGAAGGAACGCAGATCTGGTACCTGCGGGTCATTCATCATCTGGCGCAGGAAAGCGACGTATGGACGCTCGACATCGCCGGCGAGGAATGGGGAGAAGTGGACTTTCCCGAGGATGTGGAGCGCGCGCGGGAGATGGTGCGGGGGTGGTCTCAGTAAGGAGGCCGGTCGAGGTCCCCGCAGCTCTTCGTGAAGATCTCGCAGCCGTCTTCGGTGATGCCGATCGAGTGCTCGAACTGAGCGGAGAGCTGGCGATCGCGGGTGACGGCGGTCCACCCGTCGTCGAGCAGCTTGCAGTCGGGTCGGCCGATGTTGATCATCGGTTCAACGGTGAAGAGCATGCCGGGTTTGAGTTCCGGCCCGGTCCCGGCGCGACCGGCATGGACGACTTCGGGGCTGTCGTGGAACAGCCGTCCGAGGCCGTGGCCGCAGAAATCGCGCACGACGGAGTAGCGGTGCTTCTCGGCATGGGTCTGGATGGCGGCGCTGATGTCACCTAGGCGGTTGCCGGGGCGGGCTTGTTCAATGCCGAGCATCAGGCATTCATAGGTGATGTCGACCAGCCGGCGGGCCTTCACGCTGACGTCGCCGACCAGGTACATGCGCGACGAATCGCCGTGCCAGCCATCGAGGATCGGGGTCACGTCGATGTTGACGATATCGCCGTCCCTTAATGGTTTGTCGGATGGGATGCCGTGGCAAACGACGTGGTTGAGCGAGATGCAGCAGCTGTGCGTGTAGCCGCGGTAGCCAAGGGTGGCCGGCACTGCGCCGGCGGAACGCATGTGGTCGAACACCATCCGGTCGAGCTCGGCGGTGGTCGTGCCGGGCAGGACGTGCGGAACCAGCGCGTCGAGGATCTCGGCGGCAAGGCGGCCAGCGCGGCGCATGCCCTCGAACGCATTCGGGCCATGGAGCTTGATCACGCCGCTGCGAGCTTCGGCGCGGTCGTCGGGTGCGACGGTGATGTATTGCGTCATCCGGACCATATAGTCGGCGCCGTCGAAAAAGGTTAGTCCCGCCGGGATGGCCGACAAGAGCACCTGGACCGCCGCCCTCGTCATCATCGGCGACGAGATCCTGTCGGGGCGGACGCAGGACAAGAACATCGCCCAGATCGCCAGCTGGCTGAACGTACAGGGGATCCGGCTGAGCGAAGTGCGGGTGGTGCCAGACGTTCAGGAACGGATCGTGGAGGCGGTGAACGCGCTGAGAGTCGCGCACGATTACCTGTTCACTACCGGCGGGATTGGGCCGACCCACGACGACATCACGGTGGACGCAATCGCCGTGGCGCTTGGCGTGCCGGTCGTGTTCCATCCCGAGGCTCGCGCAATGCTGGACCGCTATTACGCGACGCGCGGAGGGCTCAACGAGGGGCGGCTCCGGATGGCGCGGGTTCCGGAAGGCGCGGAGCTGATCCCCAACCGCATGTCGGGCGCCCCGGGCATCAAGGTCGAGAACCTGTTCATCCTGGCGGGGGTGCCGCACATTACGGCCGGCATGCTGGATGCGCTGACCGGCACGCTGGTCGGGGGCAAGCCGCTGGTCAGCGTCCAGATCGGCGGCATGGTGCCGGAGAGCGAGATTGCCGAGCTGCTGCGCGAGACGGAGCGGATGAACGAGGGCGTGAGCATCGGCAGCTACCCGTTTTTCCGCGAGGGCAAGGTCGGGGCCAACTTCGTGGTGCGGTCGGAGGACCAAGCGCAGGCGCAAGCCGTAGCCGACCTGCTGATCGCCAGCATGGAAAGCGCCGGCTTCAGCGTGATGCCGGGCGGCGTCTAGCTCAGGCCTGCGAACCAGTCGGCGTAGGGTGTGTTCCGAGCCAGGTGGCGGTTCCAGTCGGGCGCGCCATCGGTCCACCACGGCTCGCCGCGCTCTCCAAGCGCGCGCTTGGCGGCGTCGACGGCGGCGCGGTTGCGAGTGCGACGGGCCTGCATCAGGTCGCGGACCAGCTCGGCGCGGCGGCCAGGGTCGAGCGCGGGATTGCTGCAGCGCCACAACCGGCCGCGCACGACGAAATAGCGACCGTCAGGCGTGGTGGGGTAGTCCGCCGTCAGGCCTGGACGCCGACTTTGGGCGGAACGACCTGGCTATGCTGCACCACCGTCCAGTCGTCGTGGCCGCGGCGGCGCATCGTGGAACTGGCGTAGCAGCGGTAGGTCTCGCCGCCACGGCTGGCCTCGACCTGGTAGCCGATCACGATCAAGCCTTCCTCCGGCCTCGTCACCTTCTGGTCGGAAAAGCGCACCTGTTCCCAGCGCGGCGTGTTCTTGACCGCGCTCTTGGCAGCGTCCCGGGAGAAGATGAATGGCTCGGCCGGCAAGGCCATCACCACGTCCTCGTCGACCAGCGTCTCGTAGACTTCCTCACCGCCATGCCACAGCTTCTCTTCCATCTCCCAGATGCGTGCGTCTTCCATGCTGAGCTCTCCTGTCGGTTGCAGGAGGAAACGGGTGGGACGGGAGGTGGTTGCGCGAGTAGGTGCGGCTCTTACCGGGCGAGTAGCATAGGTGGGCTGTTCCTCGTCGACATCGCTGCAACACGCCCCCGGCATGTTGCTTGGATACCGAGCGCTACGCCGGCTCAGCGGAGCTGAGCCGCGCTCCAGCCGGCAAACTGCCCCCGGCAGCTTGCTTGACGGCTGGAGCGGGTAGCGGGAATCGAACCCGCGCGTTCAGCTTGGGAAGCTGACAGGCTGCCATTACATCATACCCGCTTGGCCGACGGGCGCTTGCCATAGGCCGCCGCCAAAGAAAAGGGGCGCCGCTCTGGTTGAGCGACGCCCCTGTTACTTGATCAACTCCGAAGGTTAGAAGCCGACCGCTAGCGACGCCTGGAAGGTGCGGGGAGCGCCGACCGCGAAGCGCGGGCCGCCCGCCAGATTGTTCTGGGTGTTGATGTTGCCGAAGTAGTATTTGTCGAACAGATTGATGACGCTGAAGCGCAGGTTGGTGCCCTTCAGCGACGGGACGAACTCGTCGAGGCCGATGCGAACGTCAGCGTCGATGACGGTGTAGGCATCCGTCCGCCCGCGGCTGTCGACCGGCAGGTTGCCGGTGTCGGCAAAGGCCACCGCCGCAGTACGGCCGTTGTCGTCGGTGGAGAAGCGCTTGGACACCCACTTGCCCTGAACGCCGAAGGAGATAGGACCGAAATCCTTTTCCACGCGGCCGCCGAAGGTCCACTTCGGTGTTTCGACGAACTGCGCGCCCTTCGTGTTGACGGCGATGATTTCACACGTCGTGCCCACCGGAGTGCCAATCGGACAGGGCGAAGTCGCCAGTGCCGTTGCAGTTGCGGTGCCGAGAACATCCTCCTTCAGCCTGGACTTAATGTACGAGCCATAAGCGAGAATGCTGAAGTCTCGCATCGGTCGCCAACTGACCTGACCATCAAAGCCGTAAGCCCGCGCGTCGCCGACGTTGCGATCGAGCGTGGAGCCGAAAGTGGTGCTGGCGGGATCGAGGTCCTGAGCGGTGACGATGCGATTCTTGTAATCTACGAAGTAGGTCGCAAGCTGCGCCTGAAGCGGACCGGACCGGTAGCGGTAGCCCGCTTCATAGCTGTTCGTGAACTCCGGCTTCACCTCAATCGTCACGGACCGGTACAGGTTGTCGGTCGATGGCGAGGAGAAGTTGCGACCGTAGGAAGCGTACACGCTATGGTTGCCGGTGAAGTCAAACGATACGCCGCCAGAAGGCAGCAATGGGCTGTACTTCACCGTCCGTTCGAAGGGCGTGAAGAAACCCGTTGTCGGTATCGGGCCGGTGCGCGGGGCATTGGGATCGATGATGATTGCGCCCGCCGGGATCGGTTCCGAGGTGCACCGCGGCGTGCCGGTCGTCACCTGCGTAAAGCAATATTGGTTCAGCTCACGCCGGAACCACGGGGCACGGAGACCGGCCGTGAAGGTCAGGCGATTGTCCAGGAACCGGCCGAAATACTCCAGGCTGAGCTGGTTCAGCATGGCGATCGACAGGCGATCGCGGTTCTGCAGCTTGGTCCCGTCGGCGGTGAAGATGCTGGCGTCATCGCTGTTCTTGCCGCCGAACACGCTGAGGGGATCGCCGTCGATTTCTACCCGGCCGAACTCACCCGTCTGGCGATGGCGGCCGCGGTCGAAGGTGTAGGCGACCCGCAGACGGTTCTGGTCATTCACTTCCCAGATCAGCGACGAGAGGAAAGTGTAGCGATGAGTGCGGGTGTTGCTGGGCTGGTAGACGCGCACGGTATCGCGGAAGTCGCCGTCACCGTTCAGGTCCACGCCGGGGCTGTCCAGCGGCGTGGCACCGCGGAGGCGGCTATCCGTTTCGCTCAGGGTAGCCGTGCCGCCCCCGTTTGCCAGCACTGACTGGTAACCTGGGTCAGCCGTAAGGGTCAGCTTGTCAGTCAGGGACAGCTTCAGCGCGCCGCGGATGTTGCCAGTGTCTGACGGGTTGATGCGCAGGTTGTAATAGTTGGTGCAGGTGCTGGGAGCGAGACCGGGAACCGTGGTGTCGGTCGTCGTCGCCGCACCGTCGTTGTCGACCGCTCCGGCGGTCGGGACGGCACGGGCGCACTGCTCGATATTGTCGAAGTCGCGATCGGCGAGATAGTCGGTCACCAAACCATTGTTGTAGCTATTGTTGCGATTGCGGTTGAAGTGACCCGAGATCGAGAGGAAATCGCCATTGCCGCCGAGCGGCTGGTAAACGCGAGCATTGACCTGCTTCTTCTCCAGGTCGCCCGGTCCCTTGAACTTGTCATACTGCTGGAGCGACCCGGCCAGAAAGGCCCGGGTGCCGGAGCTGGTGAGATCGCCGGACTGAACGATGCCGAACACGCGTCCATAGTCAAAGCTGCCAAGGCTGCCCTTGATCAGGGCGCTTGGCTCGTTCGTCGGGAGAATGGTGCGGTAGCTGACAACGCCGCCGGCGGCCGAGGGGGTCGGCGAGTCGACGTCAGTGGTGCCGAGGTTCACCGACACCTGATCGATGATTTCCTGGTCCATCTGCTGGTTGGAAAAGATGGCGTAGTTGCCGGTGTCGTTGAGCGGCAGGCCGTCAAACAGCAGGGCGACACGATTGCCGGGAAAACCGCGAATACGCAGGTTGCCGCCAGAGGAACCGTACGGGTCCGAGTTGGTGAAGTTGACGCCTGGCACCAGGTTGATCGACTGCAGCACCGACTGGCCATCGGACTGGCGGGTCAGGATCTCGTTGGTGAGGATCGAGCGGGTCTTTGGAACATCGGGAATCACCACGCCGCCAACGCCGCGATTGCGGGTGCCAGTGACGACCACGGTTGCTTCTGTGTTCTCGGTCGCCTCCGTGCCGGTGGACTGCGCAAGAGCCGCGGTAGGCGCAGCGATGGAGGCGGCGAGCGGAAGGGCAAGGGCCGCGCCGGTGCGCAGCAGAAGAGCTTTGTTCACGTTGAACCCCGATGGCTGAAGTAAGACCCGAAAACTAGACGTCAGGCACGACGGGGCTGATGGGCAGGGAATAAGACAAAAGGGTGACGCCCCGATGAGGGTTCACCCTTTGCTTAGCCCTTGTTGCCAAAACACAACTTGCCCGGTCGCCACCCCCGCGACTCGGGCGGGTGAACAGCAGATAAGTTGGCGAGGATCAACCCGCCGCGCGGTCCAGCCGCCGACCGATGCCGACAAAAATGTAAATGAGTGGCGGAACAAGCACAATCGACAGCACGACCTTGGCGATCATCTGTCCGGCGAGCAGCTCGCCAATGGGGAAGACGCCGTAGAAGGCGATGGTGATGAAGATCAGCGTATCGACGGCCTGGCTCAACGCACTCGCGATGCCGGAACGGAGCCACAGCAGGCGTGAGCCTTCCCGTCCCTTCAGGCGGCTGAAGATGTAGACGTTGAGCAAAGTCGAGATGCCATAGGCGAAGATGCCGCCAAGCCAGATGCGCGGGGTCGAGCTCATGATTGTCTCGAACGAGGACAGGCGCCCGGCTTCCATCTCCGGACTGGCCGGGAGGGCCAGCACGACCAAGGTCAGCAGAAAGGATGCGATCAGCGGCACGAAGCCGAGCAGCACCAACCGGTTGGCGAGCCTGCTGCCGTGCAGTTCGGCGACGGCGGAGCTGGTCACGACCAGCATCAGGAAGGCGAAGATGCCGGCTTCCACTGCCAATGGTCCCAGCGCGACCTGCTTGTTGCCGAGCACGCCGGCGATGCAGACCATGCCGCCGTAGAAGACGGCCAGGGCGAACAGGGAACGGGAGATGGTGAAGGTGGCTGCCGGCTGAGCGGCGGTGTCGGTGCTCATGGGCGCGGAGGGGTAGCGGCTTGCTGCGAAGAGGCAAGCCCCGTCCCATGAGCGCGGCGAAGCAATCCAGTCTGCTTTCCGAACACTGGATTGCCGCGTCGCTTTCGGCTCCTTGCAGCGACGGTTTCTTGACCGGACTGCGGTCCGCTTCTAACCGCCGCGCCCGTGACTTCCCGCAAACTGGATATTGTCGCCATCGGCGATGCGATCGTCGACGTCATCGCGACATGCGACGATGAGTTTCTGTTGCGCCACCATCTGCCCAGGGGATCGATGCAGCTGCTCGAACCGGAGGCGGCCGACAGGCTGTACGCGGCAATGGGTGCGGCCAGGGAAACCAGCGGCGGGTCGGCGGCCAACAGCATGGCCGGGATTGCGGCGATCGGGGTCGATGCTGCCTTTATCGGCCAGGTCGCGAACGATCAGCTTGGCGACATCTTCGCCCATGACATGCGGGCGCTGGGGGTGCGGTTCGACACGCCGCCGATCAGCGAGGGCATGCCGACCGGCCGCTGCCTGATCCTGGTGACGCCGGACGGCGAGCGGACCATGAACACCTGTCCGGGCGCCTCTCACCAGCTGCGTGCGGAAGCCCTGCATTACGAACTGATCGCGGCCGCGCAGGTCCTGATGCTCGAGGGCTATCTGTTCGGACCAGAGGGTCCGCGGCGAGCGCTGTTCCGCGCGGTTGAGATCGCCCATGCGGCCGGTAACAAGGTCGCCTTCACCCTGTCGGAAAGCGTCTGCATCGCGGGTCGCAAGGACAGCTTCCAGGCGATGATCGAGACTGGCGGCGTGGACCTCTTATTCGCCAATGAGGACGAGGCGCTGCAGCTGACGGGCGCGGCGGACCTCGACGGCGCCATTGTCGAGCTCGCGCCCAAGGTGCCGACGCTGGTGATTACCCGCGGACCGGCGGGAGCGCTGGCGTACGAGGATGGAGTGCGGACGGACGTGCCAGCGGTGCCAGTGGAGAAAGTGATCGACACGACTGGTGCGGGTGATCTGTTCGCGGCCGGATTCCTGGCGGCGCGCTGCAAGGGGCATGGGGTCGAGCGTCAGCTGATGACCGGCGGGATCGCGGCGGCCGAGATCATCAGTCACTTCGGAGCGCGCCCGGTGGCGGACCTGAAGGAACTGGTGAAGCTGTGAGCATGGGCTCGGAACAACGCCCCTCGACCCCTCGCCGCAGCTTGGGACAGGCTTCGCTCGGGACGAGCGGTGGAGGAATCACGCGCATCGCGGTTTATTGCGGGTCGGCGAGCGGCGCGGACCCGGCGTTCGCCGAGGTGGCGCGCGAGCTTGCGCGCGAGATGGTCTCGCGGGGCATCGAGCTGGTGTACGGCGGCGGGCGGCTCGGCCTCATGGGCATTGTCGCCGATACGGTGCTGGAGGCCGGCGGCCGGGCGCACGGAGTGATCCCGCAGGCGCTGGTCGACAAGGAGGTTGCGCATACGGGTCTGACCGAACTCCACACGGTCGCCGGCATGCATGAGCGCAAGGCTTGTATGACCGAGCTGTGTGACGCGTTCGTCGCCTTGCCCGGCGGTATCGGCACGTTGGATGAGCTGTTCGAAGCATGGACGTGGAATGCGCTCGGCTACCATGCCAAGCCGTTTGCCCTGCTCGACGTGCACGGCTTCTGGCGCGGGCTGGACATGTTCATGGACCATGTCAGCGAAAGCGGTTTCCTGTCCAAGGCGCGGCGCGAGCAGCTGATGCTGGCCCACACCCCGGCCGAGGCGATCGACATGCTGGACGCGGCGGCGAAGAACGCTACGCAAGGCATGGTCTGGTAAGGGGCGGGGAGGCCCTCACACGAATGAACCACCTGTTCGGCCTGGTCGGCATTGCCGCCCTCCTGTTGCTTGCGTTCCTGCTGTCGACCAACAAGCGCGCCATCCGCCCGCGGGTAGTCGGATCGGCCTTCTCGCTGCAGGCGGTTATCGCCTTCCTGGTGCTCTACACCCCGTCGGGCCGGGCCGGCATCAATGGCATGGCGACGGGAGTGTCTAACCTGCTTGGTTATGCCGGCAAGGGGACGGAGTTCCTGTTCGGACCGGCCGACAAGAACCCCGCGCTCTATCAGACCTTCGCGCTGAGCGCACTGCCGGTGATCATCTTCTTCGCGGCGCTGGTCAGCATCCTCTACTATCTCGGCATCATGCAGCGAGTGGTGCGCTGGGTCGGCGGCGCGATCGGCTGGATCACGGGCATCGGCCGGGTCGAGGCACTGGGATCGGCCGCGAACATCTTCGTCGGTCAGTCGGAAAGCCCCCTGGTGGTGCGGCCCTATCTTCCCGCTCTGCCGCCAGCCAAGCTGTTCACCTTGATGACGGTCGGCATGGCCGGGGTCGCGGGCACGATTCTGGCGGCCTATGCCAGCCTGCTCGGGCCAGAGTATCTGCCGTACCTGCTGGCGGCTGCCTTCATGTCGGCGCCGGGCGGCATCCTGATGGCCAAGATCATCATGCCGGATCCGCCCGAGCCTGCCGCCCCGCCGACGCCGGAGATGGCGGCAGCCATGGCCGGGCCACCGGCCGAGACGGTCGAGATCGCCGAAACCTTCGAAGAGGGGGAGAAGCCAGCCAACATCATCATGGCCGCGGCGCAGGGAGCGCAGACCGGCGTCAAGCTTGCGGTCGCGGTCGGCGCGATGGTGCTGGCGTTCGTGGCGCTGGTGGCGTTGGCGAACGGATTGCTGGGCGGAGTTGGCGGCTGGTTCGGGGCGCCGAACCTGAGTTTCCAGCAGCTGGTCGGCTACCTCTTCCAACCCTTCATGTTCCTGATCGGCGTGCCGTGGAACGAGGCAGGCGTTGCGGGCGGGCTGTTCGGGACCAAGATCGTGCTGAACGAGTTTGTCGCCTTCATCGATCTTGGCAACGCCACCGGTCCGGCTGCGGCGTTGAGCGAGCGGAGCCGGGCGATCGTGACGTTCGCGCTGTGCGGATTCGCCAACTTCTCGTCCATCGCGATCCAGATGGCGGTGACCGGCGGACTGGCACCAAATCAGCGGCCGGTTATCGCGCGGCTGGGTGTCCGAGCGCTGATTGCCGGGAGCCTGGCCAACCTGATGAGCGCCGCGTTGGCCGGGATCATGATGCCTTAAGGAAGCTGACGCCCCCAACTTGTTTGGGGTCCATCCCACCGCCGGTGCAGCCGCGCGTGTGAAGCGATGGATGCTGAAACAAGTTCAGCATGACGATGACAAAGCAACTGCTTAGAAGAGACACATGAGCACCGACCTTCTCACTCCCGACAATATCGCCTCCGTTTCCCTGACTGAAGCCGATCACGACCGTGATGCGTTCGCGCAGAAGCTGGGCCGCAGTTTCGAGGAATATGGCTTTGCCGTCATCGCCGATCACGGCATCCCGCCCGAACTGATCGCCCGCGCCGAGGAGAAGGCAAAGGCGTTCTTTGCGCTGCCGGACGAGGTGAAGCGCAAGTATGCTCTCGGGCAGGGCGGAGCGCGGGGCTACACGCCGTTCGGGATCGAGACGGCCAAGGGACACAACGCCCATGACCTCAAGGAGTTCTGGCACGTCGGCCGGGAACTGGCGGCCGGGCACCGGTTCAGCGATGTCATGGCGCCCAACGTGTGGCCGGACGAAGTGCCCGGCTTCAGGGAGACCTTCCTGGAGCTCTACGATACTTTCGACGGTGCCGGCCTGAAGGTGCTGAACGCGATCGCGCGCTATCTCGGCGTCGAGGAGGAATATTTTACGGACACGGTGCGCGACGGGAACAGCGTCATGCGCCTGCTCCACTATCCGCCTCAGACAGAGCCGACCGGCGAACATATCCGCGCCGGTGCGCATGAGGACATCAACACCATCACGCTGCTGCTCGGCGCCGAGGAAGCCGGGCTGGAGCTGCTGACCAGAGACGGGCGCTGGATCCCGGTTTCACCCAAGCCGGGCGAGCTGGTGATCAACATTGGCGACATGCTGCAGCGGCTGACCAACGGCAAGCTGCGCTCCACTTCGCACCGGGTCGTAAACCCGGCCCCGGAGCGGGCGAGCAAGGCGCGTTACTCCATGCCGTACTTCCTGCACTTTCGGCCGGACTTTGTCATCGAGGCGGTGCCCGGCACGGTACCACCGGGCGAACAGCCCAAGTGGCCGCCAATCGGCAGCCACGACTATCTCATGGAGCGCCTGCGCGAGATCAAGCTGGCGTAGGCGCTACCAGCGCCGGCCCATGCTCCGCCCGCCGGTCAAGCGCCGCATCAGCCAGCCGATGCCGATGGTGAATAGCAATCGTCGCAACATGGTCGTTCTCCTGGTGAGAGACGAGCGAACGCCGGACGCGTCTGTTCCGTGGGGGGCCCGAAAACAGCAGGCGTTCGTTTGGCCGGCATGTTATCATTCTCAAGGCAGGGGTCCGGCCCCAAACTGCTGCTGATCCACGGGCTGGGCAGTTCCCGCGCTGCGTGGGCGCCGATCCTTCCTGCATTGGCGAAGCATCGCGAGTTGATCCTGATCGACTTGCCCGGTCATGGTGACAGCCGGGCCGAGCCCGACAGTGGTACTTTCGCCGGTCTGGCGCGGAGTGTGCGCGGGTTCCTTTCGGAGCAGGGGCTGACCGGTGCCGACATGGTCGGCAGTTCGCTCGGCGGCCGCCTCGTGCTGGAACTCGCCCGCACTGCGGAGGCGGGCTCGGTAGTGGCGCTTGATCCGGGCGGATTCTGGCGGGGTTGGGAGCGAACCTTCTTCAGCACTACAATCACCGCTTCCGTGAACCTGTTGCGGCTGGCCCGGCCGGCCTTGCCTGCGCTGGTGGGGAACCCGGTTACGAGGACCGCATTGCTGGCTCAATTGTCTGCGCGGCCCTGGGCGCTCGATCCTGAGCCGGTAGCGAACGAACTGAAGAGCTTTGCCTCGACCCCAACATTCGACGCGCTTGTGGCCGATCTCGCGAACGGGCCCGAGCAGGCGGGACCTGCCGCTCCTGGCACCGGGACGGTAGTAATCGGCTGGGGCAAGCAGGACCGGTTGTGCATTCCCGTGCAAGCCAAGCGGGCACAGGCAGCGTTTCCGTCCTCGTCACTGCACTGGTTCGCGGGCAGCGGTCACTTCCCGATGTGGGATCAGCCGGCGGAGACGGTGCAGGTGATCCTGGATGCGACCGGCGGGCCCTGGCGTCAGGACTGAGCGGCGTCGCTCAGGTTGTCCGGCCCGAAGCCATGCGGTAGCAGGCCGCTGATCAGGAGTGGTTCGACTTCGTGCCCCTCTCCACTGGCGCAAAGTATCTCGATATCGTTGCCAGACAGGTGGGCGGCTTCCAGGATCGATTGACGGCAGCCACCGCAGGGGGTGACGGTCTGTTCGCCTTGGAGACCGTCTGAGCCGACGCCTCCGCCCGCCACAGCCATCCGCGCGACTTTGTCGAGCCCGAAGGCGTGCTGCGCGACAGTCAGCGCGCTTTGCTCGGCGCAGAGGCCGAGGCGGTAG
>DATLMM010000026.1:0-13462 GCA_035537335.1 Sphingomicrobium sp. | reverse complement strand
TGGCCGTCGACGAGGGGGTAGCGGAGCGCGAAGCTCTGGGCGAGCCGCACCATCGCGTCGTAGACCGACTGGTCGCCGTGCGGGTGATACTTGCCGATCACGTCGCCAACCACGCGAGCAGATTTCTTGTAGGCGCCGGCCGGATCAAGCCGCAGCAGCCGCATCGCCCACAGCAGTCGCCGATGCACCGGCTTCAGCCCGTCACGAACATCCGGCAGCGAGCGCGCGGTGATCGTGGACAGCGCATAGACCAGGTAGCGCTCGGACAGGGCGGCGTCGAACGGCGTGTCGATGGTGGTGGAGGAGAACTCGTCAGCGGTGGGCATGCGCCTCGTCTAGCATGGGAGACGGCGGAGCCAATCGGCATCTTTCCACCACTTTACCGCGGCAACTCGATAGCGACGGCGAGGACATCCGCTCGGATCGATACATGCAGCAAATGCGAATGCTGTGATCGCTGCAACTTCGACACAAAGAATATATCCGCAACCGACAATTCGCGGCGGCGGGAGTTCGCGGACAGCTGGGCGACACCGCGAGCCATCCACTATGCTGACCGACCTTCCACGCCCGGCCTCAGCCGCTAATCACCTCTACTGGTCGCTCCGGCGCAACAATCCGGCGCCCGGTGATTAATTCTCCTTTGATTGTCGATTCACCCGCTTGCTGCTGTCCGGCCAATAGGTGAGAAGAACTCCAGGGCCGGACTAGTGCCCTGAATCGAATGACTTTGTTTCGGGCGTAAAACCGTCGTCGGGGAGGCGGCGGTTGCGGGGAAGGGGACTTGAAGGTGCGAAAGCTGGGGATCATCGGCGGGGTCAGCTGGGCCTCGACCGCGCTCTACTACGAACAGATCAACAAGGCGGTGGCGGCGCGGCTCGGCGGGCTGCACAGCGCCTCCCTCGTGATCGAAAGCCTCGACCTGGCCGAGGTTGCCCGGCTGCAGCAGGCCGAGGATTGGCTCACGCTGGGGCATCTCGCCGCCGACACGACGGCCCGGCTGGTGACGGCTGGGGCCGAAGGGGTGATCATGGCCAGCAACACCATGCACCGGGTGCATGGGGAGGTTACCGCCGCCGCCGGCGAGGTGCGGTTGCTGCACATCGGCGATGCGGTCGGCGAGCGGCTGGCCCGCGATGGTGTCCAGCGCGTGGCCCTGCTCGGCACCCGCTTCACCATGACCCAGCCGTTCGTCCGCGAACGGATCGAGGGGCGCGGCATTCAGCTGGCGCCGATCGATCCCCAGTGGATGACGGAGGTCGATCGCATCATCTACCAGGAACTGGCGGCCGGCCGCGTCGTGCGCGACAGCCAGCGCAAGCTCAAGACGCTGATCACCGAACTGGGCAAGAAGAAGGTCCAGGCGATCGTGCTCGGCTGCACGGAGCTGGTGCTCGCGGTGGACGTGCGCGCCAATGTGCTGCCGGTCTATGACAGCACCGCCATCCATGCCCGCGCCGCGGCCGAGTGGATGCTGGACGAGGCGGAGCAGGTTCGCGCCGCGGCCTGATCGGGGAGGCTGGCACGGCGGGGCCGGGCCGCCTAGATAGTAGTTTATGAACCGCACTCCCGCCGACCGTCCCGAGCATCCGCGGGCGGCCGAGCGTTTCAACGAAGACCAGGCGACCTACACGGTAAAGGGCGGGGGCGAGGCTCCCGACCTCCAGGCCGGCGTGGCGGCGATCCGCAACGTGCTGCAGACCCTGCCGGCGCGGCCGGGCGTGTACCGGATGCAGGATGCCAAGGGCGACGTGCTCTACGTCGGCAAGGCGCGCGCCCTCAAGCAACGGGTGACCAGCTATACGCAGGTCGCGCGGCTGTCGAAGCGGCTTCAACGGATGGTCTCTCAGACCCGCTCGATGACCATCGTCACCACGCGGACGGAGGCCGAGGCGCTGCTGCTGGAAGCACAGCTGATTAAGCGCTTCCGGCCGCCGTACAATGTGCTGCTGCGCGACGACAAAAGCTTCCCCTTCATCCTGCTGCGGGAAGACCATGCCTACCCGCGGGTCCAGAAGCATCGCGGTGCGCGGCGAGCGAAGGGGCAGTATTTCGGCCCGTTCGCCAGCGCCGGATCGGTCACCCGCACCCTCAACGCACTGCAGAAGCTGTTCCTGCTGAGAAGCTGCTCCGACAGCTTCTTCGCCAACCGCTCGCGGCCATGCCTGCTGTACCAGATCCGCCGTTGCTCGGCTCCTTGCGTCGGCCGTATCGAGCCGGACGAGTACCGGGAGCTGGTTGAGGACGCGAAGAACTTCCTGACCGGCAAGTCGACCGGGGTGCAGGCGCGGCTTGGCAAGCTGATGGCCGGAGCGGCGGAAGCTCAGGACTTCGAGCTTGCCGCCGTCTACCGCGACCGGCTCCGTGCGCTGACCTATATCCAGGGCAGCCAGACAGTGCATGCCGAGGGGCTCGGCGACGGCGACATCTTCGCGCTGGCCTGCAAGGCCGGGCAGATGTGCATCCAGGCCTTCTTCATTCGTGGCGGGCAGAACTGGGGGCACCGCAGCTTCTTTCCCGCGCATACCACCGAAGTGCCCGAGGCGGAGGTGCTCGCCAGCTTTCTGGTGCAGTTCTACGAGGACATGCCGCCGCCCAAGCGGGTGCTGGTCGATCGGGAGCTGCCCGAGGCCGAGCTGCTGGCCGAGGCGCTGTCGGAACGGGCGTCGAGCAAGGTGGTGATCGAGCGTCCGCAACGCGGCGACCGGCGCAAGCTGATGGAGCAGGCGCGTCGCAATGCGGAGGAAGCACTCGAGCGGCGGATGGCGGAGAGCACGACGCAGGGGAAGCTGCTCCGCGATCTGGCGGATATGTTCGAGCTGCCCGACGTGCCCAAGCGGATCGAGGTCTACGACAACAGCCACATCATGGGTACCAACGCCACCGGCGCGATGATCGTCGCCGGGCCGGAAGGCTTTCGCAAGAACAGCTATCGCAAGTTCAACATCAAGTCGGGTGTTACGCCGGGCGACGACTTCGGCATGATGAAGGAAGTGCTGGAGCGCCGCTTCGCCCGATTGGAGAAGGACGATCCCGATCGGCAGAGCGGTGAGTGGCCCGACCTGCTGCTGATCGACGGCGGTCGAGGGCAGCTCAATGCCGTGCTCGAGATCATGGAGGACGCCGGCGTCCACGACGTGCCGGTGATCGGCGTCGCCAAGGGACCGGACCGCAATGCGGGCCGCGAGGTGTTCCACCTGCCCAATGGCCGCGAGGTCACCCTGCCGCCCAACAGTGCCCTGCTCTTCTACCTTCAACGTTTACGTGACGAGGCGCATCGCTTCGCTATCGGCACGCACCGGGCCAAGCGCGCGAAGAGCCTGATCACTTCGACGCTGGACGAGGTTCCGGGCATCGGCCCTAACCGCAAGCGGGCGCTGCTGATGCACTTCGGCACGGCCAAGGCGGTTAAAGGTGCGCCGCTGGAGGACCTCGAGCGTGCACCGGGCATCAGCAAAGCCATGGCGCGCCAGCTGCACGACTATTTTCATCCCAACGGATGAGGTTCGCCGCCCCCGCCATCATGCTCGCCCTCCGTACGCACGGGGAGCATGGGGCGGTGGTCCGGCTGCTGACGGAGCAGCACGGGCTGCAGGCGGCTTACGTCCGCGGCGCGCGTGGGCGGCGGATGCGGCCGGTGCTGATCCCCGGCAACCTCCTGGAGGCGCAACTGGCGGCCCGGACCGACACCCAGCTGCCGCAGGCCACGGTGGAGTTGACCCATAGCCGCGGACCGCTGTTGAGCGAGCCGCTGCCGGCCGCGGCGATCGAGTGGGCAACAGCGCTGACCGCGACCGCGTTGCCCGAGCAGCAGCCCTATCCGCGGCTCTTTGCGGCGCTCGGCGGACTGCTAGACGCGATCGAGGCTGCGCCATCGGTGGCGGGGTGGGGCAGCTCGCTGGTGCGCTATGAATTGCTGTTGCTGGCCGAGCTGGGCTTTGGGCTCGACCTTGAGCAATGCGCAATCAGCGGCGCGCAGGATCAACTGGTCGCCGTCTCGCCAAGATCGGGCAGGGCCGTCAGCGCGGACCAGGCGGAGCCCTACGCCGGTCGCTTGCTGCGCTTGCCGGCATTCATGCTCGTCGGCGGGGCGGCTTCGCTGACGGATGTGCTCGACGGATTGAAGTTGACCGGGCACTTCCTGGCGCGCGACCTGCTGACCGAGCGGGCGGATGTGCTAAACGAGGCGCGTGCAAGGTTGGCGGAACGCTTGCGCCGAGCCGCCGGCCACGCCTAGAGACGCCTGCATGCCCGCGTTCGACACCATGGCCGTGCTGTTCCCGCACGAAGCGCACACTCGCGGCATGACGGTGCGGGTCGCAGTTTCCTACCTTGCCGAGCAATCCGCTCCCGCCAGTGGCCGCTGGTTTTGGTCGTACCACATTCGGCTGGAAAACAAGTCGGACAAGAGCGTCCAACTGCTATCGCGCCACTGGCGAATCAGCGACGGCCGCGGCGCGCTGCACGAGGTTCGCGGCGAAGGGGTGGTCGGCGAGATGCCGCTGATCGCGCCGGACGCAAGCTTCGATTATGTTTCCGGCTGCCCCCTGTCCACGCCGACCGGGTCGATGGAAGGCAGCTATCGGATGGTGGACGAAGACGGCGAAACCTTTGACATCGCCATACCGAAGTTTCCGCTGGTCGGCCCCGTCTGAGCGCATGAGGATCTATACGATCGGCTATGAAGCGGCGATCATGCCCGAATTCAATGCCGCACTTACGAGCGCGAGTGTCCGGCAGGTGATCGACGTGCGGGCCTTGCCACTGTCGCGTCGCCCAGGCTTCTCCAAGACGCCCCTGCGTGGAGCGCTGGCCGAAGCGGGCATCGGCTATGTCCACCTGCGCGCGCTTGGTACGCCAGCGGCTGGGCGTGAGGCGGCCCGCGAGGGGCGGCAGGCCGATCTCGAGCGCATCTATTCCAGCCAGCTGGAGCTGCCCGAAGCGATCGCACAAGGGGCCGAGATGGTCGCGTTGGCCGAGGAGACGCCGAGCGCCCTGCTCTGCTTCGAGCGTGAGCCGGCGGGCTGCCACCGTTCCCTGCTGCTGAAGTGGGTCGCGCCGCAAGCGGAGGTCACCCACCTGTTCGCCTGAGAGGAGCTGAAGAATGATCGATCATATAGGCTTCGCGGTTAGCGACATCGAACGCTCCAGGCGCTTCTACGAAGCCGCGCTGGCACCGCTCGGATTTCAGGTTCAAATGGCGGCAACGCCCGAGCAGACGCAGAGCGGAGGCACGGCGATCGGCTTCGGGACGCCCGGCAACCCGTTCCTTTGGATCGCCGACAATGAACGCGTTGGCGAGGGTCTCCACGTAGCTCTCGCGGCAGAGACCCGCGCCCAGGTAGACGCGTTCCACGCTGCAGCGCTCGAAGCGGGCGGGCGGGACAACGGCAGTCCCGGCCCTCGCCCGCATTATGGACCCAACTACTACGCTGCCTTCGTATTCGATCCTGATGGAGCAAACATCGAAGCCGTCTGCCACGCGCCGGACTAAACGTCGGCGGGCTCGGCGGCCTTGGTCTCGCTGACGATCAGCGCCTCGATGTCCGGGATGGGACGCCCGCTCATCTCCTTGTTGATCGTGCAGACCACCCGCTTCTCCACTTCCTTGTGGAGCGCCTTGCGCAGCACGCCCAAGGCCTTGGGTGGCGCAACGATGCAGATGTGGTCGAAGTCGTTCCTGAGCGCGCGGCGTTTCAGCTCTTCGGCCGCGTCCTTGACCCAATTGTCTTCGTCCTGCTGCTTGGAATCGGTTTCTTCCATCGCCGGTCGATGCGTGTCGGCGCCCGACCCGCCGGCAGCCGCGGTGCCAGGGGAATCAGTCTTCAGGTCGCGATCGTGATGAGCATCGTCGCGCTCGTCGTGCGCTTCCGTGCGCAGGTCGATCTGGTTCTCATCACCCTGGTTGCGGAAGAACAGCATCTTCCGACCATCGAGAACGAGGACAAGCGCGTTGTTGGGAATGGGCATTCCGGTCTCCTTGTTAGCAAGGGAAGAACGCCGGGTGAGACGAAGCGGTTGCTCGCCTCACGCCGCCTCCGGACTCATTCCATCGCGGGATCAACGGGCTTGTCGAGCTCCTGCTCTCCAGTGGAAGCGCCGTCGTCCGGTGCGATGTCGCCTTCGATCGCCTCGACCTCAACTTCATCGCTTTCGTCGATCCGGGCAACGCCGACCACATGCTCGTTGTCGGCCACTCGGAAGATCATCACGCCCATCGTATTGCGGCCAGCGATCCGGATGGAGCCGACGGTCGTGCGGATCATCTTCGCCTGGTCGGTGACCAGCATCAGCTGCTCGCCCGGCTTCACCGGGAAACTCGCAACAACCCGGCCATTGCGAGCGGACGTGTCGATGTTGGTGATGCCCTGGCCACCCCGATTAGTGCGGCGATACTCGTAGGAGCTGGTCCGCTTGCCAAACCCGTTCTCCGTGATGGTGAGGATGAATTGCTCCCGTTCCGCCATCTCGGCCAGGCGATCGGCCGGCAGAGTGCAGTCCATGCCCTCGCGGTCACGCCAGGGTGGGCAGCGAAGGTAAGCTTCGCGCTCCTCCTGCGTGGTGCCGGCGCGGCGCAGGATGGACATGGAGATGACTTCATCGTCGCCTAGCAGCCGGACGCCGCGCACGCCGGTCGAGGTGCGGCTCTGGAACTCGCGCACGTCGGTGGACATGAAACGGATCGCCTTGCCGTTGCGCGTGGCGAGCAGCACGTCATCCTCTTCACTGAGCAGCGCCACTCCGATCAGGCGGTCGGTGACGTCCTCCTCACCTTCTTCGCCCTCTGAGATGCCGAAGCGCATCGCGATCTTGCCGGCCGTGGGAATGTTGCGGAACGCATCCATGCTGTTGCGCCGCACCGTACCGTGCGCGGTGGCGAACATGATGTGCAGCGCGGACCAGCTGTCCTCATCCTCCGGTAGCGGCAACACGGTCGTGATGACCTCACCGGCAGCGAGCGGCAGCAGGTTGATCATCGGCCGACCCCGAGCAGTCGGGCCGCCCTCCGGCAGGCGCCACACTTTCATGCGATAGACGCGGCCGAAGTTCGAGAAGAACAGCACGGGATTGTGGGTCGAGGTCACGAACAGGCTGGTGACAGCGTCCTCATCCTTGGTGCCCATGCCCGAGCGACCCTTGCCGCCGCGCTTCTGCTCGCGGAACAGGGCCAGGGGAGTGCGCTTGATGTAGCCCGTCATGGTGACGGTTACGACCATCTCCTCGCGCTCAATCAGGTCCTCGTCGTCGATGCCGTCGGCTGCGGCGGCGAGTTCGGTCACGCGCGGAGTCGAGAACTCGCGGTCGATCTCGTCGAATTCCTCGCGCATGAGCTGGTAAAGCTTTAAGCGGTTGCCGAGGATCTCCAGCAGTTCGCCGATGGTTTTGGCGAGACCTTCCAGCTCGTTGCCGATCTCGTCCCGGCCGAGCGCCGTGAGGCGATGGAGACGAAGCTCGAGAATGGCGCGCACCTGCATTTCCGTGAGCTTGTACGTCTCACCGGCGGCCTGCGGCTCAACGGCCTCAACCAGCTTTATGTAGCCACGGATCTGGTCGCTGGCCCATTCGCGCTCAAGCAGCTTCTCGCGCGCTTCGGCGGGACTGGACGAACCACGAATGATGCGGACCACTTCGTCAAGGTTGGTCACCGCAACTACCAGGCCCAGCAAGATGTGCGCCCGCTCGCGCGCCTTGAGCAGCTCGAACTTGGCGCGGCGGGTGATGACCTCCTCGCGGAACTTGATGAAGCTTTCGATGATGTCGCGCAGGGTCAACGTTTCGGGGCGACCGCCGCGGATGGCCAGCATGTTGGCGGGGAACGACCCTTGTGCCGGTGTGTGCCGCCACAGCTGGTTCAGCACCACTTCCGGAGTGGCATCACGCTTCAGCTCGATGACGATCCGGACGCCTTCGCGGTTGGACTCGTCGCGGATGTCGCTGACGCCCTCGATCCGCTTGTCCTTGGCAGCCTCGGCGATCTTCTCGACCAGCGCGTTCTTGCCCTGCTGGTAGGGGATTTCGGTCAGTACGATCGAGCGGCGCTCGTTACGGCCTTCCTCGACCTTGTACCGGCTGCGCAGCACGATCGAGCCGCGACCGGTCGTGTAGGCGCTGCGAATGCCGGCGGTGCCCAGGATGATAGCGCCGGTCGGGAAATCGGGTCCCTTCACATGCTCCATCAACTGTTCGGTCGTGACCGCCGGATCGTCGATATAGGCACGGCAGGCCGCAAGCACCTCGCCCAGGTTGTGGGGCGGGATGTTTGTGGCCATGCCAACGGCAATGCCGCCAGCGCCGTTGACCAGGATGTTGGGAAAGCGCGCCGGCAGCACCTGCGGCTCGCGCTCGCTGGCGTCGTAATTCGGCTGGAAGTTGACCGTGTCTTTGTCGAGGTCGCCAAGCAGGAAGCTTGCCGCCTTGGCCAGCCGCGCTTCCGTGTAACGCATGGCTGCGGGCGGATCGGGATCCATGGAGCCGAAGTTGCCCTGGCCGTCGATCAGCGGCACCCGCATCGACCAGTCCTGGGTCATCCGGGCCAATGCGTCGTAGATCGCCGTGTCGCCGTGCGGGTGGTATTTACCGATCACGTCACCCACGATGCGGGCGGACTTGCGGTACGGCCGGTTGTAGAAGAAGCCATTCTCGCTGGCGGAATAGAGGATGCGGCGGTGCACTGGCTTCAGCCCGTCGCGCACGTCCGGCAGCGCTCGGCTGACGATCACCGACATGGCGTAGTCGAGGTAGCTGGTCTTCATCTCCTCGACGATGGAGATGGGTGCAATCGCGTCGCTGGGCATGTCCGCCGGCGGTTGAGTGGCCAAGTCTGTTCCTGTCGCTCTTGTTCTCGTTAGACGTGGTGAAATGCAGCACTAAACGCGCTACTTCGCCCCTCAGATGTGCCTAGCAGTCCGCGCGTACGCGCGCGAGGAGATTCATGCGGTTTCGCGGACGAACAGCGGCTTTGCGTCAGTTGAGCCTTCCCAATCGAAACGCCAGCCGTCAGCCGCGAAGCTGGGCAGGGCGGCAGGATCGCTGATGCGGTCATCGCATATCCAGCGGGCCATCGCGCCGCGAGCGACCTTGGCAGTGAAACTCTGGAACTGGAGGCCCTTGGCGGTGCGGACCCTGAAGTCCGGGGCAATGACGGAGACCTTGCGAGGGACATGCGGACCGACCGCCGCGTAATACTCCTTACTCGCAAGATTGAGGATCGTGCGCGATCCTTCGGCCTTGAGGTCCTTGAGCACGGACTTGGCAACCTTGTCGCCCCAGTGATCCGTCAGCTTGTCGCTCTCCGGTGCCCAGCGCGTGCTCATCTCGAGCCGGTAAGGCCTGATGCCATCCAGCGGCCGCAGCACGCCGTATAGACCCGACAGTATCCTGAGGTGGTCTTGGGCAAAGGCGATGGTGTCCTCGGACGCGCTGGCCGCATCGAAACCGCGGTAGACGTCGCCCGAAAACGCGCGGATCGCAGGACGCTCGTCCGCCCGCGCGAAGCGCTTGAACCGTTGGGCGTTAAGCTCGGCGAGCGCAGACGAGATGTGCATCAGCTCGGCCAGCTTCTCAGGACCAAGCTTTGCCGCCGCGCGCGCCAACCGCCGTGCTTCGGTGGAGAAACGCGCCTTGCTCGGTTCCTCCTCGTAAGGCGACTGGAAGTCGAGCGATTTGGCCGGGGACAGGAAAATGATCACGGGCGGCGGCTAGCAGGAGGGTCACGCTTTCGTCAAAGCGGGTGCGAAAGGCTTCCGCCTACAGCCGGTTCAAATCGCGTTCACCCGATCCGCAGCAGGGCACTGGCGAGCGGGGCGCGACAGGTTTAGAGGCGCACCGACATGGGTTCACCAATGCCCGGTGCGCGGCGGCGCGGGCCTTAGAACAGGAGAATGGAATGGCTTTCAGGAGCAAGGCGCTGACCGCGTCACTGGCTTTGGGTTTGGCGGCAGCGAGTGCACCGGCGCTAGC
Organism: Sphingomicrobium sp.; assembly: GCA_035537335.1. GTDB lineage: Bacteria > Pseudomonadota > Alphaproteobacteria > Sphingomonadales > Sphingomonadaceae > Sphingomicrobium. Next base: position 3,502 of record DATLMM010000026.1, on the reverse strand, counting down.
GCAGGGGGCTTCACAGGCTCCGCAGATCAAGATCTCCCCTCAGGCCAGCAAGGCGATTGTTGCGTTGCAGACGGCCGTTACTAGCAACGATCTTGCCAGTGTGCCGACCAAGCTGGCGGCCGCGCAAGCAGTGGCGAAGACCAACCAGGATCGCTACGCGATTGGTCAGCTGTGGCTCCGTGCGGCCCTGCTGCAAAAGGATAATGCGGCAACTTCGCAAGCGATCGACCAGGTCCTCGCCAGCGGGCTGGCCCCGGCCGACGTACTGGCCAACTTGCGCTTCAACCAGGCCAAGCTGAAGTTCCAGGCCAAGGATTATGCGGGTGCAAACGCCGCCTTGCAGACGGTGCTCGCCTCGCCAACGACCAATAGCGACGTGTTTCTGCTCGCCGGTGAACTCGCTGCTGCTCAAGGGCAAAATGCGCAGGCTGTCGAGCATTTCCGCAAGGCGATCGCGGTCAAGACGGCGTCCGGCCAGCCCGTGCCAGGCGAATGGATGGGACGGGCGGTCAGCCTAGCTTACAGGGACAAGCTGCCCGTGCTGTCGCAGCTTTTGCCTGAGTGGATCATGATTGCGCCTACCAGCACCAATGTCCGCGACGCGGTCCGGCTTCAGGCGGAGCTCAGCGGACAGTCGCCGTCGGAGCAGATCGACCTTTACCGCCTGCAGCGGGCGGCGGGTGCGCTGAAGGGCGAAGGCGACTACTTCAACTACGCGAATTCCGCTGCTCTGAAGGGCCTGCCGGGCGAGGCTAAGGCTGTGCTGGACGAGGGTTTCGCTGCTAAAGCAATCGATCGCAGTCGGCCGGTATTCCGCGATGTCTATGCCTCGGCCAGCAGCAAGGTCGCGGGGGACAAGGCCTCGCTTGGAGCGGCCGAAAGGTCCGCGCTTTCAGCCGCTGCCGCTCGGCCCGCAATGGTCACCGGCGACGCTTACCTGGGCTATGGCGATTACGCCAAGGCTGCTACCTTGTATCGCGCGGCTTTGACCAAGAGTGGAGCGGACACGAACCTCGCCAATCTGCGTCTTGGCATTGCGTTGGCTCGCAGCGGAGACAAAGCTGGCGCGACGGCCGCGTTCAACGCCGTGTCTGGCACTCATCAAGCGACTGCCAAGCTATGGCTTGCGTGGCTCGCAAGTCGTAGCTGATCTTGTAGCGGGGCCGCGGTGTTTCGCGGCTCCTGCTACTAGCGCACGCGATGTCCTGTTATGGGATAGTTAACTTACTTCCACTTTCCTCAGAATAAATAAGTGCGCTAGAGCGTTGGAGAGCTTCGCTTTTCAACTTGGGTGCCACCTGCTTGCGCTTCGACGACCGCCTTTCAACGGTGCTGGGCCTTACTGCCGAAGCTCCGCGCGATCGGGCTGTGCAGTGGCGCCAGCTCGTTGAGCTGGTTGCGCGCGGGGGTAGTGGGGTTGATCCAGCGCTGCTGGCCAGAGCCCTCGATCAGATCTCGGAGCTTCGTCCCGAAATTCCAGAAGCGGTTCGGGCTTCAGCCGCACGAGCGATTGCCGGGCTGCCAGTGTCTGCCAGGCTTCTTGCCATTTTCGCTTCGGATCGGCCGGAAGTAGCGGCGCCCTTGCTGGCGGGGGCCGAGCTCGATGCCGCCGGATGGGAACAGGTGCGGGCACAGGCCTCTCCAGAAGTTCGCCTGCTGGTGGACGGGATAGCGCCCCCGGCCCCGCCATCCTCGGCTGAACCGAAGCTAGCTGATTCTCCACCACCAAGCATGCCAGTTCCGTCCATCTCGGAGCGAGGCCTGTTCCGGTGGGAGTGCGGTCCGGCTGGGGCAATCGACTGGGTTGAGGGCGTTCCCCGGGCCGCGGTCGTCGGCCTCTCTCTAGCTCAGGAGCTAAGCCGATCCTTCGCTTCGCACCTGCCGTTCGAAGATAAGTTGGTTGTCGCTAGTGAGACTGGCGCAGTTGCCGGTCCCTGGATTTGGAGCGGGTTGCCGCGGTTCGATCCGGGATCGGGCCGCTTCGCCGGCTACATCGGCTTGGCCAGGCGGGAGGGGACGGCGCTGCCATCCGCTACCGGAAGCATCGCCGAAGCCCCCGTGGCGCCTGGCCTGGACAGTGCCGCTCTGCGTGAGCTGATCCACGAACTCCGTACGCCGCTGACTGCGATCATCGGCTTCGGTGAGATCATCGAGGGACAATTTCTCGGTCCCGCGCATCGCGCCTACCGCGACCGAGCTGGCGAGATCGTCCGGCAGGCGCGACGTTTGCTCGGTGCAGTTGAAGAACTTGACCTAGCCGCGAAGCTCGGCTCCGGGGGCGAAAGAGCGGGCGGAGCAGAAGTCGCTGCCCTGATGAAAAGCCTGGAGCCGTCGCTGTCGGAACGTTTGGAGAACCGGGGAGCGACGATCCGCGTCAAGGTGCGGAGCGGCGCGGATCGTTACGCCATGGATCAGGCTCTCGCCGAGCGACTCGTCAAGCGCTTCGCCGAAACAGTCGCCGATACAGCCGACAAGGGCGAGCGGATCGACATCGTCGTCGATCGTGTCGGACCTCAGATCGCGTTGGCGCTTAGTCGGCCACGGTCTGCATCCGGCTTATCGGAAGACGATCTGTTTGACCCGGCAGTCATGATCGGTTCGACCTCGTCTACCCTGGATCTTGGTTTCACTTTGCGCCTGGTTCGCGGACTTGCCGCGATCGCTGGTGGAAGCTTGGAGATTGCGGCTGACCGCTTCGTCCTGATGCTCCCGGCAGCGATCTCGCCGAAGGCTTGAGGGGAGTGGTGGGCCCGGAGGGATTCGAACCCCCAACCTGGCCGTTATGAGCGGCTGGCTCTACCATTGAGCTACAGGCCCCAGTTGCAGCCGCGATAGCGAGGCTCTTGGCACGGGGCAATCGCCCGGCTTACCAGCGCTGCATGGGTCACCACCGTCCTTCTCTTCGCGAGCTTGGCTATTTCGCTGAGGCCACGGCGGCGCTTACCCTGGCCAGTACGGTCGTGAGCCTGCTTCCGTTTCGGTGGGTCGTGCGGAGCATGGGGGGCCGTGATCCGCTCAAGCGAGGACAGAGAGGTCATGCCGGTGACGTTCGCCTCGCGGTACAGCGTGCCAGCCGGCGCGTGCCCTGGCGAACGGTGTGCATCCAAGAGGGGCTCGCGACTCATTGGCTGCTGCGGCGTCGCGGCCTGCCGTCGCGACTTCACTACGGCATTCGGAAGGACACATCGGCCGTTAAGGCACATGTCTGGGTGACGCTGAACAGCGAAGTCGTGATCGGTGAAACTCACATCGATCCGCATGCTCCAGTAGCGTGCTTCCCACCCGGGTGAGTCTGGACGCTCGGTCGAAGTGGCCTATAGCTTCCGGCAGCTGCCAACCGGCCGCCGACACGAGGGCGTTTGTTGTTTCCCTATCTGATCCTGTTCGGCTTTTTCGCGATGGGCGCCATCCTGTTCCGGCAACCTCAGGCGAGTTTGCAGCCGCTGGCGCAGCCGACTTCGCCGCGGCATCAGGTGCCGGACCGGCGACTGATGCCGATGCT
>DATLMM010000025.1:0-5973 GCA_035537335.1 Sphingomicrobium sp. | reverse complement strand
TACCCGAAGCGCTCCAGGCGCCGCTGCGCGCCTGCCGCCGGCACCTCCTGCTTGCGGCTGGCTTTAGCGCGCTGATCAACGTCCTTTACCTAGCGCCGACCATCTACATGATGCAGGTTTATGACCGGGTGGTCCCCACCGGTGGCTTGCTTACCCTTTATTGGATGACTTTAATCGTCGCGGGCGCCATCGGCGTGCTCGCGATTCTCGACGCGGTCCGGGTCCGCCTGATGATGCGGGCGTCGTTGCGGCTGGATCGGCTGCTGGCGTCGGAGATCCTCGATCGGTCACTGCGCCCGATGCGCCGCGGCTCCGGCCCCCCCGGCGATCAGGTGATGCGCCAGTTCGACACGCTGCGCCAGGCGATGTCAGGACCCGCAACGCTGGCGATGTTCGATGTGCCTTGGACTCCCATCTACCTGATTGTCGCTTTCCTGATCCATCCGCTGCTTGGCGTGCTCGTGATTGTGGCAGCCGGCATTCTCGTGTCCCTAGCCTTCAGCAACGAGCGGCAGAACAAGCGCACGGCTGCTCGTGCCCAAGGTTCGATGGCCGCAGCTTATGCTTCGCAGGAAGCCAACTTTCGCGAGGCGGAAATCGTGCGCGCCCTAGGCATGCGAGAGGCGCTTGTTACCCGCCACGGCACGGAGCGCCAGGTCGGCTTCATCGCTACGTTTGAGCTCCAGTTCTCCGGCAGCCGCTACAACGCCTTAGTTAAGTTCGTCCGCATGTTCATGCAGTCGCTTGCGCTCGGAGCGGGAGCGTGGCTGGCCGTGCAGGGCGAGATCTCGGTCGGCGCGATCATCGCCGCGTCCGTGCTGCTCAGCCGGGCGTTGCAGCCAATTGAGCAACTGGTGACCTGCTGGCCGCAACTTACTCAGGCGCGCCAGGCGATCCAGACCGTGCAGTCGTTGTTCGATGCGACCGGAGATTCAAGCGAGCACCGCACTTCCCTCCCCAGTCCCGAAGGACACCTAAAGCTGGAGCGGGTCGTGGTGCACAGTCCCGATCGCAGCGCCACCCTGCTCAAAGCCGTTTCTTTGAGCCTGTCGCCCGGTGAGCTGTTGGGCATTGTTGGCCCGTCCGGAGCAGGCAAGACCACGCTGGCCCGGGTGCTCTGCGGAGCCATCACGCCCGATTCCGGCGAAGCCCGGCTCGACGGTGCCGACCTGACGCAATGGGACTCGGACAAGCTTGCGGCGTGCATTGGCTACCTTCCGCAGGCTAGCAGCCTGCTCCCCGGAACCGTGGCAGAGAACATTTCGCGCTTTGCCGTGCGCGATGGGGCCAACTCCCAGCTGATCGATGCCGAAGTTGTTCGCGCAGCCAAGATGGCGGGGGTGCACGAAACTATACTACGCCTTTCTAAAGGCTACGACACCTGCGTCGGCGCTTCCGGGCGCCACACGCTGTCGGCCGGGCAGGAACAGCGGATCGCGTTGGCAAGAGCGCTGTATGGCGACCCCCGGCTGCTCATCCTGGACGAGCCGAACTCAGCGCTTGATGCCGAAGGGGAGGAAGCCTTGGCTCGCGCCCTCGCCGCCGCGCGCCTGGGAGGGGCGGCCGTCGTCGTAGTGGCCCATCGTTCCTCCGCTCTGTCGTCTGCCGACAAGCTTGTTGTTCTGGCCGATGGTGCGGTCGCTCTGTCCGGTTCGCGCAAGGATGTGCTGGAGGAGCTGACGCGCCGGACGTCGCAGAGCACGGTCGTCCCCCTGAAAGAAAGGGCGTAATTCATGAACGCGATCGGCATAGGCCCCAATGCCTTCCCGGCTGGCCTACGCAGCGTATTCGACGATACGCCGCGAAAGGAGTTCCGCTCGGGCGGGCTGATAGCAGGTCTCTTCTTCGTCGGCTTGCTTGGCGGAGCGGCCCTAATTCCACTGGATGCCGGCGCTTATGCGGAGGGTGTGGTGGCTGTGTCCGGGCACCGCCAGGCCGTCCAGCACCGGGACGGAGGGATCGTGACAAACATAAGGGTCGCCGAAGGCCAGCAGGTTAAGAAGGGCGACATCCTGCTCAAAGTCTCCGCCTCCGAGTTGGTCGCTGCCGAGCGCGGCATGACCGGCGAGGTCATCTCCCTGCTGGCAAACCGCGCCCGCCTTCTGGCCGAGCAGGCCGGCGCTTCAAGCGTCACGCCACCCCCCGAGTTCGTAGCCTTCACCGGACAGGACGCCGAGCTGGCGCGGGTGGCGTTGGAGGGACAGCGTCAGCTATTCCAGGCGCGCCGCGCTTCGCTCGCAGCCGAGCGCGACGTGCTCAGCCAGCGCGTGCGACAGCACACCGAACAGATCGGCGGCTACTCGCATCAGATGGCTGCCAATCGGGATCAGCAGCGGCTGATCGCGGAAGAGATTGGCGGCCTACGCGAACTGCTGCCCAAGGGCTATGTGTCCGTAAACCGGCTGCGCGCAACCGAGCGGGTGGCTTCGGAGCTTAATGGGACCCACGGCGCCTTTCGTGCAGAGATCGCCCGCACCGCGGAAGCTCGGGGTGAGGCCCGGCTGCAGATGGTAGCGCTCGACAAGGAGCGGATCACGGAGGTGGCCACCCACCTGCGTGAAGTTCAAGTCAAGTTAGACGATCTCCAACCCAAGCTGGTCGCCATTCGCGAGCAGCTGGCCCGGTCCACCGTCCGCGCGCCGGCCGGTGGGCGGGTAGTCGGCCTGAGCATATTCACGGAAGGCGGAGTGGTCGCGGCCGGCGACAAGCTGATGGAGATCGTTCCGCAGGATCGGCTGCTAGTAATCGACGGCAAGGTATCGCCGGCGGACGCCGACGACCTCCAGCCGGGAATGCCGACGCAGGTACGCTTCTCTGGCCTGCATGAGCGCAATCTTCCGATCCTGAAAGGCCGCTTGACCAATATGTCCGCAGACAGCTTCGACGACGAACGGACCGGCACCAAGTATTTCCGGATCGAAGTAGCGGTTCCGCCCGAGCAGCTACAACTCATTCGCAAGGTGCGCCCTGGCGCCGGTCTGCGCGTCGGGATGCCGGCCGAGGTGCTGATCCCGCTGAAGAAGCGTACGGCCCTCAGCTACCTCGTCGAACCTGTCGCTGGAAGTTTGTGGAAGGCGGGCCGTGAGCATTGAGCCGTGATGTTAGCACATGGGGGGCACCTGGGCACGGCGCGCCGTGGGCGCGGCCACATCGTGCTTCCCGAGGGAACAGGAGACATGAAGGTGACCAGACCAGCTAAAATGAACCGTCATACTCTCCTCGCTTGCAGCGCTTTCGGCTGCTGCATCGCCTTAGAAGCGCCCACATCGGCCCAGGTAGCAGATGTGGTTGACATCCCCACCGGAGCGCCGCGCAGCCCGCTGCTGAACGGCACAACCGCCTTTTCCCAGAAGCTGCTCATGCTTGAGGAGTTCGGGCTGCAGCCGCTGCCTGATACGCAATCCGCTGCTCGGCTGCCGGTTCCCAGCGGTTGCAACAACTCGCCGGGTGCAATTGCACTCGACACATTCCTGAGCCAGCCGCTGTCCATTGCCCCAACCATGGAAGCGAACACCGGGGAACAGAACCCCTGGCTTGCCAAGGTCAATTCCTGTCTAGGGTTGGGCTTGGCGTCTAGCCCGATTGAGGGCCGTCCTCCCGGACAATATTTCGCTCACCAGCGCTTCAACGAGTTCGCTCCGGCTGTTTACTTCCAGAGCGCCACCGCGGGTGCCCGGACCAACAGCGGGCTGCGCGACCGGCAGCAAATGCATCGGTATGCCTCGGGCACCGAGTTCGGTCCCGGGGGCCTGTACTACAGCCTGACTACGGTACTGGGCGGCCCGCAGGGTACGACCAAGGGCATCGCTCCGCGGCTTCACCCCAAGCTCCCCGTGCAAAACGCCAATTCGGTATGGACCTTCGACGGCACCTTCCCGCAAAAGCTGGTAATGGCACGGTACGGCGAGCCCGTGCTGTTCCGCCACTTTAACGCCCTTCCGATCAGCCCGACGGCCAATCGCGGGTTCGGTGTGAACCAGCTCACCACCCATCATCACAACGGCCATAATCCTGCGGAGAGCGACGGCTTCACTGGCGCTTACTTCTTCCCCGGCCAGTACTATGACTACCGCTGGCCGATGATCCTGTCGGGCCATGACCGCCTTAACAAGGATGCCATCGGGCCAAAGGCGAAGACGCCGGACGGGCTCGGCGGGGAAGCTGGAGTTCCTGGCGACTGGCGCCAGACTATGAGCACCCACTGGTTCCACGATCACCGTATCGATCATACGGCCGAGAACGTGTACAAGGGCATGGCCGCAATGATGAACATCTACAGCGGTGTCGATCGGGGTCGCGAAGGGCTGAATTGCCATTACGCGGATCCAGTAAACAACAACAATTTGTGCTTCCCCAGCGGCAACTACCTGGACTGGGGAAACCGCGATTATGACGTGAACCTTTCTATTGCTGACAAGGCGTGGGACTCTACGGGACAGCTGTACTTCAACTTGTTCAACACCGATGGCTTCCTGGGGGACCGGATCACGGTCAACATGCAATTCAAACCGTTCATGGAAGTGCGGCCGCGCCGATACCGCTTTCGCGTCCTGAACGCGAGCGTGTCGCGCTACTTCAAAATCGCGGTGGTCACTGCCGGCGGTCAGCGCGTGCCATTTCACATGATCGGCAACGACGGCAACATCATGGAACATGCTGTCCGTTTCCCCAATGCGGAATCGCAGGAACTGCCGATCCAAGGCACGGCCGAACGGTTCGACATCATCCTCGATTTCAGCAAGTACGCCCAAGGAACCAAGATTTACCTGGTCAACTTGGCAGAGCATGAGGATGGGCGCCGGCCGAAGAAGATCGTTGAGCTCAGCAAGGCGTTCAAGGGCGAGTCGGACGATCCCGGCGTCGGCAAATTTCTAGAGTTTCGCGTGGCGGCGCCCAAGCCGGGCAGCCAGGACCTGAGTATGAATCCGGCGAACTATGAAGAGGGCAAGCTGGCCATGATCAACTTGCCAGAGATCACCGACGAAGAGCTCGCCGGCGCGCGGCACCGGACGTTCACCTTCGGCCGAAGCAACGGCACGGACGAGAATCCCTGGACTGTAAAAACGGACGGTGGTCGCGGACTAAACGCGGACACGAGGCGGGTGTCCGCCGTTCCAAGCCTCGGCAGTGTGGAGATCTGGCACATCCGCACGGAAGACGATGGCGACGCCACCGGCTGGACTCATCCGATCCATATCCACTTCGAGGAAGGCAAGATCCTCAGTCGGGACGGGCTGCCGCCCCCGGCCTGGGAGCGGTGGGCCCGCAAGGACGTCTACAACACGGGTCGGCTGGCCAGCAACGAGGTCACGGTTGCGCTTCGCTTCGGCGACTTTCTCGGCACCTACGTCGAGCATTGCCACAACACGCAGCATGAGGATCACGCCATGCTGCTGCGGTGGGACGTTAATCGGCCGGGCGATCCGATGCTGATTCGCGCGCCACTGCCCGATTGGGGCGGTGTCAGCTATGCCAATTCCTACCTTCTGAAGGAATAAGCGGCCATGATACGCCCGACTTCAATCATGACCGTGATGGTTGGCGGCGCTACTCTGGCGCTCAGCCCGGTCTTGGCGCAGCAGCCGTGGCACCGAGGGTACTTTCCCAACGCCGTCCTCACCACCCAGGACGGCAAGAAGGTAAGGTTCTACGACGATGTCATCAAGGGCAAGGTTGTAGCGATCAACTTCATCTACACCAGCTGCGGGGACGTCTGCCCGCTGGACACTGCGGCACTGCGTCGCGTCCAGAAGCTGGTCGGCTCTCGGATGGGAAAAGACGTATTCTTTTATTCGATCAGCGTTGATCCCAGAAAGGACACTCCACCGGTTTTAAGAAAGTACATGCGGAACTTCGGAATTGGGCCCGGGTGGACATTCCTGACGGGCAGCCCGGAAGACGTCGCCCTGATCCAGCGTAAGTTCGGTATCAAGCCGGTGTCCCCGAGCAATCTCAGCGCTCACGATACCCGTT
>DATLMM010000024.1:0-4406 GCA_035537335.1 Sphingomicrobium sp. | reverse complement strand
GCTCAAGCAGCTTAGCGACGAGGTCAACCGGATCGCCATGGCGCTGGCTCGGCTGTCCGACACGCCGGTCTCCGAAGAAACGATGCGGCCGGTGCAGCCGGGCGAAGGGCCGCCGGTGTCGGCGGAAGTCGTGCGGTCGATCATCCGGGCACGTCGCCTTCGCGACCAGTTCATTCCCGGCAACCTCTTTGCCGATCCTGCCTGGGACATTCTTCTCGACCTGCTCCAGGCCGAGATCATCCAGCATCGCGTTCCAGTGTCCAGCCTGTGCATTGCGTCGGCGGTTCCGGCGACCACCGCATTGCGTTGGATCAGGACGATGACGGACCGGAACATGCTGCTGAGGCGTGAGGATCCGCACGACGCTCGACGGGTGTTTATCGAATTGGCTCCGCCGACGAGCACGGCGGTGCGACGCTACTTCGAGAAGGTGGGTTCTCCGGCGGTCGTCTAAGCCTCGGCTTGCCCGCCGGTCCGGAAGCTGGCAGCAGGCGGGGGCGGGCGCTTAGCTCAGTTGGTAGAGCATCTCGTTTACACCGAGAGGGTCGGCGGTTCGAGCCCGTCAGCGCCCACCATCATCTCCGCGATAGACTTCAGAGCATTCGGACGAGCCGGACGGCTACCGCAGCCCAGGGCGGATCGGCCACGACTGCCTGGCGAGCGCCGGCGCCCGGCGGAAGCAGGTGGAGCTTGCCGCCCTCCCGTGCGAGCAGACGGCCGAAGAGAAAGCGTCCGGCCGGCCGCGGCACGAGAATGTCGCGATTGAGCGCACGGCCATATTCCTCGGGGGCAAGGCGGTCGCACCATAGCTCGTCCCCGGCGCGATAGTCTCCCACCGTTCCGGTCACGAGGACGGCAACCTGACCTGGTGACGGGCTGGGGGGAACGACCTGTGCCTCGCGGCGGGGGGCGGTAGCGCCATCGACCGCAACGTGCGCAAGTACGCTAAGCTCGGTCCTGGAAGGATGATCGACGAGGTCGGCAGCGGTAACTCCGAGAGCGTCGGCGATTCGGTTCAACCAGCCGATGGAAACGGTCCTTGTTCCTGTTTCGAGCCGTCCAATCGTTTGCGGCGTCGTTGGCGGCTCACAAGCGCGGGCAACATCTTCAAGAGTCATCCGCTTGGCTTTTCGAACTTCCCGGATACGCGTGATCATTGCCAGCCCCCTAAAAACCAATCTGGTTAGAGACTGTCCTACACTTTCTCCATTGTGGCAAGAGCCTTCCGACTCGTGGAAAGGAAGAGCGGATGGCTTACGAGAAGAGGCTGATCAAGGAAGTGACGGTGCCCGGCACTGATGAGGCGCCTCGAAACAAGCGAGCAGTTCGAACCGTGTCGGTGAACATTGTGGAGTCGCCGCTGGGTTGGCTTCGCTCGCGTGGCCACCTCACGCAAAGGCAGTTCGACGCCGGCGAGCAACTCCGCTCGGACTGGGAGGCAGCGCAACTGTCGCCCTGTGTCACCATGCGGTGGGACCCATCACCGATCGGATCCGGTCGTGGCGGAGCCTTACAGCGGCTTGAGCCGGCCGAGCGCCAAATCCGGGCCAAGCAGCGCTTCGAGGCAGCGATCGCAGCGGCGGGCAGCGGGCTTTCGGATATCCTGTGGCGCGTGGTTTGCGCGGGCGAAGGCATGCGTGAGGCCGAGACCGCGCTCGGCTGGCCGGTCCGCGCTGGAAAGCTGGTCCTCACGCTCGCGCTCGACCGTGTCGCCGATCACTATCGGCTTCGCTGACCTGAGGCCGCTCGGCGTTCCGCGTCAGGATATCCAACAACTGGACAAACTAAGGCGCGCCCGCTCCCTAGGAGCAGGCGCGCCTCCTTCTACTTCGTATCGATCAACGACTACATCGAACTTCCATCGATGCCGGGCTCACGGCCTTGGCTTCGTTCGATTTCGATATCGTCAGTGCCCTGGCTTTCCGAACTGTTCTGCCCGTCGCCCATGATGTCGCGATTGAGGGCGCCCTGGCCTTGAAAAGCAAAGTCCTGTTCGTTCGACCCATCCTTCTGGAGTGAGCCGGAGGGCTCCGAACCGGCATTACCGGATTGGTCGGCTGAGGTGCCCTGCTGATCAGCGTTGTTGCTCGAGCCGCCCATGTCGTCTGCCGAGTTGCCGGAGCCGATGAAGCCTGACTGCTCGGACGACGAGGACTGGCCTAGATCGCTTTCCTGCCCAAGGCTCGGGCTGTTCTGGCTCTGATCCGTGCCGCTCTCGCCGCTGTTGCCGTAGGAGGCCTGGCCAGTGTCGCTGGCGCCGGCCCCACCCGTCGAGCTGCCGCTCGTCATGGCAGTGCCAGAGCCGGTGTCGCTGTCGTTGCCGCCGATCGGCTGGGCATTGCGCTGCTGCTCGTCGGATTGCTGACCTTGCGCACGGGTGAGATCCTCGTCCTGGCCGTAGCCCTGCTGGCCAGTCTGCTGATTGTTGTCGTCCATCGCCTTGCTCCTTTCACGTCGATGATCCAACAACAGGAGGCTAGGCTGCGTTCCGGGCCTCAAGGACCGTATGCGACCAGTCGCGAGGGCTGACGTGCGTCGCCAATACAAAAAGGGCCGCCGGACACGTCCGGCGACCCCTTATGTCTCGGCAGAACCCTGAAGATTCAGGCCTCGCTGTTCTCACCATCGTCCGAAGCGGTCGGCGTCGCTTCGGCGCTAGCACCAGGCTCCGCATTCGGATCATAGTCCTCGGTGAACCCGGCATTGTCGCGTTCGAACATCTGCGACATCACGTCCACGCCCTGTGCCTGCAGATCCGCCTCCTCAGGCGAGCGGGCGACGTTGACCTTGATCGCGATGTTGACTTCAGGGTGGAGCGCGATGCGTACCTCGTGCATGCCGATCGTCTTGATCGGGCGGTCGAGGACGACTTGGCTCTTGATCACCTTGGCACCATCGGCCTCAAGCGCGTCGATGATGTCGCGGGCGCTAACCGAACCGTAGAGCTGGCCGGTGTTGGACGCCTGACGGATCAACTGGACGGTCTTGCCGTCGATGCCCTTCGAAGCGGCCTCGGCACCGGTACGACGCTCGGCATTCTCGGACTCGATGCGGGCGCGGTTCGCCTCGAACACCTTGCGGTTCGCTTCGTTGGCACGAAGCGCCTTCTTGCGCGGCAGAAGGTAGTTACGGGCGAAGCCGTTCTTCACCGTAACGACATCCCCGATGCCGCCGAGCTTCTCGACACGCTCGAGCAGGATAACTTCCATGGCTCGCGCTCCTTACTTGACGACGTAGGGGAGCAGGCCGAGGTGCCGGGCGCGCTTGATCGCCTTGGCCAGCTCGCGCTGCTTCTTGGTGCTCACCGCAGTGATGCGGCTCGGGACGATCTTGCCACGCTCGGACACGAAGCCCTGCAGCAGGCGGACGTCCTTATAGTCGATCCGGGGAGCGTCCTTGCCCGAGAATGGGCACGACTTGCGGCGGCGGAAAAAGGCACGGGCCATCGGTTAGGCTCCCATCTCTTCGCGAGCGCGCTCGGGACGATCGCCCCGGCCGCCGCGGTCACCACCACGATCACCGCGGTCACCACGGTCACCGCGATCTCCACCACGCTCACGGTCGCGCTCCGAACGGCGCATCATGGCCGAGGGACCGTTCTCGTGCTCGTCGACCCGAACTGTCATGAAACGGATCACATCTTCGTTGAGGCCGGTCTGGCGCTCAAGCTCCGCGACGGCGGCGGCGGGCGCATCGACGTCCAGCAGCACGTAATGCGCCTTGCGGTTCTTGGCGATCCGATAGGCGAGGCCCCGAAGGCCCCAGGTTTCGGTCTTCACAACCGAACCACCGTTGTCGGTCAAAATCTTGGTTGCATTCTCCGCAAGTGCATCGACCTGAGCTTGCGCTAGGTCCTGCCTCGCGAGGAACACATGCTCGTAAAGCGGCATGTCTTGCTCACATGTTGGCCGATCGCTGACGAGCGCACCATGCGCATCGCCCCTCCGGCTGTCGTCTTTCTCATCAGGGCTGGGGCACGCAGATGCATGTTCCCTAGCCGCGGCGGCGTATGGCCTACAGCCTCTCAGATAGCAAGTCAGCGCTCCCATACGAGACAAGAAGGGCAAACCACGAACCTATATGGCACAAAAGTATTGACATCGTCACGCTCATCTGGCACATACATGAACACTGGGCGAATCACCCGCTGAGGCGGTCGGCGCAGTTAACAGCCTTTCCAATCTACGAACTGGAACCTGCATGAACTGGTTTGGTCGCAAGTCGGCGCCGGCGCCGGCCGCGCTGCCGGCGTGGACGTCGCTTGCCTGCGCGACCGACGGCGATGTTAATCCACTTAGCTATGGGGCTCGGGTCAGGGAAGTTTTCCTCACCAACCCGGTTGGCCAACGCTCCGTCCGCCTCGTTGCCGGCACGGTCTCCGCCCTTCCCATCGATCTGGTGGAGGG
>DATLMM010000023.1:0-73389 GCA_035537335.1 Sphingomicrobium sp. | reverse complement strand
TGGGGGGTCTATGCCCTCGATCGCGAAAGCGGGCGGGTCGAGCTCCTACCGGCCCGGGCGACGGTTCTCGCCACCGGCGGAGCGAGCCGGGCCTATCTCTATTCGACCAATCCGCGCGGCTCGACCGGCGACGGCATCGCCATGGCTTGGCGCGCGGGCTGCCGGGTGTCGAACATGGAGTTCAACCAGTTCCACCCGACCTGCCTCTACAATCCGGAGGTCAAGAACTTCCTGATCACCGAGGCGATGCGGGGGGAAGGCGGACGGCTCAAGATCCCGAGCACCGGGCGCCGCTTCATGAAGCGGTTCGACCCGCGCGAGGAGCTGGCGCCGCGCGACATCGTCGCCAGGGCGATCGACCATGAGCTGAAGCGGCTCGGCATCGATTACGTCCATCTCGACATCAGCCACCGCGATCCGGACTTCGTCCGCGAGCATTTCCCGACCATCGCGGCCCGGCTGGCCGAGCCCGACATCGGTATCGACATCACCAGGGAACCGATCCCGGTGGTGCCGGCGGCCCATTATACGTGCGGCGGCGTGGTGGTGGACCTCGACGGCCGCACCGATGCTCCAGGCCTTTACGCGGCGGGCGAGGTAACGGAGAGCGGGCTGCATGGCGCCAACCGGCTAGCGTCCAACTCGCTGCTTGAATGTCTGGTGTTCGGCCAGGCGGCGGCAGGGCACATGTTGGATCACTGGGACGAACTGTCGCTTCTGCCCGCCATCCGCGAGTGGGACGAGAGCCGGGTTACCAACTCGGACGAAGAGGTCGTCATCGCCCAGACCTGGGGCGAGATCCGCCGCTTCATGTGGAATTATGTCGGAATTGTTCGCACGACCAAGCGGCTGCAGCGCGCCAAGCGGCGGATCGACATGCTGCGCGGCGAAGTCACGGAATACTACGCCCACTTTCGGGTCACCCCCGATCTGATCGAGCTCCGCAACCTGGTGGAGGTCGCCGACCTCATCATCCGTTCGGCTTTGGCGCGACGCGAAAGCCGGGGACTGCACTACACGCGCGATTTCCCGAAGACCTTGCCGACGGCCAAGGATACGCTGCTGGTGCCCTGAACGGCTTCCCTCTCCGCCGCACCCTGCTAAACCGCTGCGCTCATGCCTCAGCCTCAGCCCCACCTCTATCTCGTCGACGGATCGAGCTACATCTTCCGCGCCTATCATCGGCTGCCGCCGCTCACCAATCGGCATGGCCAGCCGGCGGGTGCGGTCTATGGCTACACGGCCATGCTGTGGAAGCTGGCGGACGGTCTGGAGAAGGCCGACGGACCGACCCACATGGCAGTGATCCTCGATGCGTCGGAATCCACTCACCGCAACGAGATGTATGACCAGTACAAGGCCCATCGCCCGCCCCCTCCCGAGGACCTGGTCCCGCAATTTCCGCTGATCCGCACGGCAACGCGGGCATTTTCCATCCCGTGCATCGAGGAAGCGGGATTGGAGGCCGATGACATCATCGCTTGCTACTGCACCGCCGCGAAACAGGCTGGTTGGAAGGTCACCATTGTCAGTTCCGACAAGGACCTGATGCAGCTGATCGATGGCGATATCGATATGCTGGATACCATGAACGATCGCCGGATCGGGATCGACCAGGTGATCGAGAAGTTCGGGGTGCCGCCGGAAAAGGTCGGGGACGTACTGGCCCTGATGGGCGACAGCGTGGACAATGTCCCGGGCGTCCCGGGCATCGGCCCGAAGACCGCCACCCAACTGATTCAGCAGTTCGGCGACCTCCATACCGTGCTCGCCAGTACCGACCAGATCACCAAGCCCAAGCTCAAGCAGTCATTGATCGACCATGCCGATTCGGCACGGCTGTCGCGTGAGCTGGTACGGCTGGTCTGCGACAGCTCGTTGCCGGAGCCGTTGGAGGATCTGGCGCTGAAAGGCATTCCGCCCGAACCGCTGCGGGCGTTCCTGGAGGATCAGGGCTTCAAGACCTTGCTCAACCGCATGGTTGGCGGCGGGGCAGCGAATCGCAGTTCCAGCGGCGGCGGGACAGTCATGTCGGCCGCGGCAGCGCCCACCGCTGCCCCTCCTCCGTCCGAGCAGATCGCGGTGGATCGCTCCGCCTACGAGACGGTCGTCACCGAAGCGCAGCTGGACCGCTGGATTGCCGAAGCCACGGCACAGGGGCTGGTCGCGGTTGATACGGAGACCGACTGCATCGACTGCGTGGTCGCCAAGCTAGCCGGGATCAGCCTTGCAACTCAGCCCAATCACGCCTGCTACATCCCGGTCGGTCACAGCGGCGTGGACATGTTCGCGGAAGCGCCAGAGCAGCTGCCGCTCGACCTGGTCATCGCCAAGCTGAAGCCGCTGCTGGACAATCCCGCGGTGCTCAAGATCGGCCACAACCTCAAGTACGATCAGACCATCTTCTACAAGCATGGGATCACCGTGGCGCCGCTCGACGACACCATGCTGATGAGCTTCGCTCTCGACGCCGGGCGCGGAGTGGGCGGGCACGGCATGGACGAGCTTGCCAGGCAGCATTTTGAGCATGAGTGCCTGCCGTTCAAGTCGGTGTGCGGCACGGGCAAGAACCAGATCACCTTCGACAAGGTGCCATTGCCCCAAGCCACGGAATATGCCGCCGAGGACGCGGACGTTACCCTGCGCCTGTGGCACCGACTTAAGCCGCGGCTGGCGGCGGAGAACGTCACCCGCGTCTACGAGCTCGTCGACAAGCCGCTGGTGCCGGTGATCGCCTGCATGGAAAGGCATGGCGTCAAGGTCGACCGCGACTATCTCGCCAAACTGTCGAGCGACTTCGCAGCCGAGATCGCGAGCCTGGAAGAGCAGGTGTACGAGGCTGCCTGCGGGCCGTTCCAGATCGGCTCGACCCAGCAGCTTGGCCAGGTGCTGTATGAGCGGCTCGGCCTGAAAGGCGGGCGCAAAGGCAAGAGCGGGGCCTACTCCACCGACCAGAACGAGCTCGAACGGCTGGCGGCCGAGGGCGTCAGCTGTGCCCGGCTGGTGCTGGAATGGCGTCAGCTGACCAAGCTCAAGACCACCTACACCGACGCGCTGCAGGCCCAGATCAATCCGGAGACCGGCCGGGTCCACACCAGCTTCAGTCTCGCCGTGGCCCAGACCGGGCGGCTGAGCTCGACCGATCCCAACCTGCAGAACATCCCCATACGGACGGAGATCGGCCGCAAGATCCGCGACGCGTTCGTGGCTGAGCCTGGTCATTTGCTGATGAGCGCCGATTACAGCCAGATCGAGTTGCGCCTCGCCGCCCACATGGCGGACGTGCCCCAGCTGAAGGCAGCCTTTGCGGCTCGCGAGGATATCCACAGCATGACGGCGGAAGAGCTGTTCGGCACCGTCGACCGTGACACCCGCAACAAGGCCAAGACGGTCAACTTCGCCATCCTCTACGGCATCTCCGCCTGGGGACTGGCCGGTCGGCTCGGGATCTCCAAGGATGAGGGCAAAACCATCATCGATCGGTATTTCGAACGCTTTCCCGGCATTCGCGGCTACATCGACGGTACGCTCAGCTTCGTGCGTGAGCATGGCTTCACGCAGACGCTGTTCGGCCGCAAGACCCACTTTCCCAACATTCGTGCGTCCAATCCAAGTTTCCGCGCCGGGGCCGAGCGTGCCGCGGTCAACGCTCCCATCCAGGGCACCAGCGCGGACATCATCAAGCGGGCCATGGCACGGATGGACCTGGCACTGGCGGATGCGGGGCTGGGCGATGTCCGAATGCTGCTGCAGGTCCACGACGAGCTGGTGTTCGAAGTGCCGCTGGGCCGCCAAGAAGAGGCGGCCGCCGTCGTCCGGAAGGTCATGGCGGAGGCCGCCGAACCCTTGGTCAAGCTGACGGTTCCGTTGGACGTGGAGGTCGGCTGGGGCGCGCACTGGGGTGAGGCGCATTGACGGAAACTGACGGCAAGGCCGCTCCTTCCGCCGATCTGGCTGCCCTTGCCCGCGGCGGCCGGATCAACTTCTTCGGCTTCGTTCTCCGCCTGGCGGCGAGACTACCGTTCCTGTTCATTGCCGGGCGGATGTACGGGCCGGAGGCGCTCGGGCGCTTCGCCTATGCCGTGCTGATCGTCGAATTCGCAGCCCAACTTGCGACTTTGGGGCTGAAGCGTGGCCTTGCCCAGCAGCTGGCCCGCAACGACAAGCCCGACGTCTGCACCTGCTGGGACGCGTTGCTCGTCGCGGCCGTTGGCGCGGCGCTCGGAATGACGATCCTGTTCGTATTTCCCCAGGCGATGTTCCCGAATTCGGAAATACACGGGCTCGAGTGGCTGCTTCCGGTGGCGGTGATCGCGCTCGCCTGGTCCGACGTCATGCTGGCGGCGCTGGCCTATCGCCATGACGTCGGCGCTACCGTCCGAGCGCGCGCGATAGTCGAGCCGTGGACGATCAGCATCGCGGCGTTCGTGTTCGCCTTCATGTCGCAGCGCGATGGGTTGATCCTGGCATATGCGTTGTCGATGATCGGCGCGCTGGTGGCCTCCGCAATTCCGTTCTTCCGCACCTACGGCTTTGCGCGAGGGTGGAGCCCGCACCCGGCCGAATCGTGGCGCATGGCCCGGCGCTATCTGCCTGTCGCCGCTGCCGACACGGTGGAATGGGGCAGTCGGCGCATCGACATCGCGATCCTTGGCCTGTTTGTCTCACCGGCCATCGTCGGTATCTACTATGTCGCCCAGAACGTCGCGTCGCTGCCGTCGAAGCTCAAGACCAGCTTCGATCCCATCCTTGGTCCCGTGATCGCCAGCAATGTCCAGAAGGGCGACCATGCGGCCGTTGCAAGACAGGTCCGGCAAGTCGGCTTCTGGGTCATTGCCGCGCAGGCGGCGGTGGCACTGGCGCTCGGCATTCCGGGCGAAGGGGTGATGGGGCTGGTCGGCCCGGCCTTTGTCGCCGGCACCGCGGCGCTTGCCTTCCTGCTGGGAGCGGAAGTTGTCGCCGCTACCGCCACCACCAGCGAGGCCGCGCTGATCTACATCGCCCGCCATCGTAACATGATGCTGTCGCTGATCATGATTGGCTTTCAGGCCGTGCTGACCGTGGGAATGATCCTTGTCATGCGCCGGCTGGGCTGGCCCGAGATGTGGCAGGCCACGGCACCGGCAATCGCGCTGGCGATGGCGCTTGCCTTTGCCGCCGTCACGAAAGCCCGGCTGCTGTCGCACCTGCTCGGCCATCCCGTCAGCGGATGGCGCTGGCCGATCGTGTGGGCCACCGCGGCCGCTCTGGTCGTCGGCCAACTAGCGATCCTGCTGCCGGAGTGGGCCGAGTTAGCTGTCGGTATACCCGCGATCCTGGCGGCGTTTAGCGCGGTGATCTGGGTCAAGGGTTTCGGACCCGAAGATCGCGAGCTGTTCCGGATGCGAAAGCGCGACATCGCCGAGCTGACCGAAGCCGAATTGCCGGCACCGGGGACGACCTCTGAACCTTTGCGCTAGTGCCGGAAGTGGCGCATGCCGGTGAAGATCATCGCCAAGCCCGCCTGATCGGCGGCCGCGATCACCTCCTCGTCGCGGATCGATCCACCCGGCTGGATCACCGCGGTCGCCCCGGCGTCGGCTGCGGCAAGCAGTCCGTCCGCGAAGGGGAAAAAGGCGTCGCTTGCCACTGCCGAGCCGTGGGTACGCGGTTCGGCCCAGCCGTGCGTTTCCGCTGCCTCACGTGCCTTGGCCGCTGCAATCCGGGCCGAGTCCCGCCGGTTCATCTGCCCAGCGCCGATGCCCGCCGTCGAACCATCCTTGGCATAGACGATCGCGTTGGACTTCACATGCTTCGCGACGGTCCAGGCGAAGCGGCAGTCTTGCACCTCCTGCGGCGTCGGCTGGCGCCGAGTCACCACCCGCAGCTCGCTGTCGAGGATGACGCCGTTATCGCGACTCTGTACCAGCACGCCGCCAGCGATGCTCTTGATGGTCAGTCCGGGCCGACCGGCGTTCGGCAGCTGACCCGTCAGCAACAGGCGCAAATTCTTCTTGGCTGCGAAGACGGCGATCGCTTCGTCACAAGCGTCCGGAGCAATGACAACTTCGGTGAAGATGTCGGTGATCGCCCGTGCCGTCTCGACATCCAGCCGTCGGTTCACCGCCACGATGCCGCCGAACGCCGATACGGAGTCACACTGAAGTGCGGCGGTGTATGCGGTCAGGAGGGAGTCGTCTTGGGCGACTCCGCACGGGTTAGCGTGCTTGACGATGACGCACGCCGGCGGCCCGTCTCGAAACTCCGATATGAGTTCGAACGCCGCATCGGCGTCGTTGAGGTTATTGTAGCTGAGCTCCTTACCCTGGACCTGATGCGCCGAGGCGATCCCGCCTGCGCCGCGCTGTTGCGGGAGGTAGAGAGCGGCGGACTGGTGAGGATTCTCACCGTATCTCAGCTCATTCCCTTTGGTGAGCGCCAACGGCAGCAGGTCTGGCAGGCTCTGCGCCTGATCGGCAAAGGCG
This sequence comes from Sphingomicrobium sp., assembly GCA_035537335.1. GTDB lineage: Bacteria > Pseudomonadota > Alphaproteobacteria > Sphingomonadales > Sphingomonadaceae > Sphingomicrobium. Next base: position 66,925 of record DATLMM010000023.1, on the reverse strand, counting down.
AACCAGCTTGCGATGGCGCTATCATAGGCTGCAGTCAGCGCGAACGCCTTGGCAGCGAGCCGCCGGCGAAGGTCGAGGGACGTCATGCCGCCATGCTCCCCCAGCTCGGAAAGGAGCTCAGGATAGTCCACCGGGTCGGTCACGATCGCGACATGAGCGTGGTTCTTGGCCGCCGAACGAACCATCGAGGGTCCGCCGATATCGATGTTCTCGATGATGTCCTCGCGCGCCGCCCCCCGCGCCACTGTCTGCTCGAACGGGTAGAGGTTGACCACTACGAGATCGATCGGCTCAATCCCGTGCCGTTCGGCGGCGGCCTCATGCTCCGGGTTGTCGCGCACGGCAAGCAGGCCTCCGTGGACCTTGGGGTGCAGCGTCTTAACCCTCCCATCCATCATTTCCGGGAAGCCGGTCAGATCGCTGACGTCGCGGACTTGGTGCCCCAGCTCGCGCAACTGCGCCGCCGTGCCGCCGGTGGAAACCAGTTCGACTCCGCAGGCGATGAGCCCGGCGGCAAGATCCTCGATCCCGCTCTTGTCGGACAGGGACAGCAAGGCTCTCCGAACAGGTGCGAGGTCGGACATGTTGTTCCCCTTGCTTGGCGTCACGAGGACCGGCGAAACTGCCAGCCGATTTCGGCGCCCAATGCCGAGACTTCGCCCACGATGGCAAGCTGCATCGTCCCGATGAGCCCGCCCTGACCGTCGACCCAGACGCTTTCCTCCACATCCAGCTGCGCTCCACGGCAACGAAAGTTCCAGGGCGGAGCGCCTGGCGAGCGGAGGATGGCGCCCATGCCGTCGGCCGTTCTCACCGCATCAACGCCGGGCGCCAGGTGAAAGCGGATGGCGTAGGCCGCCGACTTCTTGATCTTCTTGCGGCCGCGAGGGCCCAATTTGTCCAGCCCCCGCACTTCCTTGCCGTCGTTGGCCAACGCCATGTTGCGATGATGAAGGAGCCCGTAGCCGCGCAGGTAGCCGTCGTGACTCGCTTCCAACCGGCTGAATTCGTTGTCCTCGACCCGGTTGAGCGTGACATCCTCGACGCCCTTGCCGAGCGATCCGTCGGGCATGATCGCCGTGGAATTAGTGTCGCCCAGCGTCAACGTGCTGTGCGCCGCCGTGGTGCGCAGGGCCTGCGCCAGTTCGGGCGGAATGGCGGTCGGCAGCAGGCCTGGTCCGCCGCAGTTCACCACCAGCCGTTGGGCACCGTCGCTTAGCTCGAACGCCAGGGTCGACGCCGAGCCGATCCGCGCCATGCGGGTAGCCGGCGGTGGAGCGGCATCGACCACGATCACGGTGCCGAGCGCGCCAAGACGCTGATAGCCCCAGCCACGCGCCTGCCGCAGCGGACGGGCGCGGAGCCCGCAGCCGTCGACCAGCGCCGCCATTCGCGCCATTTCACCGGGATTGCCGCCCTGCCAGCTGCCGAGTGCGCCGTCGCCCATGGTAACGCCGTGCAGTGCCGCCAGCGCCGCCGTGGCTGCGCTCTCCAAACCATCCGGCATGGCCTGCTTGGCGGCACCGTAGGCGGCGCGCAGCAGTCCGAGCCGGTCGACCAGCAAGGCTTGCTCGGCAGGATTGCGGGACAGGAGACCGCCGTCTTCCGACTGGCCGGTCGCTAGCGCGCGCAACAAGCCCGCTTCGGCCCGGGCGACCCGATGCAGGCCGCCCTGAAGCAGCAATCCGCCGGCGGTCAGTCCAGCCCAGGCGGTGATGCGCGGCAGCCCGGGCGCCGCTCCGTCCGCCGTCCCCGCCAGGTGGCGACCGCCGCGCGCGACCGTGTTGAGCAGGGCCGAGCGATAGCCGCCATCGCTGCTGGAAAGCAGGTAGGGCGCATAAGCGGTCCAGAACAGCAGGCGCTCGCCCCACAAGGCCGGTGCCCAGGCCGCATCGATCCTGGTGCCATGCGTCAGCAGCCAGCGTCCGGCGATTGCTTCAGCAAGCCGGGCGCCGCGTTCGCGCGACGCCGCCGCGGCCAGGTCCCGCAGCCAGGAGAACCCCTGAAGTTCTTCGGCCAGCGGCCCCGTGGTGCCGATCTGGGCGAAGTCGACGTCGGGGAGGGCCAGCATCTCCGAACCCCGAATCAGCTTGCCCGCGAACAGCTGGTCGCCCCGAGCGCGATCGCCCTGGACATGGTCGCGAGGTACAGCCGTCAGCCGCAGCGGCTGCTTGCCGCGGCCGAACAGGCGCGAGAGCAGCGCTGGGCGGCCGAGTTTCCTGACGACCGCTTCAGCCGCAGCCGGGTCGCTCACGCAACGCCCTTCAGCGCCGTGATGTTCGAGCGGTAGGCGTCCGGACCATCGGCAAAAGCCGCAGTTCCGGCGACCAGCACGGTTGCCCCGGCATCGACGCACTGGCGGGCGGTGACCGGATCGACCCCGCCGTCGACCTCCAGCTCGACACTCAGCCCTTCCCTGGCAATGCGCTTGGCGATGGCCTCGATCTTGCGCAGCTGGCTGGAAATGAACTTCTGCCCGCCGAACCCCGGATTGACGCTCATCACCAGCACCAGATCGACTTCTTCCAGCACATAGTCGAGCAGCTTGGCCGGAGACGCCGGATTGAGCGAAACGCCGGCCTGCTTGCCAAGACCCTTGATCAGCTGAACCGTGCGATGAAGGTGCGGGCCCGCTTCGGGATGGACGGTGATGATGTCGGCTCCTGCCTCGGCGAAGGCATCGAGAAGGCCGTCCACGGGCGAGATCATCAAGTGGACATCGAACGGCTTGGCCGAGTGCGGCCGAAGCGCCTTCACCACCGCCGGGCCGATCGTGAGGTTGGGGACGAAATGCCCGTCCATGACGTCAATGTGGATCCAGTCGGCACCAGCCGCGTCGATGGCGCGGACCTCTTTGCCCAGATTGGCAAAGTCGGCTGACAGGATGGAGGGAGCGATGAGGACCATGGAGCCGATTAGACGCTAAGCTGTGGGACGGACAAGGCGCGCGATGAAGAAGCCATCCAGGCCGCCTTCGTCCTCCAGCATCCCCGGCAGCACGCGAAGCAAACCGCGCTCACCCGGGGTAATGCCGGACGGCAGTTCGTCCGGCCGGATTGGATCGAGTGCCAGGCCCGGAGCAGTCTCGACGATCTGCTCGCCCTCCTCCCGCTCAAGCGAGCAGACTGCGTAGATCAGGGTTCCGCCCGGCCTCAGCAAGGAAGCCGCGTGGGTCAGCAATCGGGATTGCCGCTCGGCGCTCTCGCGGATGATCGGCGAACCGGCGCGGTACAGCACTTCGGGATGGCGGCGGAAGGTGCCGGTGGCAGAGCAGGGCGCGTCGAGCAGTACGGCGTCGAATGGCCCTCCGCCCCACTCCAGCGCGTCGGCGGTTACCGTTTCGGCGTGCAGTCCCGTTCGCGCTAGGTTCTCCGAAAGTCGCGCCAGACGACTTGCCGACTTGTCGAGCGCGGTGACCCGATGCCCCGCAGCCGCTAACTGCATCGTCTTGCCCCCTGGTGCCGCGCACAGGTCGAGAACCCGGGACCTCTGGGGCACAAGCCGGGCCGGCAAGGATGCGGCCAGGTCCTGCACCCACCAGCCGCCCTCGCGGAACCCTGGCAGGTCGGTCACGGCCGCACCCCCGCGAAGGCGGACGTGCGACGGAGCGAGTGAAATCCCGCCGTTTGCCGCGGCGAACGAGTCAGCCGCAGCTGCGTCGGCGAAGCTCAGATCAAGCGGTGGCCGCCGGACCATCGCCCGGCGAGCTGCCCCAACAGCTTCCTCGCCCCAGGCGGTGAGCCACCGTTCCTCCACCGCTGGCGGCAAGGAAGTGGCGTCGCTCGCCGCTACTCCACGCCGAAGCAAGGTGCCAAGTACGCCATGAACCAGCCGACGTGGCCCACCGTCGACCAGCGGCAGCGCAGTGGCCACAAGCGCATGGTCCGGCACGTTGAGCGCAATCCTCTGCGCCAGCGCCAGTCGCAGCACCATCCGCGCCTTGCTGTCATCGGGCAGGCGCTGGCGGGTGGCCGTGTCGATCAGCCCGTCGAGTTCCGGCAACCGGCGCAGCGTTTCGCCCGCGATTGCCAAGGCCAGCGCTCGATCGTCGGCCGCAACCCGCTGACTGGCGCTGTCAAGCATCTGCCCGCGTCGAAGCACGGCATCGAGCATGCCCAATGCCGCCCGCCGCGCCGACATGCCTTCCGTACTTGGCTTTGCCCCGGTCAGCACCCATCTCCCGGGTGATGAAGCGCCCGAAGCACCTCGATCCGCCGACCTACCTGTCGAAGTCGCCGCCTGTCCCAACGCCCGAGTTGGCGACCCCGGCGCCGCCGCCGGTCAGCGACAAGCCACGGCCGGAGCCGACCCGATACGGCGACTGGGAAAAGAACGGCATCGCCTGGGACTTCTGACGCCACCTAGTGCGCCTCGACGCGGGGCGGGCGGCTGAGCAAACCTTCCAGCACATCGTCGACACTGGCCACGCCACGGAGCAGGGCGTTTACTGCCGCAACGATCGGCATGTCGACCTCGCGCTCCCCCGCCAATCGGTGCAGCACGGGTGCGGTGAAGGCTCCTTCGGCAACCGTTCGGCGGTCCGACATCAACTCGGTCGCGCTTCGTCCCTCGCCAATCCCTCTTCCGAGCGAGAAGTTGCGGCTGCTGGTCGAGGAACAGGTGAGCACCAGGTCGCCCAATCCGCATAGACCCGCCAAAGTCTCACGTCGCGCACCGCTCGCAAGGCCGAAGCGGATCATCTCGGCAAAGCCCCGTGCGATGAGCGCGGCCCGGGCATTCTGGCCAAGCCCCTTGCCGTCCACCACTCCGCACGCGATCGCCAGCACATTCTTGACCGCGCCGCCAACCTCCGCCCCGGCCAGATCGTCGCTCAGGTAAAGCCTGAACCCGGGCAGCGCCAAGCGCTCGCGGACCTGTTCGGCGCGCTCCACGTCGGCTGCAGCAAGGGTCAATGCCGTCGGCATTCCGGCCGCGACCTCATGCGCGAAGGTGGGGCCGGACAGGACCATAACGTCGGCATCCGGACAGACGTCATGCGCAACCTGATGCAGGAGGGCGCCACTACGCTCCTCGATGCCCTTGGAGCAGAGCAGCAACGGCTTGCCGCAGGCAGGAGCCGACGCCAGCACGTCCCGCATGTGCTGGGCCGGCGTGACGACCAGCCAGGCATCGCAGGACTGCAGCTCGGCGATGTCGGCCGTCGCCCGGATCGCGGGGCTGAGCGGAACGCCGGCCAGGAAGAGGGGGTTCTCGTGGCGTTCATTGATCCCGGCAACGACATCCGCTTCACGCGCCCACAGCAGCGTCTGGTGACCCTTGCCCGCTGCAACCTGCGCCAGCGCGGTGCCCCAGGCGCCGCCGCCAATGACGCCAATGCTTTCGATCCTCATGCCTTCACCCCTGCCCCGCGGACCGACTCGGCACCTCCGTCTAGCGGCCAGCGCGCCCGCGCCGGAGCGTCCAGCCCGTCGATCAGCCCGGCGCCGAAGCGCTCCGCCCCCGCCCAGGCGATCATGGCCGCATTGTCCGTGCACAGCCAGCCGGGTGGGACGGAGAAGTGCCGGCTGCTGGCCAGCGCCAATTTCCTCAACGCTTCACGTATCGGGCCGTTTGCCGCCACGCCGCCAGCGACCACCAATGCAGGTGCATCCGAACTGTTCAGCGCAAGGCGGGTGCGATCGACAAGGCAGTCCACGACCGCTTGCTGGAAGCTTGCGGCGATGTCCTCGCGTCGATGGACACCCGCCGCAACCGCGCGCTGGACCGCACTCTTCAAGCCGGCGAAGGAGAAGTGCGGCTCGCCCGACCCGATCAGCGGACGTGGAAGGAGAACAGCGCTCGCATTCCCTTCAGCAGCAAGTGCTTCGATCGCCGGCCCTCCGGGGTATGGCAGCCCAAGCAATTTCGCGGCCTTGTCGAAAGCCTCGCCAGCGGCGTCATCGATCGTGGTCGCCAAGCGCCGGTAGTCCCCGACTCCGCATACCTCCAGCAACTGGCAGTGCCCTCCACTTGCCAGCAGCAGCAGGTAGGGAAACGGCAGATTCGGATCGGTCAGTCGCGGCGAAAGTGCGTGTCCTTCGAGGTGATTCACAGCGACCAACGGCTTGCCCAGCGATAGCGCCAGTCCCTTGCCGGCCAGCAGCCCAACCATGACGCCGCCGATCAGGCCCGGACCGGCAGTAGCCGCAATGGCGTCAAGCTGGTTCGACTTGACCTCCGCCTCGGCTAGCACCTGTTCGATCAGGCCGGGCAGGACCTCGACATGCGCCCGGGCGGCGATCTCCGGGACCACCCCGCCGAATGGTTGATGAGCGCTGTTCTGGCCGACCACCGCCTGGGCCAGGATGCGGCGGTCGCCGGTGACCAGCGCGGCCGCGCTGTCGTCGCAGGAGGATTCGAGGCCAAGGATCAGGGTCATGCGTTGCGCTGCCCTTTGCCCCAAGCCTGCCAAATGCACTAGGGGGCGGCGATGCAGCGTCCACCCGTCCTCGGCACCCGCGCCTCCCCGCTCGCGCTGGCGCAGGCACGCATGGTTGCAGCCGCGCTTGAAGCGGCTCAGGGCTGGGACAGCGGCTCTGTGCAGATCAAGCCGGTGAAGACCAGCGGCGACCGGATCCAGGATCGCCCGCTCGCCGAAGTCGGCGGCAAGGCCCTATGGACCAAGGAGCTCGATCAGTATCTGCTCACCTGCGAGACCGACCTGTCGGTGCATTCAATGAAGGATGTCGAGAGCAGCCGTCCGGACGCCCTCCGCATCGCCGCCATGCTGCCCCGCGCTGACGTCCGCGACCGGCTGGTTGGGGCGCCATCGATCGAGGCGCTGAGCCAGGGTGCGACGGTTGGCACCTCCTCCCCGCGCCGGACGGCCCAGCTGCTGCGGCTTCGACCCGACCTGCAGGTAGCCTCCATCCGCGGCAATGTCGCAACGCGGCTCGCCAAAGTCGCAGCGGGAAAGTTCGACGCCACCTTTCTCGCGGCGGCCGGACTCGACCGGCTCGGCATCAAAGAAGGCATCGCGGTGGAAAGCAACGTGATGCTGCCGGCTCCGGCGCAAGCCGCGATCGGAGCGGAGTGCCGCTCCGACGACGACGTCATGCGTTCGCTGTTGGAAGCCATCAACCACCAGCCGACCTGCGCCGCGGTCCACGTCGAACGCGCCTTCGCCCGTGCGGTCGGCGGATCGTGTCATTCGCCAGTGGCAGCGCTGGCGGTGCTTGGCGCAGATGGTCAGCTGTGGCTGCGGGCCGAGCTGCTCAGCACCGATGGGCTCGAATGCGTCGCTGGTGAGGTCCGATTCAAGTTCGGGGACGCTGCGCCCGAGCAACTCGCCCAGGATCTACTGAGCCGCGCTCCACCATCGGTCCGGACGCTGTTCGCGTGAGGCGGGTGGTGGTGCTTCGGCCCGAACCGGGTGCCTCTGCCACCCTGAAGCGCGCACACGATTTGGGTCTGGAAGCAGTTGCTCTACCGTTGTTCGAACTTCGGGCGATTCCCTGGCGGATGCCCCAGCCGACGGAATATGACGCCTTGCTCCTGACCAGCGCCAATGCAGTGCGTTCGGCGGGGAACCAGCTAGCTGCTTGCCGATCGCTGCCGGTCCATGCCGTCGGGCAGGCTACGGCCGACGCCGTTCTCCGAGGCGGACTGACGGTGGCAAGCGTCGGGCGCGGAGGTGTTGATGACCTGCTGTCCAGCTTGCCGACCGGCCTTCGCTTGCTGCACCTCTGCGGGCAGGAGCGCCAGACGCCGGGTGCGCCCAAGCAACGGATCACCGCCGTGCCTGTCTACACCGCCGAGCCGCTTGCCCGATCTGATCTACAAGCTCTGAAGGGCGCGGTCGTGATGGTTCACTCGCCACGCGCCGGAGACCGTCTCGCCCAACTGCTGAGCAGTCGCGGAACAACCGCGATCGCGGGGATCAGCAGTGCCGCCGCAGACGCATGCGGATCAGGCTGGCAGAAGGTGTCGGTCGCCGATCGGCCGCACGATGTTGCGCTGCTTTCCCTCGCCGCCCGCATGTGCCAGGAATCGTAGCCGGAATGACTTCTGCTTCTTCTCGCCGAGGCCTCGGCCTGCTCACCTGGCTGCTGCTGATCCTGATCCTGCTGCTGACCGGAGCGGCCGCGGCTACCTGGATCTTCAGCCGCTACGACGGTGCCGCCCGCCTGGTCGGGATTGTCGCACCGGCCGAGCCGCAACGAGCCGCGCTGATCACGACCGACCGGCTGACTCAGCCGCTGGCGTCGGCCACCGTGCCCCCGGCCAGCGAAGAAGCGAGAATGGCCTTGCTGGAGGCGCGCCTGGCCCGGCTGGAGAATGCAACGCAGCAGGTGGCGGGCTCCGCGGGGCGAGCCGACGCCCTGCTCGTCGCCTTTGCCGCACGCCGGGCGATCGATCGCGGGGTGGCGCTTGGCTACCTCGAGCCGCTGCTGGCCGACCGCTTCGGTCCTACCCACCGGCAGGCCGTCGCAACCATCATCACCGCGTCGCGTTCGCCCGTTCGCCTTGACCAGCTGTCGACCGAGTTCGACAGGATCGCGCCGCAACTGAGCAAGGGCGGCCCGGACGAGGGTGTGTGGGACGCCACCCGACGCGAACTTGCCTCGCTAGTGGCGATCCGTCGGGCGGACCGGCCCAACCCGCGGCCTTCGGCTACCGTCGAGCGCGCCCGGCAGCGGTTGGCTGCCGGGCAGGTCGATCAGGCGCTGGCGGAAGCGATGCGGCTGCGCGGGATCGGCAACGCGGGCCCGTGGATCGGACGCGCCCGGACCTATGTCGCATCCCATCGGGCGCTGGACGAGATTGAAAGCGCGGCGCTGCTGGCGCGCTAAGCGCTTGCCACCGACTCCGACATTTGCGAATCTGCGCGGGTCAGCCGAGTAAACAGCTCCTGTTCAGCGAGGTGGAGCGACAATCGATACTGTTCGGCATGGTTGGGGGATCGACTTCATGATGTCACGGCGCTTGCCACTTGCCCTGTTCGCCGCGGGGGTCGCTATGATCGGCGTGCCAGGATCGGCGCAGTTCTCGGCTCCAATCGGTCAGCCATACCCAGTCACGCGAGTAGCGGCGCCTGTCGTCCTGTCCGCGCGCATCGATGCATTGGCCCGAGGGTTCAACGGCCGGGTCGGGATCGCGGTACAGTCAGTGGAGGGTGGCTGGCGCACCAGCTGGCGCGGCGACGAGCTTTGCCCGCAGCAGAGCGTCAGCAAGTTCATGGTCGCACTGAGTGCCATGGACCTGGTAGATCGGGGCCGATTGCGGTTGGACGATCCGGTCACGCTGACCCGCAACGACCTGACCCTGTTCAACCAACCCATTGCCCAGCGCGTCCTCGGCGGCGGCACCTACACGACCACGGCCCATACCCTGCTGGTCGATGCCATCACCAAGAGCGACAACACGGCTAACGACAAGCTTATGCGGGTCGCCGGTGGCCCGGATGCGGTGCGTGCCTTCATTGTCAGCCGTCGGCTCGGCAACATCCGCTTCTACGAAGGCGAGCGTGCTCTCCAATCGCGCATCGCGGGCCTGACTTGGAGCCAGAGCTATTCGGTTGGAGACGCCTTCTACAAGGCGCGCAATGCCTTGCCGATGAGCCTCCGGCAGAACCTCTTCAACCGCTACATCGAGGATCCTTTCGACGGGGCCACGCCCAACGCGTTGGTCGATACGCTGGCCCGGCTGAAGCGCGGCGAACTGCTCTCGCCGGCATCAACCGCGCGATTGCTGAACATCATGGGCAACACCAAGACAGGCAAGAATCGCCTCCGTGGCGGGCTGAAGCCCGGTTGGACGCTCAGCCACAAGACGGGGACCGGGCAGGTCCTGGGCGGAGTTCAGGCGGGTTACAACGACATCGGGATCATCACGGCGCCCAACGGGCGAAGCTATGCGGTGGCAGTGATGATCAAGAAGACCTCAACCCCGTTGATTACCCGCATGAACCTGATGAACAATGTGGTGCGGGCGGTGATCGATCAGCATGACGCCACCTACGGAGCCGGCCTGACGCTCTAGCGGGACAGACTCGCGATCCGATCGGCGGTGCGTAGCGCCAGCGCGAGGATTGTCAGCGTAGGATTGGCCCAGCCGCTGGTCGGGAACAGCGATGATCCGGCGACGAACAGATTGTCGATGCCGTGCACCCGGCCCCAACCGTCAGTGACGCCGGTCGCAGGATCGTCGGCCATGCGGGTCGTCCCCATGTGATGGTATCCGCCCAGCGGATGGACGCTGACCAGCGGATCGCTGACCCAGGACACGCCCGGATCGGACAGCCAGGCCGATGGCTCAACCTCGCCAAGGCCAAGCCGCCGAGCTTCTCGGCCGAAGGCTGCGACGAGTTCGGCGGCACTGTCGCGGTCCAGGGGCTGCAACCGCCAATCGAGCTGTAGCCGCGGCATCCCCGTTGCGTCGGGATTGTCCCGAACGAGACTGACCCGGCTTTCAGGATTTGGCGCCTGCTCCCCCCGGATGACCAGCACCAGTTCGCCCCGGCCGAGCAGTTTGCGTCCCCACCAGTAAAGCGGGCCCGTGGCCTTGCGGAGGTAGCGCCCGGTCGTCTTGTAGGCTTTCCAGGCTGTCCGCCCGCGTTCGGTTGGCTCGAACTTGTGCTTGGCGGCGAGATAGGAGGCGGTCAGCAGCGGCTGTGCGCCATTGTTGGGCGGGCGGACCGCCACGGTGAGCGCGCTATTCAGAATTCTGCGGCTTGACTGCAGCGAGCGCGAGGGAGCCAGCAGGGCTCCCGTTTCCTGCGCGCCCATGCTCCGCTTGCGAAAGGCCTGCACCAGCCGCCAAGCCGATGCGTTCAGCATCCGCCCGCCGCGGCCATGGGGATGTTCCATGAAGAACCGGCCGACAAGGTCCTTGTCGTTGCCGAGGCCCTGCGGCCGGACCGTGTTCGAAGCCAACAACAGGCGCGGGTTCTCCAAGCCGCCAGCGGCCAGCACATAGTGGCGAGCCGCGATCTCATGCCGCTCGCCACCTGGCCCGCAGACGTCGAGCGCCGACACTCCGGCGGCGCTGTCCCGAACGATGATCTCCCGCGCCGTTGCATGGAGCAGCAAGGTCAGGCCCGGATGTGCGAGCAGATCGGCGTTGCGGCGGCGGCCGAAGCGGTCGAACTGCAGGTCGATCAACCAGTGCCGAACGCAGAGCTCATCCTCGCTCAAGCGGCTCAATGGCCCCGCAGGCGGACCTGGATCCGTTTCCGGCAAGGCTAATATCCGGCGGGCCTCGCGATAGTAGGGACCCATTGCGTCATGGCCGACCGGCCAACCGGACCAAGGCACCCATTCGCGTCGCTCGAAGTCGATAGGGTCGAGCTCGGCCGCTCGGCCGCCCCAGATAGCGGTGGTGCCGCCGAAGAAGCGCAGCCGGCTTTCTTCAAGCTCATAGTAAGGCTGGCCCACCGAGGTGCCTCGGTTGAGATCGGCCGTTCCTGCTTCGTAATCGAACCCGCCGCTTTCCAGCAGCAGTACCGACAAGCCACGTTCGAGCAAGCGCCTGGCCACCGCTTGCCCGGCGGCTCCCGCGCCGACCACCGCGACGTCGGCCGAAAACTGCCGGGGCGCCCCCTTCCCCAGATCGATGATCATGCGTTCCGACCTATCAGGCCGCCCATCGGAAACAAAGACTTCGGTTGCTGAGGTTCAGAAGCTCTGCCGAGCGTTGCCAGATGGGCCCATCACCATGAAGTCGGCCGGACCCTCGCCGGGTAGCGTCCAGTTCCACTCGGCACCGGCATACAACCGCTTGCCGCCGAGCGTCTGGCAATGGTTTTTGGCCGCGCACTGCTTGCCGTCGGCAAGCTCGACACTGGTCGCGCCGACGTTGCGGACCGTAAGCGTCCGGCCATGGCGCGTGGCCACGAGCTGCGGCTTGCTTGCCCCCGCGCGAACCAGCACCAGCACTTCATAGCCGATCAGGATCTTGAGGCCGGAAACGTCGGCGCTGACCTGTCCCACCGTGGGCCGGACGGTGATCCGGTAAACTCGTTCGCGCGGCGAAGGCCCGCCGGCCACGGCAACCCGAAGGAGCTTGTGCTGCCCGGGTTCCAGCACCATTCGTCCGGGCGAGACCAGCAAGCCGAGCTTCTCGGGATCGCGCTGCGCCGTGCGCTGCTCCGCCGGCGTACCCGGATTTACCACCTCGACTGGCTCTACCACGACATAGGCGCGTTCCGGGGCGTTGTTCCACACTTCGATGTCGCTGCGCTGACCCTTGCCGGAGCCTAACTCGACCACCAGCTGGCTGAGCGATATTTCCCCCGCGGCCGGCGTCGCGGCAAGCGCCGCCGCGCCGATCAGAGCCGCCCGCCAGCACAATCCCCACCTCAACGACACGTCGCATCTCCCATCCGAATGTAATCCTTGTTGCGATCCAGCGGCGGCAACTTCACGCTGCAGCTGCTCCCGTCGCCGCGAGTGAAGCGCAGCTCGCGGTCGTCGCCCACGTCCACCTGCCACCAGCCCTCGGCATCCGTCTGCCCCGTACCGCGCCGCGCCTCGACCAGGGCGAGGGCAACGGGATGCCCGTCCGCATCGAGCGCCCGCCCGAACAGGGTCACGACCGGCTCGGCGCGCCAAACCGCCTGCACCACGTTGCCGGGATAAAGCGTGATCTCCCGCATGCCCGAGTCATAGTCGCTGGCCCGCTCACCAAGCGAGCGCAGCCGCACCTGGTAGGTGCGGTAGGGCTTCAGAAACAAGGGGAGCGAGCCGTTGCCGTGAACCCGCCCATGAGCCACCTCATCGACCAGCAATTCAAAAGGTCCGCCTGCTCCATCAATGCTGGCGATGATCGCACTTTCATCGAGGTCGCGGCCGCCCACGATCATTGCGCCGGCCGTTGCCGCACCGCCCGACTGCATATTGACGACATATTCGGTGGCAGGACCGTCGGTCTGCCCGAAACGATGCAGGACATCGGCCCGGGCAACCCCGAAGCGAGTCAGGAGCGCCGCCCCGGCCTGCCCGACCGTGCTGTCGAGCGTCCGGTCGACCGATCCGAGCAGATTGACCTCCGTCTGCTCGTTGGCACGATGGTACCATTGTCCGGACACGCTGCCGACCCCGCCGCCGCTTCTAATCCCTTGGCTTGAGCCGCTGCGATGGGCCATTCCAGCCGTGCTGGCGACCGAGAAACCACCCCGGTTGACCAGCATTCGCGCACCGACGAAGGCGGCTGTGGTGGTGCGGGTTTTCTGGGCATCCGCGGTCAGGGTCAGCTGCAAACCGGGCAATCCGATCAGCCGCCAGTTGAGGCTTGGTCCGATGCTGTAGTCGGATACGCCTCCCTTGTCGGCGCGGTAAAGGCCAAGCAACTGCAGGTCCGCGCGGCCCCAATGAAGTCCGGCGGTGCCCGTCAGTTGCGTGTAGCGGCCGCCTGCTGTCTGTTCGGGAGTTGGGCGCGCACCGGAGAAGCTGTCGATGCTGACCGGGGCGGGCAGGATCGGTCCGCCGTCGGCGGTATGGATGCGCCGAAGATCAAAGGTGAAGCTGAGCGGGCCGAGATCGCCGGAACTGACTTGCGCCATGGCGCCGCGGTCGCCCCGGCTGCTGAAGAGTCCCAGGGCCCGCACGCTGGCATAGCGCGTGGCAAGAACTCCGCCCGCTTCCCCGATTATATTACCGTGCGTGGCGCTGACGGCGGCCTCCAGGCCGAAATTCGGCGTGATCCGGCGCGCCGTGCCCGCCCGCAGATAGTAGGCGTCGGTCAAGCTAATCGGCCGCCCTTTACGGGTGTCGGCCATCATGCCGGCATAAGCGAAGTAGATCGGTCGACCGACCGGGGCCAGCTCTGGCGATCGAACAAAGAAGCGCTGCTCCGTTCGCGGCGGCGAACCCGCCTCGTGTATGCGCAAGGCGATCGGATAGGAGCCGGTGGGAAGGTCACTGGTGTCGAGGACGTTGTTGCCCGCGTCGTAGAAGCGCGATCCGACCAGCCGTCCGTCGACGAGAAGGTCCACCCGGGCGGATTGCTGGAGAAATAGGAACAGGGGCGTACCTTGCAGCGCGTCCTTGTCGGTGCGGGTGTCGAGTTGTGTGCCGATGCCCACGCCCAACACCCGGCGGCGGCCGGTGAAGTCCGAACCCGGTGCCCAGAACAGGCCGCCCGAGTAGCGCCAGCCGGGCCGGTCGATCTCCGCCACCAGATCGTCGACGAGCAAGCCTTGGCCGGAGGCGAGCACCGCGTTGGTCCGAACCCGGGCGTTCCTGAATCCGACAACGTTGCGGGCCTGCAGCTGATAACTGCGCTGCTCGCCGGAACCCGACATGCTGAAGCTGAACGAATTCGCCAGGGAGACGCCCACGTCCGGCGCGGCCAGATAGCCGGCTTTTACCGCCGACACCGCGGACAGCAGATGCGGGGCGAGAAACAGGTCGACCCGGAAGCGCTCCTCATCGAAAATGACGCCGGCCGTGGCCGGCTGAAGCTTGCCGCACTGGCCGGCGTTCATGGCTGAACAGACCAGGGGCAAGTTGGCCGGAAGGTCGCCGCCGATTGCGGCAGCGACCACTTTCGGATCGCTTAGATTGGGTACCATCGCGACAACGGAACGTGGATCTTGAAAACGAATGGTGCCCGCGCTGCTGGTGATCCGCGCTTCGCCGACCCGCCGCCCGCCGACATAAAGGTCGATCAGCAGCTCGCGGGAACCGGCAAGGTCGGAGAAACCGTCCGGCGCCTCGACTCGCGCTTCAAAGGTGGTGCCGGAGCCGGTTCCGCTCCGGGCCGTCGTTGCTGCTGCTGTTGCTGCGGCTGCGCTCAAGGGCGCAATCACGGCGCAACTCGTCAGCAGCCAGCTTGCCCACCGCAGCCTGGAGGGGCGCGAACCGGTCATTCGGGCGCCACCACCAGAGTGAGCGTGCCATTGTAAGCGCCTCCAGCCGAGCTCTGGAGGGCGGCGGCCCGGATCAGGATGATCAGAGTGGCGGTCGTCGCAGGCCCGTTGCTGCAGGTCTGCTGCGCCGCACTGCTGATTAGCCCCGTTCGAACGACGTTCGCGGTGAGGTTCAAACCGATGTTCTGCCCAGAAGTGCCAGCCCATTGCACCTCGTAGGGAAGCCGATCGACGCCGTTGGACAGGGTAAAGGCGCCACTCGGTCCCGTTCCAAACGCGCGCACATTGTAGCCCAGGTTAGGCCGGCCGCTGAAGGCGCAGAGATTCTGGCTGCGCACCGCATCGACGTTGAAGTTGGCAATCAGGCCGAAGTCGATGTCGCGGAGGCCGGAAATACGGACGAATCGCTCTTGGGCGACCGACGGAGATGAAGCCGTCAGTAACCATATTCCGGCAACGGCCCCAAAAAAGCGGGACGGCAGGCGGCCGCCCCACTTCTTGGTCGTTCCGGTGGCTGCCGTGTCGATCGCCACCTGGTTGAACTACTTATTCGGGCGCGACGGTCAGGGTCAGCGTTCCGGTGTAGGCGGCGGATGCCTGCATGTCCTGCAGGTCGGCCGACGCGATCCGAACGATCAGGCTGGCGCTTTCGGCGGTCAGGTCCTGGCACAGCGACTTCGTTGCGGCCGAAGTCTGCCCACCCAGTGCGGCACCCGTTGCGAGAGCCGTGCCCGTGGTTGCGCCCGACACGTCGTCCCACTCCACCGAGTAGGGGATCGCAGGCAAGGTGCCGCTGCCAATGGTGAACGCGCCGCTGGTACCGCTGCCGCTTGCCACGATGTTGTAGCGGCGGTTGGCATTGTTGCTCCAAACGCAAACGTTCTGCGCGTTAGCCGCCTCGAGGTTCGGATCGGCGTTGATGAAATTGACGTCGGACAACCCGCTGATGCGAACCTGCTGAGGAACAGAGGCATTGATCGTGACCGTGCCGGTCGAAGTCGCGCCCAGGTTGCCCTGACCGGCTGCATGAGCGGTGCCGCTCAGCGCAGCGCTCGCAAGAAGAAGGACCGACAAGTGCCGGCCAAGCGTTGATACGTTCATCATCACCCCCAGAAAGGTTCAAACCGATCCATCCGACCGATTCCCCTCCGATTAGCTCGCCAACAGTTAATTTTGCCTTGAACAGCCTCCAGGCTGCTCCAAAACTGGAGGAAGCTTTCCTTGATCTGGCAGGGAAATGGCGTGATCTCATCAGGATCGGATCAAGCCTACAGATTCTTGCAAGGTGCGCAGTGAACATGTTCGATTTGCCGGGGGGCGCGGAGATGAGCGATGGAAATTGCGAAAAGCCCCCGTGCCCTGAGCGGCATGGCCGTGTTTGCCGGGGCGCTTGCCTTGGGACTGGCCGAAGACTCCGTAGCCGCAGCTGATGGCGCGGTGGGGGCAAGCTCCTCCAGCTCCATGCAGATTCGAGTCAGTGTCGCGCAGCGCGGGTCTCTCGATGGGCTGGCCCCTTTGGAGGGGGAGAGACGCCGGTTCGAGCAGCGAACCTCTCTGTCTCTGGCTGAACACCGGAACGGGTGGCTATGCGCTTACCGCATCAGGTGAGGGCTCGCGCAATCATCAGCTGGTCTGGAACGTTGGCCAGCGTTCGACTCTGCTGCGCCCAGGTGAGACAAGTCCAACCTTCCGCGCCGCCCCGCGCCCGCGCTGCGCGAAGTCGGAACAGGCCGGTCTGAAAGTCCGCCGAGACTCGGCGCAATCAAGCGACGGCCACCTCACCTTGCTTGTGAGCCCGGAGTAGACTTCGAGCACGGACGAAGTTTCGACGCACCGAGCCCGCGAGCGCAGAACTCGTTCGCAGTCGCTTGTCTGGGGAAGTTCGTCGCTGGAGCGGGCGAAGGGATTCGAACCCTCGACCCCAACCTTGGCAAGGTTGTGCTCTACCCCTGAGCTACGCCCGCTCTGGCGAAATGGCCGAACAAAGGGTCCGACCGGGTGAGGCGGCGCGCCTAGCATGGGGTTTCGGGAACGCGCAACCCCCTTCGCCCGCCACCTTGCGACGGACGGTCACCACGCTCATATGCCCGCGAACATTCCGGTGAAGCGAGGTGCATGAGTGGCCACCCTTGGTCTGAGTTCCGAAGAACGGGAGGCGATCCGCGTCTTCCAGGAGGAGGTGCTCCAGCCTTCGATGACCAGTCTGGTCATTCTCGATTTCTGGGCTGAATGGTGCGGCCCGTGCAAGCAGCTTGGTCCCGTGCTGGAAAAGGTCGCCGAGGACTATGCGGCCAAGGGCGTCAAGCTGGTCAAGATCGACGTCGACAAGGACAAGGTGATCGCCGCCCAATTCCAGGTCCGCTCGATTCCGACTGTCTATGCCTTGTTCGGCGGTCAGCCGGTAGCCGACCTCACCCAATATCGCAGCGAAGGGCAGCTCAAGCGGGTGCTGGACCAGCTGCTCGGCCAGTTGAACGTTGCTGGTGAGGAACAGGCGCTAGAGGCCGAGATCGAACCGCTGATCGCCATGGCGGAGGAAGTGCTCCACGGTGGCGACGCTGCTCGGGCCGAGAACATCTTCGGGCAAATCCGGGAAATGGCTCCAGATCACCCGGAGGTCATTGCCGGTCTGGCCCGTGCGATGCTGAACCAAGGGCGGGCCGACGAAGCGCAGGTCTTGCTGGATGCGGCTCCGGAAGAAGCAGCCAAGGACCCGGCCATGGCGCGGGCCCGTGCGGCCTTGGCACTGGCGTCCGTCGCACCCGCCGTTCCAACGAACGAGCTGGAGGCCAGGCTCGCCGCCGACCCTGACGACCACCAGGCGCGGTTCGATCTGGCTGGCGCGCGGATGACCAATGGCGACCGGGACGGAGCGGCTGACGACCTGCTTGAACTGATCGCCCGCGATCGTGGGTGGAATGAAGGCGCGGCCAGGGCTCGCCTGCTGCAGTTGATCGAAGCCGCTGGGATTGAGGACCCGTGGGCGCGCACCCAGCGGCGTCGTCTGTCCGCTCTGCTGTTCACATGAGTTCGGGCATACGGCTGCCGCTTTTCCCCTTGGCGGGAGCTATCCTGTTTCCGCGCAGCCAGCTGCCATTGCACATCTTCGAGCCGCGCTACCGGTCGATGGTGGAGGACGCGAGCGCTGGTCAGGCGCGCATCGGCATCATCCAGCCGCAAGCCAAGGGCGACGATCCGGCCCATCCGTTGCTCTACCGCGTTGGTTGCGTCGGGGAGATCGTCGGGCTGGAAGAGCTGGAGGATGGCCGCTTCAACATCGTCCTGCAGGGCTCGACCCGCTTTCGCCTGATCGCGGAGGCCGATGTCGGCACGGCTTACCGACAGGCCGACGTCGACCCGCAAGCCTTCAACGACGCCGATCCCGAACCGCTTGGCCTGGCCCAGCGCGCGGAGGTGGAGCAGGAAGCTCGTAGACTTGGTGACGCCATGGGCCTCACGGTGGATTGGTCGGCGGTCAATCGCCTGGATGACGAGATGCTGGTCAATGCCATCGCGCAGGTCGCCCCGTTCGACATTGGCGCCAAGCAGGCGTTGCTGGAGCAGGAAGCGCTGAACGATCGCGCCGACTTGCTGGTGCAGCTGATGCAGTTCCTTCGCGCCGCGCATGGTGGCGGCAACAACAGCGCCCGACTACAGTAGATGGCTAGATCGGCATGCCGCGCAGCAGCAGCGGCAGGTCCCCGCTCGTACCGCGTGCCTCGGCGTTGAGCCGGTCCTTCACCGGCCCGATCCGGTCGATCAGGTCCATTCCGAACCGCCGTATCGCCGACGCCGTGCGGCCGGGAATGCTGTACAGCCGGGTAAGGCTGTCCGTTGCCATCGCGACTGACAGGGTGTCGAGGCTCCGCCAGCGCTGATAACGAGCAAGCAGCTGCGCGTCGCCCATGTCGAGCCCCAGGCGGGCGCCATCGACCAGCACTTCGGCCAAGGCCGCTGCGTCACGGAAGCCAAGGTTCAAACCCTGGCCCGCAATCGGGTGAACCGCGTGGGCGGCGTCGCCCACCAGCGCCAAGCGCCTGGCGGTAATCCGCGCCGCATGATGAAAGCCGAGCGGATAAGTGGAACGTGGCGCGATCATCCTCACCTCGCCCAGGAACCCGCCCATCGTGGCTTGAGCCTCAGCCGCGAAATCCGCATCCGCCAGGCTCATCCAGCCGTGAGCGTCGCTGGCCGGCACCGACCAGACGATGGCCGATCGATGGCTGCCGTCGGGCAAATCGCTCATCGGCAACAGGGCAAACGGGCCGCCGGGGTAGAAAATTTCGTAGGCGACATCCTTGTGCGGGTACTGGTGTGCCAGGGTGGAGACGATTGCCGCATGATCGTAGCGCCAGTGCGCCATGCGGATGCCCGCCGCTTCCCGCGTCGGTGAGTTGCGACCCTCCGCGACGATCAGCAATGGCGCGCGGATCTGCTCGCCCTCGCCCAGCGTGGCGACAACGCCATGGTCCCCGCGGTCGATACTGGCGGCCGAGCTCCTCCAGTGGATGCTTACCCTGGAGCCAGCCTCGGCTCGCGCCCTCAATGCAGCGCGCAGATGCCGATTCTCGTGCATGTGGCCGAGCGGCTCCCCGTGATCGCCGGGCTCGAAGGTCAGGCCTCCCTCCTCCAGCCCGTCTGCCACTCTGATGGCCCGGATCGGGTGTCCGGGGGCGGGCAGATGGTCAGTCACTCCAATGGCCCGGAGCATCCGCATGCTCGAGGAGGAGACGGCGCTGGTCCGGCCGTCAAAGGCAGCATCCTTGCGCAGGTCGGGATCGGCTGGATCGATTACTATTGCCGAGAGCCCGCTTGCGTCGAGGGCGGCGGCCAGCGCCAGTCCGACCAGCCCCCCGCCCAGGATGATGACGTTCGATTGCTCCATGCGCCGCGTGTAGCCGGTCGCCTGCACGTCGTCATCCTTGACCATGGACTCCGGTGACAGGCACTATGGCGTCACTTTCAACGCGGGTGGGGATCGGGATCATGGCAACGGCGGCGGGACGCGCGCAACGGCGTGAGCTTGAGCCGGACTGGCGCGACCGGCTGAGCGAAAGCCTCCGCGCGTTTGCGGAGCGCACCACCGGAGCCATCCTGCTCGCCCTGTCGCTGGCGCTGGCGGTTGCCCTCCTCACCCACTCGACCACCGACCCAAGCTGGAGCACCGCTGCGGGCGGACCTCCGCTCAATTGGCTTGGGACCCCCGGAGCATATGCCAGCGACCTCCTGCTGCTGCTGTTCGGTTTGGGCGCGATCCTGCTGCTGCCGGTGCTCGCCTTGTCGGGTGTTCGCCTGCTGCGCGGCCAGCAGGCCGGACGGGTCGGCCGAATGCTGCTGGTCAGCGGCTTCGGCGCGGTGCTGATCGGGGTGGCGCTGGGGCTGACCGCAGGATCGGCGGTGTCCGGGCTGCCGGGTGGCTGGGGCGGTGCGCTGGGCCTGGCCGGAGCGCGCGGAATCGAGTTCGGGATCGAACGGATCGGCGATCCGGGCGTCGCCGGGCCAGTCCGGCTGACATTTATAGTGCTGCTGGCCCTGGCCGGGCTGGTGCTCGCATTCCTGGCGCTCGGACTTCGCCCGGAGGAGCGTGGCTGGCTGAGCAGCCGTTTCCGCCGTGCGGAGGGGGAGCGCACCGTCGCCCCTCGCCGAACGATCGCCACCAAGCGGAGCGAGCGCGACGAACCTACGCCCGCCGCCCCGCCGCGCTCTCGCCCGGCGGTGGCGGTCACCGAGCCCACAGCGACCATCGCGCCAGCTGCCGGGCGCAAGGGCGACAAGGGTCGGGGCAAGGCGCAGCAGCCCAGCCTGGCGCTGGGTGACAGCTATTCGCTTCCGCCGATCGAGCTGCTCACCACTCCGCCCGAGAGCGGCCGCAATCCGGTCGACCGCGCTGGTCTTGAGCGAAATGCTCGCCTGCTAGAGTCGGTGCTGGAGGACTTCCACGTCCGTGGCGACATCGTCGAAGTCCGGCCAGGGCCGGTCGTCACCATGTACGAACTGGAGCCCGCCTCGGGGATCAAGGCCAGCCGCGTCATCCAGCTTGCCGACGATATCGCCCGCAACATGTCGGCCCTTTCTGCCCGCGTCGCCACCATTCCGGGCCGCAGCGTGATCGGCATCGAGCTGCCCAACCCGAAGCGAGAATCGGTCGCTTTGCGCGAACTCGTCGCTTCTCAGGCGTTCGAGGACCAGGCGATGAGCCTGCCGCTGATCCTGGGCAAGAACATCGCTGGCGATCCGGTGATCGCCGACCTCGCTCCAATGCCGCATCTGCTCGTCGCCGGCACCACCGGCTCCGGCAAGTCGGTCGGCCTCAACTGCATGATCCTGTCCCTGCTGTACCGCATGGGACCGGACGAGTGCCGAATGATCATGATCGATCCGAAGATGCTGGAGCTCAGTGTTTACGACGACATCCCGCACCTGCTCTCACCGGTCGTCACCGAGCCGGCCAAGGCGATCCGCGCCTTGAAGTGGGCCGTCGAGCAGATGGAAGAGCGCTATCGCATGATGGCCAGCCTTGGCGTGCGCGCACTCAAGAGCTTCAACGAGAAGGTGCTGGACGCCAAGGCTCGCGGGACCAAGCTCGGGCGGCGGGTGCAGACCGGCTACGACGCCGATTCAGGCCAGCCCATCTACGAGACCGAAGAGCTCGAGTATGAAGTCCTGCCGCAGATCGTGGTGGTCGTGGATGAACTTGCCGACCTGATGATGACGGCCGGCAAGGAGGTCGAGTTCCTGATCCAACGCTTGGCCCAAAAGGCACGGGCGGCGGGCATTCACCTGATCATGGCGACGCAGCGCCCATCGGTCGACGTCATCACCGGCGTGATCAAGGCGAATCTTCCGACCCGCATCTCCTTCCAGGTCACCAGCAAGATCGACAGCCGCACCATCCTTGGCGAGCAGGGCGCCGAACAGCTGCTGGGCAAGGGCGACATGCTCTACATGCCCGGCGGCAAGCAGATCCTGCGAGTGCATGGCCCGTTCGTCAGTGACGAGGAAGTGCGGGCTGTCGCGGAGCATTGGCGGCGCCAGGGCGTGCCCGATTATATCTCGGCCGTCACCGAGGAGCCGGAAGATGGAGGCTATGTTCTCGATGGCCAGCCCGACGGCGAGGAGGATGCTGAAACGGCGCTCTATCGCAAGGCGATCCAGATCGTTGCGGAAAGTCAGAAGGCTTCCACCTCCTACCTCCAGCGCCAGCTCCGCGTCGGCTACAACTCGGCCGCGCGGCTGATCGAGCGGATGGAAAAGGACGGCCGGGTCGGCCAGCCTGACCATGTCGGCCGCCGCGAAGTGCTGATGGACATGGACGGCCATCCGCTCTGAGGGGTTTGTTCGACCTGAACACAACGGAACCGGCAGGTTCAGAGGCCATTCAACGGCCGAACGCCACTACCAGCCCAACAAAGCTTTCATTTCAGGAGTGACCATGACCTTCCTCACTGTCTCCGCGCGCCTGCTGGTGCCGGTTGCCGCCGTTGCGGCACTGGGGGGCACCGCGGCCGTCGCTCAGAACTCCTCGCTCGACCAGGTGCAGCGCGCCCTGTCGGCGACCCAGTCGATGACCGCCAACTTCGTCCAGACCGACACTCGCAACCGATCGGTCCGGGGGACGCTGCAGCTGAAGCGGCCCGGCAAGATCCGCTTCGAATATGGCAATGGCGCTAACATGCTGATGGTTGCCAATGGCCGTAACCTGACCTTCGTCGACTATGATGTCGGGCAGAAGTCCAGCTGGCCCATTGCTCGCTCACCGCTTAGCGTATTGCTCTCTCCCAACCCTGACTTGACCAGGATTGCCCGCCTGCTGCCTGCCAGTGATCCTCGGGTAGTGCTGGTTCGCGCCCGCGATAGCCGCCGGCCTGAGTTCGGCACCCTCATCCTGGCTTTCGTCAAGTCGCCGGCGGCACCGGGAGGGCTGCTGCTGGAAGGATGGACGGCGATCGACGCGCAGAACAAGCGGACGACGGTGAAGCTCGCCAATCAGCGCTTCAACGTGGCGGTGCCCGAAAGCGCCTTCACCTATGCTGAGGCTAACAAGCGGAAATGACGTGCGAAAAAGGTATCTGATCAGCAACCGTTCATCGTGCTGACAGGCCCCATGACCTATTAGCGCGATTGGTCGTTGCCACGGCTTGGGGTTTCCCCCTGTTACCCGGGCCGGTGCGACCACCTCGCGTGACGAACGCTTGGTCGGCCCTCGCTCCATGCCCCCGGAGCGGGGGCCTTTGCCTATCGGGGGCAGGTCCCTTAAGCGACTAGGCCCGTGACCAACCTCAAGATCGCCAGCTGGAACATCAACTCGGTGCGGGCTCGTGCCGGCATCGTCGAGCGCTTCCTTCGTGAGGAGGCGCCGGACGTTCTCTGCTTGCAGGAGACCAAGGCGCACAACGACGTCTTTCCAGGCGAGCTGTTCAGGCGACTGGGCTATGTCCATCACCAGCTCAATGGCCAGCGAATGCACCATGGGGTGGCGATCTTGTCGCGGCTGCCGCTGGAGGAGCCGGGCAGTCACGACTGGCAGGACAATGGTGAGGCGCGGCACGTCGGCGCCCGCCTGCCGGGCGGTCTACGGCTGGAGAATGTGTACGTGCCCGCCGGCGGCGACATACCCGATCGCACGCTCAACCCGAAGTTCGGGCAGAAGCTCGACTTTCTTGAGCGGATGACCCGTTGGTCGGAGGGCCTCAGGGAGCCCGCCGTTATCGTCGGCGACTTCAACGTCGCGCCGCTGCCCTGCGATGTATGGAATCACAAGGCCCTGCTCGACGTGGTCAGCCACACCCCGATCGAGGTGGAGACCCTCGCCCGGCTGCAGGCCGCGCACGGCTGGGTCGATCTCGGCCGCCGCTTCGTGCCCGCGCCCGACCGCAATTTCACCTGGTGGAGCTATCGCGCCAAGGATTGGGCGGCGAGCGATCGTGGCCGAAGGCTCGATCATATCTGGTGCTCGCCTGAATTGGCGGCGCAGGCTACCGGTCATCGGGTGCTGGAACCCTGTCGTAGTTGGGAGCGGCCGTCAGATCACGTGCCGCTGGTCGTCGAGCTGAAGCTTTGAGGGGTGTCAGGGACGCGATCCGGGCTTTGCGGCGGGGCGAGCCGGTA
This sequence comes from Sphingomicrobium sp., assembly GCA_035537335.1. Lineage (GTDB taxonomy): Bacteria > Pseudomonadota > Alphaproteobacteria > Sphingomonadales > Sphingomonadaceae > Sphingomicrobium. Next base: position 43,008 of record DATLMM010000023.1, on the reverse strand, counting down.
CGAATTGGCTCATTGACGGTCAGTTCGGTCGAGACCGCTCCGGCGCCGGACGGCGCACAGCTGCTGCTGAGCGGCGAACGAGCCGCGGCTTTAGGTATGGGAAATCGGCGCGAGGCGGCTGACCCGGCGCAGCCGGTGCTGCTAGGTCGCGCTGAGTGGCTCCATGCGGATGCGATGCGCTCCCTGGCCGATTCCGCGCGCGACTTCAGCCGGGGTCCGCTTGGACCCCTGACGCCCTGCCCGCTGCAGCATGGAATCGACGCCTCGGCCGCAATCGTCCTTTGTCGAATCGCCGGATTGCTGCCGGCCGTGTGGCTGTCCGATGGTCCTGCCACCCCGGAGGTGTCGGCCGCCGCGGTGCTAAGCGCGGAACGTCGCTCAACCGTCACCATTGCTGCTCGCGCACGCCTGCCGGTCGACGGGCTCGAGGCCGACACGCAGATCAACGTGTTCCGCGCGGAGGAGGACGGCAGCGAGCATGCCGCCTTGATTGTCGGAGCGCCGGGTGGTCGCCCGCCTCTGGTCCGCTTGCATAGCGAATGCCTGACTGGTGATGTGTTCGGCAGCCTGAAATGCGACTGCGGTCCTCAGCTGCGAACGGCACTGAAGCTGATTGCGGCGGAAGGTTCGGGAGTCCTGCTCTACCTGCGGGACGAGGGCCGCGGAATTGGCTTGGCCAACAAGATTCGCGCCTATCAACTGCAGGACCGCGGCCTCGACACGGTCGAGGCCAATCGGCGGCTTGGCTTTGCCGACGATGCGCGCGATTACAGTTTGGCAGCGGCAATGCTTCGTGACCTGAGAATCGAAGACGTCCGGCTGCTGACCAACAATCCAGCCAAGGTGAAAGGGCTGGAAGCGGCGGGTATCCGGGTGATCGAGCGCGTGGCGCATCAAATGCCGGTCAACCCGCACAATGCCGATTACCTCGCGGTCAAGCGGGCCCGTAGCGGGCACCTGCCCTGATCAGTTGAACAACGCCGACCCGACCCGCACGACCGTCGCGCTCAGCATCACCGCTGCGGGATAATCTTCGCTCATGCCCATGCTGAGCCCCTCCAGACCATGCCGCTGCGCAAGTTTGGCGAGCAAGGCGAAGTAGGGGGACGGTTCAGGACCCATAGGTGGAATGGCCATCAGGCCGGCTAGCGGCAGCGGACTTGCGCGAACCTGCTCAATGAAGCCGGACAGCTCGCCGAGGGCAACGCCGCCCTTCTGCTCCTCCTCGCCGATGTTCACCTGAACGTAGACGTCTGGATAACGGCCGGCCTTCGCGCCGGCGCGGATCAGCGCTTCCAGCAAGCTTGGGCGGTCAAGCGAGTGGATGACGCTGAACAGCCGCACCGCGTCATCCGCCTTGTTCGACTGCAGCCGGCCGATGCAATGGAGCCGCACATCGGGATAGCGGGACAGCAGGGCAGGCCATTTGTCGTCCGCCTCCTGCACGCGGCTCTCGCCGAAGTCGCGCTGGCGGGCCTCGAGCAGTGCCTCAATCTCCTCGCCGCCGCGCGCCTTTGTCACCGCCATCAGCGTTACTTCTTCGGGTGTGCGCCGGGCCAGTCGCGCGGCCTTAGCGATGCCGTGGCGGACGGAAAGGAGGCGGGAGGCGGCGTCGTTCACGGAGCGCTGCTATAGGCAGGCCCATGCCCCCTCGCCACCCTGTCCAATGGTTGATCAGCGATCCACGCCTCGGCAACCTGCTGAAGGTGGTGCGGGAGCTTCCGCAGGGCACCGGCATCCTGCTGCGCCACCATCATCTGCCCGCGGCCGAGCGCCGGCTGTTGTTGCGAAAGGTGAGGCGGGTAGTGGTCGCCAAACGTCTGGTCGTGATTGATGAGGCAAAGGGCGAGGTGGCGCGGGTGCATGACCTGGGGGAACTGCGCCGAGCGAAGCTGAGCGGCGCGCGGCTGATCTTTCTGTCGCCCTTGTTCCCGACGCGAAGCCATCCGGAGTGGTCGCCCTTGTCCCACATGCGGGCGGCCGCGCTGGCGCGAATGGGCGAGCGCACGTTGCTCGCCCTGGGTGGAATGGATCCGCGGCGATTTCGGCAGGTGCGGCGCTTGGGATTTGTCGGATGGGGTGGGATCGACGGCTGGCATACGCCTGGCAGCTCTACGCTGCTACTCGACGACAGCTATGCCGTCGCTAAGTCCCGCTCGGCTGCTCAATTTAGAACTTGAACGCAGTTCCCAGGTAAACGGCTTGGCTGTCGCGGCGCTGGTCGGAGAAGGTGGCGATCTTCTCGCGTTCGATCTTGTAGCGCACTCCACCGGTCACCGCGACCTTGCTGGAGATGTTGTACGCACCGCCGACATCCAGCGCGTAGGTGCTGTTGTTCGCGAGCGCCGGAACAGCGCGGCCGTCCGGGCGATCGGCGCTGGCCGCCACCTTGCCGGTGAAGCGCTTCAGATTGTAACTGACACCAACCGTCGCGCCTTCGCGCCCGCCGAGTGCTGGATTTGCTGCCCGAGCCTTGGCCACGTCGCCTGCCACCGCGAACCGGCGCCAGCCGACCGCCACTCCCAGATTATAGCTGGCCGGCGTGAGCGAAACGCCCTCGGCGGTCGACTGAACTGCGATCTCACGTGCCTGAAGTGCCGCCTGCGACGGAGTCGAGGCGCGCGCCCGGATTGCTACCCGAACCTGGCTGGGACGCCGCTTGGATGCCGCCGGGGTGAAGCCGAAGTCGCCCGCCAGAGCCGGGCGATTCGCCAGCGCTGCCGCGAGTCGCGGATCCGCCTGGGCAGGGGTGAAACTACGTTCGAAGTTGACGCTCAATGGCGCAGGCTTCGCACTCTTTCCCGAAGGGGCGGCGATCACCACGGACGCAGGCAGCAGCAGGCTGACGGCGGCCACTGCCACCGCACTCTGCGCCTTGCTGATCCTGCCCCTAACCATTGCTCACTCTTACTCCCTGCCAAGGTGATATAGCCCCGGCGAACTGAATGTTCCACGACTGTTCAGGAATCATCCGGCGATGTGACATTGAATCCACAGAGGGCGGACCGACGCACTGCTTGCGGCGCTTGTCGCAGTGCCTATAACGCCGGGCAAACACCTTGTCCTTCAGTCTAAGCAGGAACGCCCATGACCCGCCACGCCCTTCTCTCCGCCGCGCTGATCCCGTTGGCGCTGCTGTCCGCGGGTTGTTCGCGCAATCGGTCCGCCCCAGTCGATCTCGCGCCGTCGCGGCTGACGTCGATCGGCGTCAATACCTACTTGTGGCGTGCGGCCATCGACACGCTAAGCTTTGCCCCATTGATCACCGCTGACAGTAACGGCGGTGTGATCGTGACCGACTGGTACGCCAATCCCACCAGCCCGGGCGAGCGGGTCAAGCTGACTGTCTCCATCCTGGATCAGGACCTCCGGGCCGATGCCCTGCGCGTTGCCGCCTCGCGTCAAGTGAACCAGGCAGGCCAGTGGATCGATGCTCCGGTCAGCGCTGCCACAGTGCAGAAGCTGGAAGACGTGATCCTGACCCGCGCCCGGGACATCCGCCGCGCCACCATCGCCGGCTAACGCCCAAGGAGCTACCATGACCGACCGTTTCGACCCGGCGGCGAGTGACTCCCGCTGGCAGGAGCGGTGGGATTCCGGCGCCTGCTTCCGTGCCGACAGCACCAGCCCCAAGCCAAAAAGCTATGTGCTTGAGATGTTTCCCTATCCGTCGGGGCGCATCCACATGGGCCATGTGCGAAACTACACCATGGGTGATGTCCTCGCCCGGTACCGTCGTGCTCAAGGGTTCGAGGTCCTTCACCCTATGGGATGGGACGCGTTCGGCATGCCGGCCGAGAATGCGGCGATGGAGAAGAAGGTTCACCCGGGAGCCTGGACCCGCGAGAACATCGCCACCATGCGGGCGCAGTTGAAGCGGCTCGGCTTCGCACTCGACTGGAGCCGCGAACTCGCCACCTGCGAGCCGGACTATTATGGGCACGAGCAGGCGTTGTTCCTGGACCTGTTCGAGGCCGGGCTGGTGTTCCGCAAGGAGTCGGAGGTCAACTGGGATCCGGTCGACATGACCGTGCTTGCCAACGAGCAGGTGATCGACGGCAAGGGCTGGCGCTCCGGCGCTCGGGTTGAGCGGCGCAAGCTTAGCCAGTGGTTCCTCAAGATCACCGACTTCGCCGAAGAACTGCTCGAAGGTTTGCAGACGCTGGATCAATGGCCTGACAAGGTCCGGCTGATGCAGGAGAACTGGATCGGAAAGAGCCGCGGCCTGCAGTTCGCCTTCCAGCGGGCCGATGGCGATGGCGCGGTCGAGGTGTTCACCACTCGTCCCGACACCATCTTCGGAGCCAGCTTCCTGGCCATCTCGCCCGGCCACCCGATCGCCGAAACGTTCGCTGCCCAGCGGCCCGACGTTGCCGAGTTCATCAAGCGCTGCCAGCAGGGTGGCACGACGGCGGCGGAGATCGAGACTGCCGAAAAGCTTGGGTTAGACACTGGCCTCGAGGTTGTTCACCCGCTTGATCCGGACTGGCGCCTGCCGGTCTGGATGGCAAACTTCGTGCTGATGGATTACGGCACCGGAGCCCTGTTCGGCGTGCCCGCGCACGACGCTCGCGATTTCGAGTTTTCCACCAAGTACAAGTTGCCGATCCGCCGCGTTGTCGCCGCCAGCGCGAATGACGCCGGCCTTGCCGTGACCGAGGCAGAGATCGGGGCGGGGGTCGCCGTCAACTCGCGCTTTCTGGACGGGCTCAGCACCGAAGCGGCGACTGCCGAGATCATCCGGCGGGCGGAAAGCGCCGGCTGGGGCAAGGGCACCACCCAGTATCGCCTGCGCGACTGGGGCGTAAGCCGGCAACGCTACTGGGGAACGCCTATCCCGATCATCCACTGCGACGGCTGCGGCGCCGTTCCGGTGCCGCGCCAGCAGTTGCCGGTGGTTTTGCCGGAAGATGTCAGCTTCGACGTGCCCGGCAATCCGCTCGACCGGCACGAGACCTGGCGCAATGTGGTCTGCCCCAAGTGCAGTGCTCCCGCGCGGCGCGAAACCGACACGCTCGACACCTTCGTTGATTCCAGCTGGTACTTCATCCGCTTTGCTAGCCAGCCGCATGACCGACCGTTCGATCGCGCGGAGGCAGAAACCTGGCTGCCGGTGGCGCAATATATCGGCGGGGTCGAGCACGCGATCCTGCACCTGCTCTACGCTCGTTTCTGGACTCGCGCGCTCCAACGTATTGGCCGGCTGAGCATGGCCGAGCCGTTTGGCGGCCTTTTCACCCAAGGGATGGTCACCCACGAAACCTATCAGGCGGGTGATGGCAGCTGGCTCAGCCCCGACGAAGTCCGTCGCGAGGGCGACGACTGGATCCATCTCTACAACGGCCAGCCGGTGACCGCCGGCCGTGTCGAGAAGATGTCCAAGTCCAAGAAGAACACCATCGACCCCCAACCGATCGTCGACCGCTACGGGGCCGACGCCGTGCGCTGGTTCATGCTCTCCGACTCGCCGCCAGAGCGTGATCTGGAATGGTCGATAGGGGGCATCGAGGGCGCGGCTCGCTTTGTGCAGCGCGTATGGAAGCTCGCGCACCGTCGACAGGAGGGCGCCGGTGAGGACAAGGAGCTACTGCGCCGGCTACACAAGACGATCGCAGCCGTCGGGCAGGCAATCGATGGGTTACAGTTCAACAAGGCGGTCGCCGGCCTCTACGAACTGGTCAATGCGATCGAGAAGGCGTCGCCAAGTGCTACGCGCGCCGATGCCATCCGCCACCTTATCATCATGGTCGCTCCCATGGCCCCGCACCTGGCAGAGGAAGCCTGGTCGACGCTGGAGGGCAGCGGACTGGTGGTCGACCAGCCCTGGCCCAGCCATGATCCCGCCTTGCTGATCGACGATCAGGTAACGGTCGCCGTGCAGGTCAACGGCAAGCTGCGCGATACCTTGTCGGCCCCTCGCGGCCTCTCGCGTGAGGATTTGCAGGCGATGGCCCTGTCTGCCGACAAGATCGCCCGGTTCCTGGAGGGTGCGGAGCCGCGCAAGGTGATCGTCGTGCCGGACCGGCTGGTGAACATCGTCCTATGAGCCGCGCGATCGCACTTCTGTTGCTGGCAGCATCGTTGGCCGGCTGCGCACTTCAGCCACTCTATGCCGGAGGTGAAGCAGGGCCGGTGGCGGCCGTGCTTCGCTCCGTCACCGTGCAACCGATCCAAGGACAGACTGGCTGGCTGGTGAGAACGGCACTGGTAGATCGTCTTGGCGAGCCATCCGGTGAAACCGCACGCTATCGCCTGGAGGTTGAACTGGACGACGATATCACCGGCTTCGGTATTCGCGGAGACTCTGGCGCGACCCGCGAGCGCCGCACCTTGCGAGCCCGCTACCGGTTGATCGAAGCAGCATCGGGTGGAGTGCTGCTGGACGCGACCGCAGGTTCCGACGCCGGTGTCGACGTCGTCGGCTCCGAATATGCCACAGTCGCGGCCGAACAAACGGCTGCCGAACGTCTCAGCCAGATCGTCGCTGATCAGATTGTCGCGCGCCTCGGGCTATATGCGACCCGCAGCGCGCCCGCGGCGCGGTGAAAGCAGGACGGGGTCACTTCCCCGCGGCAGCGGAGCGGCCCGATCCCAAGGTTCGCGTTTACCTGTTCCACGGCGCGAACGAAGCCGGCTCTCGATCGCTCGCGACCCGACTCCTGAAAGGGCTGGAAGCCGAGAAGCAGACCTTTACCGGCGCCGCGCTGAAGAGTGATCCGGGTGCGCTGGCAGCCGAAGCCAGCGCGATCTCCATGTTCGGCGGCCGGAATCTGTTATGGGTAGAGCCGGCAGGCGATGAGGTGTGGCCGTCGGTCGAAGCAGTGCTTGCAGCGACGGCCGCGGACCACCCGGTCGTTCTTATCGCCGGCCCCTTGAAGAAGACCTCGGTTCTTCTGAAGGCAGTCGAAGCACATCCGTCGGCGGTGGCGCACGTCTCCTATGTTCCCGAAGGGCGAGATGCGCTGCAGCTGGTAGCCGACTTGGGCCGCGTTCAGGGCCTCCGTATCAGCCCGGCGCTCGCCGCTGAGTTCGTTGCGCGAACGGGCAGCGATCAGGCGGTCATGACGCAGGAGCTGGCGAAGTTCGCGCTCTACCTCGGCGCATCGCCGGACGGGCCGCGCGAACTGGATGAAGAGGTGCTCGACGTCCTGGGCGCCGACTCGTCCGAGACCGATTCAAGCCAGGTTAGTGATGTCGCGCTGAGCGGCGACCTTGCCCGATTGACGGCCGAACTCGATCGGCTGGAAAGCAGCGGTGTGGACGCCATACCAGTGGTGCGGATGCTGCAGCGCCGCTTGATTATGCTGGCCGGACTTCGCTCGCGGCTTGATGCCGGCCAGCGCTCGGATCAAGTGCTCGCGGCTGTTTGGCGGAGGGATAAGGAAGTTGCGGCCAAGGCGCTGCCGCGATGGACCAGCGTGCGGCTTGCCGTCGCGCTTGACCGGGTTGCCAAGCTTGAACGATCGTTGCTGCTGACTCCGGCACCTGATCGAGCAGCGCTTGGAGAAGAGCTGGTCCAGATTGCTCGCTCGACTCGCCGCTGATCGTCAGATCGGCTCACCGGACAGCCGTTGACAGACAAGATCGAGTTGATCGAGGCTGGAGAAGTGCAACGTCACCGTGCCGCTGCTGCCCTTGGCCGCGACCTTGACCCGCAATCCGAGCAAGTCGCCGAGTTGACGCTCCAGCGCCGCGAGATCAGCGTCGACGGGCGTACCACCGGGCTGCCTCGCTACGCCACGGGCGGAGCCTTGGGCACCTCCCGGTCGCGCAGCTTTCGCGAGTTGCTCGGCCTGACGAACGGACAGGCCTTTCTCGATGATCTCGCGCGCCAGTGTCTCCGGATCGTCCGAAGTGGCGATGGCCCGAGCGTGCCCCATGTTGAGGTCGCCACGCCTTAGCGCATCCCGCACAACTTCGGGAAGATCGCGCAATCTTAATAGGTTAGCGACATGGCTGCGCGACTTCCCGACCAGACCGGCCAACGCCTCCTGCGTATGTCCATAGGTTTCGAGGAGCTTGGCGTAGGCGTCCGCCTCCTCAAGCGCGTTGAGGTTCTCGCGTTGTATGTTCTCGATCAGAGCGACCTCGGCCGTGGTGGCCGGATCGAAATCGCGAACGATTGCCGGAATTCGATGCAGTTGCGCTCGCTGAGCCGCCCGCCAGCGGCGCTCGCCAGCGATCAGTTCGAACGAACCACTACCGAGATCACGGACCAGGATCGGCTGCAGCACGCCTCGCTTGGCGATGGACTCGGCAAGTTCGTCTATGGCCTCCTCGGCAAAGTGACGTCGTGGCTGCTGCGGATTGGGAGCAATCGATGCGACGTCGATCTCCCGAACGCCACCGCGGCTGGCACCTTCCTCCTCTGGAGTATCACCGAGCAGTGCAGACAATCCACGGCCCAGACCGCGCGCACGCAGCTCGCTCATGCAGCCTCCGCTGTCGTCGGTTCGGGCCGCGGCAATCGACCGATCAGCTCCCGCGCGAGCCGGACGTAGGCCTCGCTCCCTGAGCACTTCAGATCGTAAATCAATGCGGGAAGTCCATGACTTGGCGCTTCGGACAGACGAACGTTCCGAGGGACCACTGTATCAAAGACGGCTGTGCCCAGGCAGGCGCGAACGTCCTCAGCCACTTGCCGCGACAAGGTGTTGCGACGGTCAAACATGGTCAGGGCCACTCCGAGAATTGCAAGGTCGGGATTGAACCGGGTGCGAATACGTTCAACCGTCTGCAGCAACTGGCTCAGACCCTCCAGCGCAAAGAATTCGCATTGCAGCGGCACCAGCAGCCGCTTGGCCGCGACGAGCGCATTGACCGTCACCAGGCCGAGGGACGGCGGGCAATCCATCAGGCAGACATCCCACCGCCCTTCCGGCGCGGCATCCAGCGCATCGGCCAACCGGTGGGTGCGGCGATCATAACCGACCAACTCGACCTCCGCGCCCGAGAGGTCCTGTGTAGCAGCCAGAAGGTCAAGGCGCGGAACTCGGCTCGCCACGGCCGCGTCCGCAACGCTCGCTTCGCCCAGTAGCACGTCGTAGCTGTTCCGGAGCCGAGCCGAATGCGCAACGCCTAGTCCGGTCGACGCGTTACCTTGCGGATCAAGGTCGAGCAGAAGCACCTTCATGCCGGTCGCAGCAAGGGCTGTCGCGAGATTGATGGCGGTTGTGGTTTTCCCCACCCCACCTTTCTGATTGGCGACCGCGATCCGGATCATCTTCTCGCCCTACCCCTTGGCCCGCCCATAGGCTCAACCCGCTCGGCCAAAACGATCACCGAGTCCCCATCGGTGATGCTCGGCACTGTGCTGAACTGACCGTGCCAGCTTTCCCGTGCTTCCGCCAGTTCGATTGCGCCACTCCGCCCCTTAGGCAAGACCCAGCGGGTACCCTCGTGAGACAAGCGATGGGTGAGAGCGAACAGGTTGTCGAGACGAGCGACCGCTCGAGCGGTGATCACATCAAACTGACCGCTGACCCGTTCAACCTTGGTGCTCAGCACCTGAGACTTGGCTAGACCGAGTTCGTCGACACAGTGCCGGAGAAAGTCTGCCCGAAGCCGACGAGGCTCAACCATCGTGACCGGGTCCGAGGTGATTAGCGCGACTACAATGCCTGGAAAACCAGCGCCCGCTCCAACGTCCAGCCACGAAACACCCTGTTCAACATGCCGACAAAGTTGCGCGGAATCGACGACATGACGCTCCCAGATGTCGTCGAACGCTGCTGGCGCGATCAGGTTTTGGTTAGCACCTTCACGCGTCACGAGTTCAACGTAGCGCTCCAGCTTACCGAATGTTTCACGTGAAACAGCCCGGTTGCTCGCCGTCCTGAGTCTCTCGATCATGCCACTTGGCGTTGGGATGCAATGTAGAGCGCCGACAATGCTGCGGGAGTCACGCCGGGTACCCGAGAAGCTTGATCCAAGCTCTCCGGCCTTGCCAACTCTAAGCGTTCCGCCATTTCCGTCGACATTCCTGGAATGCACCTGAAGTCCAGACTTGGCGAAAGGCTGATTAGACGATCACGTTCAATCGTTTGCCACTCTCGCCGCTGCCGATCGACATAGGGAGCATAAAGCTCGTCCGCTGCCCCCTCCGGCGTTTCCGCAAATCCCGGTGCTTGTCGGCGCTCGAGATGATCGATGATGGACTTCTGTCGCAAGGGTGACAGGCATTCAGCTTTGAGCGCGTCGCTCCCCAGCCTGGTCGTTGCATTATCGGCCCGCAGGGATAGCCGATATTCGGCACGTGCCGTCATCATGCGGTAAGGCTCGCTGACGCCTTGCAGAGTAAGATCATCGATCATGACCCCAATGTAGCTTGTACGCCGATCAAACCTTGTCGGCGGCAAACCACACGCTTGAGCCGCAGCGTTGAGGCCTGCGACTAATCCCTGTGCCGCAGCCTCTTCATAACCTGTCGTTCCGTTGATTTGTCCGGCAAGGTACAGGCCGGCGATCTCGCGAGTTTGCAGGTCAGTGCCTAGCCTCCTTGGATCGATATACTCATACTCGACCGCATAGCCGGGACGTACGATGTCAGCACGTTCAAGGCCGGGAATACTCCGGACAAACGCAATCTGTATGTCGCGAGGTAAGGAGGTGGAAATACCGTTCGGATAGACTTCGGAGCTATCGAGACCTTCAGGTTCAAGAAAAATCTGATGACCGTCGCGATCCCCAAAACGACGGATCTTGTCTTCGATCGAAGGGCAGTATCTGGGACCCCTGCCCTCAATCGAACCGGAAAAGAGCGGCGAGCGATCAAATGCCTGAGCAATCATCTGATGTGTCTCGGGCGTGGTTCGGGTGATCGCGCAGCGCAATGTCGGTGCCGGGGTGCCAGCGTTCGGAAGCGCGCTCATGAACCAATTGTCGCTGTCGCTCGGCTGTTCCTCTAGTCGTGACCAATCGATAGTTCGTCCATTCAGCCGCGGCGGAGTTCCGGTCTTAAGCCGACCTTGACCCAGGCCGATCTCACGAATTTGGCTACCCAACGCGGCCGAAGACTGTTCTCCTCGTCGTCCCGCAGTCTCCCTTCCCTCTCCGATGAAGATCTGAGCATTCAAGAAGGTGCCAGTAGCGATGACCAGCGAGCGACAAGGCAAAACCGCGTAGTCCGCCAGCTGAACACCAGTGATCCGGTCACCTGCGAGCTTAAGGCGAACCACCTCACCAACCATCACCTCAATGCCTGATTCCTGCACGAGAGATCGCATCGCGGCTGCATAGAGCTTACGATCTGCCTGAACCCGAGGACCCCAGACCGCCGGACCTTTGCTCCTGTTGAGCATGCGACGGTGGATCGAAGCACGATCGGCAGCCCGCCCCATCAGCCCATCGAAGACATCCAATTCGCGTACGACATGTCCCTTTCCGACTCCTCCGATCGACGGATTGCAGCTCATTTGCCCGACATCTTCCGCCCGGAAGGTCAACAGGCCCACCCGAGCACCGCGCCGCGCCGCTGCTGCAGCAGCTTCACAACCCGCGTGACCTCCACCAATGACCAGGACGTCGTACATAAGGGCTCTCTAGTTGGATCCCGTTCCACGTGGAACAGTCATTTGCCGAGGCAGAAGCGTCTGAAAAGGCTGTCGAGTAGGTCTTCCACTCCGGCGCTCCCGGTGACTCTATCGATGGCTGATCGCGCTTGGCGGAAAGCTTCTGCGGTAAGTTCAAGCTCTTTAGGTGATGCTGAACTTACGGCATCGGCAACCTCGCGCAGTGCTTTTGCTTGACGATCGTTTAACGCGACGACGTCAGCTTCCGGCAGCAACGTCCTACCGAGGATGGTCAGCTGCTCCACTAGGCTTTCGAGACCTGCGCCCGTAATGGAGCTTACGGCGAGACTGCCTGGTGGAATATCATGGCGGTCGAGACGGTCGACTTGGCCGTGCAAGCGGATAATCCTTGGGTGATCCGGGGCCACCTCCGGTCGGCCCATCCAGAGAACCACGTCAGCGGCAGCGATTTGCTGCTCTGCCCGCTGTATCCCGACGCTTTCGATTGCGCCGCCGCCCGTCCGAAGGCCGGCAGTGTCGATCAGCAGGAACGGGATGCCTGCGAAAGACACCGGCACCTCGATCACGTCCCTGGTGGTGCCAGGCTCCTGACTGACGATGGCGCGGTCAATCCCGACCAGGCTGTTCAGCAGGCTCGACTTTCCCGCGTTAGGAGGGCCGGCGATCACTACCCTGACGCCATGTCGAAGCGGCTCAGCACGCGGTCGCGCGAGCCAGCTTGCAATGTCACTGCGCAACTGCGAGGCAGCCTGAGCTAAGTCGGCAGCCTGAGTCTGTGTTTCATCTTCCTCGTCGGCATAGTCGATCGCAGCTTCGGCTTTCGCCGACAGCACCAACAGCTCATCACGCCAGAGCTCCACCTGTCGCCGGATCGCGCCCCCCGTGACTTGGAGCGCCGCGCGGCGCTGGCCCTCGGTTTCGGCTTCCAGCAAGTCGGCCAAACCTTCCGCCTGGGTCAGATCAATGCGGCCATTCTCAAACGAGCGACGAGTGAACTCTCCTGGCAGCGCCTCCCTCAGCCCGGGACTAGTTGCAAGCTCTCTCAGGATAGCAGCCACTACAGCTCGACTACCGTGGCAGTGTAGTTCCACCAGATGCTCGCCGGTGACGCTAGCGGGTCCGTCGAAACGAAGAACCAAAGCATCGTCCAAGATTTCGCCACCTGCCGAGCGCAAGGTCCGCAGTCCTGCTTGTCGCGGAACCGGAAGCGATCCGCAAAGGCCTTCCGCTACCCGATGAGCGTCCGGACCAGTGATCCGTATCACAGCGATTGCAGCTGGTGGGCGTCCACTGGAATGAGCGAAGATGGTGTCGGCAGAGATGCTCATCTCCGTCCTGCAGATGCGACGAGCCTCAGCCGAACAGACGACCAAGCCCGACCTGCGGATCGACCCAGCCGTCGTAGATCATCTTGAGCGCGACCCACAGGATTACGGCCAGACCGACGTAGGCGATCCAACGATACCGCTCGATGTACTTGGCAATGACGTTGGCAGCCAGACCCATCAGGGCGACGGCGAAAATCAGGCCGACGATCAGGATGCCCGGGTGATCCCGTGCTGCACCAGCGACCGCCAGCACATTGTCGAGGCTCATGCTGACGTCGGCTACCGCTACTGCCCAAGCAGCGGCAGCGAAGCTCTTGGCCGGTCGCAGGCCGCTGTGCTCGTCACCCGCGATCTCAGGCGAGCCGCTGTTCTCTCCGCCGTGACGAAGTTCACGCCACATCCGCCAGGCCACCCACAACAAGAGCAATCCGCCGACCAGGATCAGGCCGATGATTTGAAGAAGCTGGGTAACAATCAGCGCGAACAGGATCCGGAGAACCAGAGCGGCAATCACGCCGATGAGAATAACCTTGCGCCGCTGCTCGGCCGGAAGACCCGCCGCCAGTGCACCAACGACGATCGCATTGTCCCCGGCCAGAACCAGATCGATCATCAGCACCTGCAGGAATGCCGAAAAGGCAGCCGGCTCGGTGATGTTGGAGAAGTCCTTGATGATCGATGCCCAGATCTCCGCCGGACCACCCAGTTCGAGCGGCGCCGCACTCACGGAAGCTGACAAGGTAGCGAGCATCAGTTCGAACAAGAGAAGTCTCCGGGTAAGATTGTTTGAGCTGACAAGCCGAGCCAAGGCCGAACTGCGCCGATTTGTTCCGCGCTCGCACACACCGATCGCGCGAGAGCGTCAGCAAGGTCGCCGATCTACTAGTTCCGAGCTACTGGTTCATGGACGCGAAAAAATCTTCGTTCGACTTGGCGTCCTTCATCTTGTCGAGCAGGAACTGCATGGCGTCGATCGTGCCCATCTGCATCAGGATTCGGCGCAGCACCCACATCTTGGTCAGAACCGACTGGTCGACCAGCAACTCCTCCTTCCGGGTGCCTGACTTGCCGACATCGAGCGAGGGGAAGATGCGCTTGTCCGACACCTTGCGGTCAAGCACGATTTCAGAGTTGCCCGTGCCCTTGAACTCTTCGAAGATGACCTCATCCATCTTGGAGCCGGTATCGATCAGCGCAGTGGCTATGATCGACAGTGAGCCGCCTTCTTCGATGTTGCGCGCTGCGCCGAAGAAGCGCTTCGGCCGCTGCAGAGCGTTGGCATCGACGCCACCCGTCAGCACCTTGCCGGAGCTCGGCACGACGGTGTTGTAGGCGCGGCCGAGACGGGTAATCGAGTCCAGAAGGATCACCACGTCCTTCTTGTGCTCAACTAGGCGCTTGGCCTTTTCGATAACCATTTCCGCCACTTGCACGTGCCGCTGAGCCGGCTCGTCGAAGGTGGAGGAGATCACCTCGCCCTTCACCGACCGCTGCATGTCGGTGACTTCCTCCGGCCGTTCGTCGATCAGCAAGACGATCAGGAACACCTCGGGATTGTTGTCGGTGATGGCGCGAGCGATGTTCTGCAACAGCACCGTTTTGCCGGTCCGCGGTGGCGCGACGATTAGCGCACGCTGGCCCTTGCCGAGCGGCGCGACGATATCGATCACCCGAGCGCTCTTGTCCTTGATTGTCGGATCGAGCGTGTCGAGCCGCAGCTTCTTGTCGGGATAAAGCGGAGTGAGGTTGTCGAAATTAACGCGGTGACGGACGACATCGGGATCGTCGAAGTTGATCGCCGTGACCCTGGTCAAGGCGAAATAGCGCTCGCCATCCTTGGGCGCGCGAATTTCGCCCTCCACCGTGTCGCCGGTGCGCAAACCGAAGCGACGAACAACCTGCGGCATGACGTAAATGTCGTCGGGACCAGCCAGATAGTTGGCCTCCGGACTGCGCAGGAAGCCGAAACCGTCATTCAACACCTCGATGGTACCGGTGCCCATGATCTCCGCACCGCTCTCTGCCCGGACCTTAAGAATCGAGAACATCAGGTCCTGCTTGCGCAAGGTCGACGCGCCCTCGATCCCCATCTCTTCGGCCTGAGCGACAAGTTCCGCGGGGGTTTTCTGCTTCAAGTCCTTGAGATGCATGGAGAGTACCTGATGATGGGGAGTGGCAGCCGGGCAAGCTGAAAAAGGACCGCGATGAACAGGCGGTCACACCGGCGTGAAGGAGGAGTACGGGCCGGTGCGGCCGTATGCGCCCGGACTATGTCCGCAGGGCGACCAAGTCAACATGGGCACGTCCTTCCTGGATGCAAGTCAGAACGGCTTGACGATCACCAGCACAACAATGATCGCCGTCGCGATACCGGGTATCTCGTTCATGATCCGCAGCGTGCGATTCTCGAGCGGCCGGGCGCCCGTAGCCAGCTTGCGACCGTAGCTGCCCATCCAGCCCTGGTAGCCGGTCAGCGCCACCACGAGCGCAAGCTTGGCCGAGAACCATCCCTGCCCCCAGGCGCCTAGGTGAAAGGCAAGGGCCAGCCCGAGCAGCCAGACTATGATCATCGCCGGCGTCAGGATGATCGAGCGGGCACGCTCCTCACGCTCGATCCAGGCGCGATCCTCCGCCGACCCGGGGGTAGTGGCATGATGGTACACGTAGAACCGGGGCAGGAGAAACAAGCCGGAAATCCAGAAGATCACGAACGTGACGTGCGCCGCCTTGACCCAGGGGTAGGCGGCACCCAGCCAGCCGGAGAAAGCCAGAAGCGAGTTCACGAGGACTTCCCTAGCAGGCGGAACATCTGCCCGACATGGCTGATTGGCGTGAACTGGCCAATGCCGTGCCCGAGATTGAAGATGTGCGGCCGCCCAGCGAGTGCATCGAGAATGCGGCGCACACCCGCTGCGAGCCCCTCTTCCCCCGCGAACAATGCCAGCGGATCGAGATTGCCTTGCACGGGCATGCCGTCAGGCAGATGAGCGTGGGCCCAGGCTGGATCGACCGTCTCGTCGAGGCCGAGCGCGTCCACCCCGGTTTCCCGAGCATAGGCCAGAAGCTTGCCGCCGGCTCCCTTGGGAAAGCCGATCACCGGCAGGTCGGGTCGCGTTGCCTTCAGCCGTGCGACGATCCGGGCTGTCGGGGCGATGACCCAGCGCTCGAACTCGCTTGGCGCCAGACTGCCCGACCAGCTGTCGAACAGCTGCACTGCGTCCACTCCGGCATCAGCCTGGCCGAGCAGGTAGGTACCGGTGAGATCCTCGATGGCGGCAATGATCGCGCCGAACCTGGCCGGGTCGGCATAGGCCAAGGTTCGCGCATCGGCCTGCTCGCGACTGCCCTCACCCGCTACCATGTAGGTGGCCACGGTCCACGGGCTGCCGGCAAAGCCCAGGAAGCTGGTCTCAGCCGCGAGTTGGGCCTTCACCCGGCGCACGGTAGCGTAGATCGGCTCGAGGCGCTCGGAGGCCGGTTCAAGGCTCGCCAACGCGGCATCCTTGAGCGGGGGCGACAAGCGCGGACCCTCGCCAGCCACAAAGGTCAGCTCCATGCCAAGCGCATGGGGAACGATCAGGATGTCGGAAAACAGAATGGCCGCATCGAGCGGGAAGCGGCGCAACGGCTGCAAAGTAATCTCGGCTGCTGCCTCCGGATCGTAAACCAGGTCGAGGAACCCGCCCTTTGCGGCCCTAAGCGCGCGATACTCGGGCAGGTAGCGGCCAGCCTGGCGCATCATCCACACCGGCGGCGGGTCGCGCCGCTCGCCGCGCAGCACGGCCAGCAGCGGCTTGTCGATCGGTTGGGTCACAGGATTCCGACCACCCTTCTCTTCTCTTTCCTATAGAATCTTAAAAAGGGGGTCTTGGTAGATGGGCCGCGGAAGCTGGGGAATAGGCGGACCTCCCGCATTTGCCAACAGGCTGGACAGATCGAGCCGGAGGGACTTCGGCGAGTCGATTGTGTCCTCCCCCGTGACTCACAGGCTGGGGACGATTCCCGATAGCAGTGGACGACTCATGCCGATCAGCCGGGGCTGCCGGGGGACCAACCGCGGGTTTGGATCGCCCACTGCTCCGCGCTAGGGGAAGCCCCTGGCTTTTCCACAGGAACAAATATGGACCTGCTGCTCGCATCCACTTCTCCCATTCGGCGAACATTGCTGACGAACGCCGGGGTGCCGTTTCGGTGGGAGGCGCCAAAGGTGGATGAGGATAGGGTCAAGGCACACCACCGAGGCTCGGACAGCGACCTCGCTGTGGCTCTGGCGAAGACCAAGGCCTTGGCGGTGAGCGCTCGGCACCCCGCCTCGCTGGTGATCGGCAGCGACAGTCTGGTATCCGTCGCGGGGCGGCGATTTTCCAAGCCGGCTGATCGTGCGGAAGCGGCCGAGCATCTGCAATTCTTTTCCGGCAGGGAGATGGTTCTGACCAGCGCGGCTGCCCTCTTGCGCGGCAACGACGTGCAATGGCAACATGCGAGCACGGCAACGATGCAATTCCGCGCTCTCACCGCCGAGTTCATCGAGGCTTATTTGAGCGCGGAGTGGCCGGAGGTCGCTTATTGCGTCGGCGTGTTCCGCCTGGAAGCCCGTGGTGTGCAACTGTTCAACAGGATTGAAGGCGATCACTTCACCATCCTGGGTCTGCCTCTGCTGCCTCTGCTTGCTGCACTGCGCGAGCGCGGCGTCATGCCGACATGACGTCAGCCTATGCAGAAGTGATCGGCGATCCGGTCGAACATAGCAAATCACCGGTGATCCACGGCTACTGGCTGGAAAAACTCGGGATCGATGCCGAGTATCGCCGCACCCGCATCGGCCCCGACGAACTGTCTGCCTACATCCAAGCTCAGCGGCACAATCCGCAGTGGCTCGGCTGCAACGTCACCATGCCGCTGAAACTCGATGCCTTGCTGTTGGCGGACGCGAAGAGCGATGCATCGGTACAGGCTGGCGCGTGCAACCTGCTGATTCAACAGGCCGGCAAGCTGTTCGCGGCCAACACTGATGTTGGAGCCATTGGGATGGTGGTAGGCCAACTCGCGGCAGGACGCACACCCGAAAGCGTAACGCTGCTCGGCACTGGCGGCGCGGCTCGGGCGGTGCTGGCGGCGCTGACCGCGATGGGCGTCCGGCAGATCAACGTGCAAGGCCGCAACCGAGCCGAGGCGGCCAGCTTGGCCAAGCTGTTCGACCTGATCTTACCGCCGCAACCGTTCGGTTCCCCCGTCGAGACGGATGGACTGATCAATGCGACTCCCCTGGGTATGTCAGGCGCTGCTCCGCTAGATGTCGACCTGTCGTCCATGCCAGATCATGGGTGGGTGTTCGATCTCGTAAGTTCGCCGCCCCAGACCGCGCTCGTGCGCGAGGCCGAGCGCCGCGGGATTCGCGCCAGTGGCGGCTTGCCGATGCTGATCGAGCAGGCAGCGGCAAGCTTCCCCGCCTTGTTCGGTGCCGATCCTCCGAGAGGTACCGAGAGCGACGCCGAACTCCGCCGGAGGCTGGCCGAGTGAAGACGCTGGCACTGACCGGGTCGATCGGCATGGGCAAGTCCACGGTGGCGAATATGTTCGCGGCGCGCGGCATACCTGTATTCGACGCCGACGCTACGGTGCGGCAGCTGCAAGGACCGGGCGGCGCGCTGGTCGAGGCCATTGAGCAACGCTTCCCAGGTACGACCCGCAGCGGCGCGGTCGATCGTGACGCGCTGGCCTCCGCCGTGCTCGGCAAGCCGGGCGAACTCGCCGCCCTCGAGGCGCTGGTTCATCCGGCGGTCCAGGCCGAGCGCAACCGCTTCATCACGGACCATCGCGATAGGACGGCCCTGCTGTTCGATATTCCTCTGCTGTTCGAGACAGGCGGCGACCAGCTGTTCGATCATGTGATCGTCGTGTCCGCTCCCCATGCTACGCAACGCCGGCGGGTACTTGCCAGGCCGGGGATGACCGAAGCACGGCTCGACGCCGTCCTGGCCCGGCAGTTGCCAGATGCGGAAAAGCGCTCGCGCGCCGATTTCGTCATCGACACGTCGGTAAGCTTGGCCGAGACTGAGCACCAGGTCGATGCGATCCTGGCTGGACTGGACCTCTCCGCAGGCGCATAGATTCTCGCCCATGCGTGAGATCGTCTTCGACACCGAAACCACCGGCACCAATCCCGCAGGCGGCGACCGGATCGTCGAGATTGGCTGTGTCGAGCTGATCAACCGTTGCGAGACCGGCCAAACCTATCACGCCTACTTCAATCCCGAACGATCGATGCCACCCGAAGCGGAAGCGGTGCACGGGTTGTCGGCGATCTTCCTGTTGGACAAGCCGCGATTCGGTGAGAAGACCGAGGAGTTGCTCGACTTCATCGGCGAGTCGCCGCTGATCGCCCACAATGCCACCTTCGACTTCGGCTTCCTTAATGCGGAGATGGAGCGCTGCGGTCGCGATCCGGTTTGCCTTAGCCGTATGATCTGCACCCTTATGATGGCCCGCGCACGGCACCCCGGCGCCAAGCACAGCCTGGATGCGCTGTGCAGCCGCTTCGGCGTCGATCGCAGCCAGCGAGTGAAGCACGGCGCACTGCTCGATGCGCAGCTCTTGGCGCAGGTCTATGTCGAGCTGACCGGCGGACGGCAGATCGGCCTGGACCTGATCGCAGAAACAATCTCGATTTCCACCACGACAGAGGTCAGCCGCATCCCGGCGCGCCGCCCCGTCCGCCCGGCGCGTCCCCACCAGGCGTCGCTTGAAGAACAGGCCCGTCACGCCCAGTTCGTCGCCGGACTAAAGGATCCCCTTTGGGCTCGTTTGCCCAGGGCCGGAGCGCTGGCGGCAAGTTAACCGCTGGCAGTGCGTTGGCACCGATCGCGTTGGTGTCGGGCTGAAGAAAGGACCGAGTAAGTGGAGGTTCGTGTATCTGGCCATCAGGTCGAAACGGGCGAAGCGCTGCAGGGGCATGTCTCGGATCGTATCTCGGCTTTGGCCGACCGCTATTTTTCCCGGTCGATTGGCGCCAACGTTACCTTCGGCAAGGGCCCGCACGATAACGGTTTCACCTGCGACATCATCGCGCCCGTTGCGCAAGGCGTGGTGCTGAAGGCCAGTAATCGCGCGGCGGAGGCCCGGATCGCCTTCGAAGGCGCGGCCGACAAGATCGAGAAACAGCTTCGCCGGTACGTGTCGCGCCTCCGCGAACGGAAGTCCGAAGGCCATGGACCGGCAGCAATTGAGGAGAACGCCGCTTACACGGTGCTCGCGGTTGCGCCCGCCGAGGAGCCAGGGCCGGAGCACCCGCCCATCATCGCCGAGACCCGTGTCGACATTCCCGACGCTTCGGTAGGTGACGCTGTGATGATGATGGATCTGCGCAACACCGGCGCACTGATGTTCCGCAATTCCGGGACTGGTCAGTTCAACATGGTTTATCGACGGGAAGACGGTACCATAGGATGGGTCGAACCGCGTAGCTGAGACGTTTAATCTCTTCCTTTTCAAGGCGGGCGGGCACACGTCCGGTCCTGGTGAGTGCGTTGTCATGCATCTGAGCGAGTTCATCGACTTCGAAGCCAGCAAGCCGGCGTTGCCTGCGACCAACAAGCGCGGACTTTTCCAGCTGCTCGGTCAGATGGCGGCGCAGCGGCTTGGGGTCGAGGCGGCAGGGGTAGTCACGGCCATTAATGATCGTGAGCGGCTCGGCTCGACCGGCTTTGGCAACGGAGTCGCCATTCCGCATGGAAAGTTGGCCGACCTTGCGCGAATCTACTGCCTGGTGGCACGACTTGCCGAGCCAATCGACTACAAAGCGATCGACGGCCAGCCAGTCGATCTGGTGTTCTTCATGCTATCTCCACCGGATGCAGGCGCCGATCACCTCAAGGCTTTGGCAGCGGTCAGTCGTACGGTTCGCCACAGTCCAACACTCGAGAAGCTGCGCGGCGCCCGGTCGCGCGATGCTTTGGCGGCCGTATTGCTGGGAGTGGATGAGCGCGACGCCGCCTGAGGGTGCAAGCCGGTGAGCGAAGGCAGGCTCGCGGCAGGGGTGGAGGCCGGTTCCTTCTTGCGTCGAGCCGCCGGGCTTGGCGGGTTCGGCGCCGTGCTGCAGCGGGGCGATGCCGAGCGCGGCACACTGCTGTTGATCGTGACCGAGCGCGGCGAGCACCGGGGTATCCTGGAGCGCCGGCTTGCGGGAGCGAATGGCTACCGGTGGGTCTTGACCGGACCACGGCAGGCCGAATCGAGTGGTGTCACACAATATCTAGCGCGCGTGCGTCGCAACGACCCCGATTGCTGGGTTCTTGAACTGGACATCCCATCCTCTGAACGATTCATCGCTGAAACGATCGGCGGAGGTTGATCCCTCGCGGATTTGCGGCGAACCGAGGAACCAGACGAGCGTGGCGCTTCCGCTGCGGCCTAACAGATGGCCGCTGCGGGAGCCACGCGAGACGGGGGACCAGCAGTTTGCGCGAGCGTTTTGCAGCTCTTTTGTGCGCATCCCTAGCCGGTCCACCGCACGGACATGGATCAAGGATGTTTCATCGTTTCGCCGTGTTGATCGCGGGCATCGCTCTTGCCGCCGGTTCGGTGGCGCCCGCTCAGGTAACGCCTTATTCGGTTCAGCCCGTTACTGCCATGGCTTCCAACGATGTTCTTCCGCCGGTTACGCCGGTTACGCCGGCTCCCCTGCTCCAGTCGCCTCAACGTGCTGTCACAGCCGATCCGCTTGCCCCGGTAGGTGACGACGAGCAGCCGGCCCCCGAGGTCTCCCGCAAGGCTGCGCTGTCCGACAAGGTAGCCGAGCTGCGCAGCGCCGAAACCACTTCTCGCGAGATTGAGTGCCTGGCTGTCGGGGTTTATTTTGAAGCCAAGAGCGAGCCGCTGCCTGGTCAACTCGCGGTCGCTCAGGTTATTGCGAACCGAGCCAACAGCAAGGGCCAATTTCCTTCTTCCTACTGCGGCGTGCTGTTCCAGCGCGGTCAGTTCTCCTTTGTACGCGGCGGTCGCTGGCCGGCGGTCGCGAAGAGCGGTACGCAGTGGAAGAACGCGGTCGCGATCGCGCGGATCGTCGACCAGCAACTGCACGACGGTCCCGTGCCGAAGGCACTGTTCTTCCATGCTCGCCGGGTCAGCCCCGGTTGGAAGCTGACCCGTGTCGCAACTGTCGGCAACCACGTCTTCTACCGCTAAGTCGAGCTACTAGGCGGCGTCCTCCTTTTGTTCTAACCAGCTGGGCGTGAGTAGCGCGCCCGAATCTCTTGCCGCCGATCCTGGCTGCTTTGCCGACCATCCACCGATCGCCGTGGAGGTTGCGCGCGGGGTGACCCGGCTGTTCTGCCGCCAGGACCTGTTCTCGATCTGCGAAGTGCCGCTGCCGAACAATCGGCGAGCCGACATGATGGCGATCGATCCCAAAGGCGGGCTGACGATCGTTGAAATCAAGGTCAGCAAGGCGGATCTGACCAGCGATGACAAGTGGACCGACTATCTTGAATATTGCGATCGGTTTTTCTGGGCAGTTCCGGCGCATCTCGCCGGGCTTTGCCAGCAGGAACGGTTCTTGCCCCGATCAGCGGGCCTGATCGTTGCCGATCGCTACGACGCTGCGGTGGTTCGTGACGCCGCTATACGCCCGCTTGCTCCAGCTCGGCGCAAGGCCGAGTTGCTGCGCTTTGCCCGGCGAGCTGCGCGGCGGCTATCCGCTCACATCGACCCGACCTTGGGCTTCGGACAATAGCCGCTTAGAGCTTTGGTCCGGCAACCGGCCTGGTAGCGGCCGGCTTGATCGTTTCGATTAGTCGCAGGAGCTCGGAAGACCGACGATCCTCCTTCGCATAGTCCCGGGCGCTCCGCCCTGTCGCATTGTCCGTCTTGTCCGGATTGGCTCCCGCTTCCAGCAGGCGCTTGACCACCGCCGGGTGACGCTGCTGCACTGCCACGATCAGCGGCGTCTCACCCATACGGTTGGCAAGGTCGACCCGGGCGCGTGCCCGCAGCAGGGTATTGGCGCCTTCCAACCAGCCGCCGCGTGCCGCCAGCAATAGTGCTGTGTCACCCTTGCTGTTCTGAAGATTGGCATCGCCGCCCGAACTCAGCATGAAGCCAAGCCAATCTCCGTCGCGCCGGCCGACGAGCAGGTGAAGCACCGGCTCGCCGCCATCCGGTCGCGTATTAATCACCGCGGGACCATTGGACCGCAACAGCTCCTGCGCCTTGCCGCCGTCACGCTGCTTCACCGCCTGCAAGAACTCCAGGCTGGCACTGGTAAATTGGGCGGAGGCGCCAACCGGCACTGCCGCCATTGCAAGCGCCGCAACCAAAGTCTTCACTTTGTTCAACATTTTTACGCCTGCCCAAACCGAACCCTTGAAAGCGGCCGCGTAGCAGACCACAGCTGGCATGGCTATGAACGGCGCCGGCTCCGGAGACCCCTGGTGGAACAAGTCGCTTGATCGCCTCGACCGTGGCGAGTGGGAAGCGCTGTGCGACGGGTGCGGACGCTGTTGCCTCCACAAGCTGGAGGACGAGGAAACGGGCGAGCTGTTCCCGACCAACGTAGCGTGCAAGCTACTCGATCGGCGCTCGGGCCAGTGCGGCGACTACCCTAACCGGGCACGGCATGTGTCCGACTGCGTGCAATTGTCGCCCGGTAAGCTGGAGGCACTCGAATGGCTTCCTGTCACCTGCGCCTACCGGCTGCGCGCAGCCGGTGAGCCCTTGCCCTCCTGGCATTATCTGGTGAGCGGCAGTCGCGAGACCGTCCACGAAGCGGGCATGTCCACGCGCGGCTGGACAATCAGCGAGGTCAACGCGGGTGAGCTTGAGTTCCACCTTGTCGACCGCGACCTTTGAGGTTCCTGGCCTGCCGCTGCCGGTATCGGTCCGGCGGATCGGCAGCGCCCGGCGATTGCGGCTGCGGATCGATCATCACCATCAGCTGATCCGCCTGACGGTTCCGGCGAGGGCCTCGTCCCGAGCCGCGCTGCGCTGGGCCGGAGAACAGCGGGCGTGGGTGGAGCATCAGCTGGCCACTGCCCCAGCGACCATTGCAATCATGGACGGCGCCGTCCTTCCTTACCGTGGCGGAGAGCTGCGCATCCGCTGGCGAGCTGGCGAACGGCGCGGAGCGCGAATGGTTGGATCGGAGCTGCTGATCGGCGGCCCACCGGACAGCCTGCCGCGAGCCGTCGAGCGATGGCTCCGCGAACGGGCACGTGAGGTGCTGAGCGAGGAGACGGCTCGCGTCGCCAGTGCTGCCGGCGTGTCGGTTTCTTCCGTGTCGATCGGCGATCCTGCCACGCGGTGGGGCAGCTGCTCCGCATCCGGTGCAATCCGCTACAGTTGGCGGCTGATCATCGCCCCTCCCGAAGCGCTGCGTTTCGTCGTCGCGCACGAAGTGGCACACCGGCTGCACCTTGATCATTCGCCGGCCTTCAAGCGCGCCGAGGAGCGGCTGTTCGGCGGGCCGGTCGCGCCTGCCCGCGCGCTACTCCGTGAAGCCGGGCTCAGCATCCGCGGGGTCGGGCGGGGCTGACGGCCTCGCCGGGATCCGCTCATCAGGCGGGGGAGCGCCTTCGCGCGGCGGCGGCGTTCCACCGAAGATCCGATCTAGTTCCGTCTGGTCGGGCGGACCGCTGCGGCGAGGGTCGACATAGTCGGGAACGTAGGGGTTGCCCGGCTGCGGCGACAGTGGATTGCCTTCGGCATCGACCAGCGGCTGCTCGCCCTCCATCAGCTGGTTGGCGTCCCACAGCTGTTCTTCGGGCTCCAGCTGCCAGTCGGGCATCGGAACTTCCGTTTCGAACTGCTGAACCGGCCGATTGGCGACGGCGGTCACCATGAAATCATGAAAGGCGCGCGCAGGTGCTGTGCCACCCTGCAGGTCTCCAACCGGTTTGGCGTCGTCGCGACCCATCCAGACCCCAGTGGTGATCCCGGACGAAAAGCCGACGAACCAGCCGTCCTTGTTAGAGCTGGTCGTCCCCGTCTTGCCCGCCACGGGCCGACCGATCTGGGCTGCGCGGCCGGTCCCGGACAGAACCGCGGTCTGCAGCAGGTCGGTCATTCCCGCCGATACCCACGGCGCGACCAGCACTCGATCCTCTTGCCGGTCGTGGCGGTAGAGCAGCCGACCATCCGCCGTAGCGACGCGAGTGATGGCGTAAGGCGCTACCCCGACCCCGCGATTGGCGACCGCCGCATAGGCGCGGGTCATGTCGATCAGCCGGACGTCCGACGTTCCCAGCACCATCGAAGGATAGGTGGAGATATTACCCGAGATCCCAAAGCGGGTGGCCATGTCGGCGATGGTCGAAAAGCCCAGCTCCGACCCGATCTTGGCGCTGATGGTGTTGATCGAACGAGCAAATGCTTCACGCAGACTGACCGGCCCAAGGTGCGTCCGGGTAGAGTTGCGCGGACGCCAGCCGTCGATGGTCACGGGTTCGTCGACCAGAGTGGTGGTCGGCTTCATGCCCGATTCCAGCGCGGCCAGATAGACGAATAGCTTGAATGCCGACCCCGGCTGGCGCTGCGCTTGGGTGGAGCGGTTGTAGAGCGACGTTACATAATCCTTGCCGCCGATCATTGCCCGGACGGCGCCGTCGCGATCCAGTGCCACCAGCGCTCCCTGCGCTCCGCGCGGAGTGTTGGCGTTGATCGCCCGGTCGGCCGCCCCCTGCATGCGGGTATCGAGCGTGGTCCAGACATCGATCGGCTCGCCTGTCTCATCGATCAGTGTGTCGAGCTGGGGCAAGGCCCAGTCGGTGAAGTAGCGGACGCTGTTCTGCTGCTGCGTCGGTTGCACAACGATGCGGGCTGGGTCGACGTTGGCGGCGGCGCTCGGGCTGATGAAACCGTTCTGGACCATGGTCGTCAGCACCACGTCGGCCCGGCCTCGCGCAGCCTCCACGTCGGCCGTAGGAGAATAGTTGGACGGCGCCTTGACCAGCCCGGCGATGATTGTCGCTTCGCCGAGGCTGAGGCTGGTCGCCGGATGACCGAAGAAGGTTCGGCTAGCAGCGTCGATGCCGTACGCTCCGCCCCCGAAGTAGACCCGGTTAAGATAGAGCTCGAGTATCTGGTCCTTGCTGAACCGCCGCTCCAGCGCCAGCGCCAGGATCGCTTCGCGCACCTTGCGCGCGAATGTGCGGCTGTTGGTCAGGAAGATGTTTCGGGCAAGTTGCTGCGTGATGGTCGATCCGCCCTGAGTCCAGCGACCGGTGTCGAACCGGACCTTGAACGAGCGGGCGATGCCGATCGGATCGACGCCGAGGTGGTTGCGAAAACGCTTGTCCTCGACAGCGATCATGGCGCTGCGCATCGCGGGCGGAATGTCCTCGTACGGCAACCATTGGCCGAATGTCGGACCCAGCGAAACCAGCAGCTTCCCGTCGGCCGACCGGACCCGGATCATCTGACCAAGATCGTCGCGACGGGCGAGTTCGGCGTAACTGGGCAGCTGCGACATGGCGACGCCGACCGCCACAACCAGCGCAATCAAGCCTGCCGCAAAGGCAATCAGACCCCACTTTATGATACGCCCGAACCAGCCCTTGCTGGGCGGCTCGGCGCGCGGCGCTTTTCTGGCGGAAGTTCGGCGGGGCGGAGCGGCCATCGGTGTCGAAGGTCTAGGGGCAGGCGCTCCGGCCCGCAAGCGCTACTCGGCGCTGTCGGCGTTCGGCTCGAAGTCGAGACTGGCGGAGTTGATGCAATAGCGCAGGCCTTCCTCGCGCGGCCCATCCGGGAAGACGTGGCCAAGATGGCCCTGGCAGCGCGCGCAACGAACTTCCACCCGCTCCATGCCATGGCTGTTGTCGACGATCTCGGCGACGGCGCTCTCGTCCACGGGGGCAGTGAAGCTGGGCCAGCCCGAGCCGCTGTCGTATTTGGTTTCGCTTTCGAACAACGGTGCGCCGCACCCGGCGCAAAGGTACTCGCCGTCTCCCTTGTTGCCGAGGAGCTCGCCGGTGAACGGTGCTTCCGTGCCGGACTGGCGCAGAATGCGATAGCGCTCGGGCC
Organism: Sphingomicrobium sp.; assembly: GCA_035537335.1. GTDB lineage: Bacteria > Pseudomonadota > Alphaproteobacteria > Sphingomonadales > Sphingomonadaceae > Sphingomicrobium. The sequence continues at coordinate 16,136 of DATLMM010000023.1, read as the reverse complement.
CGAGCTTTGCGCGCCATTCATCGTCGTTGCGGGGGATGTCGGTCATGCTTGTGGATCCTTTCATGCGTGCGCCCATGTGGGGTGGCGAATGGGTGGCGGGAAGAGTGCATCTCCCGAGCGGCTCGCCCGTTGATGCGCCTGTGAAGCCGTTACGCCTAGCCGAGCCCGCCGCGCGCGAGATGCTGTTGATCCGCGCGATCGAGAGCGAGGACGGCGAGGGCGCGGTCCTCACCCGCGAAGATCGCCAGTATGTCACGGCGGCGGCCCTGCGCGACGAGCCGCCCGGCGACACGGCGTCCACCACCGGGCGCTTCCTCCACCGCCGCGCTCATCTGGCGCTGGAGCGGCTGACCGCGCGCTTTCCGGCTCTGCGCCACGCCTGCGGCCTGTCGCGCTGGCCCGCATGGGCGAATTGGGCGGTACCGCTCGTTGCCCTCCTGCTCGGCTTCATCAGCAATCGTCTCGACGGCGACCGGCTGAACATCCTGGCCTTTCCCCTGCTCGGGATGCTCGCCTGGAACCTGGCGGTCTACCTGTGGCTGACGATCGGTGCCCTTCGGCCAGGACGGGAGGGTCATCCCTTGTTGACCTTGCTGCAGCGCGCTGCAGGGCCGGCCGCGACCAAGCTTGCGGCACAGCCCACGCTAGAGCGCGGCGTGACCCGATTTGCTGTCGACTGGGCACGCGTCGCCGGTCGGCTGACCCAGTATCGCGCCAGCCGCACGCTGCACTTCGCCGCTGCCCTGTTTGCGATTGGGATCATTGCCGGCTTGCTGATCCGGGCTCGCTACACTGCGGAGTATCAGGCGGGCTGGTCCGGTACCTGGGCGGGGGCGGAGGGTGAGATTGCCGCCTTGCTGTCCGTCATCTTCGCGCCCGCGAGTCTGCTGACCGGAATTGCCCTGCCCGGACCCGAACGGCTGCGCGAGCTGCGCGGTGGCGCCGAGAACGCCGGCGACTGGCTGATAATGTGGGCCGTCACCGCTGGCCTGTTCGTGATCCTCCCGCGCCTAGCGCTGGCGGCGTGGAACGCGGTTCGAGCGGCGGTTCTGGCCCGGCGCCTGCCGGTGCCCGGCGCGGAGGACTTCTACGTCCGCAGCCTGCTGCGCAATGCGCTTGGCCAGCCTGGCGAGACGCGGGTCATCCCCTATGGCTTCACGCCATCTGCCGTCTCGCGCGAGCGGCTCGAACGGCTCCTCGGCGCCGCTTTGGGCGAGCGGGTCCGGGTCGAGCTGAATAAGCCGGTGCCCTATGGCGCAGAAGACAACTGGATCCGGGAGCATGGCGATGAGCTGCCGCAGGCCGACCAGTTGATCCTGCTGTTCAATCTTGCTTCGACGCCCGAGAGCGAGAACCACGGTGCTTTCGCTCAGGCCGTGCGCGACCGGCTCACCGGCGGCACGGGTCTTACCATGCTGATCGACGACAGCGCGCTGCGGGAACGGCTGCGCGGCCAGGCATCGGCGCAGCGCCGGCTTGACGAGCGTCTCTCCGCATGGCGGCAGGTGCTGCTACCGACCGGGATCGAGCCGGTGGTCGTTGGCCTTGAGTTGGGCGAGGAGGAAGTATCCGCCCGAACCCTGGAGAGGGCCCTGCTGCGGTCACCGGTTCCGGCATGAGCTTGCCACGCACCGTCAACCTGAGCCTCGTCAGTCACACCAATGCGGGCAAGACCACGCTGGTGCGGACTCTGCTTGGTCGTGACGTCGGCGAGGTGCGCGACGCGGCGCACGTCACGGAGGTAGCGACCGGTTACGTCCTCTTGCAGGCGGGTGACGACACGCTGATGCTGTGGGACACCCCTGGCTTTGGCGACACGCAGCGGCTGGTTTCGCGGCTGCGGCTGACGGGTAATCCCATCGGCTGGCTGCTGACCCAGGTGTGGGATCGCTTTCGCGACCGGCCGCTATGGTCGTCGCAACAGGCCGTCCGCAATGCAAGGGACGAGGCCGACCTCATCCTCTACCTCGTCAACGCAGCCGAGGACCCGGCTGGCGCGGCCTATGTGCCGCTGGAGATGGAGATCCTGGCCTGGATCGGTAAGCCAGTGGTGTTGCTGCTCAACCAGACCGGTCCACCTTCGGAGGCGAGCGAACGGGAAGAGGAGCGCTGGGGCCGCCATCTGGCCGACACAGGGCTGGTCCGCGGTACTCTGACCCTCGACGCCTTTGCCCGCTGTTGGGTGCAGGAAGGCGAACTGCTGCGCATTGTTGCTCCTCTTCTCCCACCTGAAAAGCGGGCTGCCATGCCAGGGTTGGAGACGGCGTGGGCGAGCCGTAACTTGCAGCGTTTTCACGCCTCCATGGGGGTGCTGGCGGAGCAGCTTGCCGCCGCCGCCGCCGACCGGGAGGACTTGCCGGACCGCAACATCGCCGATCGCATTCGAGGCGCCATTTTGCATCCGATTGGGAACGACAGCTCGCCCGAAGCTCAGCGGGCGATGGGGCGACTGGCTGAGCGTCTCGATGCGGGTATCCGCCGCTCGACCAACGAACTGATCGTGCTGCATGGCCTGTCGGGGAAAGCGGCACGCGAGGTCCTCAAGCGACTGAAGGACGATTATCGAGAGAGCGCTCCGGCAAGGGAGGGCGTCGCAACCATTCTTGGCGGAATACTGTCGGGCGCCGCGGGCGGGCTGGCGGCTGATCTTGCGGCGGGAGGCATGACGTTGGGGGGCGGGATGCTGGTCGGATCGGTGCTGGGCGCCTTTGGAGCCAAGTCGGCAGCGCGGGGCTACAACATGGCTCGAGGCGAGGAGACCAACGCGGTACGCTGGTCGGAGGAGTTCCTGGCCGGTCTCGTGCGATCTGCCCTGCTGCGGTATCTCGCAGTGGCGCATTTCGGACGCGGTCGAGGCGAGTGGGAGGAAGGAGAGCACCCGACCCACTGGCGCACGACCGTTGAAGCCGTCGTCGCTCGCGAGGGCAGCGCGCTGCGTTCCGCCTGGGACGTGCCTCGCGATGGTGGCTCCAGGGTTGTGGATCAGGCGCTGACATCGGTGTTGACGCGAATGGCCGAGCGCTTGCTGGTAGGGCTGTACCCCGAGGCTGAGGATATCTTCGCGAGGGAGCGGCAGGTTGCGGCTCTCGGTGACGACCGAAACGGCGAGCATCCACCGCCCTTAGCTGGAGGCGAGCTAATGCGTCCGGTGAAGCAAAGCTGAGATCAGGTGCCTCGGGAGCGGAGCTGCGGCGATCACTTCGGCCGCATGTCTCCGAAAAAGCAAAAGCTGCCTTGCAGCCTTGCCGAACTATGGTGCGGTCGAGAAGACTCGAACTTCCACGCCCTTTCGGGCACAACGACCTCAACGTTGCGCGTCTACCAGTTCCGCCACGACCGCATCATGATGTCGGCAACCTCTCGGTAGGGGCCGCCGCTGGCAAGGCGCGGCCTCTAGCAGCGCCGTTTGGCGGGTGCAACTGCCGCTTAGCTAGGCTGAGCCGCGACTTGTTGGCTGGCCGGAGTGCACGGTTCAAGCTTAGTCCGGTCGGTTTCAGAAGCAAGCACGCTGAGGCACGCGGCGTCGGCCGGAATGCTCAGCAACTCCGCGCTGTTGAAGGTGGCGCTGCCGCCGGGTGCCAGGACTGGCGCTGGCGGCGGTATGGTCCAGCGATACACAATCTTTTGCTGGTACGTGCGCAGCATCGCCTCGATTTGCGGCACTCGCTGCGGCTGATCGGTCGGATTGATTACCTTGCCCGTGACTTCCAGCAACTCATTGCCGCTCGCCAGTGTGCGTCGATTGGTCTCGTCGAGCTGCACCATGACCGGCGAACCGCTTGGCTCAGTGATACCCAGACGCTGCTTCCATTCGGTCGGAGCGAGGAACCAGAAGGCCGCCACCGCCAAAGCAATCATCAGCAGCGCGAGCAGCAGGCCGACCAGCCCGCGCCGGCGGGGTTCTTGCGGTTCGCTGGCGGGTACATAGGCGGGGAACTGCTCCTCCTCTCGCCGATCCTCCGGCTGCCCGGTCCAGCCCTCGCCGATTGCCGCCGGTGAGTTTTGCTCGTGGCGCGCTTCCGCCAGAATGGCTTCGGGCTGCGGCGGCACAAGGTCGGCGCGCTCCTCCCAAGCAGTCCGTTGCTCCGCCTCGGAATGAGGCGACGGCATTAGCGCGGCCGCGCCCGGTTCAGGCAAGGGATGGCCGTCGAGGTCTTCTTCCTCGGCGAACTCACCCGCTGGAATATCCGGGTGGGCGTGATCGCTCAGCGCCGCTTCCGCCGGCTTACCGACCGGTTCGCCCGCTGGATTGGTCATTGGTGCTGGCGAGAGAGATGCATCGTTCGTGCCGTGCTGGGGCGCTTCCGAGGGCATCGCGGCAAGACCGGTTTCCGAGCTTTCGGGGTCCTGGTGCCAGCTGTGCTTGCAACTGGCACAACGAACCTGACGGCCGCCTTCCGGAATGGCCCCGTCTTTCACGGCATATCGTGTTCCGCACGCCGGACAGGTGAGGATCATGATCTGCCTTTCGCCCCTGAGTTGATGTGCTCTCGGTAAACCGCACCAGAGCGCCATTGGCAAGGCGGACCCGTCATGCAAGAGACTGGCCACTCGGTGATGGTGGGGTACGGGTGAGCGCGTCGGCAGGGGCTATCGTCGAGTTCGACAGCGTTGGCTTGCGTTACGGCACCGGCGCGGAAGTACTGCGCGACCTGCAGTTTCGGCTTTCTCGCGGTGGCTTTTACTTCTTGACGGGGCCTTCCGGCGCCGGGAAGACCTCGCTGCTGAAGCTGCTCTACCTTGCCCAGCGACCGACCCGCGGACGAGTTCGGCTGTTCGGCGAAGAACTTAGCGATGCTCCGCGCGAAGCGATGCCGAGCTTTCGACGGCGGATCGGTGTGGTGTTCCAGGACTTCCGCCTTGTCCGCCATCTTTCCGCCTTCGACAATGTCGCGCTGCCCCTGCGGATCGCCGGGCGCAGCGAGGCGGAAATTGACGGGCCCGTACGCGAGATGCTCGCATGGGTCGGTCTTGCGGACCGGGCGAGCGCTCCGCCGCCCACACTTTCTGGCGGCGAGCAGCAGCGGGTGGCGATTGCCCGGGCGGTGATCGGCCACCCCGAACTGCTGGTCGCCGACGAGCCGACCGGCAACGTGGACGCGGAAATGGCTGCGCGGCTACTGCACCTGTTCGACAGCCTCAATCGGCTCGGCACAACCGTGGTGGTCGCGACCCACGACCTGTCGCTGATTGCGGCCACCAAGGGGGCTGAGCTGTTGCGGCTGGAAGGTGGCCGGTTGGTCGACCCTACGGGCTCTCTGCGGCACCCGCCGGTCGCTGCCGGGGTACGCTAGCGTGCTCAGCTGGATCGCTCCGCCACCGGCTCACCGCCGCTTGCTGCCTGAGCAACGCGGGCGACCAACGCCGTGGGTGATCGCGATCATGATGTTCGTTACGCTGGTAGTAGCGGCCGCCGGTCTGGCCCTAGCCAACGCTGCTCGGGTCGTGGAATCAAGCGCGGCAGGACGCCATTCACTCCAGATCCCCAATGGCGCGCGAGTGGCCGAAGCCGCCCTTGCAGCGGCGCGCTCAGCGCCGGGCGTGACGGCAGTGGCACGGGTGCCGGATAGCGAAGTCCGAGCGACACTGGAGCGCTGGCTCGGTTCGGAAGCGGCTGTCAGCACCGAACTTCCGGTCCCAGTGCTGGTCGACCTTGAACTTACGCCTTCGGCCAGCGCTCGGGAGGTCGAGACGCGCGTCCGGTCGGTTGCTCCGGGTGCGCGACTGCTGGCCTACCGAGACCAGCTTGGCCCCTTGCTCCGGTCGTTGCAGGCTCTGAAGTGGCTAGCGCTCGGGCTGGTGCTGCTGATGACGGCTGCCACCGCCGCATCGGTGGTGCTGGCCACCCGCGGCGCCTTCGATACTCACCGGGGAACGGTGGACGTCATGCACGGCATTGGCGCAACCGACGAACAACTCGCCGCCCTGTTCCAGCGGCGGATCGCGCTTGATGCCTTTAAAGGAGGGATTGCTGGTGCGCTGGCAGCCGGCGCGGTGCTGCTGTTCGTGGCAGCGGCGCCGGGAAGCCTGCTTGGTGACCTGGCCGGTGGACCGCTGCTGCGACCCGTAGACCTCTTGCTACTGGCGTTGTTACCGCTCGCCGCTACCCTGCTGGCAACTCTGGTTGCCAGGCACACGGTGACCAAGGCATTGCGCTTCGTTCTATGATCGTCCGCACGTCCGCCCTGCTGCTGCTGCTTTACGCACTCGGGTTTATCCTCTTCTCCGTCAGCCTGGCGCCGCCGGCGGTGTCCAGGAAGACAGAAGCCATCGTGGTCCTGACCGGTGGGCCCAACCGGATCGAGCGTGGAATCGAATTGATGCGGGATAAGCAGGCCACGCGCATGCTGATCGCGGGTGCCGACCCCAGCGTCCGCCCGGCGGATCTACGCGATCTGCTTGGTCCGCAGGCATCGAGAACGCTGCGCTGCTGCGTCGATCTAGGTTCGGAAAGTGTCGACACCCGCTCAAACGCGGAGGAGGCTGGCCGGTGGCTGAAACGACGCGGCTATTCCTCCCTGCGTCTGATCACCAGCGACTGGCATATGCGTCGCGCCGAATATGAGTTCCGGCGGCATCTGGGCGGCGAGTACACGATACTGCCCGATGCGGTGGTCAGCCGTCCGCGCTTCATCACCCTGTTCGGCGAATACAACAAATATGTACTCCGGCGGGCCGCGGTATGGCTGGACATGTGATGCAGTGGGTGCGCTCGGCCCTGTTTGCGCTGCTTTTCTACCCCGGCACTTTGATGTTCGTGCTGGGGGTGTTCGCGGTGGCACCATTTGGCGACGGGCCGGTACAGGCGATGGTGCATGGCTGGTCCAACTACCATCATCGGCTCGTAACTCATGTGCTCGGTATCCGCTGGCAGATGGAAGGAGCCATTCCCGCCGGCGCCTTCCTGGTGGCGCTGAAACATCAGGGCATGGTGGAGACGATCGAAGTTCTTCGCTGGCTGGACACGCCCGTGGTGGTCATGAAACGCGAGCTCACCATCCTGCCATTGTTCGGCTGGGTCACCCGACGCTACGGCGTCATCGGGGTCGATCGGGAGGCGGGCGCTCGCGCGTTGAAAGAGATGATGGTGCGAGCCAAGGAGGCGGTGGCCTCGGGCCGGCCGATCGCCATCTTTCCCGAAGGTACGCGAGTGGAAGCAGGCGAAACTCCCCCGCTTCGGCCGGGATTCGCCGGTCTCTACCGGGTGCTCGGCATGCCGGTGGTACCTGTGGCGCTGGACAGCGGTCGTATCTGGGGACGCGGCCTGCTGAAGCGCAGCGGTACGATCCACGTGCGAGTCGGCGAGACCATCCCACCGGGATTGAAGCGCCAGGACGTTGAGGCGCGGGTCCACGCGGCCATCAACGCGCTTGAGGCGTCAGGTGCGCAGGCGAGCGCCTAGCTTGGCGGCCGCGGCGACGATCCGCTCCGACACCTCGGCAATTTCGGCCTCCGTCAGGCTCTTGTCGGTCGGCTGAAGAGTCACCTCGAGTGCCAAGCTAAGATCACCGCCCTGCGGCTGGTAGCGGTCGAATACCCGCACTCCCGTGATCAGCGTCTTGTCTGCTCCGCGCATCGCTCGAACCAGTGCGTCAGCGGCAAGATCGTCCGGTACCAGGAACGCGAAGTCGCGAGTGAGTGGCTGCAGCGTCGGCGGCGTGAACGCCGGCCGCGCCCGATCGCTGCTGCGCGGGGCCGGGATCGCATCCAGGAAAATCTCTCCAGCCTGAGTGCCTGCCGGAAGATCGAACTGCTTGGCCAGGTGCGGGTGAAGTTCGCCGAATGCAGCCAGCACCGTCTTGGGTCCTAGCCGCAGGGTGGCGGAGCGACCCGGATGATAGCTCGGCCCAGCGTCGGCAAACACCTGCAGATTGGCGGCGGAAACGCCGGACGCTTCCAGCAATTCAAGCACTTCCGCCTTGGCGTTAAAGGCGGAGAAAGGCCGCGCCTTTCCGCTGTGCCACTGGCGAGACTCAGCTTCGCCGGCAAGCAGCAGCGAGAGTGTCGGCCGCTCCGCTTCGGCTAGATAGCGCCGACCTAGCTCGAACAGCCGAATGGAGGATGCTCCTCGATCAAGGTTGCGCCGAGCGGCCGCTGCCAGTCCGGGGAGCAGGGACGGGCGCATAACCTTCATTTCCTCGCTGATCGGATTCGCCAGCACCCAGTCGCCACCGCCGACTGCCCCTGCTTCCTGTTCGGAGATGAAGCTCCAAGTAATCGCTTCGTGGAGGCCAGCAACGGCTGCAGCGCGGCGGACCCGCCGTTCGGTCCGCTGGGCAGGAGTTGCGGTTGGCCTGGCCACCCCGGGTTCCCGGAGCAGTGGAGTGGCAGGGATGCGCTCATAGCCGGCAATGCGGGCAATCTCCTCAACCAGGTCCGCCTCGCCGTCGATGTCGGGGCGCCAGCCGGGCGGCACCCAGCCGGCGGTCTCAAGCCAAAAGCCGAGCCGCTCGAGAACCTCACCCTGCTCGTCGGCGGGTACGTGAACGCCGGCTAGGCTCTCGACCCGCTCCGGGCGCAATGGCACGAAGCGGGGCGCAATGATGTCGGGCCAATCGGATGCAACGGCCAGCGTTACCTTCGATGCCTCGCCGCCGCACAACTCGAGGGTCATGGCCGTGGCGGCCTCGATCATTGCCTCCAGCGCGAGCGGATCCACGCCACGCTCGAAGCGGGCGCGGGCATCAGAGATGATGCCGTGGCGACGTCCGGTCACGCCGACTGGCTCCGGCGCGAACCAGGCGCACTCCAGCAGCACGTCAGTTGTGCCATCCGACACCCCTGTTTCCTCGCCGCCGATCACGCCGCCCAACCCAAGTACTGCTCGCTCATCCGCGATGACGCAGTCGTCCGGGGCGACCGCATACTCCTTGTCGTTAAGGGCCAAGAAGCATTCGTCGGCACGGCCCCTACGGGCGGTGATGCCGCCTTCCAGCTTGGCCGCGTCATAGACGTGCAGTGGGCGCGCCTGATCGATCGAGAAGAAGTTGGTGATATCAACCAGCGCCGAGATCGGGCGTAGACCAACTGCCGTCAGGCGCTCGCGCAGCCAGTCGGGGCTCGCGCCATTGCGGACTCCGCGGATCAGGCGACCGGCGAAGGCATGGCAGCCGCTACCGTCCTCGACGTGGATCGCCACGGAATTGGCGAAGCGGCCTTCTGCCCGACGCTTCGGTTGCTCGCGCAAGATACCCAGGCCCGCCGCCGCCAAGTCGCGAGCAATGCCGCGGACTCCGAGGCAGTCGGGCCGGTTGGGGGTAAGCGCGACATCGAACAAGGGATCGTCAAGCCCAGCATAGGCTGCAAAGGCAGCGCCGACCGGAGCGTCAGCCGGCAGCTCGATGATGCCGTCATGCTCGTCGCCCAACTGCAGCTCACGGACCGAACACATCATCCCGCGGCTTTCGACGCCCCGGATAGCCGCGACCTTCAGCGTCATGTCGCTGCCCGGCACGTAAGCGCCCGGCGGACCGAACACGCCCTTCATGCCAGCCCGGGCGTTGGGGGCGCCGCAGACAACCTGGATCGGGCCGCCACCGGCGTCTACGCCCAGCACCTGCAGCTTCTCGGCCTGCGGATGACGCTCGGCGGTGAGCACCTCGGCAACGACGAACGGCGCGAGCTTCTCGGCGGGACTGCTGACCTCCTCCACCTCCAGGCCGATGCGGGTCAGAGTGTCGGCGATTTCCTGCACCGAGGCCTGCGTATCGAGATGGTCACGGAGCCATGACAGGGTGAACTTCATGCGCCCACTCCCCCGCTCAGCGTCGGCACGGCTAGCGCGCTGAAGCCGTAATGCTTGAGCCAGCGCAGGTCGCCGTCGAAGAAAGCGCGAAGATCGTTCATGCCGTATTTGAGCATGGCCAGCCGATCGACGCCGGTGCCGAACGCAAAACCCTGCCACTCATCGGGATCCAGCCCGGCGGCGGCGATCACCCGTGGGTGAACCATGCCGCTGCCGAGCACCTCCATCCAGCCCTCCTGGCCGCCCACCACCCGGCGGCCCTTGACGGTCGACCAGCCAACATCGACCTCGGCCGACGGCTCGGTGAAGGGAAAGTAGCTTGGGCGCAGGCGGATGGCGATGTCGTCGCGCTCGAAGAATGCTTTCAGGAAGGTCTCGAGCGTCCACTTAAGGTGGCCCATATGGATGGCGCGGTCGATCACCAGACCTTCGATCTGATGGAACATGGGGGTGTGAGTTGCATCGCTATCCGAGCGATAAACCCGCCCCGGTGCAATCACGCGAAGTGGAGCGCCGTGCTCCTCCATCGCTCGTATCTGCACCGGCGAGGTGTGGGTCCTGAGCACGCGGGCAGCCTCCCCATTACGGGGTTCGCAGTAGAACGTGTCGTGCATCGCTCGCGCCGGATGGCTTTCGGGCATGTTGAGGGCGGTGAAGTTGTACCAGTCGGTCTCGATCTCCGGTCCTTCGGCGACTGCGAAGCCGAGGTCGGCGAAGATTTCCGCCAGTTCGTCCATGACCTGGCTCACTGGGTGGACACTTCCTTGCGGGCGCTCGGGTACAGGAAGAGAAAGGTCGAGCCGCTCGGTCGCAAGCTTGCGTTCCAGCTCGGCTGCTTCCAGCTGCTCCTTGCGAGCGGCAACCGCATTGGACACGGCCGAGCGGATGCCTTGAATCTCGGGACCATGCGTCTGGCGCTCGTCCGGGCTCATCTGCCCCAGCGTCTTGAGCAGAACGGTCACCCAGCCGCTCTTGCCGAGGGCCGAGACTCGCTCCGCATCCAGGGCTGACAAGTCAGCGGCCACGGCGATCCGCGCGAGGGTCTGCTCAACATCACTCATGGCGGGCGGCCTTAGCGAAGCCGCCGCCGCTCGTCACCCGGGCAGGAAGGGGTAGGGCGAGATGGTCTTGCGGTTCTCGTGCACGGCCAGCTTGAGCCCGGCTGGAGGCGTCGCGCGATAGGCGCAGTCCATCCGGGGGCAGATGCTGCAGGCCGGGCCGACCGGTGTCACCAACGCATTCTGAAGATCGATCCCTTCGGCGCAGTGCAGCTTATGGGCATGATCGATGTCGCACCCCAGCCCGATCGCCAGCAGCCCGCCCTGCAATTCAGCCTTGATCGGCCGGTCGATGGTGCGCGCGACGGTGAAGTAGCGATGCCCGTCGGGCGTCTCGATCAGCTGGGTCACCACCTGACCGGCAGCCTGGAACGCGGCGTGCAGGTTCCAGCGAGGGCAGGTTCCGCCGAAGCGCGAAAAGGGGAAGCGTTCGCCGGCGTAGCGTTTGGATATGTTGCCGGCCGGATCGACCCGGAGCATGAAGAAGGGCACGCCTCGCGCGCTGGGACGGTTCAGCGTAGTCAGCCGGTGCGCAACCTGCTCCACGTTGGCGCCGTATTCTCCGCACAGCCGGTCGATGGAATAGCGCATCTCCTCGGCTGAGCGGAGGAACTTGCCATAGGGCATCATGATCGCCCCGGCGGCGTAATTGGCCAGGCTCATGCGCAGCAGCTGAGCGATGCCTTCGTCGGGCGGCGCGGCGTCGCTGACCATGCGGTCGAGCAGGCCCGCGAACTCGGCCACCGCCAGCTGGTAGGCGAGGGCAAAAGTACGGTTCTCCGCCCGCAACTGGGACGACAGCTGAAAGAGCCGCCGCTCAGCATCGTAGTTCTGACTGAGATTGCCCAGCAGCGACTGGGACACGACCTGCGCGGTGATTCCCCACGCCTCCTTCAGCCGGCGGCGCAGCGGCTCGGCAACCGACAAGGGATCGCTGAGCGCGCCGCCTAGCGTCTCGGCAGCCTCTTCCAGTTCTGGATAGTGATTGCGGTGCTGCTGGATGTAGTCGCGGACCCAGTTCTCGGGCGTGACCAGTGACCGTACATCGTCGGTGTCGGACAGGACGGGAGACTTCTGCGCCTCCTTGAGCGCAGCGTAGAGCCGCGCGATACCTTCTGCCACCGACGGCGCATTGTGCGCCAGCTCGACCAGTTCATAGCGCGGCACGCCGAGGTCCTGGAGCATGGGATCGACGAAGATCTCGTTCAGTTCGTCGGGCCCGGTCTTGTGACCGCCAGGCGAGGCAAAGGCGAGAATGTCCACGCCGAAGCCATTGGCGAGCTTGATCAGCAAGCCGGCGGTGACCGGCCGCTGATTGCGCTCGAGATGGTTGAGGTAGCTTGGGCTGATCCCAAGATTGCTCGCCATGGCGGTTTGCGACAGCTCGCGTTCGCGCCGCAAGCGGCGGAGCCGATGTCCCAAGAACAGCTTCTGCTCGGTCAACATGGCTCAGTTCTGTCAATATTAACTCTGAATCACAAGTCACGGTGTGACAGTTGAACTATTTTTGCCGATGCTTTGTAGCCAGAAGGTGAGTTCAACAGGCAATCCACTCCATTCTGTTCGAGAATCGTTGCATGACAAGTTTTGACCAAGTCGTTTCCGCTCCGCCCGGCCGCTTCGATGGTGTCGATCGTCCCTATTCCGCTGAGGACGTGCTCCGGCTGCGCGGTTCGGTGCCGATCGACTATACGTTGGCTCGACGCGGCGCACTGAAGCTGTGGGAGTTGCTCAAAGGTCAAGACGATCCGGTTCGCGCCTTGGGCGCCGTCACCGGCAACCAGGCGATGCAGCAGGTTCGCGCCGGGCTGCAGGCGATCTACCTGTCCGGCTGGCAAGTGGCGGCCGACGCCAACACCGCTGGAGCGATGTACCCAGACCAGTCGCTTTATCCGGCCAATGCCGGTCCGGAGCTGGCCCGCCGGATCAACAAGACCCTGCAGCGCGCCGACCAGATCGAGCATCTGGAAGGTGGCGCCAAACGCGACTGGTTCGTGCCGATTGTCGCTGACGCTGAGGCGGGCTTTGGCGGTCCGCTGAACTGCTTCGAGATCATGAAGGCCTATATCGAGGCGGGCGCCGCGGGTGTACACTTCGAGGATCAACTGGCGTCCGAGAAGAAGTGCGGCCACCTGGGCGGCAAGGTGCTGATCCCGACCCAGGCTGCCGTGCGCAATCTGGACGCGGCTCGTCTCGCGGCCGACATCTGCGGTGTTCCAACCGTGCTGGTCGCCCGCACCGATGCGGAAAGCGCCAAGCTCATCACCTCCGACGTCGATGAGCGCGACCGGCAGTTCATCACCGGAGAGCGGACGCCCGAAGGCTTCTTCCGGCTGCGTGACGGCAGCGGCCTCGACCATTGCATCGCCCGCGGCCTAGCCTTTGCCGAGCACGCCGATCTGCTCTGGTGGGAAACCTCCCACCCCGACCTGGACGACGCGCGCAAGTTCGCCGAGGCCGTGCACAAGGTGCATCCGGGCAAGCTGCTGGCCTACAATTGCTCACCATCGTTCAACTGGGCGGCCAAGCTGGACGAGGCGACCATTGCCAAGTTCCAGCGCGAGCTCGGCGCCATGGGTTACAAGTTCCAGTTTGTGACGTTGGCCGGCTTCCACAGCCTCAACCACGGCATGTTCGAGCTGGCGTCCGGTTATCGCGATCAGGGCATGGCGGCCTATTCCGAACTGCAGCAAGCCGAGTTCGCCTCCGAGAAGGATGGCTACACGGCCACCCGTCACCAGCGTGAGGTCGGCACCGGTTATTTCGATGCGATCGCCCAGGCCGTCAGCGCCGGCCAAGCCTCAACTACCGCACTTGGCGAGTCCACCGAAGCCGCCCAGTTTGTCGCGGCCGAGTAAGGGAGAGTAAGGATGGCACAGCGTTTCTGGATCGTCGGCGGCGAATACGCCGACTGCGCCTTCAAGCAGCTCCAGCCCGGCACCGAGCGAGTCAGCGGCCCGTTCCACGACGAGGTCAAGGCCCGCATGGAATGGCAGCGGTTGACCTTCCGTGACCGTTGCGGGGCGACGGAGCGTTACTCGATCTGCGTCGAGCCGGAAGTCCGCCAGGCGTGAGCACGGTTTTGGATCGGCCGCGGGTTGAAGCGGCCGCAAGCGGGGTTGAGGGCGCAAGCGAGCTTCTCACCGCCGATGCGCTGGAGTTCCTGACCGAGCTACACGAGCGGTTCGAACCGCGCCGCCGCTCCCTGCTGGCGGCGCGCGCCGAGCGGCAGAAGCGCTTCGATGCGGGCGAGCTGCCAGATTTTCCCGACGCCACTCGTGACATTCGCGACGGCGAGTGGCGCGTTGGCAACATTCCGGCCGACCTGCAGGACCGGCGGGTGGAGATCACCGGCCCGACGAACGCCAAGATGGTCGTAAACGCGCTGAACTCCGGCGCGAAAGTGTTCATGGCCGACTTCGAGGACGCGACGGCACCTGCCTGGGATGAGCTGCTGCAAGGCCAGCTCAACCTGCGCGCCCGCTGGCAAGGAAATCTCGGATTCACCGACGCAGGTACCGGCAAGCAATATCGACTGAACGACACGCCGGCCGTGCTCAAGGTTCGCCCGCGCGGCTGGCACCTCGACGAGCGCCACCTTACGGTCGATGGCATGCCGATCAGCGGCAGCTTGTTCGATTTCGGTCTATATGTTTGGCACAATGCCAAGGCGGCATTGGCGGCCGGCTCCGGTCCGTACTTCTACCTGCCGAAGCTCGAAAGCCGGTTCGAGGCCGAGTTGTGGAGCGAGGTGTTCGGCATTGCCGAGGCCAAGCTTCAACTGCCGCGCGGCACGATCAAGGCGACGGTGCTCATCGAAACGCTGCCCGCCGCGTTCGAGATGGACGAAATCCTGTTCGCGTTGAGGGAGAACATCGTTGGCCTCAACTGCGGCCGCTGGGATTATATTTTCAGCTTCATCAAGCGGTTTGGTCGTGATCCGGACCGGCTAACTCCTGATCGGTCGGCGATGACCATGGATAAGGCGTTCCTCGCCGCCTATTCGCTGCGCCTGATTGCCACCTGCCACCGACGAGGAGCCTTCGCCATGGGCGGCATGTCGGCCTTCATCCCCGTAAAGAGTGACGAGGCAGCCAACCAGGCCGCGATGGACAAGGTTCGTGCCGACAAGGAGCGCGAGGTCGGCAACGGTCATGACGGCACCTGGGTGGCGCACCCGGCGCTCGTACCGGTAGCGCTGACGGCGTTCGAGCGAATGACCGGTCCCAATCAGCTCGACAAGATGCCGGAGCGGAAGCCGGGTCGCGACGAGATGCTGGAACTGCACACGGGTCCACGGACAGAGGTCGGCGCTCGCGAGAATATCCGCGTCGGCGTTCAGTATCTTGCCGCCTGGCTCAGCGGCAAGGGCGCGGTGCCGCTTTACAATCTGATGGAGGATGCCGCGACGGCCGAGATCTGCCGCACGCAGTTGTGGCAGTGGCTTCGCTTCGAGGCGCCGTTGGACGATGGACGAAGGTTCGATCGGCGCCTGTTTGAGCAGTTGTTCGAAGAAGAACTCGCCGCCATTCCCGACCAGCCGCACCTCGATCAGGCTGCCGGCCTCTTTCGACGCATGATCCTCGACGAGGAATGCGAGGAATTCCTGACGCTGCCAGCGTATCCGTTGTTGGACTAACGTCACATTGAAGAAAAAAGGCGCCCCGGTTTCCCAGGGCGCCTTCTTCATTCCACGTGGAACGTAGCGCTTAGGCGGCGGCCTGCTGCTGCCGCTGCGCGTCTTGATCCACGACGTTGCCGCGAACCGACGCGATCAGCGCCGTAAACGCCGCACCTTCGTGCATCGCCATGTCGGCCAGGACCTTCCGGTCGAGATCGATGCCGGTGACCTTCAGCGCGTGCATGAACTGACCATAGGTCAGCCCTTCGGCGCGAACGGCGGCGTTGATGCGCTGGATCCACAGGGCGCGGAAGCTCCGCTTCTTCACCTTGCGATCGCGATAGGCGTATTGCCCAGCCTTCTCGACGGCCTGGCGGGCGATGCGGATGGTGTTCTTGCGACGGCCATAATAGCCCTTCGCATTGTCCAGGATCCGCTTGTGCTTGGAGCGGGTGGTTACGCCCCTCTTGACGCGTGCCATTGTCTATCCGCTCCTTACTTGAGGCCGTAGGGCGCCCAAAGTTTCACGCGCGCCGTATCGGCGTCGGCGAGAACTTCGGTGCCGCGGTTCTGGCGGATGTACTTGGCGTTGTGGCTGATCAGCCGGTGACGCTTGCCGGCGACGCCGTGCTTCACCTTGCCGGTGGCCGTGAGCTTGAAGCGCTTCTTGACGCCGCTCTTGGTCTTGAGCTTGGGCATTTTCTCTCCTTTG
>DATLMM010000022.1:0-2587 GCA_035537335.1 Sphingomicrobium sp. | reverse complement strand
CATCGCCCAGGTGCCGGGTTCCGGAACCGCCGAGCCGATCGGCTGGAAGGTGCGCCCGTTGAGGGTCGAACCGTCGATGATCCCGAAGAAGCCGAGATTGTTGAAGTCGGTCGCATTGGTCCGAAAAATGTAAGTGGTGCTGTTCTCGGTTCCGGTCAGGCCGTTCGCACCGAACTCGGTGGTGAGCACGTTGCCGCTGGGCGACCGGCCGAAAGTGGTCGTCGAGCCGCTCGGCGTACCGTTGGCAAGCGTCGGATTGTTCACCGCGACGAAGGGGCCAGCCCCGTCGAAGTCGGTCCCGAGGACGAAGGCGTCGACGAGATAGCTGTCGAAATTGCTGACGGTGAAGCTGCGGATTTCCTCGTTCGCCGCCGAACCGGGCCCGGTGCGTGCGACCTGATAGTAGAAGTCGAGCGTGCCCAGCGTGTTACGGTAGACGGCCTGGTTGAAGATGGCCGAGAAGGTGAAGGCGGTTCCGGCCGTGCTGAGGCTGGCGAGTTGCGTCCCTTGAGTGGCGGTGACGAAAGCCTGGGTCGGCTGGTTGGTCGATCCCGGCAGGAGAACCGTTGCCTGGGCTTGAGTTGCGGTAAACGAGATCGCCAACGCGGCAGCGAGGGGAAGAGCATGCTTCAGCATAATGTCTCCATGCCCGTCCTCGGATCCACCATGGTCTTCAAGCGAGCCAGAAACATTAACTTACAGTAAGATTAATCGTTCCTAACGGCGCATGGCGTCTGCAAATAGAAGCTGGAGAGCGCGTGGCCGGATAAGCAAACTCCAATCACATTTATGCCGCCGCGTTCGTGCCCGAGCGCGCCAACTTGCGACATGAACCCCGTCAGGGGACGATCGTCAGGTCCACTCGTCGGTTCTGCGGCTCGCGGACGCCGTCGGGCGTGGCGACCAGGGGGTTCGCCTCGCCGTGCGCCACAATCTTCATCCTCGCGGTCGGCACGCCCCGCTCAACGAGGGCGGCCTGGACGCTTCGGGCGCGCTGGACGGCGACGTGCCGGTTGGCGAGATCCGGCCCCGAACGATCGGTGAAGGAGTCAATCCGCACGCTCCCGCCGCCGCGCAAGCGTGCCGCGACCTCGTCGAGGCCGGTGGTCCACTCCGAACGGATGGCAGTCCCTTCTCCGCTGTCGAAGTAGATGGACGTTGCGCAGCCCGACCGATTGGCCGCGGAACAGTCTATAGTGGGTGGGGGAGCGGCAGCTTGAAGCGCGATGGCAAGCAAGGACGATAGCATGAGCAGCCTTTTGGCAGGCGGGTCCCGAGCCCGGCCGTCAATCGCCGCTGCACCGCAGCTTGTAAAGAGATGGGGCCGTCACGCGTTGGCGGCTGGACCCGATCCTTCAGGCCGCGGAGAGGCTCTCGGCTTCCGCAGCCCGTGCCGCGAACTGCTGCGCCAGCTTGGCGTGCCATTGGCGAGCGTTGTCGGTGATCGCCCGTTGTGCCGCCATGCGTTCTTCCGCTGCACGGCGGAAGTAGTAACGATGATTTGATTCCACTGCCCGTCCCCGGCTGAACCCACGTCGATTGCTAGCAGAGCATGGGTGAACAATCCTACCGAATGGTAAATATCCACAGCCTCTCCGCCGCACCTACGGCTCGTCTCACCCCGGGACACTAGTGTGCTCTTGCGGTGACATCCTCGTCATCTCGGCTTACCGACGAAACCTCACGGTTCATCGACCGTTGAAGAGGCGAACTGATTTCAAGGGCGAGAGGGTGCCTTCCATGCTCCAGCAGACCGACAATCACCGCCAGGCGTTTGATCCGGCCGTGCGTGGCTACCACGTGGTGTACAGAGAGAATGCCGTGAACCGCTGCCCGGGTTGCGGACGCAGCCATTGGCTGATCGGGCGACTATTGGCCGAATGCAGCTTCTGCGCGACTGCGCTCCCGTTGAGTGAGAGCCAGGGGAGCGGCACCGTGCTGTTCCGCAGCCATGGTCCGCGTGGGACCAAGCTCGCCGCCTGAGGACTCCACTGCCGCGCCCGTTTCGGCTATGGAACGGGCATGGGCACGAGGGTTCTTGTGGCAGCGGCGACGCTGCTCGCGGTGCTGAGCCAGCCGGCCGCGGCAACCCCGCGGCGCATCACGATCATAAACGGAACAGGCATGCCGCTCGCGCAAGTCGCCGCGCGGCCGGTCAATGATCCGGGCTGGACGGCATTGACGCCCGGACTAAGTCCGGGCGCGCGGACGCAGGTCACCGTCGATCCCGATCTTTGCGCTTATGAAATGCAGGGCAGCGCCGCCGGCGCGGTTCTGGCCTGGCGCGGGGTCAACCTCTGCGAGACCAGTTCGGTGACGCTGAACCGGCGTGCCGACGGAGTGCTGTGGGTCGATTACGACTGACCCGGCGCGGCCGGGCGCCTGCGCTGGCCACTCTCACCGGCACCGGGCGGACGCTGTCCAGCAGCTTCGCTCCGGCAATGAACACCACCAGCAGGCAGACGGCGAAGAACAGCCAGCCAAGCCCGCCGGGGTAGATGCCTAGGTAGTGCTTGCCGCGTTCCGCGGCCCCGAGCGCAATCGCCCAGATGACCGCCCAAGCCTCGAAGCGGGTGCGGATCAGGAA
>DATLMM010000021.1:0-8949 GCA_035537335.1 Sphingomicrobium sp. | reverse complement strand
GCCAACGAGATCGCGGCGGACGAACGCGCCCACGTCGCTTTCCTTCGGGCCGCGCTGGGATCTGCAGCGGTTGCTCAGCCGGCGATCGACATCAGCGCAACGCCAACCGGTCCCTTCTCTCAGGCTGCTGTTGCCGCCGGGCTGATTACGCAAGGGCAGTCGTTCGATCCGTATGCCAGCGATGAGAACTTCCTGCTCGGTGCGTTCATCTTTGAGGATGTTGGTGTCACGGCCTACAAGGGCGCATCACCGTTGTTGAAGAGCTCGACGTTCCTGTCGGCCGCCGCCGGCATCCTTGCCGCGGAGGCGTATCACGCCGGCCTGATCCGGACGGTGCTGTACGGCAAGGGGATCGCCACGCCGGCGCTGATCGACGCGACCGAAAAGATCTCCAACGCTCGCGATTCGCTTGATAATGCGATCGACGACGACCAGGGTGTACGCGGTTCAAACGGAGCTTCGAACATCGTGCCCACGGATGCTGATGGCCTCGCATACAGCCGCTCTGCGGGCGACGTCCTCAACATCGTCTATCTGAATGCCGGCGCCGTACCCAAGGGAGGCTTCTTTCCCAATGGCGTCAATGGACCGATCAACACCAGCACAGCGGGCTGATCAGGCTAGTAAAGAGCCTGCCAGCTCACGAAGAGGAATCGATGAGCAAGGGAGGACAAAGGGCAGAACGGCTCGCCGCGACCGCGACGGGCACAGCCGTTAGAGCCTCCCTTGCTGTGTTGGCGTTGGTGGGTCTTGCCCCTGTTCGGGCGGACGTTCTGGAACTTCGCGCGGATGGCACGGCGTTTGTCCGTGCTGCTGATCGGCCGTCCAACGGCTCCTCGGCCACTCCGTCGGACATGGCCGCCGGAGCCGAATTATTCGGGGACATGCAACTTCCTGCCGAAGCAATCACCACGCTTGCGGAGCCTAGGGCGCCGGCAGCTTATACGGTCGCCGTGAACGCCTTGAGCGAAGCCAATCAGATCAGCCCTGCGTTGTTGGAAGCACTGGTCTGGCAGGAAAGCCGCTGGCGCGATCGGGCTCTTTCGCCAAAGGGCGCCATCGGGCTGGCGCAATTGATGCCGGGTACCGCCCAGGACCTCGGGGTAGATCCGCACGATCCCAACTCCAATCTTGCGGGAGGAGCGCGCTACCTCCGGCAACAGCTGGACCGTTTCGATGGCGACGTGGAACGCGCGCTTGCCGCTTACAATGCCGGACCCGGCCGAGTGCTTCGGGCGCGCGGTGTCCCGGCGATCGCCGAGACTCAGGCCTATGTTCGCGCTATAGTCGACCGCCTGTCGCTCACCTCAACCTTTCAGGAAAAACGGCCATGAAACGCTCCACTTCGACGCTCGCGCTCAGCCTTGCTGCAATGGCTTCGCCGGTTGCCGCACAAGGGACCGATCCGCAGGGCTCGGGTCCGATCGTATCGGCGCTGGGCTGGTTGCAGGGTACGCTGCTTGGCAATGTGGCAACGGCAGTGGCGGTAATCGCCGTCGCGATGGTCGGCTTCATGATGCTCGCCGGGCGAATGAACTGGCGCTTTGGAGCAACGGTGATCATCGGCTGCTTCGTGCTGTTTGGCTCAACCGCGATCGTCTCGGGCATCCAGTCAACCGCCGCTGCAGCCCGGTAGAACGATGGCGCGGCTCCACAACGATCCGGTCTTCCGGGCGCTGACTCGGCCGCAGATGTTTGCGGGCGTGACCTACAGCTATTTCGTCGTCAATGCCGCCATCACCACCGAGGCTTTCCTGATCACGCGCTCGTTCCTGGCGCTTCCCGTGGCCCTGCTCGTTCACGGGATCGGTTATCTCGCCTGCCTGCGCGAACCGCGCGTGTTCGACCTGTGGATCACCAAGGTCAGTCGCTGTCCACGCGTTCGCAATTGGAAGCATTGGGGCTGCAACAGTTATGCCCCGGACTGACTCCGCCTTTGGCTGGAAAGGCCCCGCGAGCTGGGGTCGGCGCGAACAGCGTGCCGGCGACCGGCTGCCGTATCGGCGCATGATCGACGAGGAGACCGTGGAACTGCGCGACGGCTCCTTGATGCGCTGCATCCATGTCCCTGGAATGGCGTTCGAGACGGCCGACGCGGATGAACTCAACCATGCCCAAGGCGTGCGCGAGATGCTGCTTCGAAGCACGCTCGACGCACGGTTCGTGCTGTACCGCCACATCATCCGCCGCCCGGTCTCGGTCAGCCTGTCCCCGCTCAAGGGCCCGGCTTTCGCGCGGCACATGGACGAACAATGCCGAGCCCGGCTGGGCAAACGCCGCTTGTTCATCAACGATCAGTTTTTGAGCCTAGTGCGGCGGCCGGCGCGGGGAAAAACTGGCTGGCCCGAACGGCTCGCCCGGCGCCTGGGAAAGAGCGATCCGGCCGAGCACGATACCAAGGGTGTTCGTGATCTCGATGCGGCTGCGACCGGGCTGATCGCCGGCCTCCATGATTATGGCGCGCGCACCCTGAGTGGTTACGACGGTGCTGGCGGGCGATGCTCCGAACCGCTGGAGTTGCTGTCGGCCTTGTTCAACGGCGAGCTGCGGCCGGTGGTGGCCCCCGACGATGGCATCGACCTTGGCCATCACCTTCCTTATTCGCGAGTCAGCTTTGGCCTGGACGCATTTGAGACCAATGGACCCACCGCGCGCAGCTTCTGCGGCACCTTGTCCATCAAGGAGTATCCGGCGACTACCCGGCCCGGTCTGATCGATGGCGTGTTGCGCCTGCCGCATGCGCTGATCCTGACCGAGAGTTTTGCGCCTGCGGATCGCCAGATTGCAAAGGAACGGATGGACCTTGCCATCCGCCGCCTTCGCGCGACCGACGAGGAAGCCACCACCGAACGGCGCGAGATGCTGGGCGCCAAGGACGCACTATCCGCGGGCCAGACGGCGTTCGGCGACCATCACCTGAGCCTCACCGTTCGAGTTCCCGAACTTTCCCAACTTGACGATGCCATGGCCGAAGCCGGCGCGGCGCTGGGCGACCTCGGCGCCATCGCCGTTCGGGAGGACGTCAATCTGGAACCGGCCTTCTGGGGTCAGTTTCCGGGCAATGAAGCCTATGTCGTGCGCCGTGCCCTGATCTCCAGTGCCAATGCGGCCGGGTTCCTGTCGCTGCACGGCTTTCCCCTGGGCCGCGCCGACGACAATCATTGGGGCGAGGCCACGGCCTTGTTCGAAACCACCAGCGGCACGCCGTATTACTTCAACTTCCACGAAGGCGACTTGGGCAATTTCACGGTGATCGGGCCATCCGGCTCGGGCAAGACCGTGGTGCTGAATTTCCTGGCGGCCCAGGCCCAGCGGTTCGGTCCGCGTACCGTGATCTTTGACAAGGACCGGGGAGCCGAGATTTTTGTTCGCGCGATGGAGGGGCATTATGCCCGGCTGTCGCCCGGCCAGCCAACGGGCTTCAACCCGCTCGAGTTGCCCGACAGCGCCGATAATCGGGCTTTCCTCCGGGATTGGCTCGAAACGCTGCTTCAAGCGGAAGGCGCCGAGGAATTGCGCACCATCGCAGGTGCGGTGGACGCCTGTTACGAGCATGACGCCGCCTTTCGCCGGCTGCGCCACTTTCGCGAACTGCTCGCCGGCAACCAGCGGCCGACCGAAGGAGACCTCGTCTCTCGCCTGGCCCCATGGGTCGGATCGGGCGAGAATGCCTGGCTCTTCGACAATCTGCACGATGAGCTCGATCTCGACCGGCGGCTGATCGGCTTCGACATGACGGCATTGCTGGACAGCCCGCGGCTGCGGGCTCCGACCATGTTGTATCTGTTCCACCGCATCGACGAGCGGCTGAATGGCGAACCGGCGCTGATCCTGATTGACGAAGGGTGGAAGGCGCTGGACGATCCGGTCTTCGCCAGCCGCATCCGCGATTGGATGAAGACACTTCGCAAGCGCAACGCACTGGTCGGGTTTGGCACGCAGTCGGCGCGCGATGCGCTTGAAAGCCGCATCAGCAGCGCCATTGTCGAACAAACCGCGACCGGCATCTTCATGCCCAACGCAAAAGCGCGCGCCGAAGATTATTGCGGCGGTTTCGGGCTTTCGGAGCACGAGCTGGAGCTGATCCGAAGCCTTCCCGCGCACAGCCGCTGTTTCCTGGTGCGGCACGCCAACCACTCGGTCGTCGTTCGGTTGGACCTTGGCGGACTGCCCGAAATCCTCACCGTGCTTTCCGGACGAGAGGCAAGCGTGCGTCGTCTCGACGCGCTTCGAGCGGTCCACGGCGACGATCCAGCCAATTGGTATCCGTTGCTGGTCGGCGCGGCGTGGCCAGGGACGCGCAATGATCACGGCTTTGCTGAGCTGGAGGCAGCGGAATGAGCGACTGCCCAACGCTCTCCGGCGAAGGCAATGCCGGCATTGCGGCTGCGCTTCGGGTGGTGGATTGCGTCACCGCCGAAGGGACCAGCAAGGCGTTCGGACGCTTGTTCGGCCCTGATGGTGCGCTGGGATCGGCGCTCACGGTTCTGCTTACCCTCTATGTCGCACTGCTCGCGATCAACCTGCTGACGGGCCGATCGAAGCTCGGCCTGAACATGCTGACCCCGCGCATGTTGGGGCTTGGCCTGGTGCTGACCTTTGCCACAAGCTGGATCGCTTATCAGAGCGTGATCTGGACGCTGCTGACGGGCGCCCCCGATCAGATCGCCGGCGTGATCACCGGGCAATCGGGATCCGCGACCGCGGCCTTCGCAGGCAAGCTCGACGGCTTGTTCGCGGCCATCGCGCAGGCGGCCGAACTGGCCAAGGTTCCACTTCCGATCACCGCCAACGGGATCACGCCCGCACCGGCGCAAGCGGCCGGCTGGACGGCCGCCGACGTACTGTGGATGGCCGCGCTGCTGTTGCTGCTCGGTACTGTGGGCGTGTTGCTGGTTGCACGGATTGCCCTTGCCGCGCTGCTCGCGGTTGGTCCTGTGTTCATTGTCATGGCCTTGTTCCGCGGAACCCACGGATTGTTCGTCGGCTGGCTCAAGGGCGCTGTCATGTTTGCTTTGGTGCCGATGTTTACCGTGCTGATCGGAGGCGCGGCCATGGCGCTGCTTGGCCCGATCGTGCTCAGTCTCAACACCGGCGTGGTCACCATGCAGGCGGCCGTGACGTTGTTCCTCGGCGCGGTGGTCTACACCGCATTGATGGTCATGGTGATGAAAGTCAGCGCCGCCATGGTGGCTGGCTGGCGTCTGGGCGGACGCGGAGCGGAAGACGCGACGGCCGCCCGTGCCGCACAGGCCGCCGCTGCCGCAGCACCGATCTCAAGCGACCAGCGAGGCACCAGCCTTGCCGCTGCAAGCGCGGGCGCTGCGGCCTCGGAACCGCCCGTTTCCGACCGGGTTCGAGCCATCGTTGCCGGAACGCGGGCACCAGCCAATGACGTCGCCGATGCTACGACGCGTGATGCACGCGTAACGGCCATCAAGTCTGCCGGCACCGTCTATAACGAGGTTCCAGTCCATCGCTCGTCGCCGCTCGACCGCCGGGCCCAAGGTATCGGCGCCCGCTTCCGCGCCCCGCCGCAAGCGAATGCCGGAAAGGCAAAGCCATGAAATCCGCGGTTCTTTCGATCGCTTTGACCCTGCTCACTATGACCGCTGCTCCGGCTGTCGCCATTGCAGCCGACGCGCGCATCCAGTCGATCTTGTTCAAGCCGAACTCGGTCGTGCGCTTTGTCGGCAAGCCCGGCTACCAAAGCGCCATTCGCTTCGCGTCGGACGAGCGCATCGAGAATGTCGCGGTTGGTGATAGCGTGTCGTGGCAGGTTACCCCCAACAAGCGTGGCGACCTGCTGTTCGTCAAGCCACTGACCGGAACGGCCCGCAGCAACATGATGGTCGTTACCGACAAGCGCACCTATCTGTTCGACATGACCGCCTCACGAGCAGGGGTACCGGTCTATGCGCTGAGCTTCCAATATCCGGATTATCCCTCGCCCGGTTCGTTGCAGCCGCTGGTAGAAGCTACTTCCAGCCCAGTCGTCATCGCCGAGAAGCAACCTCTCGCGCCCTTGCCCAGGCTCAATTTCGCGTGGGAAGCGAGAGGGGCGAAGGCCTTGCGTCCGGCGCGTGCGTTTGACGACGGCAAGTCCGTATATCTGAGCTGGCCGGAGAAGGCGCCCCTTCCCGCGGTCCTCATTCCAGCCCCCGACGGCACGGAAAGCCCGTCGAACTACCGGATGGAAGACGGCTTCATCATCGTTGAGGGCGTTCCCGGCCAGGTGATCATCCGCCGCGGCAAGGACAGCGCTACGGTTACCCCAATGCGCCGCCGAGCCGAGGTGGTTCGCACCGCTGACACGGAGACTCGTCATGAACGTCGCTGACCGGACGATTACTCCCAGACCCAGCGATATTCTGGGCCCGCAACCGCTGCATGGCGCACTGGTCGCTTTTGACCCGCGCCGCGACATGGATGAAGGCGCTCTGGTTGCGGCGAGCCGAATGGCTTACCCTGCCGTCGCGGCGCAAGCTGGCGGGAAGGACAAATACGGCCTGTTAGCAGGGGGCGGGATCGCCTTGATGCTCGGTGCTGTGACGTTTTGGGGAATGAGCGGAAGCCGTGACGTCCAGAGGACGGTGGCAGTTCCTCCGACTCCCGCAGCCCAGAGCATGGCGCCCGCGCCCGCCCTGCCTCCACCAACCCCTGAGCAATTGAACGCCCTTGCGTCCGGCAGCGGGGCCACGCCTCAAGGGTCCCTGGTGTTCCGAAGCACGCCGCAAACCTATCCGCAGATGAGCGGCCCCGGACAAGTCCCAAGTGGAACCAGTGTCGCCGATCGACTCCGCTCGCCAACCCTGCTGTTCGACTCGTCAGGGCCGGTTCTGACCGGTGCAAGCCCCGCGACCCCGGCAACCGAAGCCGCAGCCAGCGCGGCCCGACCCGCAGGGACAAAAGATGAGTTCGCGGCCAAGGCGGACGCCTCCGCATCGGACACGGCGACCGCCACCCGCATGACCGATCCGGCGAACACGGTCAGCCAGGGCACGTTGATCCCGGCCGTCCTGGAAACTGCCATCAACAGCGACCTGCCGGGCTACGCTCGTGCCGTGGTCAGCCAAGACATCCGAAGCTTCGATGGAAGCAAGGTGCTCATTCCCCGCTCCTCGCGGCTGATCGGTCAGTACCGCAGCGGCCTCGCGGCCGGGCAAACTCGCGCTTATGTTCTGTGGTCACGGCTGATCCGCCCCGACGGCGTGTCGGTGGCGATCGCTTCACCCGGCACGGACGAAGCTGGAACAACGGGGCTTACGGGCGACGTTCAAAGTCACTTCTTCAAACGGTTCGGATCAGCCATGCTGCTGTCGGTGGTTGGTGCCGCAAGTGCTATCGGGACGGGTGGTGCCTCGCTTCTGGTGTCGGGTGGTAGCAATGCGGCTGGCGTTGCGGCGCAGCAGAATGGCGCCATTCCGCCGACTGTCCGCGTGCGCCAGGGGCAACCCGTCCGGGTGTTTACCGCCCGCGATCTCAACTTCTCGCAAGTTACCACGGCAGCCCCGCAGTGACCGCATCCGCGCCAGTTCAGGCCGGCGCGGACGTGCTCGACATGTCGGAGGCCGCAGGCGTCTACCTTGCCGCTTATCTTCGCCCGTTTCGGACATGGCTCGACACGGAGGACGTATCCGAAATCATCGTCAACGGGCCCGGGCATGTGTGGATCGAGCAGGCCGGTGCGATCCACCTTAAGCGGGTCGAGGCGCCGGCGATCGACGACGTGCTCATCCGCCGGCTTGCCGAACAGGTCGCGCGTGCCACGCACCAAGGCGTCAGCCGCGAACGTCCGCTGCTTGCCGCCACTTTGCCGGACGGTGCACGGGTTCAGTTCATCGCTCCGCCCGCAACGCGCGCTGGCTGGGCCATGGCCATCCGCCGGCACCGACTGGTCGACCTGCCATTGTCGGCTTATGCCTCCGGGCCGCTTGCCGGCGCGCCCGCACCCGCCCCGATCGACCCGTTAACCGACCCAATCGCTTTTCTGCGCCGCGCGGTTGCCGAATGCCGAACGATCCTTGTCAGCGGCGGCACGTCGTCGGGCAAGACCACCTTCCTCAATGCGCTGTTGCGCGAAGTGCCATCGACCGAACGCGTCATTTTGATCGAGGATACGCCCGAAATTCGCCTGCAGAGCGGAGCGAGCCTGGGACTGGTCGCGGTGAAGGGCGAGCTCGGCGAAGCGCGGGTGAGTGTTGATGATCTGCTTCAGGCCTCCCTTCGCCTGCGACCGGATCGGATCGTGCTTGGAGAGCTTAGGGGAAGCGAAGCGGTCAGTTTCCTGCGCGCGATCAATACCGGTCACCCCGGGTCGTTCAGCACCATTCACGCCAATAATCCTTCGGCGGCGCTGGAACAGCTCGGCCTCATGGTCATGCAGGCGGGCCTCGGCCTCTCCCGAAGTGACACCTTGGCCTATGCACGATCGGTCATCGATGTGGTCGTTCAACTCAACCGTCGAAGCGGCGAAAGATCCATAACCAACATCCTCGACCTGCGAGCCGCAGCCGATGCGGACGGTCACTAGACAATAAGGTAAGGCACAGATGGGCAGTTTCAGCCTGATTCACTGGATCATTGTTGGCATCGCCATTCTTTTGTTGTTCGGCGGCAATCGCTTTTCGGCCATGATGGGTGATGTCGCCAAGGGGCTGAAGAGCTTCAAGGCGGGCATGGCCGACGACGAGGACGAACAGCGCGCCAAGTCGGAGAAATTGGCGCAGCAGCAGGGCCGCATCGGTGGTTACGACCGCCCGATCGACGTGGCGGCCAATCCGCGCGCGCCCGATCCGGTTGCGCCCGTCACGCCGCCCGTGCCACCGGTGACTTCGACCGACGGCCAGCCGCGCTAGACGGAGCCGGAGAGCGCCAGACCATGTTCGGCGTCGACAGCACCGAATTGATCATCGTCGCCTTGTTCGCGCTGATCTTCATTGGGCCCAA
>DATLMM010000020.1:0-9388 GCA_035537335.1 Sphingomicrobium sp. | reverse complement strand
GCAACGCCGGCGAGCTGCAGGAGCACGCCGGCAATTACGTGAAGAGCATCCATGCTCGCGCCGCTTGCATGAGCGGCAAACAGTTTGAACTCGTACCAGATCGTTGGGTCGAGCCGCAGAGCCGACTCTTAGATTGTGGTTACCGTCGGAGGCTTGACATCGATCTGGTCGTCGTCATCTCCGTCCTTGAGCAACAAGGCGGCGACCGCGGCAGCGCCCGCCAGTCCAAGCAGAAGGGGCAGGGCACCGAAACCAGTCGATGCCACTGCGACCGGCGCCGCTGGAACGACCGGGGTCTCGGCGACGACCGGTGCCAGGGGCGCATCGACTTGCGGGAACACACATCCGGGCGCTGTGCCCTGAGCGGCAGCGCTTGCCGAGGCGGCAGCAGCAGCCGCCGCGCAGAGCGCGCTACTGGATGCCGACGAAGCAAAGGCACTTAGCGCAACCCAAGGATCAACCACGGCGGCTTGCAGCGAACCACTCCTGGTGGCCGCCGAAGCGGGAGCTGCGAACGCCATGGATGCTGCAGCAAGGGCAGCAGCAAATTTCATGCTCATCTTACGCTGCACAGATCGCTCCTCAATCCCAAGGATGGTTGCGGTAATCGAAAGAAGGCCGTTTGAATAGCCCTAACGCGCTGTAGCAGGCAGTGTTGCAATACATACCCGCCAGCTGTGACCAACAAGAGACGGCCTGAATCGACAAGATTGAAAGGAGTGGCACGGTGCACTTGCCCGGTTAAGAACCGGCGATGTCAATGGTCCGATCACCTCCCATACTCATAGCCAGTGCCAACTCAAGCTGGAACCTAAGTCACTTTCGATCCAATCTGCTCAGGGCCTTGGAAACGGATGGCTACTGCATTCGTCTCGCGGCGCCTCCCTCGGCGGACGCCAACGCCCTTCGCTGGCCGACGACTTCGTTGCCGATGAGGACGGCCGGCCTGAACCCTCTGGTCGACGGTCTGCTGGCTGCTCGATTGTTTCGACTGCTGCGGTCGTTTCGACCTCAAGCATGGCTAAGTTGGACTGCCAAGCCCAACATCTATGGCTCGTTCGTGGCGGGGCTGCTGGGAATTCCCGCTCTGCCCAATGTGAGCGGACTGGGCACCGCCTTCATCCAGGGTGGGCCGCTTCAGCAGCTCCTGTCCACCATGTACCGGCTGGCCTTTGCGCGTGCCCCCGTCGTGTTCTTCCAGAATGCCGAGGACATGGCGCTCTTCATCGATCGCGAACTGATTACGCGCAAGCAGGGGTGGCTGTTGCCGGGATCGGGCGTCGATCTTGAGCGCTTTCAGCATGTGCCCACGACAGATTGTGGGGGTGGCGAGTTCCGATTCATCTTTGTTGGCCGTCTGCTGGGCGACAAGGGTGTGCGAGAATTGGTTGAAGCGGCTCGCCTTGTCAGGTGCGAACATCCCAGTACCCGATTTCAGCTGCTGGGGTCGATCGGAGTCGAGAACCGAACCGCCATCGGTCGCCAAGAAGTCGATGGATGGGTCGCCGAAGGGCTCGTGGAGCATCTGGGCGCGGTCGAAGACGTCGGCCCGTTCGTCGCCGCCGCCGATGCCGTTATCCTGCCATCGTATCGCGAAGGAATGCCGCGCTCCTTGCTGGAGGCGGGGGCGATCGGGCGACCCATGCTCGCCAGCGATGTCCCTGGCAACCGCGACATCGTGGTGCACGGCCACAACGGCCTGCTGTTCGAAGTCCGTTCGGCGGAGTCGATCGCAGACGCCTGCCTGCGCTTCATGGGACTTCCCGCCGTGGAGCGGCGGCAAATGGGAGCGAATGCCCGCCGCACCGTTGAAGAGCGGTTCAGCGAACAGCAGGTGATTGCGGAATACAGGGCCGCACTACACAAGGTGCTGGGCCGCTCGCCCGGTGTCCACGAGGAATGACTTGGTGATAGGACGGTGGAAGTCGGCCAAGACAAAGGTTCCGCGAGGTGCGGAGGGCTGGCGCGCCTACGCAATCGGCGACGTTCACGGCCGTCTCGACCTGCTCGATGGCGCACTCCAGCAGATTGCCGCGGACCATGCGGAGCGTGGTGGAGGCCGAAGGGGCTTGCTGATCTTCCTTGGTGACCTGATCGACCGTGGCCCGAACTCCGTGGGCGTGATCGAGCGGGTGCGCAGTGGGCCGTTGCCGGGGTTCCGGACCGTTGCGCTCGCCGGCAATCATGAGGAGGTGCTGCTGCGGCTTGTCGATGCGCAGGAGCTTGGCCTGCTCGATCAATGGTTGGGATTTGGCGGAGACGCCTGCCTGCGAAGTTACGGCGGTGATCCGGACCTCCTCGCCGCCATGCCGGAGGAGGAAGCCTTGCGGCAGCTTGGTGCCGTCATTCCGGCGGATCATCTTGCCTTTCTGCGCGACCTTGGCGACACTT
Organism: Sphingomicrobium sp.; assembly: GCA_035537335.1. Lineage (GTDB taxonomy): Bacteria > Pseudomonadota > Alphaproteobacteria > Sphingomonadales > Sphingomonadaceae > Sphingomicrobium. The sequence continues at coordinate 6,997 of DATLMM010000020.1, read as the reverse complement.
TTTCATTCGGCGATTACCTGTTCGTGCATGCCGGGCTGCGACCTGGCGTACCGCTTAGCCGGCAGCGGCAGAGCGACCTGCGCTGGATCAGGCGTGATTTCCTGGATGATCCGCGCGATCACGGGGTGATGGTTGTGCATGGCCATACGATCACCGAGCAGATCGACGAGAAGCCCAATCGTATCGGTATCGACACAGGCGCTTATTATTTCGGCGTTTTGACAGTGGTCGGAGTGGAAGATGAGCATCGCTGGTATCTGCAGCAGAGTGAGGTACCGGCAAGCGAGGCGCATGGATGAGGGCTCGTCTTGCCACTGCGCCTCGTGCGATCGCCAGTCTCACCTGGAGGTTGGTGCTTGCCATGACCGGGCAGCGGGTTAGTGGTGAAAGGCTGGCATGTGGGCCGAGGAAAACCGTTGATGCGTAAGTGCCTGATCTTCAACCGTCACCAGCTCGTCGCCCTTGCCCTCGGCGGCGTTGCTGCTGGATTGGCGGGCTGCGGTGACAAGCGCGGTGGCCCTATCCCGTACGGTCTGTCCCTGCCAGCACCAGATGCACCAACCATTGTTCCATTGGAACAGAGCTACCGTATCGCGCCGCTCGACACGCTGACGGTGAAAGTGTTCAAGATGCCCGATCTTTCGGGTGACTATGAGGTTGATCTTACCGGCAATATCGCCATGCCCTTGATCGGCAACGTCGCCGCGGCCGAGCTGACCACGGGCGAACTCGATCGCCGGCTGACCGACAAGTTCGGTGAGCGTTACCTCCAGAGCCCGGATATAAGCGTGGGGGTCAAGGCCTCGACGCGCCGCACAGTCACGGTGGACGGCGCAGTCAAGCAGTCGGGCAGCTTTCCGGTCAACGGCCGGCTCAGCCTGATCCAGGCCGTCGCTCAGGCCGGCGGCGCCTCGGAGGATGCCAACCCACGGCGGGTAGCGGTATTCAGGACTATCGCTGGCAAGCGCCAGGCGGCCGCCTTCGATCTTACGGACATCCGGCGGGGGCTGGCCGAGGACCCGGCGATCTACCCCGGGGACATCGTCGTGGTAGACGGTTCGTCGATCAAGGCCACGCAGAAGTCGATCCTGAACAGCCTGCCCATCCTCAACATCTTCCGCCCATTCTAGGCTGCCGGCGATTGTTGAAAGGAACTTCGTGAACCGAGACGTCGCAATCACTCCCGACGGGCGGGCGCTTTCGGATCGGGTTGCACTGGCGGGGCAAGCACTCGGACCGGCGCCAGTCCGCCAGCACAGCGCTCCGCAGCTCGATGCACCGACCTTGCTACGGATCATCAAGGAGTGGCGCTGGCTGATTGCCGGTGCGGCAGCCCTTGGGCTCGCGCTCGGCCTGGTCGCGGCGTTGCTGACGACCCCGCTGTATCGCTCATTCGTGACCATGGAGGTCAATCCTCCAACCGTCGAGATCACGGCCGAACAGGGGCGGCAGCAGGCGCAGTCCAATACCGGCTGGGACTATGTCGTTACCCAGGTCGGGCTGCTGGGAAGCCGCAGCCTGGCCGAGCGGGTCGCGCAGGAGCTGAACCTGATCAACAATCGCGAGGTGTCCGGCACTGGCGACGCTGCAGCCCGGCTGAGTACCGCTACCAGCGTTGTGGCGGGTGGGCTCGATGTGGAAATGCCAAGCGACGGCCGGCTGATCCGCTTCAGCTACACTTCGACTGACCCGAATCTTGCCTCGCAGGTGGCCAACGGCGTGGCCGACGGCTTCATCAATTCCAATCTGCAACGGCGCTTTGAAGCGTCCAACTATGCGCGCCGCTTTCTCGAACGCCAAATCGCCAAGACGCGCGCGGACCTTGAGCGGTCGGAGCGGCAACTCGTCGCCTATGCGCAGGCGCAGGGCATCATCAACCTGAATAGCGGGAGCGGAACCGGGGAGAACGGCGGCACGGAAGGCGGCGGGTCACTGCAGAGCGAAAGTCTGGCGGCCCTGAACCAGGCTCTCGCCACGTCGACCGCCCGGCGCGTCGCCGCGGAAGGTGCCTATCGTGCGGCCCTGTCGGCAGGACCGACGACGGAGGTCAACAACAGCACCCAGGCGCTTCGCCAGGGGCGGGCCGCGCTGGAGGCTGAGTATCAGGAGAAGCGGACGCTGCTGAAGCCGGACCATCCCGACATGCTCAGCCTTCGCTCCCGCATCGACGAACTCGATCGGCAGATCTCGCGAGAAACCGCGCAGGTTAGCGGTGGCCGAAGCAATTCGCTGGCGCAGGACTATCGTGGCGCGTTGGCCGCCGAACGAGCGCTGCAGTCTCGCGTCAATGCCTTGAAGGGATCGGTGCTCGACCTCAGGGGCCGGAGCGTGCGCTATTCCATCCTGCAACGCGAAGTCGACACCAACCGTGGTCTCTATGACGCGCTTCTTCAGCGCTACAAGGAGATCGGTGTTGCGGGCGGAATCGGCGCTGCACCTGTGTCGATCGTGGATCGGGCCGAGGTGCCCACGACGCCGTTCACGCCGAACCTGCCGTTCAACCTGGTGGTCGGTCTCGGTCTCGGGCTGCTCGCCGGAGTTGGCGCTGCGGTCGGCCTCGAGTTCATCAACGACACGATCAAGACGCGTGAGGACGTTCGAACCAAGCTCCAGCTCGCCTGCCTTGGCGCCGTTCCGAAGGCGGGCGGCAAGGGCGGCTTGATCGATGACCTGAAGGATCCTGGCTCCGCTGTCTCGGAGGCTTACTCGGCGGTGGCCGCGTCGCTCCGTTTCACCACGGAAGAGGGGGTTCCACGAAGCCTGCTGGTAACCTCGACCCGTGAGAGCGAGGGCAAGTCGTCGACTGCTCTTGCCCTTGCGCAAAACTTTGCCCGGCAAGGCCGGACGGTGCTGTTGATCGATGCCGATTTGCGCCGTCCGTCCTTCAAGGTTCCGACCGAGGAAGTGGGGCTGACGCGCCTGCTGACCACCCACGAGACGGTCGACACGCAGGTCGTGCCGACCCAGTTCGATAGCCTTTGGCTGCTGCCATGCGGACCCCTGCCGCCGAATCCTGCCGACTTGTTGTCGACCGGGCGGTTCAATCAGATCCTGGACGAGGCCGGGCGCCAGTTCGACCTGGTCATCATCGACGCTCCACCGGTCCTGGGCCTTGCAGATGCGCCTCTGCTTTCCGCAATCGTGGCGGGCGTCTTGTTCGTGGTGGAAAGCGGTCGGACCCGTACCCGAGCCGCGATCGAGTCCATCAATCGACTGGAAGCTTCGGGCGCGCACATCCTTGGCGCTTTGCTGACCAAGTCGGCCGAACGGGAGAGCGGATACGGCTACTACTCGTACCGCTACGGGCAGGTCTCCGATCGTCGGCGGGAGGACAAGACCGTATTGATCACCCACCAGGCGAACGCTTGAACCTGAACCGGGAGGTTCAGTCTTGCTGAAGCAACTTGCTGTGGTTGTCGCGGTGCTTGCCCTGGGCGCTGCGAGCATCCGGTCGGCTGCAGTGGCGTCCTCTACCGAAGATCAGCCCCAGCTGGCGCAGTATCTGTGGCCCAGTCACCCTCTCCCGACGCGCGCCCGTGCGCTGTCTGCGATCGGTGCCGCTGCCGCCGAAAGAAAGCCGCCACCGGCCAGCGCTCTGGAAGAGATCAGCGCATTGGTCCGGCGCGACCCGTTGGCGGACGAGCCCTTCACGGTCGCCGGTACGGCGGCGCTGGCCGACGGCAGGGTCCGCGATGCCGCCCGGCTCCTGATCGAAGCGACGGAGCGAGACCCCCGTGCGCTGGCACCTCGCTACCTGCTGGCCGACCTGTCACTTAGGAGCGGGAACGTCGAGCAGGGCCTTGAACAGCTTCTGTTCCTGACCCGCCAGATGGGGCAGACCGCCGACCCGCTTGCGCCGGCGCTTGCCACCTTCGCCCGGCAGCCCGGCGCCGCGGCTCAGCTCCGTCCAATCCTGCAGCGCGACTCAAGGATGCGGAACGCCGTCTTGACCGCCCTTGCTGCCGATCCGGCATCCGCCGGGACCATCCTCACGCTGGCGGAGCCTTTGCCGACGAAGCCCGACGAGCCGACCAAGGCGTGGCAGGAGCGACTGCTCGCCGGGATGATCGAGCGCGGCGACATTCCCGGAGCGTACCGGGTGTGGCGCCGTTTCGCTCTTCTGCGAAACCAAGAGACGGGCTTGTTCAACACCTCCTTTGCGGACGTGGCTGCTCCACCACCCTTCAACTGGCGGCTGGCAAGCGGGAGCGCCGGTGTCGCCGAGCCGCTGCCCGGCGGAGGGGTCCGCTTGCTGTTCTACGGCCGCGAGGACGCGCTGCTCGCCAGTCAGACCCTGCTCCTCGACGCCGGCGCGCATCGGCTGCGCTGGACCACATCGGGATCGGCAGACGACCTGTCGGTTTGGGTGAAGTGCGTTCCTGGAGACCGAATTCTGGCCAGCGCCGCGCTGGCCCGGGGAGAGCTGTCGTTTGTCGTTCCGGCTGGATGCCGGGCGCAGCAGATCGAGTTTCGAGGAGTCCTGTCCGAAACGCCGGCCACCAGGCAACCGACGGTCACCGGCCTGCAACTGACCAAGGCCAGCCGGTGATGAGCGAGCGGCTGAAGCCGTGGGCGGTGCCGGTGTACCTCTTCGCCTGCCTGGTTCTCGGCGGAAGCCCGCAGGGAGTGTGGGGAACCTTGGCCCTTCAGCTTGGTGGATTGAGCCTTCTTGCCTGGGCCGGGCTGACCCGGCGGCCGGAACCGCTCTCCAAATCCGGAGGATGGCTGCTCCTGATCGCCGCAGGGGCAATCACCCTGATGGTCATTCAGCTGATCCCGTTGCCGCCGGCATTGTGGTCCAGCCTTCCCGGACGCGAAGCTGTCACGGAAGGTTTCGTTCACCTAGGGACGCCACTGCCGTGGCTGCCACTGTCCCTGGCGCCCTATGGGACGCTGGACTCGTTGCTGGCGCTGATACCGCCAAGCGCCATGCTCGTCGGCATCCTTCGCCTAGGCGCCTACCGTCCACGTTACCTCGCCGGAACGCTGCTGGCTGGAACATTGCTCGGCATCGTTTTGGGAGCGGTGCAAGTGACCACCGGTGGCGGGTACCTGTTTCGGACTGTCACTGCTGGGCAGGCCAGCGGCTTCTTCGCCAATGCGAACTACATGGGCACACTGCTGCTGGTCAGCATTCCATTCACCGCTGCCCTGGTGACTCGCGCCCGGCATCGGCAAGGGTCCGGACGAGGCTGGGCAGGCTCGCTCAGCCTGGCTGGAAGCCTGCTGCTGCTAGTACTGTTCGGGCTTGCGCTCAGCCGCTCGCTTGCGGCCGTGCTGCTGCTCCCGCCGGTGGCGTTAGCCAGTTGGTTCATTCTGTCGTCTCGACGTCGGGTTAGGCGGCCCTGGCTGCTCGCGGGCGCGGTTCTGGGAGGGGCCTTGGCGGTGATCGCTATCGGCACCTTGCCAGCATTCGACAGGGTTGAGAATGCCACCTCGGCCAGCGCTCGGCAGCAGATTTATCGCACCACCCTTGCTGCAGCCGGGAAGGTCATGCCGGTCGGGTCGGGCTTCGGCTCCTTCACCCCGATCTACGCGCGTGAAGAAAATGCTGCGACGGTGGAGCGGGCCTATGTCAACCACGCCCACAATGAGTATCTGGAGATCGCATTGGAGGGCGGGGTGCCGGCCATTCTGCTGATGGTCGCAGGTCTCGCATGGTGGGCACGACGAAGCTGGTGGATCTGGCGCTCGCCGACGACCGGAACCTTTGTCCGAGCAGCAACGGTTGCATCGGCTGCGATACTTCTTCACAGCTTGGTCGACTTTCCTGCGCGGACGCTGGCGATTTCCGCCACGCTGGCCGTCTGCTTCGCACTGATGGCGGAGCCTCGGCCGAGAAGAACGGAGGCGAGGGAAGCGCTGCATCGTCCCGCCCGCCACTTGACGCTTTAGTAGATGCCTCGAGCAAGCAGCGCGTGCCGAACCTGGCGTCGCCCCTCGCGCCAACCTGCTGCCCAGCTACCCGCGAGGAGCAATTGGGTCAGGTGGATGCCGACGGTACCCAGGCGTCGTTCGGTCGGTTCTGCCGTGGCCAGCAAGTTGCCCTTGGAAAAAGCGAGCAGACGGAGTTGCTGCCGGTTCGGGCCATCCTCGGCCAAGTCGCGGGGCAAATCGGTTCCGAACAGGTCATGCGAGAGAAGAAAGCTGAGAGCCAGGGCTGGTTCTGCTGGGGTCCCCAAGCAAGCCTGCCATGCGGCTTCGACGTCGTGGGGAAGGATGCCGGTAACAACGCCCGCGAAGTCGGACAGCCACTTCAGGCGAAACCAGCCGCTCGTTCCGCCATGCACCGCCAGATAGGCGAGCAGCGCCGTTCCGCCGAAACCACGCAGCGTCACTCCAGGGGCAATGCTGAAAAGTTGCTCGGCTTGCCACGGACTGAAAGCTTCCAAGGCGTTCGGCAAGTCGGTCAGGCGGCAGTGCAGGTCGACAAGCAGTCCGACCCCCCCTAACCACGCGGACTCCTTGCTGACACGATGCCAGTCTCCGATGCGCTTTGCCGTGATCGGGGGGACGGGTCGATAGCCGAGGCCCACGAGCACCGCGGCAGCATCTCGTATCCGTCCGGCTGGGACCAGCAGGTCCATGTCGATCGCTTGCTTGGCAAAAGGATCGCCATAGGCAATCAGGCCCAAGGGCAGTCCTTTGACGAACAACAGCGGCACCTCAGCCGCAGCAAAGGCCGCCTGCAAACGCATGCTTTCCCGTGCTGCCCGCAGGTTGTCGGCGGCGATAAGCTGGCCTTGCAGCAAGAGCCGCTGGCGCACCTTGCTGGGAAGATCATGGCGGCCGTACAAGGCTTTGTGAACAAGGCCTTCGACCCGATGCCTGGCAGCGAGCTTGAGAAAGAAATCCCAATCGACTTGTTCGCTCAAGACGGGGAGGTCAGGTTGATTGAGGAAGCAGGACCGGCAGCAATCGCACAGTAGCGCGAACTCCGGGCCGGGCAGGGTGGCTTGCACCGGCGCAGCTCTAGCGTGAAGATGGCAGCATGTCG
>DATLMM010000019.1:0-13091 GCA_035537335.1 Sphingomicrobium sp. | reverse complement strand
TGCTCAACGGCATGCTCGACCGTGCGACGTGCGCGGAAGCGGTCGCCTCCTTTGTGCCGGACCCGGAAGAAGTCGATGCCTGGTTCATCTGCGGCCCTGGACCGATGATGGACTCGGCCGAGGCGGCGCTGGTGGAGCGTGGCGTGCCGCAAAGCCGCATCCACATCGAACGCTTCACGGCCGGTCGGCCATCCGCGGCTTTGGCAGCGGAAATGGCCGAGCTTCAAACCAAGGCCGCCGGATTGCAGATAAGCGTCACCATCGATGGGCGCACGCGCAAGGTGGATTTCGACGGATCGAACATCCTCGATGCGGCTCGCGCGAGCGGCTTGCCCGCGCCGTTCGCCTGCAAGGCAGGCGTGTGCGCAACCTGCCGGGCACGGATCACAGCGGGCGAGGTCAGCATGGCGGCGCGCTATGGCCTGACCGATGAGGAGATCGCCGCCGGCTATGTGCTGACCTGCCAGTCGGTGCCGAAGGGTGCCGGCGTCGCGGTCGATTACGATGCATAGCGCCTCGTGTCGTCTGCCGTGGTCCTGAGCTCAGCGGAGGGGTTGGCGGTGCCGCTTTCGCCGGAAAGCAAGTCGCGCTAGAGCCCCTTCCATGCTGACCACCACGGCGCCCAGAGGGCTTTCCGAGCTTGAACCGGTCACCAGCGATTCGCTGCTGACGCTGATTGCGTTGGCCAACGCGGATAGCCGGCCGGAGAAGATCGACGTTGGGGTGGGGGTGTTTCGCGACGGGCAGGGGCGCACGCCAATCCTGCGTGCCGTCAAGGAAGCGGAGCGACGGCTGCACGAGCAGCAATCAACGAAGGCCTATCTCGGCGGGGCAGGCGACAGGCGCTTCCCTGAACTGCTGAAGCCGGTGGTGCTCGGGCCACACGCCGCCGACGAACGGATCGCCGGACTGCAAACGCCCGGCGGGTGCGGCGCGATCTACCTGGCCATGCAGCTGGTGCGCACTGTTAATCCACAGGCCCGCGTGTTCGTCGGCGTTCCGACCTGGCCCAATCACCCGCCGATGATCGACGGTGCGGGACTGGAGATTGTCGACTACCCGCATCTCGATCGCGATACAGGCGGCGTGCGCTTCGGTGCGCTGTTCGCCAAGCTTCGGGAAGCTCGGTCCGGTGACGTGGTGCTGCTGCACGGCTGTTGCCACAACCCAACCGGAGCCGACCTGAGCGCCGCCGAATGGGACCAGGTGGCGGAGCTGATTTCGGCCCGTGGCCTACTGCCGATCGTCGATATCGCCTATCAGGGGCTTGGGCGTGGACTGGAGGAGGATTCCTATGGTGTCCGCCGGGTGCTCGACCTCAGCGACGAGGCTTTGATCGCGCAAAGTTGCGACAAGAACTTCGGTGTGTACCGCGACCGCGTCGGATGCCTGTTCGTCAAGACGCGCAGCAAGGAGGCGACGGCCACAGCTTTCGCGCACCTTCTGCAACTGGCGCGCGAGGCCTGGTCGATGCCGCCCGACCATGGCGCGGCTGCGGTGCGGATGGTGCTGGAGGACGAGGCACTTACCGCCGACTGGAAAGCCGAGCTGGCGCATATGCGCGGGCGGATCACCGCCGTTCGTCAGCGGATTGCCGCAGCGGATGAGCGGCTGGCCTTCGTCGCGCACCAGTTTGGCATGTTCTCGATGCTGCCGCTCAGCAAGGACCAAGTGGAATCACTCCGCGAACGTCACGCGATCTACATGGCGGACAGCGGCCGCATAAACGTGGTCGGCATCGCGGACGAGGCGATCGACCGCTTCTGCGTGGCGATTGTCGAGACCCTGGACAGCCCGGCGGCCCATGGCTGAGGCGGACCCGCAGTTTACCACCGATGTCGATTGGCGTGAGGTGGCCCGGCTCGTGCTTACCAGCCGCGAACTGGACCGCCTGGAGGAAGAAGAACTCGTCCCGGCCAAGCAGGTGCTCTACCAATTCAGCGCTCGCGGTCACGACATGGCTCAGGTGCTGCTGGGCTTGCAGCTGCGCGCTGGCGATGCGGCCTGCGGTTATTATCGCTCAAGGCCGTTGCTGTTGGCGCTTGGGGTGCCACTGGCGGATGCGCTCGGTTCGGGAATGGGGCGTTCGGGCGGCTATTCGGGCGGGCGCGACATTGGAGTGGTGTTCAACTACCCCAATCCGGGCGGCGCCCATGCCCTGCCGATGTGCGGCGGGGTCGGGGCGCAATATACGCCCGCGGCCGGCTGGGCGCAGGCGATCCGCTACAAGGCGGAGGTTCTGAAGGAGGGGCCGGGTGACGCCATTGCGCTGGTTCTCGGCGGCGATGCGAGCTGCGCCACCGGCGGCTTCTGGTCGGCGCTGACCATCGCGACCACGCAGGCGCTGCCGCTGCTGTTCTACGTCGAGGACAATGGCTACGGCATTTCCGTACCGTCGACTTACCAGACTCCGGGGCAGGACATAGCGGCCAATCTGGCGAGCTTTACCGGGCTGACAATCTTCAACGGCGACGGGACCGACCCGGTCGAGGCGGCGCGGCTCATCGAAGCAGCGGTGGCGCATGTACGTGGGCGCAATGGGCCGGCGCTGCTGCGGCTAACAGTGCCGCGGCTGGAAGGGCACAGTTACCAGGACACGCAGACCTACAAGTCCGAGGAAGTAATCGCCGCCGAGTGGGCGCGTGATCCACTACCAAGATTGAAGGCGCACTGCGCGGCGCGGCAGATCGGCGAGCGTGACTGGGCCGAGTTGGGTCGAGCCGCCGAATGGGAGGTCGCGCGCGCCCGGGAAGAGGCAGAGGCGCGGCCAGTGCTGCCGGTCAGCCAGGTTGCTGACGATGTCTTTTTTTCAGGGGAGCCTGCGGAGGTTGGCGGTCGCGCTGGGCTCGACTTTGCGGCGACCGACGTCCCCGCGCCCGAGGGCCAGCGGATCAACATGGTGACGGCCATCCGGCGGGTGCTGGACCAGGAGCTGGAGGCGAACCCGCGCGTCCTGGTGTTTGGCGAGGATGTCGGGCCGAAGGGTGGGGTCCATGCGGTGACATTGGGGTTGCAGGACAAATACGGCCACGACCGCGTGTTCGACACCAGCCTCAACGAGGAAGGGATTGTTGGCCGGGCGGTCGGCATGGCGCTGGCCGGGCTGATGCCGGTGCCCGAGATCCAGTTCCGCAAATATGCCGAGCCGGCCACCGAGCAGATCAACGACACGGGCACGATGCGCTGGCGGACGGCGAACCGCTTCGCCGCGCCAATGGTGCTGCGGGTGCCGGGCGGCTTCTTCAAGTGCGGCGATCCCTGGCACAGCCAGACCAACGAGGTGCAGTTCGTGCACAATCCGGGCTGGAAAGTGGCGGTGCCGAGCAACGCCGAGGACGCGGTCGGCCTGCTGCGCGGCGCGCTCCGCGGACACGATCCGGTGCTGTTTTTCGAGCATCGGGCCATGCTGGACGACAGCTGGGCGCGACGGCCGTGGCCTGGTGACGCCTATGTGCTGCCGTTCGGGCAGGCGAAGAAGACGCGTGAGGGCGACAAAATAACAATCGTGAGCTGGGGCGCGATGGTTCCGCGCTGCGAGGCTGCGGCGGAGGGCCTCAGCGCCGACGTGATCGACCTGCGGACATTGATGCCGTGGGATCGCGACACGGTCCTGAAGAGCGTTCGCCGCACCCGCCGCTGCCTGATCGTGCACGAAGACCTTCGCACCGGCGGCTTCGGCGCGGAGATCGCGGCGGTTGTTGCCGACGAAGCATTCCTCGACCTGGATGCGCCGGTTGCGCGGGTCACGATGCCGGACATCCCCTCGCCGCATCATCCCTCGCTCCTCGAGGCCGCTGTCCCGAGCGTTGCGCGGATCAGGGCCGAGATCGACCGGCTGGTGGGGTTCTAGATGTCTGTCGACGTGCGCGTGCCGGACGAGCAGGAAGGCACCAAGGCTGTGGTTCGGGCTTGGCTCAAGCAAGTCGGTGACAGCGTGGCCGAGAACGACCCGCTCGTCGAACTGGAGACCGACAAGGTTACCCAGGAGGTGCCCGCTCCCGCGGCGGGGGTGTTGAGCGAGATATTGCTTGCGACCGATGCTGAGGCGGTGCCGGGCGCAGTGCTGGGGCGGATCAGTGCCGCAATAGGGGAAGGCCGCAGTCCTGAGCCCGTTCAAGGACTGCCTTCTTCGGAAAGCCCTCCCGTAGGCAGTACAGCCCTTCGACAGGCTCGGGGCAGCGGGAATGTGGAGACGAGGCTCTCACCTTCCGTACGCCGCGCGCTGCAGCAGCACGGGATCGATCCGGCGCGCATTCAGGGCAGCGGTCGTGACGGGCGGATCACCCGAGAAGACGTCGACCGCGCTGTCGAATTCGCCACAGTCAGTCACGTCGACGACGGCGAGAAGCAGATCGCTCAGCCGCGTGTGGCCGAACCGTTCGCAGCGTCCGACATTCCGCACGATCGGATGCGGCACTCCATTGCGGAGAACATGGTTCGCGCGGTGGCCGATGCCCCGCACGTCACCGCCGTGTTCGAGGCCGACTTCAGCGCCATCGCCGCGCACAAGCAGGCGCTGGCTGAACGCGGCCTCAAGCTCAGCTACACCGCTTACATCGTGAAGGCGGCCGCTCAGGCGATGACGGCGGCGCCGGCGATCAATGGGAAATGGCTGGACGACCGTATCGCTGTCTCACCGACGATCGACATTGGCGTCGGCACCGCACGTGGCGAGAAGGGCCTGGTCGTGCCCGTGGTCAAGAACGCCGGCGCTCTCAGCTTGGAACAGATCGGCGCCAAACTGGATGATCTCACCCGGCGGGCTCGCGACGGGCGCCTGGAGCGCGCGGACGTGGCTGGTGGCAGCTTCACCATCTCCAATCATGGCGTGTCCGGGTCGCTGCTTGCCGCGCCGATCATCCTTCATCAGGGGCAGGCCGCGATCCTTGGAGTAGGCAAGCTGCAGAAGCGGGTAGTCGTGCGTGAGGTCGACGGCCAAGACGTGATCGCCATCCGACCCATGGCCTATGTCACGTTGACCATCGACCATCGAGTGGTGGATGGGCACCAGACCAACGCGTGGCTGGCGCGCTTCGTCGAACTGATCGAAGCATGGTCTGCTACACAGGCGTAACGACCGGAACGCGCTTCTTGTGAGTCCGTTTGACGGGCAGAACAGGAGCCTGTCATGCCCCACGAGATTCACGATCAACCTCAGCCTCATCACGAGGATGTGGAGAAAGAAGTCGTTCGCCGTAACCGTCGCGCCGCCAAGCAGGCGAGCAATGGCAACGGTGCCAACCGTGCCCTGCTCGGCCTAGGACTGGCCGCCGCCACGGCCGGCGCTGCCGCATTTTTCTTCACCAGATCGCGCGAGGACGAGATCGGCAGTGGACCGCTCTTAAGCGACGCGCCCGACCATGTGCTGCGCGGCAAGGCCCTGCAGCGGGCACGCAATACGGAGGACGGCCGCGCGCTGGTTGGCCGGACGGTGACGGTAAACAGACCGAAGCAGGAGCTCTATGAGCGCTGGCGGGACTTTACCCGTTTTCCCGAGTTCATGGACAATGTCCGCGAGATCGTTCGGCTGGACGACCGGCGGTCCAAGTGGACGATCGAAGCGCCGATGGGTGCGACCGTTGAACTTGTCACCCGCATCGTCGAGGATCAGCCTGGCGAGACAATTGCCTGGGTGAGCGAGCCAGAAAGCCAGATCCAGACGGAGGGCCGCGTCGAGTTTGCCGATGCTCCTCCGGGGCGCGGAACCTATGTCCGCCTGCTCCTGCGCTACACGCCACCGGCGGGTACCGTCGGTCGAATGGTTGCGAAGGTACTGCAGCGCGAGCCGAACGTGCAGGCGCGCCGTGACCTTCGCCGTTTCAAGCAGCTGTTGGAAACCGGGGAGGTCCCCGTCAACGCCTCGCCCTCGGCACGCAAGTCCGAGAGCCCGACCGAAGCCCGAGTCTAGGAGACTTTCCCATGCGTGCAGTTACCTGGCACGGACGTCATGACGTCCGCGTGGATACCGTTCCCGATCCCGAAATCGTCAATCCGCGCGATGCCATCATCAAGATTACCTCGACCGCGATCTGCGGTTCCGACCTCCATCTTTACGACGGCTACATCCCCGGCATGAAGGTCGGGGACATCCTGGGCCATGAGAACATGGGTGAGGTGGTCGAGGTCGGCGCCAAGTCGACGCTCAAGAAGGGTCAGCGCGTGGTGGTGCCGTTTACCATCAGCTGCGGCAGCTGCTTCTTCTGCAACAAGCAGCAGTTCAGCGCCTGCGACAACTCCAACCCGGCCGAGACCAGCGACGCGTCGGAAACGCTGATGGGCCACGCCATGGGCGCCGCCTTCGGCTATGCTCATCTCACCGGCGGTTATGCCGGCGGCCAGGCCGAATATCTGCGCGTACCGTTCAGCGACGTCGGTCCGATCGTCATTCCGGACGGGCTGGAGGACGACAAGGTCCTGTTCCTGTCTGACATTCTGCCGACCGGCTGGATGGCGGCGGAGAATGCCGAGATCGAGGAAGGCGACACGGTGGCCGTTTGGGGCTGTGGTCCGGTCGGTCTGTTCGCGATTCAGAGTGCCTTCGTCCTGGGTGCGCATCGAGTGATCGCGATCGACCACTATCCCAGCCGCTTGAAGCTGGCCAAGCAGATGGGCGCCGACATTCTCGACTATCGCGAAGTCGAGGTGCTTGAAGCCTTGAAGGAGATGACCGGCGGCATCGGCCCCGACGCGGTGATTGACTGCGTCGGCATGGAAAGCCACGGATTGGCGATCGACAACGTCGCCGACACCGTCAAGGCCCACCTCTATCTCGGCACCGAGCGCCCGCATGCCCTGCGCCAAGCAATCATCGCCTGCCGCAAGGGCGGACGGGTGTCGGTTCCGGGGGTTTATGGGGGGTTCGCCGACAAATTCCCACTTGGCCAGATGATGGAGAAGGGTCTCACCGTGAAAAGCGGACAGACCCATGTCCAGAAATACACCAAGCCGCTGCTGGAGATGATCCGCGAAGGCAAGCTCGATACCACCTTCATGATTTCGCATCATGCCAGCCTGGAGAAGGGTCCGGAAATGTACCGTCACTGGCACGACGAGCAGGACGCCTACACCAAGATCATCCTGAAGCCGGAAATGGCCAAGCAGCGGGTCGAGGCGAAGACCGCGTCGCCCGTCGCAGTGCCGGCGTAAAGCATCGAGGAACGAGGAAACATGGCGAATAAACTTGCTATCGTAACCGGAGCCTCGAGCGGCATCGGTCTGGAAATCGCCAAGCTTGCGGCTGCGGAAGGGTACGACCTGCTGGTCGCAGCCGACACGCCGTTCGTGGATGCGGCTGCAGGGCTCAGGGACCTCGGCGTCGAAGTCCGGCAGATCGAAGCCGACCTTGCGACCGAGCAAGGCGTCAAGCAACTGCTGGAGGCCGTCGACGATCGCCCGGTGGACGTACTCGTGGCCAACGCCGGACATGGGCTGGGACATGCTTTCCTTGACCAAGAGCCGCGCGACTGGCGGCACGTGATCGAAACCAACATCACCGGTACCTTGCTGCTGATACAACCGATCGCCAAGAAGATGGTCGCGCGCGATGAAGGCCGAGTGCTGATCACCGGCTCCATCGCCGGTCACCTCGCGGGTTCGTTCCAGGCGGTCTACAACGGCAGCAAGGCGTTCATCGACAGCTTCTCCGCTGCGCTGGCCAATGAGCTGAAGGACACGGGCGTTACCGTCACCTGCCTCAAGCCCGGGGCAACGGAGACCGAGTTCTTCGAACGGGCTGACCTTGAAGACACCAAGGTCGGCCAAGCCAAGAAGGACGACCCAGCCGAAGTCGCCAAAACGGGGTGGGACGCGATGAAGGACGGCAAGCAGTCGGTCGTCTATGGCCTCAAGAACAAGCTGCAGGTGCTGGCATCCGGCGTTCTGCCGGAGAGTGCCACCGCCGCCATGCACCGAGCGCAGGCCGAACCGGGCAGCGGCGAGTAGCTCGCTTCGTTCCCGCGGCGGAACAGAGTTGCTCCGCCGCGGGTTCGCGCCTCCATGCAGTCTCCAGCACCGCTTAGCGAAGCCCAGTTCGTTCGCCGCACCCTGATCGTCATCGCGCTGGTCGCGCTGGCGATGTTCCTGTGGATGCTGCGCGACGTGCTGCTGATGATCTTCGGCGCAGTCGTGGTCGCGACCCTGTTTCGCTCACTGGCCGCGCAGTTTCAGCGATTGCGCGTACCCCCAGGGTTGGCGCTGGCCTTGTCAGTGCTGAGCGTATTTGCGGTGATCGGTGGTGCCGTGGCGCTGTTCGGCCAGCAGCTGGTCGCCCAGACGGAAGGACTTTCCCAAGCCCTGCCGAAGGCTTGGGCCTCGCTTCAGCAGCGGATTGAAGCGTCCGGCCTGCCGATTGATGCGAAACAGCTTCAGCCTGCCGGTGCGGGCAGCGGGCTGGCTGCCAGCGCCGGGCGCTTCGTCATGTCGCTGGGCGGGGGACTGGCCGATGCGCTGCTGATCATCGTCGGCGGCATCTTCATCGCTGCCAGCACGGCTTTCTACACGATCGGCGCCGTCAAGCTTATTCCGGAAGGCAAGCGCGACCTCACCCGGGACGCGCTCAACGACAGCGGCAAGGCGCTGCGGCTGTGGCTTAAGGCGCAGCTGGTGGCGATGGTCCTGATCGGGCTGCTCACGGGCGTAGGGCTATGGATTCTGGGCGTGCCGAGCGCGCTGGCGCTGGGGCTGATCGCGGGATTGCTGGAATTCATTCCCTTCGTCGGGCCGATCTTGGCGGCGATCCCGGCAATCCTGATCGCACTCGCCATCGACCCTCAACTCGCGCTCTGGACCGTGCTGCTCTACGTCCTCATCCAGAACATCGAGGGTTACGCCGTTCAGCCGATCATTCAGTCGTGGGCGGTGGACGTTCCGGGCGCCGTGCTGCTGTTCGCCTTACTCGCCTGCGGTGCGCTGTTCGGACCGCTCGGGATCGTATTTGCCGCGCCATTGACGGTAGTCGTCTACGTGCTCGTCAAGCGGTTGTACGTACGAGAGGCGCTGGAAACGGAGACGCCGATCCCCGGTGAGGACAAGCCTGACCCGGCACCGGCTGGCTGAGCGGAGTGCGTCCGACTACGGCTTCAAACAGCGATGTTGGTGCGAGGGTCAGCAGCTGCGCCGAGCGGCTGCTCCCGTCTCAACTGACTGCCGGAATCCTCGCCTGCCTCACCCTTGCGACGATTAAGGACCACTAAGAGAGCAAGACCGAGCAGAGTGCTTGGCGCCAGCCAGATCAGCAACAGAATGAGCCACGTGTCCATCAGCAAGATCCTTAAGACCGGACTGATGGCCGACGGGTGAATGAGATTGAAGGCTTCTGTTCAGGCCCGTACCAGTCTGGGACACGTCCAATCCTGCGCCATGGCAGCGACACAAGCGCGCGTACGCTACGAGTCATGCTTTCCGAGCGATGAACGGCCAGTCGCAACTGTTGTGAAGCGAACCGCCGCCAACTACTGACCTCTGCATGGGTTCCATCGAACAAGATCAAATTTCATCCCATCGTGGCAAGGGTTTGGTGAGCGTCGTCGCGATTTCGCTCGCGATCTGGGCGCTGCTGGCGATCGCTCTGCAATCGTTCATCTAAGCTCTCGCTGATGGTCGCTTGAAGCGGTGCGGCCAGCCTGCTTCGTAACTGGGGATGCGGCGACTAGGACTGCCATCCACCACCCAGCGCCAGAAACAAGCTGACGAGGTTGTTAGACAACTCCGCTTCGGCTTGCGCCAGCGCGCTTTCCGTCTGTGCCAGCGAGCGCTCTGACTCGAGCACAATCTGGAAAGCCTCCCGGCCGGCGCGGTAGCGCAAGCGAGCGATGCGGGCCGCTTCGGCGCTGTTCGCACGCGCGCGGCGCAGCGCCGCAATCCGCTCCTGAGAACGAGCGTAGCGCGTCAGCGAGCTTTCCGTCTCCTCAAGCGCGTCGAGCCAGGCGCCGTCGAAGCGCGCGAGCGCTGCTTGAGCTGAAGCCTCGGCCTGGGCGATGCGAGCGCGAGCGACCCGCGTGTTGGGAAAGCTCCAGCTGATCAACGGGCCGAGGCCGAAGCGGAACCCGCTACTGGATACCAGATCCCCGGGGGACGTGGCGGTCGAGCCGACGGACAGCCCGAGCCTGATGTCAGGGTAGAGCTCGGCCGTGGCAACCCCGATCCGCGCCGTGGCGGCAGCAACTTCCCGTTCCGCCTGGCGGATGTCGGGACGGCGGGCGAGCAACGTGGCTCCATTTCCCACGGGGATGGGCTGCAGCAGACCCGGGGGAAGGTCGCACTGGGCCGCTTCGCCGGAGAACTGACTGGGTGGAACGCCGGTCAGCACAGCCAAGCGATAGAGCGCGGCCTGACGCTGTGCCTCCAGGCTGGGCAGGGCGGCACGTGTCTGCTCCAGAAGCGACCCGGCCTGACCCGTATCAAGCGCTGTTCCGCGACCTCCAGCCACCAGTCGCCAGGTGAGGTCGAATGTCTGCTCTTGAAGCCTGACGGTAGCGCGAGCGACGGCCAGCTGCCGGCCCGAACTGCAAGCATCGGCGTAGGCGCGGGCCGTTTCGGCAGCGACCGAGATCCGGACGACGTCGAACGCTGCTTGCGCCGCCCCGACGTCCGCGCGGCTGGCCTCGGTGGCACGGCGGATGCGGCCGAACAGGTCGACCTGGTAGCCGACGTCCAACCCTAAGTCATAAGTGGTGTCGGCGGTGAGCGGGCCCGGCTGGTCGGCATAGCTGACGCCACCTGAAGCAGTGGTGGTCGGCAGTCGCCCGGCGCGTGTCTCACGCAGCAACGCTCGCGTTTGCGCCAGGTTGGCGGCCGCTACACGCAGGTCGGTGTTGGCCGTCAGCGCCTGTTGAACGAGCCGATCGAGGATCGGATCGCCGAACAGGCTCCACCAACGACCAGGCGGTTCGTTGCCCGTGAACAAGGGCGAAGCGACGCCGACGAACGGCTGCTGCGCTGGGGCTTGCGGAGCCGGTGAGCGATAGTTCGGTCCGACAGTGGCGCAGGCGGCCAAGGGAACAAAACTGGCGGCGGTCAGAAGTACGCGTTTCATCATGGGGCTTACTCGGCCGGCAAAGGCGCTGGGTGCGCGGGCTTGCGCCGGATCAGGCCCGGCCAAAGACCCTTCATGCGATCGGGCAAGCCGCGCATGACCACATAGAAGACCGGGGTGAAGATGAGGCCGAACAGCGTTACGCCCAGCATGCCGAAGCTTACCGCCGTTCCGAGCGACTGCCGCATCTCGGCACCCGGGCCGACCGCGATCGCCAGCGGAATGACGCCGAAGATAAAGGCGAAGCTGGTCATCAGGAGCGGGCGCAGGCGCTGGCGCGCGGCGATCACCGCAGCTTCGGGCGGGGTGGCGCCGTCCTGCTCCTCCGCCTGCTTGGCGAACTCAACGATCAGGATCGCGTTCTTGGCCGCCAAGGCGACCAGCACGACCAGTCCGACCTGCGTCAGGATGTTGTTGTCCATGCCGCGCAGCATCACGCCGAACAGTGCGGCCAGGATGCACATAGGCACGATGAGGATGACTGCCAGTGGCAGGGTCAGCGCCTCATATTGTGCCGCCAGCACAAGGAACACGAACAGTACCGCCAGCAGGAAGATCAGCGTGGAGCTGCTGCCCGCGGCCTTCTCCTGGAACGCCAGGCCGGTCCACTCATAACTCATGCCTTGCGGCAAGGTGGACGTAGCCAGCTGCTCCATCGTGGCCAAGGCGTCGCCCGAGGAAACGCCGGGCGCGGCCTGGCCTTGCAGTTCCACCGCAGGGAACATGTTGTAACGGACCACGCGTTGCGGGCCACTGCCGTTCCTCAGTGTCGCAACCGATGATAGCGGGAC
Source organism: Sphingomicrobium sp. (assembly GCA_035537335.1). Taxonomy (GTDB): domain Bacteria; phylum Pseudomonadota; class Alphaproteobacteria; order Sphingomonadales; family Sphingomonadaceae; genus Sphingomicrobium. The sequence continues at coordinate 1,268 of DATLMM010000019.1, read as the reverse complement.
CATCTCTCCTGCGGCCGAACGAACCTGCAACTGACCGACGTCGGCCAGATCATCGCGCGCGGTCGGCTCCGCCTGAGCCGTGACCCTGAAAGTGCGGCCCAGCATGTTGAAATCGTTGACATAGGTCGAGCCGAGGTACGTTCCGAGAGCTTCGAACACCTGCGCGGGTTGAACGCCAAGCAGCTGCGCCCGGTCGCGGTCCACGTCCGCATCGATCCGGGGCGAGCCGGTGTTGAACGTCGAGAAGACCTGCGTGACCTTGGGCTGCTGGGCCGCCGCGCCCATCATGGCAAAGGTCGCGCCTTCCAGCGCCTGGTACCCGGCGCCGCTCCGGTCCTGGATCATCATGGTGAAGCCGTTGCCGGTGCCGAGACCAGGGACGGCCGGCGGAGCGATGATGAAGACGTTAGCTTCCTGGATCTGCCCACCGAGCGCCCCGGTCAGGGCCTTGGAAAGGTCGTCGGCCGAAAAGCCGTCGCCCCGTTCGGCCCAGTCCGCCAGCTTGATGAACATGGTTCCGGCGTTGGAAGCCTGCGAAAAGCTGGCGCCGTCCAGGCCGGCAAATGTCGCGGCATCCACAACGCCGCCTTGCTTGCGGACAACATCATAGGCGCGGCCGAGGACCTCACTGGTGCGGTCGAGCGAAGCGCCCGGGGGAAGCTGTACCACCCCGATCAGCACGCCCTGATCCTGTTCGGGAATAAAGCCGGTCGGAGTGGTCGCCAGCTGCAGGCCAGTAAGCCCGAGGAAACCGGCGTAGAGAATCAGCAACAGACCTGTCTTGCGGACGAACTGGCCGGTCAGCCGGCCGTAGCGATCCGAGATCCAGTCAAAGGCCGCGTTGAACTTCGTGGCCGCGATCCGCAGCGGACGGGTCCAGCGCGACCCGCCGTTCGGATCGACCTCCTCATGGTGCTTGAGCAACAGCGCGGCCATTGCGGGCGACAGGGTCAGGGAGACCACGAGCGAGATCAGCGAGGCGGCCGCGATGGTGACCGCGAACTGCCGGTAGAAGATGCCGGGGATGCCGGACACGAAAGCCGTCGGAACGAACACCGCCGTCAGCACCAGGCCGATGGCGATCAGGGCGCCTGACACTTCCTGCATGGTGCGATGGGCGGCCTCCCGCGGCGACAGGCCGGCGCGGATGTGCTTCTCCACCGCTTCCACCACGACGATGGCGTCGTCGACCACGATTCCGACCGCGAGCACCAGCGCGAACAAGGACAGTGAGTTGATCGAGAACCCCAGCGCGAGCTGCACGGCGA
>DATLMM010000018.1:0-28690 GCA_035537335.1 Sphingomicrobium sp. | reverse complement strand
AGCTGGGCGAGGTCAAGGTCTACCAGTCAGACTTCCGGCCGATGAAGAACGTCCTCGCCGGCCGCAACGAGCGCAGCCTTTACAAGATGATCTGCGATGGGGCGACCGGCCGCGTGGTCGGTATCCACATGATCGGTCCCGACGCGCCGGAAATCATGCAGGCCGCGGCGATCGCGGTTAAGGCGCGCTTGAAGAAGGCCGACTTCGACGCCACGGTGGCGCTGCATCCAACCATGGCCGAAGAACTGGTGCTGATGCGCTGACGTCATTGCGAGCGAAGCGGAGCAATCCAGCTTGTCTTCGCTCGCAGCTGGTGGATTGCGTCGTCGCTGCGCTCCTCGCACTGACGACGGCGATGGGGTGAGGACGATTTGACCTACGACGCGATCATCATCGGCGGTGGCCACAACGGCCTGACCTGCAGCTATTACCTTGCAAAGAAGGGCTTAAAGGTCGTCATCCTGGAAGCGCAGGACACGGTCGGTGGTGCAGCGGTCACTGACGAGTTCCTGCCCGGATTTCGCAATTCCGCCGCAAGCTACACGGTCAGCCTGCTCCAGCCCAAGGTCATCCGCGACATGGCGCTGGATCGGCACGGGCTGAAGGTCGTCCTCCGCAAGATCGACAACTTTCTGCCCGGCGAGAGTGGTTATCTGCTCGGCGGTCGCAATGGCCTGACCCGGTCCGAGATCGTCCGTCATAATGCCGAAGACGGCGAGGGTTACGATCGTTACATGGCCGAGCTGGAAACGGTGGTGCCGCTGATCCAGAAGTGGATATTAAAGTCGCCGCCGCAAACCGGCGCGGGGGTGCGCGGCCTGCCATCGCTGCTCAGCCTCGCCAACGACATGCGCGGGCTGTCCACTGACCAGATTCGCATTGTTCACGAATACGCCACCAAGTCGGCCGGCGACATTCTCGACCGTCACTTTAAGGGCGACCTGGCCAGGGCACTGTTCGGCTTCGACGGCGTGGTCGGCAACTTTGCCTCGCCCTACACGCCTGGGACCGCCTACGTCCTCCTGCATCACCTGTTCGGTGAAGCCGCCGGCGTTCCGGGTGCATGGGGCCATGCCATCGGCGGCATGGGCGCGATCACCCAGGCGATGGCCAAGGCCGCGCGTGAGGCCGGTGTCGATATTGTGCTAGGAACGCCAGTCGAGGAAGTGATCGTCGAGCGCGGTCGCGCGGCCGGCGTGGTCGCTGCCGGGAAGGCGTGGCGCGCCGAGCGGGTCATCGCGGGCGTGAACCCTCGTCTGCTGTTCGATCGCCTCGTGCCAAAGGGCGCCATGTCGGAGCCGGCCGAGCGCCACATGGCCGGCTGGAGCTGCGAGAGCGCCACCTTCCGCATGAACGTCGCGCTGACCGAGCTGCCGAAGTTCACCGTCTTGCCGAAAAAGGGCGACCACCTCACTGCCGGCATCATCATGGCGCCCAGCCTCGACTATATGGACCGGGCCTTTGTCGATGCGAAAAAGGACGGCTGGTCGAAGCAGCCGATCATCGAGATGCTGCTCCCGACGACGCTCGATCCGAGCCTTGCACCCAAGGGCAAGCATGTCGCCAGCCTGTTCTGCCAGCACTTCCGCTATCAGCTGCCCGCCGGAAAGAGCTGGGACAAGGTTCGCGACAAGGTCGCCGATCATGTCATCGCCACCGTCGAGCAGCATGCCCCTGGCTTCGCGGCCAGCGTGATCGGCCGGCAAATCCACTCGCCGCTCGATCTTGAGCGGCGGTTCGGTCTGATCGGCGGCGACATCTTCCACGGCAAGATGGGCCTTGATCAGCTATTCAGTGCCCGGCCGATGATTGGCGCGGCGGATTACCGCATGCCGCTCGCCGGCCTCTATCTCTGCGGCTCCGGCGCGCACCCCGGGGGCGGCGTCACCGGCGCGCCCGGCCACAATGCGGCCCAGGCTGTGCTCGCCGACCGCAAGCCATGGCGGCGGCGGGCGTGACCCACTTGTCACCCTGGACTTGATCCGGGATCTGCCTTCCTTCTACCGACAAGAAGAAAGTGGACCCGGCTCCTGGGCCGGGTGACGGGGGAACAAGTGAAACCACTCGAAGGCATCCGCGTCCTCGACCTCAGCCGAGTTCTCGCCGGCCCGTGGTGCACCCAGCTCCTCGCCGACCTCGGCGCTGACGTGATCAAGATCGAGCGGCCTGGCGTCGGCGATGACACCCGCCATTGGGGCCCGCCCTGGCATGGCGAGGGCGAGGACCGGGTTGCCGCCTACTTCCTCGCTGCCAACCGCGGCAAACGCTCCGCCGCCATCGACTTTTCGGGGCCAGAAGGCGCCGACCTCGTGCGCCGCCTCGCCGCGAAGTCAGATGTGGTGGTCGAGAACTTCAAGGTCGGCGCGCTCGAGAAGTTCGGTCTCGACGCAGACACCCTCCGCGCCGCGAACCCGAAGCTGATCTACGCCTCCATCACCGGCTTCGGCCAGGACGGACCCTACAAGGATCGCGCGGGCTACGACTACATCATCCAAGGTATGAGCGGCCTGATGAGCATCACCGGCCAGCCTGACAGCGCGCCCGGGGGCGAACCGATGCGGGTGGGCGTTGCCGTCGTCGACTTGTTCACCGGCATGTACACGGCAAATGCCATCCTCGCCGCTTTGGTCCGCCGCGGCGTGACGGGTGAGGGCGCCACCATCGATAGCGCTCTATTCGATGTCAGCCTCGCCATCCTCGCCAATCAGGCGTCGAACGCACTCATCTCCGGCACCGACCCGGGCCGACAGGGCAACACCCACCCCAACATCGTTCCCTATCAGCCGTTCCAGACCGCCGATCAGCCCCTGATTATCGCCGTCGGCAACGACCGCCAGTTTGCGAAGCTGGCGGCAATCCTCGGCGCACCCGAGTGGGCGAAGGACGAACGCTTCGCCACCAACGCGGCGCGCGTCGCGAACCGAGCCGAGCTCATCCCGCTCCTCGAAGAGCGCCTACGCCAGCGCCCCGCCGCGGACTGGTTCGCCGGACTCGACGCCGCCGGCATCCCCGCCGGTCCCATCAACACGATCGGCCAGGCGCTCGAAGACCCGCAGGCGGTACACCGCCAGATGGTAGAGGAGATGGCGCGATTTCGCTTGGTCGGCTCACCATTGCGGCTGGACGGTGAGAGTGCGAGCTCAGACTTGCCGCCGCCAAAACTCGGCGAGCACACAGCCGAAGTGCTGCTGACTTTGGAGACCACTCAAGCATCGTGATGCCAGCGAAGCGGCTAGTGCCGGCTTCCCAACCTATCCTGACATCCGCGACCCTTGAACAATAGGACTTCCGCTGCTCTCAGTGCCGGAGCGGTTCGCCGCACGGCTCTTTGACACGACGGTTCTTGAGGTGCCGCCTGATGCGCCATGACCGTGAACATTGTGAACATTCGCGTGAGGCGCAGAGGCCTTCAAGCTTTACAAGTCCGCTGGGTCCGAAGCTTAGCAGACGGACGATCGTTCAGCCCTCGCCCGCCCGCCTGACCAACACGGCTACCGCGACTTCTCGTACAGTTTCTTCCCGATCTCGAACATCTCTTCCGGCGCATAGTCCGGGGTGAAGGCGCACGGCACGCCCGCGAGCTGTGCGATCTTGCCGCCATCGGGCAGGCCATCAACAACTTCCAGCTGACCGTGAGGATCGTCGGGCAACGCGACCTCGTCGTTGCTCCAGATGCCGGCGATTTCCTTATAATCGTCTGGGCTCCAGGTGTAGAGGCGGCGATGCGAGCCTTCGTCCAGATACTTCTGGCACTCGGGGATCTTGTCGGTCGGAATGTTGGGGGTGGGCAGCATCTTGGTAATGTCCACTCCCGTGATCTTCTTGAGCGCCAGCGCATAGGCATGGGCGTGAACGGAGCCGCGGACCAGCAGGTAGCCGCACACCTCACGCCCGGTCGGATCGCTCAGTGTCTCGTAGACCCTAAGCTTGTGCAGCCGCGCGCCGCATTCCAGGTGGAAGTTGTGGAGCAGGTCCATGACCACGTTGCCGGTGGTGGTGATGAAGTCCTTGTTCCACGAGATGCCGTTCGAGTCCGCCGGCACCACACCCCCACCGTGCGACAGGAAGCTCGCCGCGTCGCGAATCTCCTTCATCGCTTCGAACGGCGCCATCGAGACGTCGGCGTTGCACGCCGTATCGTCTCCGTCCGGACCGTTGGCGAGCATGTTGACGCCTGCCGAGACGAGCTCGACATGGCCCAGCTCCTCCGCGGTGATCGACGCCACCAGGCTGTAGAAGGGCCGCAGCTTGGACTTGGATTTGAAGTTGAAGCTCTGGAACATGTAGTTCCCGAGAGTCGACATCTCACCATACTTGCCGCCCAGCAGCTCGCGCAGCGCGGCCGCGGCGTTCGGATCCTGACGCTCGGGTTGGGGAAGCTCCGCCTGAAGTCTGTCAACTCGCATGAACATGGGAGTTCTCCTGATGACTCCCGCCCAACGAACGACGCAGTGGTTTGACGCTGGTTTCGGTAGGGTAATAAGACGAACCGCTGGTCGTCTGTGAAACGATGTACGCTTCAGGTGGGCGAACCCGGCTCGCCATATTTCGTCTGGATGAAGCGCCCGTGAGTTTGGAAGGCATCCATGTCGCGCTTGGCGAGGCGCTCGCTGACCTCGCCCAGCGCCGACTTGGCTGCGCCGAGACCTTCGATCAGCCGCTGGTCCACTGTTACCCCTTCGGCGTCGGGCTCGCCGCGGTAGGCCGGCGGAACGTTGACGTAACGCTCGATCAGCCCGGGCAAGTGTATGCTCATCAGCCGCCGTGCGTCCTGTGCATCGGGGTCGAGCGCATCCACCCGCTCCAGCGTCGCCTTCAGCGTACCCAGCTGCCCGCTGATCCGGTCGACGACTTCCTGCGCCGGAGCGGGGAGGGCGCGGCGGGTCTTGTAGAGGAAACTGTCGAACCGCTGCACCATCTCGGCGTTGCCGACGTCCTTGGGCACGGTCGGCGCGGCGTTCTCGCCCGGCCAGAAGAACAGCAGCGCGGCCAGACCGATCGCGATCCCCACCGCGGCCAGAAAGCCGAACATGCCGATGGGAACCATCAGCCCGACGATGATCGTCAGCAGCGACACCACGCCGACCGCTACGCCGACGCTGGCCAGCCGCTTGCCCAGCGCGCGGTTCACCCGCTGCCGCTCGCGCCGCCGGGCCCCCGCCACCGCGCCGCCGCGTTCATCGAGCGAGCGGTTTACCCGCTCGACGATCTCCATCGTGCGCGCGACCTTGGTGGAAACGTCCTGGCTCACTTGACCTCGATCGGGGTAAACGCCGCTGGGCTTTCGAGACGGCCCTGCGCCGCGCCTTCGGTACGGGCGATGTAGCCGCGCGACTTCTCAACCTCGTTGCCGAGCGTCTCCACTGTTTGCTTCATGTTGCCCAGAGCCTGCAGCTTGAACTGGTCGATCTGGTCCATCGTATCGTAGATGTTCTGGAAGGCGCGCTGGAGCGTCTCCAGCGGGATGGTCGAGGATGCCGCCTGCTCGTGAATGGCGGCCGACTGGGTCCGCAGCATCTCGCCGGTCGAATCGATCATCCCCGCGGTCGTGGTGTTGAGCGCCCCAATCTGCTCCAGCACCAGCCTCTGGTTGGTGAGCGCCTGCGCCACGGTCACGGCAGTCCGCAACGCCGAAACGGTGGTGGTGGAGGCGCGGTCGACGCCCTTCACCAGCTCGACATTGTTCTTCTTGACGAGGTCGAGCGCGAGATAGCCCTGCACCGTTACCGCCATCTGCGTCAGCAGGTCAGTGGTCCGCTGGCGCGTATAGAACAGCGCGGTTTCGCGAATTGCCTTGGCCTTGGCCGGCTCCGTCGCGTCCAGCTCGTTCGCCTTTTCCTCCAGCTTGGCGTCGAGCGCCCTGGAGATGTGGATCATCTGCTCCAGCCGATGCATCGTTTTCCACAGGTTGGCGCGTTCGGTATCGATCGCCGCATTGTCCATCAGCAACTCGTCCTTACCCGACGCCAGCCGGGACAGGATTGCCGCGATGTGGGTCTGCGAGGACTGGTACTGGCGGAAGTAGTTCTTCATCTTGTTGCCAAACGGGATCAGCCCGAACAGCTTGCGGCCGGGCGACAGGCTGCCGTTGCGCTTGGGGTCGAGCGCTTCCACCGTGCGGCGGAGTTCGGTCAGATCGGCGCCAATGCCGGTGTCGCTGTCGATCGCCTTCACCGGTCGGTCGAGAAAGCGGTTTGACGCGCCGGCCGCCTCCGCGATCTCCTTGCGGCCCATTGCGGTCAGCTGATCGACCTTCTTGCCGAACTCCGGGCTGTTGGAGTCCAGCGCGGTCAGCTCGGTGACGAACTGATCGACCTTGGTGTCGAGCTGTGTTTGTTCCGCGTCCTTCAGCGGCACCAGGCCCGCGGCCTCGGCCGGGGCGACTGTCTGCAAAGCCGCTGGCGGCTCCAGGTTCAGTTTGGTCTCGGTCTTGGTCGTGGTCGCCGTGGTCGCCATGTTTATCCCCTTATGCGAGCGGCAGCATGGACAGGCCGTCCTACCCGCGCAAGCATCTGACGCTGTGTTATAGGGGTGAGACAGTCGGGCTTCAATGGCCGTGCCTGATGGTCGTCGCCGCGCCGTTAACCACTCCCCTCAAGCCTTTGCTCACCCTGTTACCGCTAGCACAGAGGCACAGAACCGTCCGACGAGGTCGGGCAAGGGGGAGCGAGAGCTGGCATGATTGGCTTTCTGAAGAAGCTGAAGCGCAACCAGCGCGGCAACGTCCTGATCATCACGGCGGCCGCTATGCCGCTGCTGGTCGGCTCAGCCGGACTTGCGACGGACACCATCCAATGGGCGCTTTGGAAACGTGATCTGCAGCGGGCTGCCGACTCGGCTGCTATCGCCGGCGTTTATGAGCGTATCCAGACCGATTCGACTGACAATGTGGAAGACGCGGTCACCAACGACTTGGACACCACGGGCAATATCGGGCTCGACCTGCTCAACGACCCTGAAATCGAGTTCCCGGCAGACGATGCAGCGGACGACCTGGTGGACCAGGTCCGGGTCACCCTGCAGGTGCAAAAGCCGCTGACTTTCAGCTCAATGTTCATCACGGCACCGATCATCACGGCCACCGGGACCGCCGCCAGCATTCCCGGCACGGACGATTACTGCGTCATGGCGCTGGAAACCAATGCTGCCAGGACTGGTGTCACGATTGGCGGCAACGCCAAGATCGAGATGGACTGCGGAATCATCAGCAATAGCCCGTCGGCGAACGACTGTCTGATCAACAACGGAAACGCGTCCACCGTTACGGCCACCGTCATGGCCTGCGTCGGCGGCCTGCGCTTCTCGCGCAATTGGACGGTGCCGAAGTACGATCCGTACACCGAGGCGGTCGAGGACCCTTACGGCGACATCGAGGTCGACCGGGCTGCCATGCGGTGCTTCGAACCCAGCGCCGGCAGGAAGCCGCTGCTCGGCACCAGCACGTCGAACAATTTCAATGGGGCAAATGCGACCACCACCTTGGCCTATGCCAAGACCGTCAACCCAAGCGTGAATTGCTTCCGTGGGCTTAGCGTCGGGTCTGGACAGACCATGAACCTGCCTGACGGAACCTACTACATTGGGGAAGCCGGGGCAGACATCCAGGGAACGCTGACGTGCGCCAGCTGCACGATCGTGCTGACCCGCACGACCACCACGGCCGCGGTCGGAACGCTCCGGGTCAACAGCAACGGCCTGCTCGGCATCCACGCGCCAACGGATGACAGCAACCCGTACAAAGGGATCGCGGTTTTCCAGGACCGTAACGCCATCGACAACACCAACGCAAACCGGATCAACGGCAACTCGGCGACCTTCGTCCAGGGTGCAATCTACTTTCCCAAGCAGGAAATCACCTTCAACGGTGGCGGCACTGAAACCGCGGTCTGCACGCGCCTGGTCGCTAGGCGACTAGTCGTGTCCGGCAACGCGGGGCAGGCCTATGCCCAGAAGCTTGCCGCCGAGGCGGACTGCGACATGTTCGACGACGATCCCATCGGGGGCGGTCGTCGCGTGAGGTTGGTCGCATGAGCCGGCTTCTTCGCTCCTTTGCCCGCAACGACCGCGGCGTCGCCGTCATCGAACTGGCTCTCACCATGCCGGTGCTGATGGCGCTGGTCATGGGCGTCGCCGACATGAGCATGGCCTTCAGTCGCAAGCTCGCGCTCGAACAGGCGGCACAACGTGCCATCGAGATGATCCAGCAGACCACCGAAGAAACATCGGTCGAGGAGGTAATTCAGGGCGAAATCGCAGACCAGGCAAACGTCGCGGCAGCGGATGTTGAAGTGGAGAACATCCTTTATTGCGACGGTGAGCTCGTTGGGGATTTCAATTCCGAATGCGCCGATGAGACCACTGAAGAACGCTACATCAGGATCACGGTGATGGGCGAGTATGACCCGTTCTTTCCGGCGGTGCTTGGCACGACCAACGCGAACGGGAACTACGATCTGACGGCCGTTGCTGGGATTCGCACGAAATGACCCGCTTCCTCCGTGGGCTAGGCCGCAACCAGGACGGCGCGTCGCTGATCGAAATGGCCTTCGCGCTGCCGGTTATGATCCTGCTCATCTGGACCATTTTCCAATACGGGCTGATTTTCCGAGCCAACAGCGGCATGCAGCACGCCTTGGGCGAGGGCGCACGCCTGGCCACCATCTTCCCGACTCCCACCAATGAGGAGATCGAGCAGAAGATGGAGGACTCGGTCTACGGCATCGGCCCTGGCGACTTCTCCTACGCAATCACGCCGGTGGATGATCCCGATACTCCGTTGGTGAATGAAGCCGAAGTCGGGTTCCTTGACCTCACGGTGACCTACACCCAGGAAACCAGCCTCCTACTGGTACCCGGACCCACCATCACCGTGACCAAGACCAAACGGGCCTGGAGCGCGATTTAACGCTTTGCCCGTGCCGCGAAAAAGGCTGTAATGGCGCCGCGCGCCTCGTCCGAGGTCAGCCGTTCGGAAAAGTGGCCGTTCTCCCACTCCATCCGTTCGAGCACGGCATCCTGTGACGAACCGCGAAGTAGGCGCTGGGTCAATCTCAGCGCCTGTTCCGGTTTGGCCAGAAAAGCAGTTACCACCCTCTCCAGCGTGCCCGAGAGGTCACCGCGCCCGGACCGATGGCTGACGAGGCCGTAGCGTTCCGCTTCCTCGACCCCGAACGGCTCGCCCAGCAGCAGGTGCCTGGCCGCGACCCGGCGGCCGGCCAATTGCGGAAGTATCAGCGAACTCGCTGCTTCCGGCACTAGCCCCAAATCGGTGAACGGCATCACGAATCGGCTGCCTTCCTCCGCCACCACCAGGTCGCAGTGGAACAGCATGGTCGTACCGATCCCGACCGCGTTGCCGTGCACGGCGGCGACGAGCGGAGTCATGTTGCGCGCAAGCGCCCGCAGCAGGCGCCACACCGGGATGTCGGTCTGACCATCGCTCGGCAGCTCCTGGAGGAAGTCACCGAGGTCGTTCCCGCCGGTGAAGTCTTCGCCCGCGCCTTCAAGCGTGATCACGCGGATGCTCTCATCCTCGGCGGCGCTCTCGATCGCGTCAGCCATTGCCGCGTACATCGCCACCGTGATCGCGTTGCGCCGCTCCGGCCGGTTCATGGTGATGGCCAGTTGCGGGCCGCGGCGTTCTACCAGGACGTGGTCGGTCATGGACGCCCTTGTGCCGACCGGCTAACCGCGATGCAACATACCCCGCCGACCCTATGGAGCGCGCGCCCATGAAGTTCTTTGCCGACACTGCCGACATCGTCGAGATCCGCGACCTGGCGGAGACGGGGCTGCTCGACGGCGTCACCACCAATCCCAGCTTGATCCACAAGGCCGGTCGTGACTTCATCGAGACGGTGCGGGAGATCACCGCCGTTGTCTCCGGGCCGGTCAGCGCGGAAGTGGTCGCGCTTGATCACGACGAGATGATGCGCGAGGCCGAGGTGCTCCGCCGCATCGCCGACAACGTCGCGATCAAGGTGCCGCTGACTTCGGCCGGCCTGAAGACCTGCGCCAAGCTGACCGGCGACGGCACCATGGTCAACGTCACTCTGTGCTTCTCGGCAGCTCAGGCGCTGCTCGCGGCCAAGGCCGGCGCGACCTTCATCTCGCCATTCGTCGGCCGGCACGACGACATCGGGTTCAACGGCATGGAGCTAATCGCGGACATCCGCCTGATCTACGACAATTACGACTTCGCCACCCAGATACTGGTCGCGTCCGTCCGCCACCCCATGCACGTGGTCGACGCCGCGAAGCTGGGCGCCGACGTGATGACCGCCCCGCCCAAGATCATCCATCAGTTGTTCAAGCATCCGCTGACGGACAGCGGCATTGCAGGGTTCCTGAAGGATTGGGAGGCGAGCGGGCAGAAGATTGGTTAGCTGAAGAAGCTCCCTGCCGACCAAGTCGGTGGGGAGGGGACCGCCAAGCGCAGCTTGGTGGGGGGCGGCCAACACTGGCAAAGCAGGCCCCTCCGGCACGCCTTCGGCGTGCCACCTCCCCACGGCCGCTGCGCAACGACAGGGAGGATCTGATCGCCACTGGAAATTAACCACTAGCTGCGACATCCTGCAGCCATGGCACGGGTGATCCCTTTCGAAGACCATGCGCTGGCCCGGCTGCGCGCGCGCTGCGCCGCAGTGGAGGAAGCGAACCAGGACTTGATTGCCTTCGCCCGTGGTCACTCGGGCGCCGTGTCATCGATCCACGCCGCCGTGCTCGCCGCCATGGAGGCGCGCAGCCTTGACGATCTGCTGCACGTGGTCGCGCAGGAATGGCCGCTGATCCTCGGGCTCGACGCCGTGGCGCTGGCGCTAATCGTCGGGACACGCGGCTTCCGCGTCGACTCGTCCGGCGTGCAGCTGGTCGATGCCGCCATGCTGCGCCGCTCGCTCGATCAGGTCGATACGGTGGTGTTGCGCACGGTCGATCGTGGCCATCCGCTGTTCGGCCCCGCCTGCGACCTGATCCGGGCCGAGGCCCTGATCCGGTTGGAAGGCGAAACGCCTGCCGGCCTGATCGCCTTGGGGCAACGCACCGAACAGTCGCTGGATGGCCGGCACGGTTCTGAATTGCTGCTGTTCCTTGGCCGCAGCCTGTCGTCTATGATAGCCCGGTGGATGCGGGACAGCTAAACGGGCAAACGGCCGTCGGCTTGGCGGTGCGTTTCGGCGAGCACCTCGCGCAGGACCGTCGCCGTAGCCCGCATACCGTCCGCGCCTATCTGGCAACGGCTCATCGCTTCCTGGACTTCTTGACCCGGCATCGCGGCGAGATGATGGGCCGCTATGCACTACTCTCGATCCAGCCGACCGATCTCCGCGCGTTTCTCGCCGACCGCAGGATGAGCGGCCTCGGCCCGTCATCGGCGTCCCGCGAGCTGTCGGCGGTTCGTGCGTTTCTCAAGTTCTCGGCCGAAGAAATGGGCGAGCAGCCACTACTGCCGCGGACGCGCGCACCGCGGCGACCGCGCACCCTCCCTCGTCCGGCGTCCCCCAACGACGCAATGGCGCTGGCGGAGGATGCCGGCGATTGGGCCAGCCAGCCGTGGATCGGCGCCCGCGATCTGGCCATTCTGCTGCTGCTTTACGGCTCGGGCCTGCGCGTTGCTGAAGCGATGTCCCTGACCGCGCGCTCGCTTCCCCTCGCGTCTGCCCTCCGCGTCGTCGGCAAGCGTAACAAGCCGCGCGTCGTGCCGCTGATCCCGGTCGTCCGCGAAGCGATCGACGCTTATGTGAAGCAATGTCCGTGGCCGATCCGCGGCAACTTGCCCCTGTTCGTCGGAGCGCGCGGCGGTCCGCTCAACCCCGATCTCGTTCGTCGCGCCGTGGCCGCCGCGCGCAAGCGTCTCAACCTGCCCAAAACGCTGACCCCGCACGCGCTGCGGCACAGCTTTGCCACCCACCTGCTTGCTCGCGGTGCCGACCTCCGCTCGCTCCAGGAACTGCTTGGGCACGCCAGCCTGTCGTCGACCCAGATCTATACCGGCGTCGACGCGGCACACTTGCTGGACGTTTATCGCCACGCGCATCCGCGAGCGTGAGGGTCTACTTCTCCGCCGGCTTGTAGGTCCACAGGCGCCACAGATAGCCAGCCGCCAGCGTCAGCAGGATGGCGTTGCTGATCGGGCCGAGCCACTCGTCGATATCGCTGAAGTTCTCGCGCAGCTTGAATCCGGCATACGCCAGCATTGTCGTCCAGCCAGCAGTGCCGATGGTGGAGGCGATCAAAAAATTCTTGAACCGCATCTTCAGCAGCCCGGCCGGAACGGACACCAGGCTGCGTACCGTCGGCAACATGCGCCCCAGGAATACGAAGAAGGTTCCGTAATCACGAAACCAGCGTTCGGCCCGCTCAACTTCGCTCCAGCTCATGGTCAGCCAGCGACCGTGCTTTTCGATAATCGGGCGTAAACGAATAATGCCGAGCGCCCGAGCGGCGAGATACCAGACGGTGTTGCCGAGCATCGCGCCGGCCGTACCGCTGGCGATGACCCAAGGGAGCTGCATCTGCCCCTTGGCTGCGGCCACACCGGCTACCGGCATGATCACTTCGGACGGGATTGGCGGAAAGATGGTTTCAAGGAACATGAGAAAGCCGACACCAAGATAGCCGGTCTGTTCGATCAGCTTGATGACCCAATCGGCCACCTCAAGTAGCCTGCAGCTTGCGCTCGATCGCGTCCCAGATCAGCCCGGCGCTATTGATGCCATCGAACCGGTCCAATGCCACCAAACCGGTCGGCGAGGTGACGTTGATCTCGGTCAGGTGCCCCGCAATCACGTCGATGCCGACGAACAGCAGTCCGCGCGCCTTGAGCTCCGGCGCGAGCGCCGCGGAAATCTCGCGTTCGCGCTCCGTGAGCTCTGTGCGCACGGCCATTCCGCCCGCGGCCAGATTCGAGCGAATCTCGCCTTTGCCCGGCACTCGGTTGATGGCGCCGATTGGCTCCCCGTCCACCAGGATGATGCGCTTGTCGCCCTCGCTCACTTCGCGAAGAAAGGCCTGCGCGATGAAGGGTTCTTTCCAGGTATCGGAGAACAGCTCGGCCAGCGCGCGAAGGTTGGTGCCGGCCGCGTCGATCCGGAACACGGCGGCGCCCGCGTTGCCGTGTAGCGGTTTCAGCACGATCTCGCCGTGCTTCGCATGAAAGGTGGTCAGTTCCTCCATGCTACGGGTGATCAAAGTCGGCGGCATGAACCGCGCGAAGTCGAGCACGAACAGCTTCTCGGGCGCATCCCGGACGGAGCGTGGGTCGTTGATCACCAGTGTCTCGCCCCGTAGGCGCTCGAGCAGATGGGCGGCGGTTATGTAAGCGATATCGAACGGCGGGTCCTGCCGCATCAGCACGACGTCCGCATCTCGGCCGAGATCGAGGCTGACCGGGTCAGCGGCGCGGAAGTGATCGCCCTCGATCCGCTGTACCGTGATCTCCCGTGCCTGCGCCCGAACCCGTCCATCCTCGTAGGTGAGGTCCTGCGCGAGATAGTGGAACAGCCGATGCCCACGCGCCTGCGCTTCCAGCATCAAGGCGAAGGTCGAGTCGCCGGCGATGGCGATGCTCTCCAGCGGGTCCATCTGAACGGCGACGGTTAGTGGCAAGATTCTCTCCGCTGCCCTGAGCGTATCGAAGGGCTGCCCTTCTTCTGGTCGCCGCTAGGGGAAGGGCACGCCTTCGACAAGCTCAGGCAATCGGCCTGGAGGTCAGTTCGCTGAGCGCGAGTGCACGCGCATAGACCTGCTTGCGGGGCAGGCGCAGCTGCTCCGCCACCTGCGCGGCCGCCCTTGATGGCGACAGCTCCGCCAGCGCCTCGGTCAGCACTCGATTCAGCTCTTCCTCACCGGCCGGAGCTGGCGGGGCAGGGGGCGCCACCACCATCACAATCTCTCCCTTCGGTCCGCTGTCCGCATAGCGCCGGGCAAGCTCGGCAAGTGTGCCCGTTACCGTCTCCTCATGCAGCTTGGTGATCTCCCGCACTACCGCGGCCTCGCGCGGCCCAAGCACTTCGGCCATCGCGGCTAGGCTGGAGCCCAGCCTCGGTCCGCTTTCATAGAAGACCAACGTTGCCCGAATCGCAGCCACCTCCGCCAGGGCCTCGCCCCGTGCGCCCGGCTTTGGCGGGAGGAAGCCGACGAACAGGAAACGGTCGGTCGCCAGACCCGACAGCGTCAGCGCCGCAATAGCTGCGCACGGCCCCGGCAGCGTGTGCACCGCGAACCCGGAAGATCGCGCCGCTCGCACCAGCTTGAAGCCAGGATCGGAGATCAGCGGAGTCCCGGCATCGCTGATCAGTGCCACTGCCTCGCCGCCCAGTCGGGCTAGCACCGCTAGCCGGTCCTCCTCGCTGGAATGGTCGTGATAGGCCTGCATGCGCACCTTGGACCCCGCATGGGACAGGAGCCGAGCGCTGACCCTCTTGTCCTCCGCCAGCACCAGGTCGACCCGGCGCAGCACGTCGGCTGCACGCGCCGTCAGGTCGCCAAGATTTCCGATTGGCGTCGCCACGATGTACAAGCCGGGGGAGAGTTTCTCTTCCATGAGGACCGTCGGCATGACACTACCCACCCGCTCCCCGCAAGCGCGCCGACTGTTTCTCCTCTCCGCCCTGTCCGCAGTTGCGCTGACCGGATGCGCCACGGCCTCGCGAATCCTGCGACCTAGCTCTGGAGGAGTGCCGACCAAGCAGCAGAATGAAGTCGCGCTGCTTGCGCCGCTGACGGGCGAGGATGCCATCCTTGGCCAGTCCCTTGCGAATGCCGCTCGGCTGGCGCTGGCCGACATGAACAACAGCTCGCTTCAACTTACTATCTACAATACAGCGGAAGGCGGCGCGGCCGCGGCGACGGACCGAGCGCTTGGCAACGGTGCCCGGCTGATCCTGGGTCCGCTGCTGTCCGACCAGGTCCGCGCCGTTGCGCCGATTGCCCGCGCGGCGCGGGTGCCGGTGCTCGCCTTTTCCAACGATGAAACCGCAGCCGGTGGGGGCACCTACATACTTGGTTTCGTGCCCAGCCAAGCCGTCGACCGGGTCGTGAGCCACGCTCGCGCCGCCGGTGCGGTCAGCTTCGCCGCACTGTCGCCTGAAAACATCTACGGCCGACGCGCCAGCCAGGGTCTGCTATTCGCGGTCCAGCGCGCAGGCGGGCAGGTGATCGGCGTCGAGAGCTACTCCGACCTTCCTTCCGCCCGGAGCGCTGCCCGCCGCCTCAACTCCCGTCGGGTTCTGGCGGCGGTGCTGCTGGCCGACGGTGGCCGAACCGCTGGCACACTCGCACAGCAGTTCCGGCCCGGCATCCGGATCCTTGGAACCGATGTGTGGGCGGGCGATCGCATGCTGGGCCGCACGGCTCGCCTCCGCGGCGCTTGGTACGCAGCACCGACCGACATCCGCTTCGGCCAGTTCGCCGGTCGCTATAAGGCGCGCTACGGCGCTACGCCGCCACGCCTCGCCAGCATCGGTTACGATGCGATGCTCCTTACCATCCGTGCCTCCCGCGAGTGGCGGCCTGGCCGGCGGTTCCCCGTGAACGCACTCGGGGACGACGAAGGTTTTCTCGGCGTTGACGGGGTGTTCCGCTTCAACCGCCAGGGCGTCGCCGAACGCGGGCTAGAAGTGCGGCAGGTGACGGCCAGCGGCTATTCGGTTGTCTCGCCCGCGCCCACGAGTTTCTAGAACCCTCCTCGTCAAGCTTCGCTACGCTCGCAATGACGCAACGGTCACGCTAACGGCCCACTCATGAGCGAACTGCCGAAGACCTTCGAACCGGGCCTGATCGAGGCTCGCTGGTACAGCCATTGGGAAGAACGCGGCCTGTTCCGCCCGGAGCGTCCGGACCGTGAGCCCTTCACCATCGTCATGCCGCCGCCCAATGTCACCGGCTCGCTGCACATCGGCCATGCACTCGACAACACACTGCAGGACATCCTCACCCGTCGCGCCCGGATGCAGGGCAAGGACGCGCTGTGGGTGGTCGGCACCGACCATGCCGGCATCGCCACCCAGATGGTGGTCGAGCGCCAGCTGGCCGAGAAGCAGCAGAGGCGCACCGACTTCACGCGCGACGAGTTCGTCGCCAAGGTGTGGGAGTGGAAGGAAGAGAGCGGCGGCCAGATCACCCGCCAGCTCCGCCGCCTTGGCGCTTCGTGCGATTGGGCGAACGAGCGCTTCACCATGGACGAGGGCTTCTCCAAGGCCGTCACACATGTGTTCGTTGAGCTGCATAAGCGCGGGTTGCTCTACCGCGATAAGAGGCTGGTGAACTGGGATCCCAAGTTCGGGACGGCGATCAGCGATCTCGAGGTCGAAACGAACGAGGTCGCGGGCAAATTCTGGACCCTGCGCTATCCGCTGGCCGACGAAAGCGGGCATGTCGAGGTCGCGACTACCCGGCCGGAGACCATGCTGGCCGACATGGCGGTGGCGGTGCACCCGGACGACGAGCGCTACCGTGAGCTAGTCGGCAAGCAGATCAAGCTGCCGATTACCGGCCGGCTGATCCCGATCATCACCGATGAGCATGCCGACCCGGAGCTTGGGAGCGGCGCAGTGAAGATCACGCCGGGGCATGACTTCAACGATTTTGAGGTCGGCAAGCGGGCCGGGTTCAAGGCTGGCGACATGCTCAACATGCTCGATGCGAAGGCCCATGTTTGCCAGACCGCCGATGGCCTGATCCCCGAGGAGTTGCTCGGCCGCGAACGCTTCGACGCGCGCGCCCGGGTCGTGCAGCTGCTGCAGGACGAAGGTATGCTGCTGAAGGTCGAGGACCGCAACATCGCGACACCCTATGGCGACCGGTCGGGAGTGGTGATCGAGCCGTGGCTGACCGACCAATGGTATGTCGACGCCCCCAAGCTGGTCGGCCCGGTGCTGGAAGCTACCCGCTCCGGCAAGATCAAGATTGTGCCGGAGAGCTGGTCCAAGACCTGGTTCAACTGGCTGGAGAACATCCAGCCCTGGTGCGTCTCGCGCCAGCTGTGGTGGGGCCACCGGATACCGGCTTGGTTCCACGGCGAGGGTCAGGCATTCGTCGCCGAGACCGAAGAGGAGGCGTTTGCTCAAGCCGGCGATGATCGTCCGCTGAAGCAGGACGAAGACGTCCTAGACACCTGGTTCTCCTCCGCTCTATGGCCGTTCGCCACCCTTGGCTGGCCGGATCAGACAGAAGACCTCTCCCGCCACTACCCGAACGACGTGCTCATCTCAGGCTTTGACATTCTGTTCTTCTGGGATGCCCGGATGGCGATGCAGGGGATCGAGTTTATGGGAGAGGTGCCGTGGCGCACGCTCTACCTCCACGGTTTGGTCCGCGATGCGCAAGGCCAGAAGATGTCCAAGTCCAAGGGCAACACGATCGATCCGCTCGGCCTGATCGACAGATACGGTGCCGACGCGCTGCGCTTCACCCTGACGGCGATGGAGAGCCAGGGTCGCGACATCAAGCTGGATGAAAAGCGGGTCGAAGGCTACCGCAACTTCGCGACCAAGCTGTGGAACGCGGCGCGCTTCCTGCAGATGAACGGCGTTGGCGCATCGCAGAGCATCGCCGCGCCTGAAGCGACGCTTCCGGTCAATCGCTGGATCATCGCCGAGGTCGTTGAAACGCTGGCCAAGCTCAACAAGGCCTTCGACGAACTCCGCTTCGACGGCATGGCCGACGCCATCTACCACTTCACCTGGGGTACCTTCTGCGACTGGTATGTGGAGCTGGTCAAAGGCGCCTTCGACAAGGAGACCAAGGCCGTGGCCGCCTGGGCATTTGACCAGATTCTGGTCATGCTCCACCCCTTCATGCCCTTCGTCACCGAAGAGCTGTGGCACGCGATGGGCGAGCGGCCGTACGATTTGATCGTAGCAAGGTGGCCGGAGCCAAGGGCCGATTCGGATCGATCATCGAAAGCCAAGGTTGAACAAATCATCGAGATGATTGAAGCAGTTCGCGCCATTCGTTCGGAACTGAACATCCCTTGGACCGCCAACCTTACACCTCACGTCATAACTGATCCCACGGATCCCCAAGCCACTGGCGAAACAATTGGAGCGATGGGTCTCTTCGCGTCGCAGTTAAGACTTATGGCCAAGCTTGAAGCAGCCGTTAAGGTGTCCGCACCTCCAGCAGCGTCAGCACAAGTTGTGGTGAATGGCTCAACGATTGCCTTTCCGCTTGCAGGAGCCATCGACCTCGACGCCGAGCGAGCGCGCCTCGCCAAAGCCGTTTCAGCCGCGGAGAAGGACCGCGACAGCCTCGCCGCTCGCCTCAACAACCCGAGCTTCACCGAAAGAGCCAAGCCCGAGGCGGTGGAGAAGGCCCGCGCCGACCATGCCTCTCGCGCATCCGCGGCCGAGCGGTTGGCAGCGGCGCTGGCTCGCTTAAACTGAACGTCATTCTGGACTTGTTTCAGCATCCACTCATCCGCACGGACAGCAGCAAGCGGTGAAGGGTGGACCCTGAAACAAGTTCAGAGTGACGGCTGGCGTTGTTTTGATTCCAACTCCGCCGTCAGCGCCTGCTTCACCAGCGTTCGCAGCGCCAGCACCACCGCGAACATGCCGATCGCGCTCCAGCTGCGGAGCTCGATGGTTTTGAGCAGGGTCGCAGCAGTCATTAGTCCAAGGGCGCCGACAATCCCGCTGGCAAGCAGCAGCCCTGCCCGCGTCAGCGCCGGGTTCGACAATCGCCCGCCGCCGAGGGCGACCAGCGCGCGGATAATCGCGGCAATGAGCACTAGCTCACCGAGGAACTCGATCGTCCGCACCAGCCAGGCTGACGGTCGCTTCCATCACGCGGCTCGCTGCGGCCCGTCCTTTGCCAGCCGCCGTTGCTCTGCCCGATCGATCTCCTTCTGCAGGAAATAGTTGAGCAGGGTCCTAAGCGCCGCGATCGCTGCCAGCTTGCCAATTTCCTCCCATGTCGGCGCCACCGCCGTGCGCAGGATGTCGGCGGCCAGCAGGAACTCCAGCGCTACCGCGAGCCAGCGGCCGAGCCGCAGCCGAACGTCTTCCTTTTCTGAGAGGTGATGCTTGACGGAGTTGCGCCAGTTCGCCGGTAGAAAGAGAAACAATGCTCCCGCCACTGCTTCCAGCACGGCGACAGCGATCACGAGTCCCGCCGCGCCCTCCGCGATGCTGGCCATGGTCATCGTGGCTGACTTCAGCAGTTCTTCCATCCGCCGCTAAGTACCGTTCGTTTCGAGCGGCGCCGCCACCCAAACGGCGGCCCGCGCCACCGTGACCTTGACCGGCGTCCGCGCGCTCAGCTCGCCGTCGATCGAAATTTTCTGCTTCGGCCGGGTAATCACCTTCAGCTCGCGCCCGTGATATTCGCACACCGTGCCGTGGCGGGACCGCAGCTTGAACAGCGTCGCGAACCAACTCCAGGCGAGCCCGAACAGGCTGCGGCCAGTAACCGCCTGGATCACGATCTCGCCGCTTTGCAGGTCGGCGCTCTCGACCAGCTCGATCCCTCCATGGTGCGTCCCATTAGCGATACGCGCTTCGGTCGCCCAGGTCTTGTGCAGGGTGGTGCCGTCATCGACGTGCAGCCGGAAAGGGCGAAACTTGAACGCCACCCGCGCTGCCCATAGCATGTAGCCGACCATCCCCAGATAGCGCTTCAGATTGTGCGGCACCGTTTCCGCGATCATCGGCGACAGACCCAGGGCGGCAGCGTTGGCGAAGTAATCGCCATCGATCGCGCCCAGGTCGATCCGCATCTTCCGGCCGGTGGCGATCACCTCCACCGCCGCTTCGATGTCCGTGCCAATGCCGAGCGTCTTTGCAAAGCTGTTGGCCGTGCCGAGCGGCAGCAGCGCGAAGACCGTCTGCGTGCCCAGGAAATCATCAATGGTGGACGACAGCGATCCATCGCCGCCGCCGACGATGATCATCGGCGCTTTCTCTGCCAGTGCGCGCTTCACCGTGGGGCGCATCTCTTCCGGATCGGTGATGGCATGGGCGCCGATCAGCTCGACCCCGCGCTCCCCAAGCAAGTCCCTGGCGCGCTCAAACGCGTCCGCTCCGTTTCGGCTCATCGCATTGACGACCAGCACGGCCTGTTTCGGAAGCGCATCGGTTTGCATGCAGGCTCAATGCTTGGGAGAGCGCTTCTTTCCCGCTAGAGGGCGGGGTGATGACAAACCCCTCCTTTCCCGCCCTCCGCATGCGCCGTAGCCGCTCAAGCGCCTGGATGCGGTCCATGGTGGCCGAGCACCGGTTGCACCCCAGCGACCTGGTCCTGCCCTTGTTCATCTGCGCCGGCCAGGGCTGCGAGGAGCCGATCCCGGCACTGCCGGGCGTATCGCGTTGGACCGTCGACCGCATCGGCGCCCAGGCGAAGGCAGCGGCGGCGCTCGGCATTCCGTGCGTCGCCCTGTTCCCCAACACGCCGGCTGATCTGCGCAGCGAGCGCGGCGAGGAAGCGCTCAACCGCGACAATCTTATCTGCCAGGCGATCAAGGCGGTGAAGGGTGCCTGTCCAGAAATCGGCGTGCTGACGGATGTCGCGCTCGATCCCTACACGGCGCACGGCCACGACGGGCTCCTCGACGAGCGCGGCTGTGTCCGCAACGACGAAACCACCGCCATGCTGGTCGAACAGGCGCTGGTCCAGGCCGAAGCTGGGGCCGACATCGTCGCGCCCTCCGACATGATGGACGGCAGGGTAGGGGCCATTCGCCGGGCGCTGGAGGACCAGGGCCGCTGCGAGACGGCCATCATGGCTTACGCCGCCAAATATGCTTCCGCCTTCTATGGTCCGTTCCGCAATGCGGTCGGCTCGCGCGGGCTCTTGAAAGGCGACAAGCGCGGCTATCAGATGGACCCGGCCAACGCGGCCGAGGCGCTTCGGGAAGTGGCGCTGGACGTGGCCGAAGGCGCCGACATGGTGATGGTGAAGCCGGGCTTACCCTATCTCGACATTGTCGCGGCGGCGAAGCGCGAGTTCCTGCTGCCGGTGTTCGCGTATCAGGTGAGCGGCGAGTATGCGATGATCGAACATGCTGCCGCGGCGGGGGCAGGGGAGCGCGACGCGTTGATTTTGGAGACGCTGCTGGCCTTCAAGCGGGCAGGCGCCACCGGCGTCCTTACCTATCACGCAATGGATGCCGCACGGCTGATCAATGGCTGAGCCGGTAGCCGAGACGGAACGGCTGCGTCTACGAACGTGGGAGCCGAAGGATCGCCAGAAGTTCGTTCGGCATCTCAACATCCCGTCAGTGATGCGGTGGCTCGGCGGGGTGCAGGACGAGCCGGCCTACACAGCCGCCTTCGATCGCTGGCAAGCTCTTCAACGTGACTATGGTCACACCTTCTGGATCGTCGAGCGGAAGCGAGACGATGAGTTGCTTGGTTTCTGCGGTCTGAAGCGGGTCAACTCGCCGGGGGGCGAAGCGCTCCACGGCGCTTTCGAAATCGGTTGGCGATTGCGCGAGGATGCGTGGGGACAGGGCTACGCCAAGGAGGCGGCCATCGCCTCGCTCGACCTCGCCTTCGGGCGCTACCACGCGCCCTTCGTATTCGCGCTCACCGTCCCCGGCAACACGGAGAGCCAAGGTCTGATGGTGCGGCTAGGCATGATCCGGCGGCCAGACCTCGACTTTGTCGGGCAGTTCGTTCCTGGGTCGGGATCCGAAGTGTTCACGGTCGTTCACCGGATCGACGCCGCAGACTGGTCGACTGCTCGCGCCACCGCGCTCCGCTAACGCGCTAGCCGCGCCTGTATAGCGTCGATGCGGCTCGCCTGCGCCGCATCGATCGCGTCGATCTCGGCAGCAATCGTCCGCACATTGGCAAGATCAGCGGGAACCAGCCCGCCGCGGCCTTCAACAGCCGTCGCCACCATCGCATCGACATCGCCAAGCGCTCTACTGACCGGATAGCGCGCAGCGACTGCCGCCGAGAGCAGCTGCTGCGCCGCCAGCCAGCTGTCGCTTTCGCGCGCACCGGCGTCGTTGGCAGCGCGCTCGGCCGCTGCAGCGGCTTGCTCGAACACACCGACACCGCTGCGCGCCTGAGCCAGGAGCACCCCGGCGCGCGAACGAAGCTCGGCGCTTCCCGGCAGGTCGCCGCTGGTGTCGGCCACCGGTAAGCGCGGGTCGATCGCCTCTGCTCCGCGTGGCGCCAGCGAGGGGCCAACCGCCGGGTTAGAACAGGAAGCTGACAACAGGGCCAGCAGGACGAGGCAGCGTTTCACGAGCGCCGGTCTAGGGTCCGCATTCGGCCCGCGCAACCGAGCCGAAGAGGGCTTGCGTGCCGGAGATCATCCCCCTAAGTGCCCCCTCGGCACGCGCCCGTAGCTCAGCTGGATAGAGCATCAGACTACGAATCTGAGGGTCGGACGTTCGAATCGTTCCGGGCGCGCCACTCTCCTCCTTTAATCGCAAGCTC
Source organism: Sphingomicrobium sp. (assembly GCA_035537335.1). Classification (GTDB taxonomy): domain Bacteria; phylum Pseudomonadota; class Alphaproteobacteria; order Sphingomonadales; family Sphingomonadaceae; genus Sphingomicrobium. The sequence goes on along the minus strand of DATLMM010000018.1, from coordinate 6,302 downwards.
TTAGCTACCCGAGCGCCGCGAAAGCCTGTTGCATCCTGTTTTGCATCCTGTTGCGGTGCTTCAATGCTGATTTCCGCCGTTTCAATTTGGCTCGCGGCGGCTCCGGGCAACACGGATGCGACATGGAGCAGCTTGGGAGCGGCTGTCTGTGGTGCTAACCTTCCAACGACAACCAAGAAGCCGAGCAGAGCGCCCTTTTTCAGATAGAAGGTCCGAACGAAGACGGCTGCGTGTGGATCTGCAGCGCCGGCGGACGTGACGTTTGGTGTCAAAACTTGGGACCGGCGGCGAAGGTTGCTGCAGTGCTGTCCGCGTGGCTTGGGTCGATCGACTATCAGGCGTGAGACCCGTCGTTCGCGTCGCGCAATGAAGACGGGCCTCGCTTGCTCGACGTACCAGAGCAGCGAAGTTCCTCGATTGTTGCGACTGTTGCGACTGCCGCGACTGTCGCGACTGTCGCGGCATTACCGCTGCGCAGGTGGGGCCCGGTAGCCAGCCCTGATCCGCTTAGACCTGCACGCGGAGCAGATCAGCCGCGGCTCTACCTCGTCCAGGTGACAGGAGCCGAATGCTTGAGCGATCGCCCAGGCATCGAACTCCGTACGTCGGCCGCAGCTTAGACATTCGGCTGGATAGGCACAGCCGAACCGGACAAGATCGCTGACGGTGCGGACATGCTTGGTGGCCATTGCCACCGAACTAAGCGAGTGAGAACGACTCAAGAACATCGGCTGCGCTAGATTGCTATGGATGATCTTACTGGCGGTGAACTAAATTTCGCTTCGGGCTCAAGCGGGCGTTAGCGCACGCACTAGCAGTCAATTCTCACCGCATCGCGAAAGTGCACCGAATCGAGAGTGCGCCCATGCTCGTCTTTGACGTCTATCCGGTGCGACAAACGACACGGCCCTGCTCCTTGGCATATTCCGCAATCACAGACCTCGCCATGCTCATGGCATAAGCAAGGGCTGCCTCCATGCTGGGGAGGTCCTCCCTTCTCTGTCCGGCACGTCGATGTCCTCGTGGAGGTGGAAAAGTATCGAGGCATTAACCGTCGAGCGCACGAAGCACATGGATCGTTGCAGCTTCTAACTTGAGTTTAGAACTTAGGTGTCAATCGTGCTACGAACGCAGCATCGCTCGCAGAAGCTTGGCCGCTGGCAACTGAGACTTTCAGCATGCTCCCGCGCTCTCTTTCGGAGATGTTTGTGGAAGGCTCACCTCTACCTACCGCATTGGAGCCCATGGCTGACCGGCTCAGCTATCACCTCGACCTGAGCGCTGATGATCGTGCTGCAGTTTTGGCGCTTCCGTGCGTCGTAAAAACGATGGATCGCACTGAGTACATCGTCCGTGACGGCGAGAAGCCGACACACTCCTGCGTCATGCTCAAGGGCTACTCGGTCCGGACGAAAATAGCCGGGAATGGCAATCGTCAGATCATTGCGGTTCACATGAAGGGAGACTTGGTCGACCTTCAGAACTCGTTTCTGAGAAGGGCTGATCACGGTGTTCAAATGCTCACAAGAGCCACTGTGGCCATGATCCCGCGAGAGAATATCGTCCGCCTCGCTGCTGAACGGCCAATTGTTGGGCAAGCTATGTGGATGGATACGCTCGTTGAGGGCTCGATCGCTCGCGAGTGGATCATGAACGTGGGCCAGCGAGACGCTCGGACCCGAATTGCACATCTGCTTTGCGAGTTTTCGCTCCGCCTCAAGCTCGCGGGCTTGGGAGAAGAGGATCGGTATGAATTGCCGATGACACAGGAGCAGCTTGCAGACACCACCGGCCTGACGCCGGTGCACGTCAACCGGATGCTTAAAGGGCTTGAGAAGGACGGGCTCATCAACCGGCCCACCCCGCGCTCAATTCGGATCGGTAACCTGCCGGAATTGGCAAAGGTCGGCGACTTCGACACGAACTATCTTCATCTTCGCGAAGACGATCAGATGCTCCATTAGCCTCAATGAATGGGGAGGCGGCTAACGTCCGCAATGGGTCAGAAGCAGCAACCCCGATTGGGCTGCAGCAGGCCACGCGCGCTAAGTTCGCCTTAATAGGACGGAGGCGCTCCCCAACTTTGTCGCTCCAGTCTTGCGGCTGTTAGGCCTGTGTGCCGAGCCGGTTCAACTCAACGCAGTGCAGTTGCCCGCGGATGAAGTACCCGGCTTGCTGCCGCCAAGGTGCTTGAACAGGATGCTGCGAGCGGTCTCGAACACAGCCTTGGCACCCTCGCCAGAGTCGAAGCTCTCAGGGTCGCAAGGCGAGCCGCGGGCCCAGTGCTTGGCGGGGTTCGTTGCTTGCGAGGCCGAAGAAGTAGCCGGGCGCCTTACAAGGCTCGTTAGGCTGCATTCCAAAGCCCTCCAGAGCGTCACCGCGCACAAAGATGCGCGGCCGATACTGCTGCGCGTCCCACGCGGTGCAAGTCAGCGTCATGCTCGGGCTTGGCGAGCACAGCTTGCGCGACTTCCGCTTAAACCGCTCGATCGCCACTGGCAGCTGGTCGAACAGCGCGTCAGCCTCGTGTGTGTCAAGCATGGCAAGGCAAGGCAGTGCCTCCCGTGCCCAACGAACGAGATGCGGGCGGCCTGCTCAAGCTTCGTGTCCGTGCCGAGCAGAATGCCACTCTTTGGATCGAAGATGCCGCTGTCGCCATAGAGCCACGCCTGCTCGCGTTGGATTACTACGTCGATCAGCGTCATGGGTTGAGCCCCTTCAGCTTGTTGGGGGACCAGAATGCCGCCAGCCAGGACAACGACGGTAGTGGCACTTGCGACCGAAATGACGGTGGCGGCGCTCGCAATGTTGCCGATGCTGCCCGAGCGCAGAGGCGGTTGCAGCAGGTGCAAGGACCTCAGCAGTGCCAACCGCCAGCGCCACAGCACCTGCAACGACTGCCACCGTGCGTAATGCCTTAGCCATGCAGAGGGTCTCCGTCCGCGCGCGCGCGCGAGGGCGTTACGGTTTATGAAGTGCGCGCTGGTCGGCGGTCCGGCGAGGCGTGCGAACAGAGCTTTGGGAGCACCCTCCTCCCATAATCCGTGTGTGTCCCTTGCCGGTACGACCTGCTGCTTGGATATGGACCGGCCTGCCGATCGATGGTTAGCGAGCCGTGAATGAGTTGCCCGCCATCTCGGGCGGCAGGCTCAGGAGCGCGATACATGAGGCTGAGCATCTTTCTTATGGGCGCCACGTTGGGAACAGCGCCGGCAATGGCTGAAGATGGGCGGATGGCCTCATTATCGCAGGCGACCGCGCGGATCACCGTCAGTGTCGCGCCTCGTGCGCGCATAACCGGATTATCGAACGAGAGCTTAGAGATGTGCGTAGCCATCGGCCGCCAATTTAGCTTGAAGGCTGAGGAAGGCTCGCAGCCTTTGCACACGACCTCAGCTGGCGAGAGTTGTGCGGGTTCAGGAACCTTGGTGTGGATCGTGTCCCCGAGCGGGAGCACGCCTACTTTGCTGGTGAGCCCTGAATGACGGAACGGCGGCGAGCCGAGAGGAGTAGGCTGCTCATTTGCCTTGTCCTTTGATCCGACGTTCCATGCCGTGTCTAAGGAGCGCGGCAATGCCCTCCACGGTTGGCTGAGGAACGATGGCGCTGCGGTGGAGAGCGGTAAGCGCGAACAAGTAGGGCAAGCTCGTGGCGCGATTGCTCATGGCCGGCCTCCGCTAATTGCCTTCATGCTGGCAAGCCTAGGGTTGCTAAGCTCTTGTGCGGCAGCGCCTGCTCCCTGCAGCGCGACTAAGGCCTCAAGCTCCGCGATACGCTCGAGATGCGGTATGAGAATGTCTCCGATGGTTTCGCCCATTGTCTTGACGCTGAGGTGCATGCGCTGATCGATCCTGCGGCAGCGCCGCCCCAGCCCTCGCGTCCGCCCGCGTCATTGAAGCGGTGCCTCGAACGAGTTGATGCGGCGTTGTGCGTCGTCGACAAGGATAGAGCGCAGCATGTTGAACGCGACTTGGCGGGCGTGATCGTAGAAGCCGCCTTCCTTCAGCGCCGGTTCTTCAACCTTTCTCTCATGAGCAGTCATGTATGTAGTCCAACTCGGCTTCCTCGTTGGCCGTCTACTCGGTGAGGCACTTAAAAGCGGACATCTGTTCAGCTGAAGGGTGATGTCCGCTTCCGACTCGGAGGAGAAGACATTTGTCCTGAAGCTTGCCGTTGACCGACGTCTAAATCATCATGGCGGCTGAAGGTGACCTCACTTCGTGTGTCGCAACGCTTAATTTTAGAGCGTGAGTCCTGCAATGAGACGGAACCGACTGGCCATTCTTCTGCATGACCTTGCAAGTGGGGGCACCGAGCTTGTTGCTCTTCGTCTGGCGAGAGCCTGGCGGGAACAAGGGCGGCAGGTGGATCTCATCTGCGGGAGCTCAAGCGGCTCGCTAAAGTCTTTAGTTGATCCGGGGGTCAACCTGATCGTTCCTCCGCAGCCCATCGAGCGAGGGCGAGGTTCAAGGTTTCTGCTGGGCCGGGCGGCCGCAGAGATCTGCAGACACCGCGGCATCGGAGGGTTGTTCATCCCGGGCAGCTCTCACTTCCCTGCACTTGAGGGTTTTGCCGAGAAGCGGCGGGGCGAGGCGCCGTTTATCATCTGCAAGCTGAGCAGTGTGCTCCGTCGAGACGATCGACCGCTCCTGTTGCGGTGGCGTGCACTCCGCAGCAAGGCAAAGCTTCTGAGCAAGGCAGATGCTGTTGTGGCACTGTCACCCGCTCTCGCCAATGAAGCCAATCAACTTCTGGGCCCGCTTCCTTTGAGCATCATTGAAGACCCGATTTTCGCCCGCGAGGACGGCCGCCCCCCTCATGCGACTGATCCGCGCAACGGCCTTATCGCCGCCGGGCGCCTCGCTCCTGCCAAGGACTTCGGCTTAGCGGTCGAAGCCCTGGCCTGTTCGAAAGACCGTGGGCTCACGCTGACGATCCTTGGCGAGGGGCCAGACCGGGCAGCGCTTGAGCGGCAAGTCGAGCGAGCTGGCCTGACTGGCCGAGTAACTCTCCCTGGCAACGTTCCGGACATCAAGCCTTGGCTTCAAAGCGGCCGAGCATTTATCCTCAGCTCTCGATATGAAGGCTACCCTGCAGTAGCGGTCGAGGCTCTATCCCAAGGCACTCCGGTGATTGCTACCAACTGCACGCCAGCTATGCGAGAGATCATCACTAATCCTGCTAGAGGAGAAGTCGTCGGAACGCGCCGGGCGCACGATCTCGCCCGAGCCGTGGACCGAGTTCTTCTGCGGCCCTTGCCTGCGCTGACGGACACGGAAGAGCTATGGCACCGTCATCAAATCGATGGGGCCGCCGACCATTATCTCCAATTGTTCGACAGTTGACGGAGCGTTGAGCGCCAAGCTGTCTGACTGAAGCTTGCACGAAGGACGGTGCGTCCTTTATCCTGACATTGTAGATATCAGGAGACGAATTTTCATGTTCGTTCCCTGCTTGTAACTCTTTCCAGCAGCGAAACGACTTTTACGACAGCTCGTGCCGATGCATAGCGAAGCGCAACCTATCTTGGCGCGAAGCTGATATCGACGCGCCGGTTCTGCGGCTCTCGGACGCCATCGTCGGTGACGATCAGCGGCCGGTCTTCGCCCAATGCGGTGACGACAAGCGAGCGCCGGTCGACGCCTGCTGCGGCAAGCGCCTCAGCCACGGCTCTGGCCCGGCGATCGGCGGCCAGTTGGTTGGCCGTTGGCGAGCCTGATCGATCGCTGTGCCCCTCGACGGTCAGCCGAGTGCCCGAAACCTTCTGCCAGCGCCTAACGACCTCGGTGATCACCGTCTGACCATCGCGGCTGAGCTCGGCCTTGCTGCTGTCGAAGAAAATGCGAAAAGTCTGTGGCGGAGGGCAAAGCCGGTCCGCCGCGACCTCCTGCGCAGCCGGGCAGATCTGCTTTGAACCTTCGGCGCGGGGAGGCGGGCAGGCCTCACCGCTTCTGGCGATAGCACCGTTGGGACAAGTGGCATCGCCGACGGCTAAGTTCGGTGGTGACGTTGCTGTCTGAAGAAGCGCTGTGAGAAATAGGATCATGCGCGCCGTTTATGTCAAAGGGCCGCAAGAGCAAGCTGCAAGATAAGGTCCGACGCGGCCCGCCGACCGGGATCCCGCTCAGGCGGTCGCAAGCAGTCCCGTGCACTCGGCGGCGGCGCGGGCCGCAAACTGCTGCGCGAGCTTGGAGTGCCATTCGCGAGCATGTTCCGTCATTGCCCGCTGAGCGGCCATGCGCTCCTCGGCGGCGCGACGGGAGTAGTAACGCTTGTTGGACTCCACGGCTGATCCCCTGGCA
>DATLMM010000017.1:0-3382 GCA_035537335.1 Sphingomicrobium sp. | reverse complement strand
TTCAGCAAGTGCTCGGGCGAGCGATAATTGTCGGTGCCGACATAGCCCTGATGACCGTGCCAGGGCGGACGCCGGTCGGCCAGCACCGAGAAGTCCATGTCGATCAGCTTCAGCTGAAATTCTGCTGCGATGGTCGGGTCTTCGATCAGATAGGCGTTGGCCGGCTTGAGATCGGCATGGACGATCTTGACGTCGTGCAGCGCGCCGATGGCGGCAACGAGCACCTTCGCCCATGTAGCATGCCGCGCCCAAACCGCCGGATTGCTGGTCGGCGCTGTTCCGGACAGCCGGTGCTGTTCGCGCTCCTTGTCGAGCACCTGCTGGAGATCGGCACCGTTCTCGACAAAGGTGTACGCCTGGAAATAGCAGCGGCCTCCCCAGACTTCCTCAAATGCGTCGACCTGAGCTACAGCGAAGTTGTCGGCCTTGCCACTGACCACACGGGCGGACAGTTCCTTTTGATAGGCGACAAAATCCCGGTACCAGACTACGGTCGGTGCTGGCGACTTATACTGTTTGAAGAACACCTTCCTGCCTGAAGGCGCCTGCGCGGCATAGGAAATCGCCATCATGCCGGGGCCGAATACCTTCAGTATGCGGTAGCCCCGGATGGTGTCGCCGACCTTGAGCTTCTTGGCCATGCTGTGCCCTTACGGCCGTACCCGGCCCGTCAAAGCGCCACGGTCTCTGCCGATCGCGACACGCTGGCGGCGAGCTGCTTCAGGGTATTCCGAAAATTCACCGGATCGGCAGTAAACTGCTGCAGCGCTTCCTGCGCGGACAAGCCTTCGAATTCGACGACCTCCCACTCGGACTTGTCGATCTGGCTCAGGCGATCATAGCCTTCGAAATTGGGAGCGAACACGCTCAGGATGATCCGGTTCGCCATGACGACATTTGCGACATCCTGCAGCGATCCGCCCTTTGCCTCGGGTATGCTCATCGTCTCCTTGAACGATGCGTCGGTGAAGACAACGACGACCCGCGCCGCGTCGCTGCGATAGCGCCACTTGGCCGCTTCGACGGTCTGGGCGCCCTTCGCAGTCGCCTCCATGGTCGCGACCTTGTACAGCGCGTCGAGCAGCGACTCCGGTTCGTCACCGCCGCCATTGGCGTCGAGCGCCGCCAGCTGTGACTTGAGCTCCGCCGTGTCGCGAACGAAGCTGTTGTCGACAATCCAGGGTAGGCCTTCGCTTTCAGCACTTTCAATGTCGCGGTAGCCGACGACCTTGGCACGCCAGTCCTTCACCGGGGCGGCATTGTTGGCGTCGCCGCGGCTCAGCGAATCAACGAATGCCTCGATGTTCTGCCGTAGCGCATCGATGCACGGCGCCATGCTGCCGCTGATGTCGACAACGAAGACGATGTCGGCAACGCCCTTGGTCTTGCCGCGACTTTGCGGTGCCGGAGCACTCGCCGCCAGATCGGCGACACCGGGGGAGACGTCCGGTGCGAGCGCTTCTTCGGGAGGGGGCGAGATGATGTCAGGCGGGGTTGTTTCCTCCGTGGCCGGTACCGAGGGCGTCTCGACCGCAGGCGTCTCCACGATGTCCTGGGGGTTCAAAGGCTCCGTGCCGTTCATGTCATGCTCCGCGATCGATCTGGACACCGAGCATCGGGTCCTTGTCTGGCGAACGAGGGGTCGACGGGTTGGTTCCGGGCCTGGTTGGAGCACCCGATGCATGCTGGGGCGAAGACCCGGAAGCTGAACGATGCCTGCAGTTTAGCCACCACCGCTGCGACGTCCGGGACGCGACCGACGACGCTGACGCAAGGCGGGGATACACACGACGCCAATACACACGACGCCAATCCCGTTGCGGTCCGGTGCCTCTATGGCGCCCGCCGAGGACGCGCTGGCCAGGCTAGAAAAGATACCAACGTTCAGCGAAAATACGGGATCGGCGGGTCTTGCGAAATGCCGCTGTTACCGACCTGGTTGCGGATCTCCGCTGCCAGGATCGTATGTGCTTCAGGGTAGAGGCGGGTGAGCACTTCAGCGGCGCAGCTGGCAAGTACGATTCCAAGCGTAGCCGACAAATTCGCCGTGCTTTCTCGCTTGCCGGCCTCCCACACGCTTTGGATCTCGACCGTGTGCGTCTTCATGGTTTCGGCGATCACGTCCCGCCAAAATGCAGGATGTTCCGATTCTTCCCATTCGCCGCGGCCACGACCGAAGTGAGCCACCGCAAGGTAACGTAGCAATGCAGAGCGTACGAGATCGCTGAAGAACGCCTCCGACCAGCGCACTGCGTTTGCCTCCTCGCCACGCGCCATGTTGTAGGTCCGTGCGGCACCGGTGGCACCCAGTGCACCCAGCAGACCGCCGACGATCATACCTCCACCCAGCGTTAGCCCCCCGGCCGCGACATCCGCCGCCAGCCCACCCACCGCGCCGGACATCAAGCCGCCGAGTACGGCGGCGTAGCCTTCTCTCGCGGGCCCGGAACTAGCGTAATCATCATGGAGGCGGCGCAGGACCTCGCGGGTGGCGCGCCCGGATAGGTTGTGAGCCTCGATCAGCCGCTCGGTCGATCGTCGCGTGCTCGCCTCCAGACGCTCGGCGAGCTTCCCCATGGCTCGGCGCGTCTCCGCTGGCTCCTCGCGTCGGAGCACCTTCAGAGTGTCCCCCATCCGATCGCGCCAATCGCGCTCCGTCACCTGCTCGCGATCGGTCGCTACACCCGCTAGCCACTCCGCGAGAATTCCGATGGACTGGCGAAAGCGGGCGAGGTTCCTTTCTCGCCATGCTTCCGACAGCCTGCTCAAGGCAGCCTGCTTCGCCGGCACGAGCAACGGCGCGACTGCCTCCAGCAGCGTTCCTTCTTGCACCCAGCACCGAGCAAAAGCGTCGAGCGTCAAGGCACCTTGAACGACCCTCGATGACGCCAAATGCCTCGTCCAGCGCTCCACTTCCTGGTTTGTGTCGGGGCCTGGAGGCCCGAGCTGGTTAAGGAGCAGCACCACCGGCTTTCCGATCCAATCCAGGATCTCCATCTCCAGGCTCACATAGGCTGCATCGGCGGGATCTTCGGCAGCATTCACCAGATACAGGATTACGTCGGCCTGATCGCGCGCATTGCGAACGGCCTGCTGGCTGGACCAGAGCGGGCGTTCGCGAAAACGATCCCAGACTTGCGACAGAAACCATCCGACCGGGTTGTTCGATTGCTTGAGCCGCCGCAGCAGGCGCGCAGTGTCTCCAAAGCCGGGCGTATCCCACAGCATCAGCGCGTCGGAACCGGCTTGAAGCATGACATAGCCGGTTGCGATCTCGGTCACGTGCGCGGCGTCGCGAACTTCGCCGACATCCCGCGTCAGAAGCGTGCGCACCAGCGTGGTCTTGCCTGCGTTGGTATGTGAAACAAGGCTGAGGTTTACC
>DATLMM010000016.1:0-17762 GCA_035537335.1 Sphingomicrobium sp. | reverse complement strand
GGCTTTCTTTGCGCTAGGTGGCGGTGACGCGCAGCTGGTCGCGCCGGAGCATGACGACGTTCGCGGCGCTTTCGCCAACGACGTGACCGCCGGCCAGATGCTTGCCGTCCCGGAGGAGCTTGGCACCGCCAGCTTCAACCTCGCCGATGCGCAACAGGTCGGCGTCGCGGCGCTGGTCATCGACGAGGACCTTGGCCGAGAAGTAGCAGTGGACAAGGGACGCGAGGCGTTCGCGAGCGAGCTTGAGAGCCAGCTGCGGTCGGGCGAGACCGATGCGGACCGTATTCGCGAAGCCGTGCTGTCCAGGGTCCGCGGCGCCATTCACGGCACCTACGACTATTCCGATCTCCATCGCGACCAGGACGACCATCTCGGCTTCGGCCTGGAGCTGCTGGAGCCGCAAGCGCGCGATTTCGAGGTTCACCTGGGCGCGCTGGACGACCGCTTTCGCCTTAAGGGCCGGGTCTCCGTCGAAGGCTAGGCTGCCTCCGGCCCCGGCTGCGGTATCCGGTCGAAGTCGGACGTGTCGTGCCGCTCGGTCAGCTGCTCATGCTCCGGCCCCGTGGTGCGGTTTACCTTGAAGCCACGCGCCACAGCTGGACGCTCGCGCAGCTGCTTCGCCCAGCGCTGCAGATGCTGGTACTCGTGCACCGACAGGAAGATGTTGGCGTCATCGTAGACCCGGCCGAGCGCCAGTGAGCCATACCAGGGCCAGAGCGCCATGTCGGCGATGGAGTAGTCGCTGCCGGCAATGAACTCGCTGGTCGCCAGCTGCCGGTCTAGCACGTCAAGTTGCCGCTTGGCCTCCATCGCATAGCGGTTGATCGCATATTCGATCTTCACCGGCGCATAGGCGTAGAAGTGCCCGAACCCACCGCCCACAAAAGGCGCGCTGCCCATTTGCCACATCAGCCAGCTCAACGTCCGCGCCCGGGCTGGTCCCGACGGAGGCAGGAACGCGCCGAACTTCTCGGCCAGGTAGATCAGGATCGCTCCGCTTTCGAACACGGGTACCGGCTCGGCACCCGAGCGGTCGACCAAGGCAGGAATCTTGCTGTTCGGGTTTATCTCGACGAAGCCCGATCCGAACTGGTCACCCTCCATGATGTCGATCCGCCACGCGTCATACTCGGCGCCGGCGTGACCTGCCGCCAACAATTCCTCCAGCAGGATCGTCACCTTTTGCCCGTTGGGCGTACCCAACGAGTAGAGCTGCAGCGGATGCTGGCCGACGGGCAATTCCTTGTCGTGCGTCGGTCCGGCCACCGGACGGTTGATGCTGGCGAAGCGGCCACCGCTCTCTCCCTCCCAGGTCCAGACCTTGGGGGGTGTATAGTCGCTGTCGGCCATGCTGCTTTCTCCACCTGTGTCAGGGCAGAGGTAAGAGGCCTCACCTCCGCTTTCCAGCGAGGCGCCCGACCGTTGCGGCAGGATAACTCTTGCCTCCGCCCGGCTCTTTAAACCTTGGGCCAGGAAGGAGGTGATGATGAGCAGCAGCAAGCATGACAAGGGGCCGAGCCCCTTCCGCGACGATCTCGAACGCAACCCCGGCATCGGCCAGTCGAAAGGTGGCACTCGGCCGGAGGACTTGGACGGCGACAACACGATCGAAGGCGATGTCGAGAACGATGTCGACAACCGCACGGGCGCCGTTCGCGAAGACCAGCTTGGACATACCAACAGCTAGGAGGACGATAGCCGCACCGGCAGTGGGCAGAATGCGGGACACGGCGGCCACGAATAGGCAGCTCCGCTAAATGGCTGTCCTACCGGGCGCGGCATGTGCCACGTTGCGCCGCATGCTGCGGCCCCGTACGTCTTCATCCCTCATCCCCAGCCCTCCACCATCTTGTCAGGAGGGCGAGGGGACCCGGACGTCGTGTCCATGTTGTCCATGTTGAAACCGCAAAGCGGTGCTCGACTCGGCCCGCCGAGCCCGGCTAGGCGGCGCTGACATGGCTCGCATTCTCCTCATCGTCGGCGGCGGCATCGCGGCGTTCAAGGCGGCCGAGCTGATCCGGCTTGCCCGCCGGCAGGGACATGACGTCACGCCAGTGCTGACCGCCGGCGCAGCGCATTTCGTCACTCCGATGACCCTCGCCGCACTGGCCGAGAGCCCGGTCTACACAAGTCTCTGGGATCTCAAGGATGAGACGGAGATGGGTCACATCCAGCTGTCCCGCGCCGCCGACCTCGTTCTCGTCTGCCCGGTCACAGCCGACCTGCTCGCCAAGATGGCGGCCGGAATTGCCGACGATCTCGCCACCACCCTCCTTCTCGCCACCGACAAGCCGGTGGCGGTAGCCCCGGCCATGAACGTCCGCATGTGGCAACACGCCGCGACCCAGGCGAACGTGGCCACCTTGAAGTCACGCGGCGTGAAGGTGATCGAGCCCGTCGAGGGCGAGATGGCCTGCGGGGAATATGGGCCGGGAAGGCTGCCGGAGCCGACCGAAGTCCTGCAGGCACTGCTGCCACTTACCCGCAGCCCTGAGCTTGTCGAAGGGTCGTCTTTCTCTTCCGACACGGTGGCAAGAGAAGGCAGCCCTTCGACAAGCTCAGGGCAGACGGTGTCTCTTGCTGGCCACCACATCCTCATCACCGCCGGCCCGACGCACGAGCCGATCGACCCCGTCCGCGTCCTCGCCAACCGCTCTTCCGGCCGCCAGGGTTTCGCCATTGCCGCGGCCGCTGCGCAGGCCGGAGCTCGCGTGACGTTGATCGCCGGCCCCGTGTCGCTGCCCACTCCCGGCGGAGTCGCCCGCATCGACGTGGAAACGGCCGAGCAGATGATGGAAGCAGTTGAAGCCGCGCTGCCCGCCGACGTGGCCATTCTGGTGGCCGCCGTGGCTGACTGGAAGGTGCGCTCGAGCCCGAGCAAGCTCAAAAAGGATGACGGTCCGCCTGACATCAGCCTCTTGCCCAATCCTGACATACTGAAGACGCTGGGAACTCATCCGCAACGCCCGCGCCTGCTGGTCGGCTTTGCGGCCGAAACCGACGATCTCTTCGCCAACGCGGCCGCAAAGCGAGTTCGCAAGGGCGCCGACTGGATCATCGCCAACGATGTCTCTGGCGAGGTGATGGGCGGCAGCCGCAACCATGTTCATCTGGTCCACGCCGGCGGCGCGGACGACATGGGCGAAGCACCCAAGGAGGAGATCGCTCGCCACCTGATCGTCCGCATCGCCGAGGAACTTGCCGACCGATGATCCGCATTCAGATCTCCCGCCTGCCCCACGGGCAAGGACTGCCCCTGCCTGCCTATGCTACGCCCGGAGCGGCCGGGCTGGACGTGGTCGCGGCGGAGGAACTCGACCTCCAGCCGGGGCAGCGCCACGCCATCGCGACCGGTTTTAAGGTCGCGATACCGGAGGGCTACGAGATCCAGGTCCGCCCGCGCTCCGGCCTCGCCTTCAAGCACGGCATCTCCGTGCCGAACACGCCCGGCACCATCGACAGCGATTATCGCGGCGAACTGAAGATCCTGCTGATCAACCACGGCGACCAGCCCTTCTCCATCCGCCGCGGCGAGCGCATCGCACAGCTGGTCCCCGCTGTGGTCACCCCAGCCGCGTTCGACGAGGTCGCGGAGTTGGAGGACACGCACCGCGGCGCGGGTGGATTTGGGTCTACGGGACAATGAGGCTTCCTTCACCCCTCGTGCCGAGCGGAGGCGCAGCCGAAGTCGAGGTGCGCTTGAGCCAATGTCCCTCGACTGCGCTCGGGACGAACGGAAGATAGATGTCCTTCTCGGACGAAGAACTCACCCGCTACAGCCGCCAGATCGTTCTCCCGCAGTTCGGCGGCGTCGGACAGCAGCGGCTGAAGGCTGCCTCTGTCTGCGTGGTCGGAGCAGGCGGCATCGGTTGCGCGGTGGTCCCTGCGCTGGCCGGCGCTGGGGTTGGCAGCCTTACGATCATCGATAGTGACAGCGCCGACCTCAGCAACCTCCATCGGCAGCCGCTATTCCGATCGCGTGAAGTAGGCGAGCCGAAGGCGGCGCTGGCCGCCCAGTTCGTCCGCCGGCTCAACCCCTTTGTGGAGGTTCGACCGCTGGAGTACTCGATCGATCGGACCAACGCCGCAGCGCTGCTCAGCGGCCACGACCTCATCATCGACGGCACCGATAATTTCGCCACGCGCCTTGCGGTTAGCGACACATCCGTCGAGCTTGGCATTCCGCTTCTCAGCGCCGCCGCCGCTCAGTTCCAGGGCCAGGTCGGTCTGTTTCACGGCCGGCCCTGCTTCCGCTGCTTTGTGGGCGACGCGTTCGACACGGACGATTGCGACAATTGCGCAGAGCTCGGCGTGCTCGGGGCGCTCACCGGCACCGTCGGCAGTTTCGCTGCGCTGCTCGCGATCCGCGTGCTTGCCGGCGTTGGTGAGGTCCCCGCAGGTCAGCTCCACGTGTTCGATGGCCTGACCGGAAGCTGGCGGCAGATGCGCCTGCCGCCAGACCCGGCCTGTCGCACTTGCGGCGAAAGGGCCTAGGACTTCTTCGCCACAGCCTTCTTGGCAGGAGCCTTCTTGGCCGGAGCCTTGCGCTTGGTTTTGCCCTTGGGCGGGCTCTTGGCCGCTTTGGCATCGACCAGCGCCACGGCTTCGTCCAGCGTGACCGCAGTCGGATCGGCGCTCTTCGCTAGGGTGGCGTGGGTCGACCCGTCGGTAACATAGGGCCCGAAGCGACCTTCCATCACCTTCAGCTCCTTGCCGCTATCCGGATGGTTGCCCAGCACCGCAAGCGGCTCCCGCGCTGCCCCACGGCCCTTGCCAGCCCCGTTCGCCGCATCAGCCAGCTTGGCCACCGCGGCGTTCATGCCGGTCTCGAACACCTCGGCAGTGCTGCCGAGGCGGGCATATTTGCCCTGGTGCTGCAGATAAGGCCCGTAGCGCCCGATCGACGCCACGATCGGTTCACCGGTTTCCGGATGGTTGCCGATTGTTCGCGGCAAGCTCAGCAACTTCTGCGCCCATTCCAGGTCCAGGTCGGCCAGCGGCACGTCCTTCGGGATCGAGGCGCGCTTCTCTCCCTGCTCGACATAGGGTCCGAAGCGACCCGACTTGAGCACAATGCCTTCGCCCAGCTCCAGCGGCCCAGCGCTGCCCGAAGCCTCTTCGCCGGCCTGCCCGAACTTGCGGGTATACTTGCACTCCGGATAGTTGGAGCAGGCGACAAACGCCCCGAACTTGCCGCCGCGCAGCGCCAGGCGGCCGGTGCCGCAATTCGGGCAGAGCCGCGGATCGCTGCCGTCTTCCTTCTCAGGGAACAGGAAGGGTGACAGGAACTCATCAAGCGCTGCCGTCACCTCCGACGGCTTCTGCTCCATAACTTCGCCGGCCTTGGGCTTGAAGTCCCGCCAGAAGTCGCTGAGCAGATCCTGCCAGCCGGTCCGCCCGCCGGATACGTCGTCCAGCCCCTCTTCGAGTTGCGCCGTGTAGTCGAAGCTCACGTAACGTTCGAAGAACCGCTCCAGGAACGCCGTCACAAGTCGGCCGCTCTCCTCGGGAATGAAGCGGTTCTTTTCCACCCGCACGTACTCGCGATCCTTCAGCGTCTGCAGCGTCGCGGCATACGTAGATGGTCGGCCGATGCCGAGCTCCTCCAGCCGCTTGACTAGGCTCGCCTCTGAATAGCGCGGCGGCGGTTGGGTGAAACTCTGCACCGCGTCCACGCCGTCCTTGTGCGGCGCGTCGCCGCGGACCAGGTGTGGCATCCGCGCCGCTTCCTCATCGTCCGCCTTTTCGTCGCGACCTTCCTCGTAGAGGGCGAGATAGCCAGGGAAGAGCACGACCTGTCCGGTTGCCCGCAGCGTTGCTCTGCCGGCGCCATCGGTCAGCTCGACCGTCGTCCGCTCCAGCCGAGCACTCGCCATCTGGCTCGCCAGCGCACGATTGTAGACCAGCTCGTAAAGTCTGGCGTGGTCGCCCGAACCCGCCTTGGCGCGCGAGAACTCGGTCGGCCGGATCGCCTCATGGGCTTCCTGCGCGTTCTTGGCCTTGCTGCTGTAGTGCCGCGGCTTGTCGGGCAGGTAGCCAGCGTCGTAGCGATCCGCGACGGCCTTGCGCGCGGCCGAGATCGCTTCGCCCGCCATCTGCACGCCGTCCGTCCGCATGTAGGTAATCAGCCCGTCCTCGTAGAGCTGCTGTGCCACGCGCATCGTGTGGCTGGCGGCGAAGCCCAGCTTGCGCGCGGCCTCTTGCTGCAGGGTCGAGGTTGTGAACGGCGGCGGCGGATTGCGGCTGAAGGGCTTGGTCTCGGTGCTCGACACCGTGAAGCGCCCAGCCTCGACCACTGCCTTTGCAGCGTCGGCGCTGCCCCGGTTGCCGATCGTCAGCCGATCGATCTTCTTGCCGTCCAGCCCGACCAGCCGCGCCGTGAAGCGCTGGCCATCCTTCTCGAACTGCGCGCTGACCGTCCAATATTCCTGAGCCTTGAACAGCTCGATCTCGCGCTCGCGATCGACGATCAGCCGCAGCGCTACCGATTGCACCCGCCCGGCCGACTTGGCGCCCGGAAGCTTGCGCCAGAGGATTGGCGACAGGGTGAAGCCGACCAGATAGTCCAGCGCCCGCCGCGCCCGATACGCGTCGATCAGGTCGGTATCGAGCTCTCGGGGCTTGCCCATAGCCTCGGTCACCGCCGACTTGGTGATGGCATTAAAGGTCACGCGCTCGACGTCCGCCGGCAGTGCCTTGCGCTTTTTCAGTACCTCCTGGACGTGCCAACTGATCGCCTCGCCTTCGCGATCGGGGTCTGTCGCAAGGATCAGCGCGTCCGCCTTCTTGGCTTCGTCCGTAATCGCCTTGAGCTGCTTGGCCTTGTCCGGGTAGGTCTCCCAATCCATCGCGAAGCCCTCGTCCGGGTTCACCGAACCGTCTTTCGGCGGCAGGTCACGGACGTGCCCATAGCTCGCTAGGACGCGGTGCCCTGGGCCGAGGTACTTCTCGATCGTTTTCGCCTTTGCTGGCGATTCAACCACAACCAGCTTCACTTTTGTTTTTCCTTACGCATACGCGCGATGGTGGAGATAGCAGCGCGGCAGCGTCAAGCCGGCTGCAAACTGACCTTGCCGCCGGCGTGCCGGTCAATCCGGCCGGCGAGATCGAGTTCCAGCAGGACCAACTGCAATGCGCCGCTGGGCAGGCCAGACAGGCGGACCAACTCGTCCACCGGCACGGGTGAGGGCCCGAGCAAGTCTTCGACCCGGCGGCGATCATCTTCGCCCGGCTCTGACGAGACCGGATCGTAGGATGTCCGGGGCGACGCGACCCGACCCACCGCAGAAGGGCGTACGACCTCAAGCACGTCGGCCGCATTCTGGATAAGGGTTGCGCCATCCCGGATCAGCCCGTTGCAGCCTTGTGCTCGCGGGTCGAGCGGCGATCCGGGCACCGCCATCACGTCGCGGCCCATTTCGGCCGCGAGACGGGCGGTAATCAGCGAACCAGAGCGCGGCGCAGCCTCGATCACCACCGTCCCGAGGCTCAGCCCAGCGATAATTCGGTTACGATAGGGGAAGTGCCGTGCCCGTGGCTCGGTCCCGGGCGGCATCTCCGCCACGACCAGCGCCCGGTCGAACATCGCCCGCTGAAGCGCTTCGTTCTCCGGCGGGTAGAAGATGTCGATGCCGCCCGCGACCACGCCGATCGTACCGCCATCGAGCGCACCCGCATGCGCAGCCGCATCGATCCCCCGAGCGAGCCCGGAGACGACGGTCACACCCTCACCGGCCAGGTCATGAGCCAGGCCTCGAGCGAACCGGCAGGCCGCCGCGCTGGCGTTGCGCGCTCCCACCAGCGCCACCAGCGGGCGGTCAAGCAAACGCGTGTCGCCCTTGACAATTAGCAGCGGCGGCGCGTCATCCAGCTGCGCCAGGGCTCGCGGACACAGGCCATGACCCAGGACGAGGTAGCGAGCGCCGCAAGCTTCCACCGCCGCCATCTCCCGGCGCGCAGCTTCTTCGGAGAACAGAACGGGCGGCCTCTTCCGTCCTCGGACCGCTAGATCGGGGATGGCACACAGCGCCGCCTCCGGGTCGCCGAACCTGGTGAGCAGCTGGCGGCAAGTCACCGGGCCGATGCTTTGCGAGCGGATCAGCCGGATGCGCGATAGAAGATCGTCGGAGCTCAACTTCGCGAGCGTCCGATCCTAGGTTCGCTGCCCGCCCGCAGCCGGGCGATGTTCTCGCGATGCTTCCACACCACCAGCAAGGCGAAGCCCACGAACATGGGGACGAGATCGGGCCGACCAAACGCCGCGGCGCTCAACGGTGCGCTGATGGCTGCGGCCATCCCCGCGACCGAGCTGATGCGGGCAAACAGCAGCAACCCGATCCAGACTGCGGCGTAGATCGCTGCTGCCTGCCAGAGCAGAGGCAACAGAAGGCCGAGCAGGGTCGCCACGCCCTTGCCGCCCCGAAATCGCAGCCAGACCGGATAGAGATGCCCTACCAGCGCCCCGGCTGCGGCAAAGCGCTCCGCCCCCGGCCATAGCTGCTGCGCCAGGAGAACCGCCGCCGTGCCCTTAAGCGCATCGAGCAACAGGGTGGCGATCGCCAGCCCCTTGGACCCGGTTCGAAGGACGTTGGTCGCCCCGATGTTGCCGGATCCCACGCTGCGGATATCGCCCTTGCCGGCCAGGCGCGTCAGCAGCAGGCCGAAGGGGATCGAGCCGAGCAGGTAGCCGAGCAGCAGCGCCAGCAGCGCCGATTGGGAGGGCAGGTCCATGACGCGAGGGCTGGTAGCAGAGCGGAGCGCCCGTGCAATGTTGCGTGAAGGTCGCAGTGCCGCCTAAGCAGCGCGCGTGAACCCCACCGCGCCCGTCCTGTTCTTCGACTCCGGTGTCGGCGGATTATCCGTGCTGGGTCCGACCCGCGCCCTCCTGCGCCATGCGCCGATCATCTATGCGGCCGACAGCGCAGCCTTTCCCTATGGCACTCGTCCGGAGGAGGAGATCGCCACCCGTGTTCCGGCTCTGCTTGGGCGCCTGGTCGAGCGCTATCGTCCGCGCCTGGCGGTGATCGCCTGCAACACCGCCTCCACCATAGCCCTGGGTCACGTCCGCGCGGCTCTTGAGATCCCGGTCGTCGGCACCGTGCCTGCGATCAAGCCTGCTGCCGAGCGATCGAAAACACGGGTCATCGGCGTGCTCGGCACGGAGGCGACCGTTCGCCAGCCCTATGTCGACGATCTCGCCAAGCGTTTTGCCGCCGATTGCGAGGTGCTTCGCCATGGCTCTGCCGAATTGGTGCAGTTGGCCGAAGCGAAGCTCGGCGGACAGCCTGTCGATAGCAACGCAGTCCTGGCAGCCGTTGAACCGCTTGCGGAGCGGTCGGACATGGATGTCGTCGTGCTCGCCTGCACCCACTTCCCGCTGTTGGCCGACGAACTGCAGAAAGTCCTGCCCCATGCTGCGCAACTGGATGGTGGACCCGGCATCGCTCGCCGCATCGCACATCTGACGAGAGGTCAGCCATGGCCGGTTCACCCGCCCTCCGGCATGGCTGTCTTGACCGGTCCACCGCCAACCGGTCAACTTGCGTCGGCTCTTGCTCGCTTCGGTCTTGTCCGATTCGAGCATCTGTAAGAAGCTGCGAGTCGTTCGCATTGGCAATCACCAAGCGGGCACGGTAAGGGCCTGCAAACAGCGCTCGAGAAACCGTGGATTACAATCGCATTTTCCAAGCCGCGATCGACCGGCTGCACGACGAGGGCCGCTATCGCGTCTTCATTGACATCCTGCGTGAGCGCGGCCGCTATCCCAACGCACGTTGCTTCGCGGGTCACAACGGTCCCAAGCCGATCACCGTGTGGTGTTCCAACGACTATCTCGGCATGGGTCAGCATCCGGCCGTGATCAAGGCCATGGAAAGTGCGCTACATGAGGTTGGCGCCGGTTCCGGTGGCACGCGCAACATCGGCGGTAACACCCACTTCCACGTGCAGCTGGAACAGGAACTCGCGTCGCTTCACGGCAAGGAAGCCGCGCTGCTATTCACTTCGGGCTATGTCTCGAACGAGGCCGCGCTTTCGACGCTGGGCAAGCTGTTGCCCGGCTGCGTGATCTTCTCGGACGAGCTCAACCACGCCTCTATGATCGCGGGGATCAAAAACAGCGGCTGCGAGAAGCGGGTGTTCCGGCACAACGATCTCGCTCACTTGGAAGAGCTGCTGCAAGCCGAGGACCCGGCTACGCCCAAGCTCATCGCTTTCGAGAGCGTCTACTCGATGGATGGCGATGTCGCCCCGATTGCCGCCATCTGCGATCTGGCCGATCGCTTCGGTGCGCTCACCTACCTGGACGAAGTTCATGCGGTCGGCATGTACGGCGAGCATGGCGGCGGCATTTCCGAACGCGACCAGGTCGCCGACCGGGTATCCATCATCGAGGGCACCCTGGGCAAGGCAATCGGCGTGATGGGCGGTTACATCGCGGCCGATCGCAACATCGTTGATTGCATCCGCAGCTACGCGCCCGGCTTCATCTTCACGACGTCTTTGTCGCCCGTGCTGGTCGCCGGCGCGCTCGCTTCCGTTCGTCACCTCAAGGCCTCGTCCGAGGAGCGGAATGCCCAGCATGCCGCCGCCGCCACCCTCAAGCGCAAATTCGCGAGTGCCGGACTGCCGATTATGGACAGCGTCACCCACATCGTACCGCTGTTGGTCGGCTGCCCGGCCAAGGCCAAGCGGATCAGCGACATCCTCCTGGCCGAGTACGGTCTTTACGTTCAGCCGATCAACTACCCCACGGTACCGCGTGGCACCGAGCGCCTGCGCTTCACGCCCGGACCCTGGCACACGGAAGCCATGCAGGACGAGTTGACCGGGGCTCTAGTCGAGATCTGGAGCAGGCTGGAGATGCGCGAGGCAGCCTAGCCGACTTCGCTCTGCCTGTCGCTCGATCGCGAACGCCACTCTCGGCTGGGACAGCTTGGATGTGCTCGCCGAAGCCGGCCTAGCGGCCCCACCACACAGTCAGCCCGACCAGCAGGGCCAGAATGAGTGATAGCGGCACGCGCAATCGCATCCACCAGGCCGGAGCAAGGCCGCGGCGGTGGATAAAGGCGTCGCCCACCGGTGACACTGCAATCAGCGCGGCCATCCACAGCCCGGCTTCAACCGTCGAACGCATCGGAAGTATTGCCCAGGCTGCCAAGCTCGGCGCCACCGCAAACAGCAGCAGCCACCAGCGCGGCTGCCCCTCGCGGCTGGCAAACGCCCACCAGCTGCCGCCGAGAAACGACAGGATCAGAGCGGCATAGGTCAGGATGAATCCACCGGCCACCGGCCCAAAACTGCCCAGGTCGCCATAGGCCACCACCGCCCCGACCAAAGGCGGAAGGAGCCCGGCGGAACCGAGCAGGGCGGCGGCAAGCGGAACGCGATCGGTCATTGCGAGACGGTGGCATTTCGCGCTTGCGAACGCTAGAGCAAGCCATGCGCATCGCACTCGCCTCCGATCACGCCGGTTTCGCTCTGAAGGATGAGCTTGCCGGCTGGCTCGGGGAGCTTGGACATGAGGTCGCAGACCTTGGTACCAATGGTCCGGACAGCGTTGACTATCCCCGGTTCGGCAGCCGGCTGGCCGAGGAGATCGCTTCGGGACGGGCCGAACGCGGCGTTGCCGTCTGCGGCTCCGGAATCGGCATTTCCATCGCCGTCAACCGCAATCCGGCCTGCCGCTGCGCCCGCGTCGACGATCCGCTCTCAGCGGCTCTTGCCCGGGAGCACAACGATGCCAATGTTGTTGCGCTCGGCGCTCGCCTGATCGGCAGCGACATGGCACGCGCGATCGTTCTTGCCTTCCTCGACACAGCTTTCGCCGGCGGGCGCCACGGGCGCCGCGTCGACCTGCTTTCACCCCAGCTTCAGGACAGCGACTGATGGCCACCGCCGCGAACCTCAATGACGTTCAGCCAGACGGCTTCTTCAGCCGCACGCTCGCCGAAGCCGACCGTGCGGTCGCCGACGCGGTCCGCTCCGAGTTGGAGCGTGAGCAGACCCAGATCGAGCTGATCGCATCGGAGAACATTGTCTCTCGCGCGGTGCTGGAGGCGCAAGGCTCCGTCCTCACCAACAAATATGCCGAAGGCTATCCGGGCCGTCGCTACTACCAGGGTTGCGGGCCGTCCGATGCAGTCGAGCAGCTGGCCATCGATCGCGCCAAGCAGCTGTTCGGCTGCGGCTTCGTCAACGTGCAGCCGCACTCGGGTGCGCAGGCCAACGGTGCGGTCATGTTGGCGCTAACCAAGCCAGGCGACACCATCCTCGGCATGAGCCTGGCGGCCGGCGGCCACCTGACTCACGGCGCTCCGCCCGCACAGTCGGGCAAGTGGTTCAACGCCGTGCAATATGGTGTTCGGCAGGACGATCATCTGGTCGATTTCGACGAGGTCGCCCGCCTCGCGGACGAGCACAAGCCGCGGCTGATCATCGCCGGCGGGTCGGCGTATCCGCGCCATCTCGACTTCGCCCGATTTCGGCAGATCGCGGACAGCGTCGGCGCCATCCTGATGGTCGACATGGCGCACTTCGCCGGGCTGGTCGCCGCGGGCGAGCACCCCTCGCCATTCGGCCACGCCCATGTCGTTACCACGACCACCCACAAGACATTGCGCGGCCCCCGCGGTGGCATGGTGATGACGGACGACGAGGCCATCGCCAAGAAGATCAACTCGGCGGTCTTTCCTGGCCTGCAGGGCGGTCCGCTTATGCATGTCATCGCGGCCAAGGCCGTGGCGTTCGGTGAGGCGCTTCAGCCAGACTTCAAGACCTATGCCAAGGCGGTGGTCCGCAACGCGCAGACCCTCGCCAATCGTTTGAAGGAGCGAGGCGCGGACCTGGTCGCCGGCGGAACCGACACGCACTTGGCACTGGTCGACCTGCGGCCGCTTGGCCTGACCGGCCGCGATGCCGACGAGAGCCTGGAGCGCGCGGGCATCACCTGCAACAAGAACGGCGTGCCCTTCGATCCGCTGCCGCCGATGCAGACCAGCGGCATCCGCGTCGGCTCGCCTGCCGGCACCACCCGCGGCTTCCGCGAGCCCGAGTTCTCGGCCATCGCCGACATGGTCGCGGACGTGCTCGACGGGCTGCAGGCGAACGGGCTGGAGGGCAACGGCGCGGTTGAAAGGCAGGTCAACGCCCGGGTGCGCGAGATCTGCGGCCGTTTTCCCATCTACCAGGGCTGACGCGGACTTGGTCGATTACTGATGCGTTGCCCATTCTGCGCCCATGAAGACAGCCAGGTTAAGGACAGCCGTTCGTCGGAAGACGGGGCGGCCATCCGTCGGCGACGCCAGTGCGAGGGCTGCGGCGCGCGCTTCACCACCTTCGAGCGCGTGCAGCTGCGTGACCTGACCGTCGTCAAGAAGGACGGCAAGCGCGAGACCTTTGACCGCCGCAAGCTGGAACGCGCCATCTCGCTCGCCTGCCGCAAGCGCGACATTGCGCCTGAACGGATCGAGCGCCTGGTCAGCGGCATTCAGCGGCAGCTTGAAACCCGCGGCGACGAGGTAACCACTACCGAGATCGGGGAAGCGGTCATGGCCGGCCTCAAGACGCTCGACCATGTCGCCTACATCCGCTTCGCCAGCATCTACAAGGACTTCGACGAAGCGAGCGATTTCGCGGAGATCGCCGGCGAGGTGGTCGAGGAGCCGGCTAGGGGACCTGTGCCGAGCACCGACAAGCTGCTGTGAGTGCACCAGCCCCAATAATCGTCCTCGTCCACCCGCAACTCGGCCAGAACATCGGCAAGGCGGCACGGGCAATGCTCAACTTCGGACTGACGGAGCTGCGGCTGGTGGCCCCGCGCGACGGGTGGCCCAATCCCGATGCTGGCCCGGCAGCGAGCGGCGCTGACGTCGTATTGGAAGGCGCGATGGTGTTCGACACGGTTGCCGAGGCAGTCGCCGATTGCTCGGTCGTCTACGCCTCCACCGTTCGCCGGCGGGAATTGGTAACGCCGGTGATCGGACCGGAGGAGATGGGACGCGAGATCGTCGGAGCGATCGGCCGGACCGCCATCCTGTTCGGACCCGAGCGCTCCGGCCTCGAGACCGAGGACGTCGCCCTTGCCCACAAGATCGTCACCGTGCCGATCAATCCCCAGTTCGGCAGCCTCAACCTCGCTCAGGCCGTGATCCTGCTCGCCTACGAATGGTCGCGCCACCAACCTTTGGCTCAGCCGACTTCACGCGAAATGGAGCCTGCGGCTCCTCACGCCGAGCTCGACGGCATGATCGAGCAGTTGCAGGGCTGGCTAGACGACGCCGGCTATTTTCACCCGCGCGAGCGGATGCAGGCGACCAAGAACACCATTCGAACGATCTTCAACAAGACCGGCTGGTCCAGTCGGGAGGTGAAGGCCGTTCGAGGAATGCTCCGGTCGCTGGTCTATCCTCGGGTGCGATCGAACACCTCCAACTCATAACCGATCGAGCTCTCGATCAAATCCTCATAGAGACGGGACATGAGCCCTCGATCGACACCGGCAGCATGGGCGGCCGCATCGACCTTGCTCTTGACGTCAGCCTTGCGCCACTCGTCACGAACCGCGCTTCGGTCCGGCTTGATCCGGGCAGCGGCATCCATATAGCCAAAGCGGCGGGCAATCAGCGCAACGATCTGGCGGTCCACTTCGTCCACGCCCGTGCGGACCTCGGTCATGGTGGTGCAATCCTGAGGAGCGCGCGCATTCGTCATGGCGCGCCTTTGCCCGCCCGACCTTGACCTCCGCAAGCCCCTCGGCTAGGCGCGCCGCTCGCAATTGACCCCGCACTCCGGTGAAGCGGCGGTCCTGCCCAGCCTTTTGGCTGACGTGGCGCGGTTCCGGACAGACACAGAAAACGCAATTGGAGTATCACTATGTCGAAGCGCACCAGCGCCAAGTATAAGCTCGACCGACGGATGGGCGAGAACGTCTTCGGTCGCCCGAAGAGCCCGGTCAACCGCCGCGAGTACGGCCCGGGCCAGCATGGCCAGCGTCGCAAGAGCAAGATGTCGGACTTCGGGATCCAGCTCCGTGCCAAGCAGAAGCTCAAGGGCTACTACGGCGACGTGACTGAGAAGCAGTTCAAGAAGACCTTCTTCGAGGCCAGCCGGTTGAAAGGGGACGCTTCGCAGAACCTCATCGGCCTGCTCGAGCGGCGGCTGGACATGATCGTCTACCGGGCCAAGTTCGCGCCGACGATCTGGGCCGCGCGCCAGCTGGTCAGCCACGGCCATGTCCGCGTGAACGGCGTCAAGTGCAACATCGCCTCGCGCCGAGTGAACGTCGGGGAGGTCATCGAGCTTGGCCCTAAGGCGCAGGAAATGGCGCTGGTGATGGAAGCACAGAGCCTCGCCGAGCGCGACATCCCCGAGTACGTCGTCGCCGACGGCACCGCCAAGGTCACCTTCAACCGGGTGCCCACGCTGGATGAGGTGCCCTACCCCGTCCGAATGGAGCCGAACCTGGTGGTTGAGTTCTATTCCCGTTGAGGTCATCCCGGCGGAGACCGGAGCCTTGACGAGACAATTGGGCGGCTCCTCGGGGTCGCCCTTTTTGTTGGAGTGCAGTTCCGTGTCCCAAGTTCGCCTTCCCCTGCCAGAATGGGCGCCGCACCAGGCCATGTGGATCGGCTTCCCGAGCGATCCCGAGCTCTGGCTGGACGACCTTGGCCCCGCCCAGGCCGAAGTGGCGGAGCTCGCCCGGGCGTTGCACGCGAACGGTGCAGGCGAGGAGATCCGGCTGGTCGCGGCGAACGAAACCGCGGCCGAGATCGCCGGCCAGCTCGCACCGTTCGCCAGCGTCCTCCCCGAGCCGTTCGGCGATATCTGGTTGCGCGACACCGGACCGATCGTGACGGGCTCGGGCGCCGAGCGCCGCGCGCAGGGTTTTGGCTTCAATGGCTGGGGCGGTAAGTACGAACTGCCGGGCGATAACAGCATCGGCGAGCGGCTCGCCACTACAGCGGGGCTGCCCTTTGCCAAGGCCGGCTGGGTGTTGGAGGGCGGCGCCATCGATGGCGACGGAACCGGCGCCGTGCTCACTACCGAGCAATGCCTGCTCAATCCCAACCGCAATCCCGGCATGGGACGGGAGGAGATCGAGGGGCTGCTCGCCCTGGATCTCGGCTTCGAGCGGGTCGTCTGGCTTGGCGAGGGCCTGCTCAACGACCACACGGACGGCCACGTCGACAACCTCGCGCGCTTCGTGGCGCCTGGCCGCGTGGCCCTGCCGAGCCCAGCGCCCGACGATCCCAATGCGGCCGTGTACGCCGACGCCGCGGCGCGACTGCGGGCGGCCGGGCTTGAGGTCGTGCCCCTGCCCTCCCCCGGCCGGGTCGAGCGTGACGGCGAGATCATCCCGGCGAGCTACATGAACTTCCTGATCGGCGATGCGGCGGTGGTCGTGCCGATCTATGGTGCAGCGAACGACGAGGCGGCCGTCCGGGGAGTGCAGCAGCTGTTCCGCAACCGGCTGGCAATCGGCCTGCGCGCCGACCATATCCTCACCGGCGGAGGCAGCTTCCACTGCGTCAGCCAGCAGATCCCGGCCTGAGGACGCCATGACCAAGATCACCGTCGCCGCTCTCCAGCTCGCGTTCGGCGAGGACACGGCGGCCAACATCCGCAACGTGTCCGATCTGGTTCGCGAAGCCGCCGGCAAGGGCGCGCGGGTCGTCCTGCCGCCCGAGTTGTTCGAAGGTCCGTACTTCTGCCGGGTCGAGGACGAAGGCCTGTTCGCCACCGCCAAGCCGACCGCCGAACATCCGTCCGTGCTGGCCATGCAGCAGCTTGCGGCCGAGCTGAACATCTGGATTCCGACGAGCTTCTTCGAGGCGGACGGGCCGCACCACTACAATTCGCTGGCGATGGTGGGTCCGGACGGCAGGGTCGCGGGCGTCTACCGCAAGAGCCACATTCCCGACGGTCCCGGTTACGAGGAGAAATTCTACTTTCGCCCGGGCAACACTGGCTTCAAGGTGTGGAAGGCGGCCGAGACGACGTTGGGCGTCGGCGTCTGCTGGGATCAATGGTACCCGGAGACCGCCCGCGCGATGATGCTGATGGGCGCGGAGGTCCTGTTCTATCCGACCGCGATCGGCTCCGAGCCGCACGATCCCGAGCTCGACACCTCGCGGCTGTGGCGGCGGGCGATGGTCGGCCATGCGGTGAGCAACGTCGTGCCGGTGGTCGCAGCCAACCGCATCGGCACCGAATCCGGCCAGCGCTTCTACGGCCACAGCTTCATCTGCGACGAGCGCGGCGACATGCTGGCGGAGTACGGCGCGGAGGAGACGGGCGTGCTGGTCGCGGAGCTCGACCTCGCCCAAACCCGCCGCCACCGCGCGGCCTTCGGCTTCTTCCGCGACCGCAGGCCGGAGCTTTACGGGCGGCTGGTAGAGGATATCTAGTAGCTTAGCTCAACAAGAAGCGAGAAGAGCAGAAATGGACAACAGTCCCATCTGTGAAGTGAGCGTCAGAGGAGTTTGGACGCCAATCGATCTAGCTCAAGCGCTTAAGCTAGCTAGCTCTCGGGTTCTGCGTTGCATCGAGTGCCACGGACGCATTCGTGCTCACAAGGAGGGGACGACGGGACAGCGCGCGCATATGGAGCATTATGCCCGTCATCCAGGCTGCTCCCGCGGAGACTGTTTTAAGGAACCCACCTCAAAACATCCTCAAGCAGTGGCTTAAGTGCTACTTACGGTCCGCAGATACCTTCAGTTCAACTGTTCTGCCAATCACCGCCTCGAACATCGCGGGCGTGA
>DATLMM010000015.1:0-3154 GCA_035537335.1 Sphingomicrobium sp. | reverse complement strand
GCGGGGAATCTTCGTCCAGGTCGACGACCGCTCGGGTATGGCGATTGCAGCGACGGCCGAGGCGGGCCGTTTCCTCTCGACCGACGACCCGGACACGATCCTCTTTCGCCTGCGCAAGGGGCGCCTGATCCAGCAGTCACCCAAGTTTCCGGCGCCGCGGACCTTGTCGTTCGAAAGCTACGACCTGCCAATCAACCTGCCGGCGGTCGATCGCTTTCGCGGCCGGGGGCACGAACATGACGAGTTGACCTTCAACGAGCTGATTCACGAGGCTTATGGCGGCGGCTCAAGCGGCAAGGACCGGCTTGCAGCTGAAGCCAATCTCCACTTCAGGCTGGTCGAGGTGGTGATGATGCTCATGCTTCCGCTGCTGGCCGTGGCGCTCGCGGTGCCGCCCAAGCGAAGCAATTCAGCGCTCGGCATATTCATCGGCATTGTGATCGTCGTCGCCTATCACAAGGTCAATCAATACGCCGAGCAGGCCGGAGCGCAGGGGCGGATCGAGCCCGTCATTGCGCTCTGGGTGCCGCTGGTGCTGCTGTCGGCCCTGATATTCTGGATGTACCGGGTGCTTGCGCACCAGCCGGGCGGCCAGCCGATCGGAGCGCTCGAACGGGCCTTCGCCAAAATCGGCCGCGCCCTGCGAGCGCTTCTGCCGCGGGTGCAGCGGGTATGATTAATCTGCATTTCTTCCCGTCGCGGCGGCTCGCTTTCTACAGCGTCAAACTGTTCCTGACCCGCAGCTTGGCCGTTCTGGTCATGCTTGTTCTCGTCCTGATGACCCTCGACTTGCTGGGAGAATCGGGCCGAATCCTCGCCGTCCCCGGCAATGGCGATGCCGAGCTGTGGCAATATGTCGCTCTTCGCATTCCACTGCTGACGTCGCGGTTCCTGCCCTTTTCGGTGCTGCTCGGGACGCTGATCGCCTTTACCGGCCTCAACCAGCACAGCGAGGTCATCGCAATGAAGGCGGCCGGCATTTCGGCCCACCAGATCCTGGCTCCGCTGATCGTCGCGAGCCTGGGCATTGCCGGACTAACCTTCGCCTTCAACGAGGCGGTGGTGGTCAAGGCCTCCCGCACCGTGACCGCGTGGACGGACAATGACTATCGTCCGATCAAGCCCGAGAGTGACCTGCTTTCCAACGTCTGGGCGCTGAGCGGCGACGACCTTGTGCGCGTGCGGCAGCTGGTCGGCCAGGGGCAAGGCGTGCGGGCAACCGGAATGACCATATATGATCGCCAGGACGGAACGCTTCGCCAGGTGATCGATGCCGATCGGGCACGGCCAGCGGATGGCGCCTGGCTGCTCGAGAATGCCCGGGTTTACGACACGACGCTCAACACGGTCGTGCGGAAGCCGCAGCTTGTTGCGCTGCGCGGGGTTGAGCCGGACCGTTTGACGCTCGCCAAGGTCGATCCCGACAACACCGATTTCTTCACTTTGAAGAAAAGGATCGCGCAGCTGGAAGCCGCCGGCCGGCCGGCCGAAGAGGCACGTGCGGGGTTGTGGCACAAGATTTCTGGGCCGCTGTCGACCTTGCTGATGCCGCTGCTGGCCGCAGTCGCGGCATTCGGCCTTGCCCGATCCGGCCAGGTGCTGTTGCGCGCGACCGTCGGCATGGCGCTCGGATTTGCTTATTTCGTCGCCGACAATTTCAGCCTGGCGATGGGCAATGCCGGGGCTTACCCGCCGTTCCTGTCGGCCTGGGCGCCGTTCGTCCTGTTCTTTTTGATCGGCGAGACCGTCCTCATCCGTACCGAGGAATAGGTCTCAGACGCGGAGGTCAGCGGCCCCAGCTGCTCCGCGCCAGTCGCCCGACCAAAGTCGACAGGCCGGGGTGGCTCGACTGGTGATAGACCGAGCCGGTGTCGAGCTTAGCACAGAGACGGCGATGGGCCTCGCCAAGGGCGTGATAGGGAAGCCCCGGAAGCAAATGGTGCAGCGCGTGGTAGCGCAGGCCAACAGGCGCCCACAACGCTGGCAGGGCGGTCGGCGGCGGCACGTTGACGCTGTCGAGATATTGGGCGGTGACGCTCATCGGCTCGCCGTCATTCTCCCACAAATGCGCGACGAGGGTGCGCACCTGGTTCAGCATCATCACCGCTGAAGCGACACCGATGAAGATGGCGAAGGCGCGGAACGGGACCATCCCCGTCGCGACCGTCGCCAGCAAGGCAATCGCCCACAGGCTGGTAGCCGCTTCCTGCCAAATCCACTGGCGCCGCATTTCGCCCTCGGCGGGTTTGCGGCGGAACGCAGGGTTGATCTGCAGCCCGGAGTAACGCGCCACGACTAGCGCCCGGAGGCGAGGAGAGAGCAAAGATAGGGGCGTCAGCACCGCGAAGCGGAACAGTAGGGCGATCGGAGCGAACAGCGACACCAGCAAGAACAGCGGGAGCGTCCACGGCTTCATCAGCGCCAGAGGCAGATATTCGGGGTCGTTGGCCGTGCCGTAATAGGTCTTGGCGTGATGCTGGTTGTGCACGCCCTCGTACATGAAGGAGGGAATGAGCAGCGGGATGCCGACGATCAGGTTCCAGACCAGCCGAAAACCCCGGATCGCGCCCTGCTTGATGTGGGTCAGCTCGTGGATGAAGCTACCCGCGCGATAGAGCGCGAGGACAGCGACGACTGCGGCAAGGCCCGCGACCAGCGGAGACGATGCCAGCATTGCCGTAAACAAGGCGGCATAGCCGATCAGTGCGGAGGCAATGAGGTCGGTCCAGTAAATCCTTGCGGACGGTACGTTGAGGTCGCGCGTCAGGCTCGCCGCAGCCTTGATCATGGCTGCGTCATCCCGCGCGAGGCCGGATTTGGCCCCGGCGATCGCCGATCCGCTATTGCGGCCAAGTCGCTGGGGAGAAATGGAAATGTCCGTCATCATTCTGTCACGCCTTGCCCTCAGATAGTGGCGGCAACGTGGCGCTGCAACGGCTCGACTGGCGCGAGGGGGCTGGTGCGGCTAGCCAGCGGCGATGAGCACCGCACCTCTCACCATCAATCCCGTCGCGTCAAAAGCCGACCGGCGTCGCTTCGTCGACTTCGCGTGGGAGGTCTACAAGGACGACCGGGCGTGGGTCCCGCCGCTCAAAGGCGAAGTCCACGGGCTGATCGATCCGGCCAAGAATCCATGGTTCGAGCATGCTCGGGC
>DATLMM010000014.1:0-14996 GCA_035537335.1 Sphingomicrobium sp. | reverse complement strand
AGCAATGTCACCGCCAACACGATCCCGACGATGGATCCTACCTTGCTTCAGCGGATCGGCCAGCAGGGTGACGTCGCGCTGCAGCTGATCAATGCGGAGATCAACCGGCAGGCGCTGTTCATCGCCTACCTGGACGACTTCCAACTCATGATGATCCTGACCTTCGCGGCGCTGCCGCTGGTGTTGTTGATGCGCAAGGCAACGACAAGCGGCGCTCAGCCGGCGATGGCGGCGGACTAGGCGACCGGTTCGGCGATGAGGCTCATGCAGGTCAGTCCCGCCTCGGCCTTTTCCAGTTCGCCGATGTCCACCTCTTCGACGTCGAAGCCGAGCGCGCGCAGCCGTTCGCCGGTGCGGGGGTAGGCCGTCGGATAGATCAGCCGCTCACCGGCGCGAAGTGCATTCGCGGCAAAGGCTTCGGCCGGATGGGACGGGAGGAGGGCGACGTCGCGGAAGGCCGAGGGGTTAATCCAGTCGGGGTTGATCAGCACGGTCGGTCTGCCGGCCTCATCATGACCGGCGAAGGTCGCACCCGTCTTGAGGTGAAGGCATTGATCGTGCGGCACTTCGATCACCTCGAACCCAAGGCGCGCGGCGATGTTGGCCAGCGCGACAATGCCTGAGCAGTCGGTCCGGCGGGACTGGCCGACATAGATGACCCGTCCGATGCGGAGCACGTCGCCGCCGTCCAGACGACCGCGGGTGATCCGGTGAATGTTGTAGCGTTCGGCCAGCGCAGCCGCGGTGCTGTCGGTCTCCGCGCGGCGGGAGGGCGCTCCCGGACGAGTGATGATGGCATGATCGCCGAGCAGGATGGCGGTGTCCTCGACAAACACAGCGTCGGGATGGTCGGGAAGCTCAGGCAGGCGGACGACCTCCAGCCCGGCATCGGCGAGCGCCTGTTCGTAGGCGGCGTGCTGACGAATGGCGGCATCGGCGTCAATCGGAGCGCGATTGAGATGGGTCAGCTCACATTCCGCGATACGCCGACTCACCGGCCGGGTGAATGCAACGCCCATCTCGTCCTCATCTGCAACGGTTTTGGTATGCGGAGCATAACCATGAGCCATTGTCATGGTTCCCTGTCGACGGGGCCACCGGTGTTGTTCGGACCGAATCCTGGACGGTGCTGCGAGCAATCATACCGGGCGCGCGTCGCCGTCGGTTCAGCCCCTTTGGAGGACGACCCCTAGCCAGAAAGAACAGGCGGAGAGTTGAGCGGGATAGAGAAAGGGCGGCCCGAGTGATCGGACCGCCCTCTTGTTCTTCGCCGGCCGTCGTGGGAGTGGATTCCTTAACGCCGATCTGGTCGGCTGCGCCGCACGTCGGCGGCGCTGTGCCCCGCTTAGCGCTTACTGAACTGGAAGCTGCGGCGGGCCTTGGCGCGGCCGTACTTCTTGCGCTCCACGACGCGTGGGTCGCGGGTCAGGAAGCCGGCGCGCTTCACCGTGGTTCGCAAGGCCGGCTCGAACCGGCTCAGTGCCTGGGCGATGCCGTGCAGCACGGCGCCGGCCTGACCCGACAATCCGCCACCCTTAACGGTCGCGATCACGTCATACTGGTCGGCGCGATCGGTGATGCCGAAGGGCTGGTTGATCACCAGACGCAGCGTCGGCCGGGCGAAGTAGACGGTCTGGTCGCGGCCGTTGACCTCGATCTTGCCCGAGCCCGGCTTCAGCCAGACGCGCGCGACGGCATCCTTGCGGCGGCCGGTCGCATAGGCGCGGCCGAACTTGTCGAGTTGCTGCTCACGAAGCGGGGCCTCGGGCTGCGGCGGCTGGACGGGAGCAGGGGGAGCCTCATCGGCGCCAGCGGCACGAGCAGCACCAGCAGCGCCGGTCTCGGCAGGACCGGAGGTCGGCTCGGGCTGCGGCTGGCTGGTCAGCGAACCCAGGTCGGAAAGGGACTTCTTGTCGGCCATGTTATGCGCCCACCTTGTTCTTGCGGTTCATCGACGCGACGTCGAGCACTTGCGGATCCTGTCCGGCATGGGGATGATCCGTGCCGTTGTAGAGGTGCAGGGCGCGCATCTGATCGCGGCCAAGCGGTCCGCGCGGGATCATTCGCTCAACGGCCTTTTCAAGGACGCGCTCCGGAAAGCGGCCTTCCAGCACCTTGTCGGCGCGGGTTTCCTTGAGCCCGCCGGCATAGCCGGTGTGCTTGTAGTAGATCTTCTGCTGCGCCTTGCGGCCGGTGAACTTCACCTTGTCGGCGTTGATGACGACGACGTGGTCGCCGCAATCGACGTGCGGGGTGAAGATCGGCTTGTGCTTGCCGCGCAGGATATTAGCGATGATCGTCGCCACGCGTCCGACCACCAGGCCGTCGGCATCGATCAAATGCCACTTCTTTTCGACCTCAGCCGGCTTGGCCGACTTGGTGGTCTTCATCAGCGCCTTCATGGGGCTTGGACCTTTTGCTTGAAACAGGAAGGACGCCGCGTTGCCGGGCGTCCGTGAGGGCGCTAATCGCGGCAGAGTGCCGGAAAGTCAAGCAAATCGGGCATGTTTCCGGCGGGTAAAATGATACCCTAAGTTGGAGCGGTCTCGTTTTGGACCCACTCGCCGTAAGCGGAAAACATCCGTTGAGCCGGCCAGCAGACGATCGCCGGGACATCGTAGCTGTGCAGTTCGGCGAGCCGTGCAATCAGCTCGTCAACTCGGTCCGTGCCTGTTTTCAGGATGGCGGGTACTTCCTCGGCTTCCTCCAGCTTGCCCTGCCAACGATAGATGGAGTGGCACGGGGCGAGGATGTTGATGCAGGCGGCAAGGCGTTCCTCGACCACGGTGCGGCCGATGCGGCTGGCTTCCTCGTAGTTGGCGAAGACGCAGTAGATGGAAAGGATCGGCATCGACGACAGCTCAGGACGGGGAAAGAGCATTTTCCTGGGCGCGCGTCACCGCCAGGCGATGCGCAACCAGCACGAAGCCGAGGATCACGAGCACGGCCATGCCTTGGTGCGCGACGGCCACGTGGAGGTGGACGCCCGACAACAAGGTCCAGATGCCAAGCAGTATCTGCGTACCGATGGCCGAATGGAGGATGATCGACTCCCGCCGGCCACCGACCTTCTTGACCTGCCGCGCGAGGACCACGGCAAAGGTCAGCACGGCAAAGGCCAGCCAGCGGTGGACGAACTGAACGGTGATCGGATTGTCGACGAAGTTGCCGATCGCTGGTTCGAGCCACGGCGCTGCCGCCGGGTAGAGCTCATCCCCCATCAATGGCCAGGTGTTGAAGGCGAAGCCGGCGTTGAGGCCGGCGACATAGGCGCCGAACATAAGTTGCAGACCGAGGACGGCCAGCGCCCAGATCGCCAAGGTCGGCACCCGCTGCTTCCGTGATCCGGGCGAGCGGAGGTCGAGCGCGGTCCAGGCCGTAAGACCGAAGATCAGCAGCGCCATCAGCAGGTGCACGGCAAGGCGCAGGTGACTGACGTCCGTCCGCTCCGAAAGGCCGCTCGCCACCATCCACCAGCCGATCGCGCCCTGCACGCAGACCAGCAGAAATATGCCGAACAGACGAACGCCATAGCCGGCGGGGATCGCTCGCTGCCAGGCGAACCACAGCAGGGGAAGCAGCGCGGCCAAGCCGATCACGCGGCCGAGCAGGCGGTGAACGTACTCCCAGAAGAAGATGTTCTTAAACTCGGCCAGGCTCATGCCGCGATTGATCTGCTGGTACTCCGGGATCTGCCGGTACTGTGCGAATGCCTCGTTCCATTGGGCTTCCGTCAGCGGAGGAAGGGTCCCGCTGACCGGCTTCCACTCGGTGATGGACAAACCGCTTTCAGTCAGCCGAGTGATGCCCCCGACAACCACCATCAGAAAGATCAGCGCCGCCAGCACCCAGAGCCAGTTGGCAATGGCTTGCGGCCAGGTGCGAGCCGACTGGGCAGTTGAATCCTTCGACGCAGTGAGAGTGGTAGCCGTCATGTCCGGCGCGATATGGCGGTGGCGGCTGGTGTCGGCAAGCCGCACAAAATTGCCACGGCGAGAGCCAATGTTATGTTGTAACTTGTGCCTTGTAGCTATATACCGGTGCAACAATGCTTCAGCACGCCCATCCGACTCAGAGCCTTGACCGACTGGCGATCGGCCTGTCGACATTGTGCCTGGTGCATTGCGTCGCCACGACCGTCGTCATCGCCATGCTGTCCGCGGCTGGCGGCTGGCTCGGCGCGGAGTGGGTCCATGAGGTTGGCTTGCTGATCGCAATGGGCCTTGGGGCGTTCGCGCTCGGCCGAGGGGCGCTGGAGCATGGCTTCATCATGCCGATCGCGGTTGGCAGCATGGGGCTTGGTGTAATGGGCGGCGCCTTGACGCTTCCGCACGACGGGACGGAAGCGGCCGCCACCATGGTCGGCGTGCTGATCTTGGCGCTCGGCCATGACCTCAACCGGCGCGGTTCGGTTCACCCGTTCGGGCGGGCCTAGCTTTCACCTTCCACGATCGGCGCTTCCGTATGGTAGCGGGGAGTGCGCGGCGGAATCAGCAGGCTGCTGGTCAGGATGGCGCAGAGCACGAGGCCCAACTGCCAGCTGAAGAATACCGCAACTGCAGCCGCCGTGTTGAGCAGCGCAAACAGCCAGTAGCGGCGGTTGAGGTGGATCACATAGTTCATCTCAAGTCGGCTATCGACCTGGTCACGCTTCCAGCCCACCGTCCACTTCAGCAGCCAGGTCCAGGCGAGAACGGTCATTGAAACGACGAAGTACTGCACTGCTGACGGCCGCGCGGCGAGGTCAGTGAAATGCTCGGCAACGACCCGCGACGGGAAGGCGATGAAGCCAATTGCCCCGAGAAAAATCACGGTGGCAATCAGGAACCAGTGACCGGTGGTGCGATAGATCGCGCCGGAGAAGTGATGGTGGACCCAGTAGAGGCCGATGATCGCACTGGCGAGCAGATAGCCAGCGTAGGATGGCCACAAGTGAAACAGCTCCACGCCAAGCCGAGCGCCCGTTTCCCCCGGCTCGGGCAGCACGATCTCCAATACTGGCAGGGTGAAGGCGATGGCGAAGACTCCATCGGCGAAGGCCTCCATGCGGTCGGTGCCGCGGGTCGCGCCCTCGCCTTGATGGTCGTCGCGGCGGGCCGGCGCATTAGGATCGTCGCGGACGTCCTGCTGATCGATCGGATTGTTATGGGCGGTAGCCATGGCGCGGCAACGCGCCGGTGCCGCACCTTGTGCCGGCCCGGTGCGCGGCGTATCTCCCCAGCCATGGGCAATCACGATCACCATCTGCATGCAGGCGAAGACCTGCGCGACGCGGCCAAGACGCGCCTGACGGAAACGGGCGAGCAGTGGACCGACATGCGTCAAGCGGTGTTCGAGGCGCTTGCCGGCTTCGACCGGCCCGCGAGTGCCTACGACATTGCCGAGGCGGTATCGAAGACGCAGGGCCGAAGGGTCGCGGCCAACAGCGTATATCGCATTCTGGACCTCTTCGTGAACGCCAACCTGGCGATGCGGGTCGAGAGCGCCAATGCATACGTCGCCAACGCCCATCCGGGCTGCCTGCATGATTGCATTTTCCTGATCTGCGACAACTGCGGGCAGACCACGCATATCGACGATGACCGAATTGCTGGCGGCGTGCGCGAAGCGGCGGAGAAGAGCGGCTTCGCGCCGACCCGGCCGGTGATCGAGGTTCGGGGCAAGTGCGAGGACTGCGGCTGAACCGCCCGGACCTGCCCTAACACCCTATTCGACTTCGCTTGTCTGGTGCGTTAGGGCGCGCGTCATGTCCGCGCTTCCCGAGACGCCGCTGCTCGATACGATCAGCTCCCCCGCCGATATCCGCCGCTTGGCCAAGGAGCAGCTGCCGCAGCTGTGCGACGAGCTCCGCGCCGAGACCATCGCCGCCGTGTCCGTCACGGGTGGCCATCTGGGCGCAGGGCTGGGCGTAGTCGAGTTGACCGTCGCCATCCATCATGTGTTCGACACCCCGGCCGACAAGCTGATCTGGGACGTCGGGCACCAATGCTACCCGCACAAGATCGTCACTGGCCGCCGGGATCGGATCCGCACCATCCGCATGGGCGGCGGGCTGAGCGGCTTCACCAAGCGATCGGAAAGCGAATACGACCCGTTTGGTGCGGCCCACAGCTCGACGTCCATCAGTGCGGCGCTCGGCTTTGCCGTTGCCAGCAAGCTGGACGGATCGCCGCAGCGGGCGGTCGCGGTGATCGGCGACGGGGCGATGACCGCCGGCATGGCCTATGAGGCGATGAACAATGCGCAGGCGGCCGGCAACCGGCTGGTGGTGATCCTCAACGACAACGACATGTCGATCGCGCCGCCGGTGGGCAGCTTGCGCAACTCGCTGGCGCGGCTCGTGTCGAGCGGCAAATATCTCACCCCGCGCCGGTTCGCGGCCAAGCTGGCAAGCAAGATGCCGGCCCCGATCCAGCGCGCGGCCGAGCGCTTCGAGGAATACGCCCGAGGCATGGTGACCGGCGGGACGTTGTTCGAGGAATTGGGCTTCTACTATGTCGGGCCGGTCGACGGGCACGACGTGATCAGCCTGGTCGAGATCCTGGAGAATGTCCGCGACGCGGACGATGGACCGATGCTGATCCATGCGGTCACCCAAAAGGGGAAGGGCTATGCCCCGGCCGAGAGCAGTGCCGACAAATATCATGGCGTGGTCAAGTTCGACGTGGTGTCGGGCAAGCAGGACAAGGGTCCGCCGGGCCACCCCAGCTACACTCAGGTGTTCGCTGACGCGCTGACCGCCGAGGCGGAGCGCGACCCCAAGGTGGTGGCGATCACGGCGGCCATGCCGTCCGGCACCGGGCTCGACCGGTTCGAGGAAAAATACCCGGAGCGCACCTTCGACGTCGGTATCGCCGAACAGCATGCGGTGACCTTCGCTGCTGGGCTGGCGGCGCAAGGCTACCGGCCGTTCGCCGCGATC
Organism: Sphingomicrobium sp.; assembly: GCA_035537335.1. GTDB lineage: Bacteria > Pseudomonadota > Alphaproteobacteria > Sphingomonadales > Sphingomonadaceae > Sphingomicrobium. Next base: position 8,074 of record DATLMM010000014.1, on the reverse strand, counting down.
TATTCGACTTTTCTTCAGCGTGCCTACGATCAGGTGGTGCACGATGTCGCGATCCAGAACCTGCCGGTGCGTTTCGCGCTGGATCGAGCCGGGCTGGTCGGAGCGGACGGGGCGACTCATGCCGGATCGTTCGACCTCACCTATCTGTGCACCTTGCCCAATTTCGTGGTCATGGCCCCGTCTGACGAGGTCGAGCTGACGCACATGGTCCACACCATGGCGCTGCACGACAGCGGTCCAAGCGCGGTACGCTACCCGCGCGGTAGCGGGGAAGGGCTGATCATTCCCGCGCAGCCCGAGCGGCTGGCTGTCGGTAAGGGCCGCGTCGTACGCGAGGGCAAGACGGTTGCAATCCTGTCCTTGGGTACTCGCCTGGCCGAGGCGCTGAAGGCCGCCGAGCAGCTGGAAACCATGGGGCTGTCCGCGACGGTGGCCGACATGCGTTTCGCCAAGCCGTTGGACGAGGCGCTGATCGGCCGGCTGCTGACCACCCACGAGGTGGCTGTGACGGTGGAAGAGGCGGCTGTTGGTGGCTTCGGCGCGCACGTGCTGACGCTGGCCAGCGATGAAGGCCTGATCGACGCGGGGCTGAAGCTGCGCACCATGCGCCTGCCGGATCGCTTTCAGGACCAAGACAAGCCCGACAAGCAGTATGACGAAGCCGGCCTCAACGCGCCGCAGATCGTCGATACCGTGCTGAAGGCGTTGCGGCGCAACAGCGTTGGGGTTGAGATCAACGAAGGAGCGCGGGCCTGAGCGCCAAGCAGCGGGTCGATCAACTGCTCGTCACTCGCGGCCTCGTCGAGACGCGGTCGAAGGCGCAGGCGTTGATCATGGCTGGATTGGTGTTTGCGGGCGAGCGGAAGGTGGCCAAGGCCGGCGAGATGCTGCCGGACGACGCTGCGCTCGAGGTTCGCGGGAGGGACCATCCCTGGGTCTCGCGCGGCGGTGTGAAGCTGGATCACGGACTGTCGCAATTCGGATTCGACGTCAGCGGCACTACCGCGCTGGATGTCGGCTCTTCCACTGGCGGTTTTACCGACGTGCTGCTCAGCCGAGGTGCGGCGAAGGTGTTTGCGGTGGACGTTGGCACCAACCAGCTGGCGTGGAAGCTGCGCCAGGATCCTCGGGTCGTGGTGATGGAACAGACCAACGCGCGGACGCTGACGGCGGAACTGATCCCCGAGCCGGTCGACATGGTGGTCTGCGACGCGAGCTTCATTGGCTTGGCCAAAGTGTTGGAGGCGCCGCTCAAGCTGGCACGGGCCGGCGCGCACCTCGTTGCGCTCATCAAGCCGCAGTTCGAGGCGGGGCGCGAGGAGATCGGCAAGGGCGGCGTGGTGCGTGACCCGCAGGTCCATGAGCGGGTTTGTGCGGCGGCGGCAGAATGGATCGCTTCGCAGGGGTGGAGCGTAGTCGGCGTGACGCCAAGCCCGATCATCGGCCCGGAGGGTAATGTCGAGTTCCTGATCGGAGCCGGGAAGGAGCAAGCACGTGGCAGCGGTGGCTGAGGGCAGGCGACGGCCCTGGTGGAAGTACGCATTGGTTGCGGTGCCGGCGATCGTGCTGGCAGGGGCGGCGATCGGCTATTTGTCCAACAGCGGGTTTGCCAACGACTGGTATGCACCGCTGGAGAAACCTGGCTTCCAACCTCCTGCCTGGGCGTTCGGACTGACCTGGACGATCCTGTACACCGCGATGGGTATTGCCCTCGCGCTGGTGCTGGCCGCGCGGCGGTCAACACCCCGCCGGCGTGGACTTGTCCTGTTCTTCGTCCAGCTAGCGCTCAACTATGCCTGGTCGCCGACCTTTTTCGGCGCCGGCGCGATCGACTGGGCATGGCTGATCATCATGACCATGAATGTGCTGGTCACCATGACGATCATCAGTTTTTGGCGAGTGAAACCGCTGGCGGGCGCGCTGTTGCTGCCCTATCTGGCATGGCTGTGCCTGGCGACCGCGCTGAATTGGGAGACGGGCCGCCTTAATCCGGGTGCCGACCAGGCGCCGCTCGGCATAACGGGAGCTTGAAGATGCAGTCGCAGAACCGTCTGTTCGACGACTTCGTGAAGATGATGAACGGCGCGGCGGGAACCTTCGCCGGCATGACCCGCGAAGCGCAGGAGTCCGCCCGCGAGCGAATGCGCGAGTGGGTCGGGGGCATGGATTTCGTGTCCCGTGACGAATTTGAAGCCGTGAAGGCGATGGCCGCGACTGCACGCGAGGAAGTGGAAGCCATGCGCAATCGGCTGGCCACGCTGGAAGCAGCGGCGGGGAAGGGCGTGGGCACCGCTTCAGCCGCCGCCGCCCGCAAGAAGGGTCCCACGACTGGCGTGGAGACTCCCGAGGAGTGAGCGAGAGCTTGTCCGAGGACAACGCCAACGAGGAACGGGACGACGGCGCGCCGATAGAGGTGCTCGAAGCCTATTTCGATGCCCGAGGCTGGGTCTGCGAACGTTCGGGCGAGGGCGAGATCGTAGCGTCGGCACCGGGCAGTTGGGCACAGTATGAATTGCGCGGCGTATGGCGGCCGGAAGACGGCGTGCTGCAGTTCCTGGCCTTTCCCGACGTCAAGGTTGCGACGGAGAAGCGGGCGGCAATCTACGAGACACTGGGGCTGATCAACGAGCAGATGTGGCTCGGGCATTTCGAACTTTGGTCCGGCTCTGGTCTGATCGTATTCCGCTATTCCTCGTTGATCGACGTGGGCAGCGATGGCGATGGTCTCACCTTCGAGCAGGCCGAAGCGATCGCGGAAGCCGCACTGGAGGAATGCGAGCGTTTCTATCCGGTGTTCCAGTTTGTGCTGTGGGGCGGCAAGAGCCCCGGCGAGGCGATCTCCGCGGCGCTGATCGACACCGCCGGCGAGGCCTGATCCCCATGGAAGTGCAATCAATCACGGGTGAGAGCGCTCCCCGCCAGGCAGTCCGCGGATCGATGTGGTTCGTGGGCTGTGGGAACATGGCGGGCGCGATGGTCGAAGGCTGGCGTCTGGCTGGTCTGGACCTGAGTTCGTCGGTTGCCATTCGGCCGAGCGGGGCTCCGGTCGAGGGGCTTCGCACGGTGCGCTCGCTGTTCGAGGCGGGGCCGGCGCCCGAGATCGTGGTGCTTGGGTTCAAGCCGCAGATGCTGGACGAAGTCGCCCCGGACCTTCGCCGCTTCGTGGATGGCGCGGTCGTCGTGTCCATTCTTGCAGGCGTCGAACTTGCCAGCCTGAAAGCCCGCTTTCCCGGTGCCAAGGCGATCGTTCGGGCCATGCCGAACCTGCCAGTCGCGGTTCGGCGCGGCGTCGTCGGCTTGGTCAGCGACGGTTTGGAACAAGAATTGCGCGATCGGTTCGGCAACCTATTCCGGCAACTCGGAACTGCGATCTGGAGCCCGGACGAAGCATCGTTCGGCGCGCTCGGGTCGGTGGCGGGCGCGGGCCCGGCCTATGTGGCGCGGTTCATCGAAGCCCTGGCCGGGGCCGGGGAGACGCGCGGGCTGGACCCGGCGTTGGCGCTGACGATCGCGCGTGAGACCGTGTTCGGCACGGCCTGGCTGGCCGCCGCCACGAACGACAGCATGGATGCGCTGGTTGCCCGGGTACGCAGTCCCAAGGGCACGACCGAGGCCGGACTAACTGTGCTTGAAGCGGAGCTGCCGAACCTGGTTGAGCGAACGCTTACTGCTGCTGGGCAGCGATCGCGGGAGTTGGCGGATGCCGCCCGCCAGATTGATTCACCCGCGACGCTGCACTAGTCCCCGCGCAACTTAGTCAAGCGGGGCATTCATGGCGGACACGCAGGATTTCGACGATCGAGACGGCTTTATCTGGCTCGACGGAAAACTGGTGCCGTGGCGCGAAGCCAACGTCCACATCCTGACCCACGCCATGCACTATGCCTCCTCCGTGTTCGAAGGGCAGCGCGCCTATGGCGGAACCATCTTCAAGCTGCGCGAGCATAGCGAGCGGCTGCGTCGCAGCGCCGAGCTGCTCGGCTTCGACATCCCTTGGACGGCGGAGCAGATCGACGCCGCATGCGTGGAGGTTTTGCAGGCGAACGGCTTGACCGACGCTTACCTTCGCCCGGTTGCCTGGCGCGGGTCGGAGTCGATGGGGGTCAGCCCCAAAGGGACCAAGCCGCACCTGGCGGTCGCGGCCTGGAACTGGGGCAAATACTACCCGCACGAAAAGGCAGCAGCCGGACTTCGGCTCGACATCGCGGCGTGGCGGCGGCCGGCCCCCTACACGGCGCCGGTGCACAGCAAGGCGGCGGGCCTCTATATGATCGCTACGCTGTCCAAGCAGCATGCCGACGGACGCGGGTTCGATGATGCGCTCATGTTCGACTATCGCGGGCAAGTGGCCGAAGCGACGGGTGCCAACGCGTTCTTCGTTCGCGATGGCGTGCTGCACACTCCTACGCCCGACTGTTTCCTGGACGGTATCACTCGCCGAACCGTGATCGATCTCGCCCGTAAGCGCGGGATCGAGGTGCAGGAACGAACCATCTGGCCGGAGGAGCTGGAGAGCTTTGAGCAGTTCTTCATCACCGGGTCCGCGGCGGAGGTGACGTTCGTTCAATCGGCAGGGCCCTGGCGGTTCGAGATCGGTGTCCTGTCCAGGCAACTGGCCGGAGACTACGACGATCTGGTGAACGGCCGGCAGGTCTGAGGGTCAAGATCGGGCGTGCTGAACTGGTTTCAGCATCACTCACAACCTAGGCTGCGGTGTCGGTGGGGGAGTGGACCCCCCAAGCAAGTTCAGGGTGACGCTGATCAAGCTAGTGCTTGCTCTCCTCGGCTGCCCGCATATGGTCTGGCGGGGAGAGGGGAAGCATGGCAAGCACCGTGGCACCGCACACCTACGTCGTTGATCCGAAACGCGACCGGCTGGTGATCACCGCGTCGGCGCTCGGCACCGTGTTCGAGTGGTACGACTTCTTTCTGTACGGCATTCTGGCGGCGCTGCTCGGGCGGCTGTTCTTTCCGGCCGACAACCCCACCGCGGCGACGCTCGCCAGCCTAGCCGCCTTTGGCGCCGGGTTCGGCGTTCGGCCGCTGGGCGCACTGCTGTTCGGCTGGTTCGGCGACCGGGTCGGGCGCAAATATACTTTTCTGATCACCATCACCGTGATGGGCGGGGCAACGGCGGCGATCGGCTTTCTGCCGACATTCGCGACCGCCGGCCTGTGGGCGCCCGCGCTGCTGGTGCTGTTCCGCCTGTTGCAGGGACTGGCGCTTGGGGGCGAGTATGGCGGAGCGGCCATCTACGTCGCCGAGCATGCCCCGCCCGGCAAGCGGGGGCAGTATACCAGCTGGATCCAGGTCAGCGTCGTCGGCGGGTTCCTGCTGTCCCTGATCATGGTGCTGGCCTGCCGCCATGCGCTAACACCCGAGCAGTTCGACGCCTGGGGCTGGCGGGTGCCGTTCATCGCCTCGCTGCTGATGCTGGCGATCTCGCTCTACATTCGGATGAAGCTGTCGGAGAGCCCGGTATTCCAGGCGATGAAGGCGGCGGGGACCACCAGCCGCAATCCCTTCAAGGATAGCCTGACCTATCCGGGCAACCTGAAGCGGGTGCTAGTTGCCCTGTTCGGAGTAGCGGCCGGGCTGACGGTGATCTACTACACCAGCCAGTTCGGCACGCTCTACTTCCTCCAAGGGACGGCCCGGGTCGGGGAGGAGGAAGCGCTGCTCTACATGGCGGTGGGCGCGATGCTGGCCGCGCCGCTGTACGTTGGCTTCGGTGCGCTTAGCGACCGCATCGGGCGCAAGAAGCTGCTGCTGACCGGCTATGCGCTCACCTTGGTGCTACTGTTTCCCTTGTTCCACTTGATGGCGGATGGAGCCAATCCGGCGTTGGCGCGGGCAACCGCGGCATCGCCCGTGACGCTGTCGTTCCCGGCGGACTGCGACTTCAACGTCTTCACGCCCAAGCACACGGCGCCCTGCGCACAGGCGCTGAACTATCTCTCCAAGCGCGGTGTCAGCTACGCCAAGGCGGATGCCGGCGAGGTGTCGCTGACTGTCGGCAATCGACGCATCGTCGGTTTCGATCAAGCGGCCTACACCGCGCTTCTCGCTTCGGCCGGTTACCCGGACAAGGCGGACTCGGCGCAGAAGCAGCGCTGGAAGATCATCCTGGCGATCGCGGTCATGGTAGCCCTCTCCGCAATGACCTACGGTCAAGTCGCGGCGATCCTAGTTGAACTCTTCCCGGCCCGCATCCGCTACACGTCGATGTCGGTGCCCTATCACATCGGAGCGGGCTATTTCGGCGGGTTCCTGCCGTTCATCAGCCAGTTGATCGTGGTCAGCACGGGCGACGCCTATGCCGGCCTGTGGTACACGATGGCGGTCGTCGCAATGGCGTTCATCGTTTCGGCGATCTGGCTGCCGGAGACTTATCGGCACGAGCTGGATTAGGTTCGATCGCTCCTGGTCCTGAACGGGGCTTAGTAATCCCTTTCGCCCCACGCGATTGCAGCTATAAGCCCGCCCGTCTGCTGGGGCGTCGCCAAGTGGTAAGGCACCGGTTTTTGGTACCGGCATTCGCAGGTTCGAATCCTGCCGCCCCAGCCAGCACTTAGCTCGATTCCTGAGCGCCGTTCCGCACCTCTTTCCGCAATCACCTCGCTTTTCGCTCCAATTTCGCGACGGCTGAGTTGCTGAGGGAAGCGGTCATCGACTGGTACGTGTCGAGCATCTGATTGACCGTCGTCACCGTCCAGCCCAGCACAGCCGCAATCTCCGACGGGGTCGCTCCCGCTTCCGCCAGCAGTGTGCACGTCGTGCCCCGCAGGTCATGGAAGTGCAGGCCGTCGAGGCCAGCGGCAACTGTGGCCTCACGCCATTGGTGCTGGAAGTTGGTCGGCTTGGGATCGACCCGCCACACTTCATGTGCGGAAACGTGACCTACCACGGCGGCGAGACCTTCCCGATGGTGGCGCAGAAGCGGCCGACGACTTACCAGTCGCAGCCTCAAGCTCAGCGGGCGCGTTGACGGTCCGGAAGGGTGGGCGCGCCGGGTTCAGGCACCACGCTTAACTGCCGCTAAGCGAATGTCCGTTAGGGATCGATCTCGGACATCAGCCACTTGCCTGCATGAGGGGCCGCTTACGGGTGCCGAGGGAGCCACTCAGAGCGATCGAGATGGGCGCAAAGTCGCGGATCGCCTCGCACAGGCGAACGTCTGCTATCCGCCTCTGCGGATCCAAAAGCAGTCGTTCCGCTTTCCACCATGGGCGGACGCTCGACTTGCCGGCTCCGCACGCACGCGCGGCGCTTGGAAGATACGCCGAACCTTGGTGCGGGCAGCCAACCGACCTCCAATTGATGGAGCGATACCGCATGATAATTGGCGCTTTTCTTGGCTTGGCACACTTCTTGGATAGATCTGGGAGAACTGCACGGTGCAGTCTTCACACGAGGATCTCAGACGATGTTTCGCGACTCGGTAAGCCCAACCATCGCCGCTTTTTGCGCCGCGCTCGTAATGAGCAGTGTGACCGTCGGCGCCGCCGTCGGACCTGCGCAGGCCGCGCCGAGCCAGCTGTCGAGTGGCGCCAGTGCCTGAGTCCGCTGACGGCGCGCGCGCGGTCACGAGAGTAGAGTGCTCAGCTCCACCGTGGCCAAGCGCCACGGGGCTGACAGGGCGCATCTACGCAGTCATGGGGCTGACGACCTTTACAACCTTCGCAACGCTGGTGACCATCTATCAGCTGTTCTTCACGCATTCGGTGTTCGCATGATTGGAGATCCCACCTTTAAGGGCCGCAAGTCGAGACAGACTTACGTTCGATCCGAACGCCTGACCCTGGCAGCATTGCCGGACCGGCTGGCCAATCGACCATGGGCGCTGGCGTTCGCCAGCTTCGCCGTGACCGTAGTCCTAATCCAACAGGATTACCTCAGCGTGGTATGACGGGGCAGGCGGCGACGACCGCCCTCTAAGTCAGCGCTGGCGAGCCTCACCCTCCTACAGGAGGGAGGAGCTACGATGCCGACGTTGCAATGAGTCGATAGCAGACGTGGGCTCTTTAGCTGAACGGGGGTGCGCCGAGGTTGCCTTCCACCGTCTTGGATGCCT
>DATLMM010000013.1:0-12038 GCA_035537335.1 Sphingomicrobium sp. | reverse complement strand
CCACCGGCAGGGCATCGCCGACATCTACCCGCCGCTCAGCTGGCATTGCCTGCTCGCCGGCTACGGCAACTTCCCCGACGAAAGCCGGCTCCGCGCGCCCGGGCCGGACATCGCGCCCATCGACATGGCCGAGGTTGAGCGTTTCATCGGTGGCTGCGCGCGCAACTTCCCGACGCACCGCGCCGCCCTCGCGGGGCTCCAGCAGCGGGCTGCCGCATGAGCCGCGCCGTCGCCTCCACGCTGATCCTGTTCGGCGCGACCGGCGACCTGGCCGCGCGCATGCTGCTGCCCTCGCTCTATGGACTGGCTGCGGACGGGCTGCTGCCCGAAGAGCTGGCGGTGGTCGCAACCGCGCGGACCCAGCAGAACGATGCGGGCTTCAGGCAGCATGTCGTGGCCTCCTTGCGCGATCATGCGCCGGGCGGGCTGTTTGACGAGAGCAAGGCCGAGCGCTTCGCCGAGCGGTTTCGCTACGTGCCGCTCGACGCGCAGGACCGCGACGGCTTCCGCCGGCTGGCGGAAGTGGTGGGTGAGGGGCCGGGGAAGGTTGCGATCTTCCTGTCGACAGCGCCCAGCCTGTTCAAGCCAACCATCGACAATCTTGAGGGTGCCGGACTGGCGGGACCGAATGTGCGGCTGGCGCTCGAGAAGCCGCTCGGCTCCGATCTCGCCTCCAGCCGCGAGATCAACGATGCGGTCGCGGCCGCCTACCCCGAAGAGCAGACCTTCCGGATAGATCATTACCTCGGCAAGGAGACCGTCCAGAACCTGCTGGCGCTGCGCTTCGCCAACATCCTGTTCGAGCCGCTATGGAGCGCGCAGCACATCGAGCATGTGCAGATCACGATCGCCGAGACGATCGGGCTAGAAGGCCGCGGCGACTATTACGACGGCACGGGCGCGCTGCGCGACATGGTCCAGAACCACATGCTGCAGCTGCTGGCGCTGGTCGCGATGGAGCCGCCGGCCAGCTTCGACGCCACTGCGATCCGCGACGAAAAGGTCAAGGTGCTCCGCTCGCTCCGCCCGATCACGCCCGAACGGATCGAGCGGGAAGTGGTTACGGGGCAATATGGTGCAGGCGCGGTGGCCAGCCAGCCGGTGCCCGGTTACTCGGACGAGCTTGGCCGCGCTTCGGGCACGGAGACCTTTGTCGCGCTTCGGGCGCACGTCGACAATTGGCGCTGGGCCGGCGTGCCCTTCTACCTGCGCACCGGCAAGCGGCTGCCCGAACGCCGCACCGAGCTCGCTATCCAGTTCCGCCAGGTGCCCCATTCCATGTTCGCCAGCCGCGGCGCGCGGACCGTGCCCAATCGACTGATCATCTCGATCCAGCCCGAGGAGAACATCGCGCTGGAACTGATGGCCAAGCAGCCGGGGCTCGACCGGGGTGGCATCCGGCTGCGCGAGGTTGCGCTCGACATCGACCAGCCGCATGCCTTCAGCGACGTGCGCCGGCGGATCGCCTACGAGCGGTTGCTGCTGGACTTGCTGGAAGGCGACCCCACCTTGTTCGTGCGTCGCGACGAGGTGGAAGCGCAGTGGCAATGGATCGACGGGGTACGCGCGGCCTGGACCGCGGCCGGCATTGCGCCACGGACCTATGCGGCCGGCAATTGGGGCCCGTCCGCCGCGATCGCACTGGCCGAGCGCGACGGGGTGAGCTGGAATGACTAGGGTCGAATGGCGCTGTCACGACGACCCGGGCGAGTTCGCGGAAGCGGTTGCCGAGGAGGTGAGTGCGATTGTGCGGCGTTCGGCGGGCGAGCGGGGGGAAAGCCTGCTGGCGCTGCCCGGGGGCAGCACGCCGCGGCCGGTCTTTTGTAAGCTCGCTGCAGCAGCGCTGCCGTGGCAAGCGGTGACGCTGATCCCGACCGACGAACGGCTGGTGGAGGCCAGTTCCGAGCTGAGCAACATGCGGTTGCTCAAGGAGAGCTTCGCCGGCACCGGCGCGCGGGTGGTGCCGATTGCCTGTGACGAAACTGATGTCGCGCGCGCCGGCGATGCCGCGGACGCCCGCATGCAGGAACTGCCCTGGCCGCCCGCGCTGGTCTGGCTCGGCATGGGCGAGGACGGCCACGCCGCTTCCATCTTCTCAGGGCCGGACCTGCAGGCCGCGCTCGATGCTTCGCCAGCACGCCGCGCAGTGGGCGTCCGGCCCGATCCGCTGCCGCCCGAAGCGCCGGTCGCTCGGGTGACGCTGACCAAGTCCGCCATCGCCGCCGCAGATGCGCTGATCGTCACCATCACCGGCGACAAAAAGCGGGCCTTGCTTGAACGCGCCTTGGCTGAAGGCAGTACCTCGACCCTGCCGATCGGCCGGGTGCTTGCCGACTGCCGCCAGCCGCCCACCATCCACTGGTGCCCGGCATGACCCTCGACCCGCGCATTGCCGCCGTCACCGAGCGGATCGTTGAGCGCTCCCGCGGGAGCCGGCAGCGCTACCTCGACCTGATGGCGCAGCAGGCCGAGCGCGGGATCAGCCGCCCGCGGATGAGCTGCGGCAATTTCGCGCACGGCTTCGCGGCGGCGGAAGGGGACAAGGACAGCATCCGCACCATCGCGGGTCCGAACATCGGTATCGTCACCGCCTACAACGACATGCTGTCGGCGCATCAGCCTTACGCGCGCTTCCCCGAGCAGATGAAGATCTTTGCCCGCGAGGTCGGGGCGACGGCGCAGGTCGCGGGTGGGGTGCCGGCGAGGTGCGACGGGGTGACCCAAGGGCAGGACGGGATGGACCTGTCCTTGTTCAGCCGCGACACCATCGCCCTGTCGACGGCGGTTGCGCTGAGCCACGGCATGTTCGAGGGCGCGGCGCTGCTCGGCATCTGCGACAAGATCGTGCCGGGACTGCTGATCGGGGCACTGCGCTTCGGCCACCTGCCGGTGTTGCTGGTCCCAGGCGGACCGATGCCGACGGGCATCGCCAACAAGGAAAAGGTCCGCGTCCGCCAGCTCTACGCTGAGGGTAAGGTCGGCCGCGACGAGCTGCTCGCGTCGGAAGCGGCAAGCTACCATGCGCCGGGCACCTGCACCTTCTACGGCACCGCCAACAGCAATCAGATGATGATGGAGCTGATGGGTCTGCACGTCCCCAATGCGGCTTTCATCCAGCCGAACACGCCGCTGCGCCAAGCACTGACCCGCGCGGCGGTGCACCGGCTGGCCGAGCTTGCGGCAGCCAAGCAGCGGCCGCTCAGCCAGTGCGTGGACGAGCGCAGCATCGTCAACGCGACGGTCGGCCTGCTGGCGACGGGCGGATCGACCAACCACGCGATCCACCTCCCCGCGATCGCTCGGGCGGCGGGGATCATCATCGATTGGGAGGACTTCGACGCGCTGTCCGCGGCGGTGCCGATGATCTCGCGGGTTTATCCCAATGGGTCGGGGGATGTGAACGACTTCCATTATGCGGGCGGGATCGGCTTCATCACGCGCGAGCTGCTCGGGGCCGGGCTCATCCACGAGGATGTCGTGACCGCCGGAGCAGACGATTTCCAGGCGTGGACCGCTCACCCGGAACTGGCCGGGGACGAGCTCGTCTGGACCGAGGTGACCGAGAGCCGCAACGACACCATGCTGCGGCCGGTGCACAGCCCGTTCCTGACCGACGGCGGCATGCGGCTGGTCCAGGGCAATCTCGGCCGCGCGACCTTGAAGACCAGCGCGGTCGATCCTTCCCGCTGGACGGTCGAAGCGCCCGCGCGGGTGTTCTCCGACCAGAACGACGTGCTGCGCGCCTTTTCGGCGGGCGAGCTCAACGGGGACGTGGTGGTGGTCGTCCGCTTCCAGGGCCCCCGCGCCAACGGCATGCCCGAGCTGCACAAGCTGGTGCCGACGCTGGGGGTGCTGCAGGACCGTGGACAGCGCGTGGCGTTGGTCACGGACGGGCGGATGTCGGGGGCGAGCGGCAAGGTGCCCGCGGCGATCCACGTCTCGCCCGAAGCGCTTGGCGGCGGTCCGCTGAGCCGGCTGCGCGACGGCGACGTGGTGCGGCTTTCGGCGGAGGAGGGCAAGCTGGAGGCGGTGGGTATCGACCTCCAGGCTCGGGAGCCCGCCGCCGCGCCGCCGCCGCCGGCCGGCACCGGCCGCGAGCTGTTCGCATTGATGCGCTTCGGCGCCGACGACGCCGAGCGTGGCGCCTCGGCGATGCTGGCGATGATGGAGCAGGAGGGGGCGTGACCCGGCGCATAGTTACGACGGACATCGGCGGCACCCACGCCCGCTTCGCCCTCGCAACGGTGGAGGGTGGGCGAGTTACCGAGCTGTCCGAGCCGGTCACGCTCAAGACCGCCGAGCATGCCAGCTTTCAGACCGCCTGGGAGGAGTTCGGACGCCGCTCGGGCGACACCTTGCCGCATGAGCTTGCCATCTCTTTCGCCGGTCCGCTCGGCGGCGAGCTGCTCAAGCTGACCAACAATCCCTGGGTGATCCGCCCGGCGCTCATGAACGAGAAACTGGGGGTCGAGCGCTTCACGGTCGTCAACGACTTCGGCGCCGTGGCCCATGCCGTGGGATCGCTCGACGGTTCGGCCTACACGCACCTGTGCGGGCCTGATATTGAGCTGCCAGCCGACGGCGTGATCAGCATTGTGGGCCCCGGCACCGGGCTTGGTGTCGCCAGCCTGTTGCGGCACGCGGGCGGCTATCAGGTGATCGAGACCGAAGGCGGCCATGTCGATTTCGCCCCGCTCGATAGCCTGGAAGACGGCATACTTCGGGAACTCCGCCGCAGCTTTCGCCGGGTGTCGGTCGAGCGGCTGATCTCCGGCCGCGGGCTGGTCAACATCTACGAAGCGTTGGGCGCGATCGAGAACCGGCCACTTGCGATCCGCGACGACAAGCAGCTGTGGGCCGCGGCTATGGACGGCAGCGACAGCCTGGCCGCGGCGGCGCTGGACCGGCTGTGCCTGACGCTGGGCGCGGTGGCGGGCGACCTCGCCCTTGCGCAAGGGGCGAGCGCGGTGGTGATAGGCGGCGGGCTGGGCCTGCGCCTGGCCGCCCACCTGCCGCGCTCGGGCTTCCGCGACCGGTTCATCGCCAAGGGCCGGTTCGAGCGGCGAATGGACGAGATGCCGGTCAAGCTCATTACCCACCCGCAGCCGGGGCTGTTCGGCGCCGCGGCAGCTTTCGCGAGGGCTCACCCATGAAGACCATCGACGAGATCATGGGCGCGGCGCCGGTGATCCCCGTGCTGATCCTGGACGGCAGCATCGACCCCAAGGCGCTGGCCGAGACTCTGGTCGCCAACGGGCTACCGGTGCTGGAGGTGACGCTCCGCACCCCTCATGCACTGGACGCGATCCGCGCCATGGCGCAGGTCCCGGGCGCGATCGTCGGGGCTGGCACGGTGGTCAGCCGCGAGCAGCTCGGGCAAGCGCAGGACGCCGGCGCCACCTTTATCGTTGCGCCGGGCCTCACCGAAGGGCTCAGCCGGGCGGTGCTGGACTCCGGGCTGGCCTACCTTCCCGGGATATCCAGCGCGGGGGACATCATGCGCGGCCTGGATCTTGGGCTCGATCGTTTCAAGTTCTTCCCGGCCGTTGCCTCGGGCGGGTTGCCGGCCCTCAAGTCGCTGTCGGAGCCGTTCGCTTCCGTCCGCTTCTGCCCAACCGGCGGGATCACTTCGGAGAACGCTCCCGATTGGCTCGCCCACCCGGCGGTGCGCTGCGTTGGCGGAACCTGGATCGTGCCCAAGGGCGCGGCCGACCTCACGCAGGTGGCGCAGCTGGCGCGAACGGCAGCCGACCTCCAGCACTAGGAGGAGTGGCGCGCCCGGCAGGATTCGAACCTGCGACCACAAGCTTAGAAGTGCTAGTGGGCAGGCCCTCATGCTTTTCTTACATCCTAGAAATGGCGGTTTACCGCCATTCCTGTCGTGCCACCCATTTCTTGGGTCTTTTACACTCTCACCATCCGTTACTAAATCCGTGTCCAAAAGGGCAGTTTGGTAACAAGGAGGCGAGGGCGAGGACGACCTGGGCTTAGAGCCTACCTAAGTGTCCAGGCCGTCCTCAACCACTCCGCGCATTGGAGAGGCGAAATGGTCGAGCAGGACACTATCTCGAAGCGGTCACAAAGTAATCCCACTCTGTTCACCGACGTAAAGGTCGCATCCCTCAAGGCAGCGGCTGAGGCCTATGAACTCCGTGACGCCAAGGTCACTGGCCTCCGGCTCAGGGTTGGGACGACCGACAAGAAGACGTGGACGCTAAAGGCCCGGGTTCCGAATGGCACCGTCATGAACCGGAAGCTAGGCAACTACCCGGCAATGAGTCTGGCAGCGGCCCCTCGGCGGCCTTGGCAATCCTCGAAACCACTGCCCGAGAAGGGACCGCAGGAAACCTTGACCGGACCTTTGGCGACTTGGCCGAGGCATGGGTCGAGAAAGCCAAGACGAGAAACAAGTCCTGGCGTCTGCAGGAACGGCGGTTGGAGATGCACGTCCTGCCCAAGTGGCGGGACCGGAAGCTGACCGACATCCGCCGCCGAGACGTCCGTGAACTGGTTGAAGGGGTGGAAGGCGACGTGCTGCCCAACCGCGTCCTGACGGTAGTCAAGACGGTGTTCCGGTTTGGCCTCTCGCACGATTGGCTGGAAACATCGCCGGCGGACGGGATCGAGAAGCCCAAGGAGGATAAGGCTCGTGACCGGGTCCTCGACATGGAAGAGGTGGCCCGGATCTGGCAGGGGGCGGAGCACCTTGGCTTCCCCTTAGCCCAGTTCATCCGGACCCTTCTCCTTACTGCTCAACGCCGGACGGAAGTTGCGTCCATGCGCCGTAGGGCAGTGGACCTAGGCTCGGCCACCTGGACCCTTTCAGCCGAGGAAACGAAGTCCAGTCGGGCGCACCTCGTCCCGCTATCGCCTCAGACGGTAAGCCTCCTTTCGGCCGCGCCTAAGTTCGGCGAGGCCTACGTCTTCACGACAGACGGCAAGACGCACATCTCGAACTACGCGAAACTGAAGCAGCGGCTGGACGAGTTCATCGAGACGGATGGGAAGGGGCCAATGGCTCCGTGGACGTTCCACGACCTCAGGCGCACGGCAGCGACCCACATGGTTCGGCTCGGCGTCCTCGAAGAGGTCGTGTCGAAGGTCCTGAACCACGCTTCCACCGGCGTCACAGCCAAGGTCTATGCTCTCCACCGGTACGAGAAGGAGAAGCGAGACGCGCTTGATCGCTGGGCAGTGGAAGTAATGCGAGCAGCCGAGGGCGACAAAGTCGTAAAGCTTCGACCGGTCGAGTAGTCGCAACAGCAAAACAAGTAATGCAGTCCGACATCCCTACGCCAGGATCGGGCTGTATTTGCGCGGGACAGAAAAACGAATTGCATTGGTTTCACACTCGTCTTGGTTGTCTTACATTCAAACTACAAACCAAACGAGGGAC
Organism: Sphingomicrobium sp.; assembly: GCA_035537335.1. Lineage (GTDB taxonomy): Bacteria > Pseudomonadota > Alphaproteobacteria > Sphingomonadales > Sphingomonadaceae > Sphingomicrobium. The sequence continues at coordinate 4,642 of DATLMM010000013.1, read as the reverse complement.
TTCTGCAATGACCCACACGATTGAACTGCCTGACCTTATTGCCCCGGAGGAAGTCTGCCGAGTAGCGACGTTTCATCGCTCCACGCTCCACCGGCTTACGAAGGACGGAAACTTCCCTCAGCCGATCCGCCTCACGCCGCACCGCATCGCGTATCGCCGCAAGGAAGTGGCCGAGTGGCTCCGGGTCCGTGGAGCCTATGACGCAGAACAGCAGACCCTTGATGTGCAGCGCGCTTGACGCCATCCTATCAACTCAACTGACCGTGGCCCTGGATAGGACCCGTCTCTTAGGAGCGGAGCCTACCCGCAATGGAACACGACAAGAATACCGACGCACTTAGCGCAGTCCTGCCGGACCAGCTCCTTGAGCAGCCGATCTTCCTTCTCGCCCATGGCAAGAAGCCCCGGTACGCCAGTGGCACCTTCCGAAACGGAGAGCTTGACGGTCCTCAGGACCTCGGGCGGCTTGTCCAGTTCGATCAGGCGGTAGCAAAGGCCAACACGTTCAAGTGGTGCGACGGCATCGGCATCGCCGTGGTCGAGGGCAAAGGGTTTGTCGTCGCCGACCTCGACCACTGCCTAGACGAAGCGGGCGGTCTGATCCCGACTCACCCCGGATATGCTCTGGCCATAGAGGCGCGCGCTGCTGGCGCCTATGTCGAGCGATCCGTGTCTGGGCAGGGTTTGCACATAATCGCTCCCTGTTCCGTGGAGTTCGACGGAACCGACCTAGCTAAGGGCCTCTCCATATATGCCGCGAAGCGGTTCATCCGTTTGACCGGCGACCTTTGGGAAGGCGCAACGCCGAAAGGTTGGATCGACCTCGGGCAGCTCGACGCCCTAAACACGGTCGCTACGGCCCGTAGAACGCGCGCTAGCGACTTCGAGCCTGTGGACCCAGAGGATGTAACCGAGGAGACGTGGACGGAGCTGGAGAGCGCCCTAGCGGCGATCTCTCCCGAAGACCGGGACGTATGGGTGGATGTAGGCCAAGCCCTCCGCCCCCTTGAGCAGCGCGGCTTCGAGGTATGGAAGCGCTGGTCGATGCGCTCGGCGAAGTGGAGTGGCGCGAACCCGACTGGCGATTTGACCAGCATAAGGCCGGGTACAAATCGAGCGGTCCCGTAAGACGCTTCGGCGTGCGCTTGCTACCCGAGTTTGTTGAACATCTGAACCCGCTTCACCAATGGGAGTCGCTGGAGCTCGAGGAAGGTCTCGCCGAGGTTCTGCGAAACGCAGGCGTGCCTTGGGTAGAGGGTGGGCACTAGAGGCCCGAAAGCGCCAATCGGTATGTCTGCAATGGGTCGAAAGCGGACCTTCGCTAGGCAGCTGAACGAACAGCCGCTTTTGTGCTCCAGCCGCACAGACCAGACGTTCTCCTGACGGCCACTTGCCGACATTTAGGCTGGCCGCGCTTTAGGTCTGCTCATGGTGGGAAGCGGAACGGCTGCTTTCGGGTGAGGCCCGCGCATAGGAGACGTTCACTCGTACGAAGCTTGCAGCGGCTTATAGCTTAACTTCGGATCGTGGGCGAAGTTCGCTGCGTTCTCGTTTCGATGCTTCCGCGTGCACTTCTCCCGATCATCGTCCTAGCGATTGGAGGATGCCACGCCAGCGAGTTCCGACCGGCCAGATCTTCGCAGATCGCCAAGGAAGATCCGGGAACTATCGCCGGTTCATGGCGCGAGTTCCGCCGGAACGGGCAACGTGTTCAACGAGGATACGCTTTGTCGACTAGCTCCTTCGTGGAGCCAACCTTTGCAGCTCAGCTCGGTTGCGTCGCGACAGGCGGTCTGCTCCGCCCGCTCTCAGGAACTGCTTATCGCGTTGAACGATACGAAAGCGGCTACTCCATAGAAGGTTGTGGTCCTTGGCGCAGCGGCCCCGAGGTAGCACCCTTCGATGGCACTCAGATCAGCTTGGCCCGACTGGTCAGGTTCTGATCGCGGAAGGTGGGGGCAACCGGGTGGAGTTTCGCCGCCTACGTGTTCCCGTGATCTAGGGCGTAAGCTGAGCGCGTACTGCGCCAAACCGACCCGCGAACAAAGCAATGTCGCGATTGGGACCTATCGCGACATCGACGTTGCCAACGAAGGCATGTTGCAGTGACCGCGAAGCTGCATCCCGCTCGCAGGCCTCGGCTGGCCTATCCGGGCCAAAGCGAATGTCGCCGTCTCGCTCGCCCGGGGCTGCACGCCAGCGCCCCTCGGTGATGCCGCAGGGCTGGCTCAGACGAAATGTGTTGCCGGGCATGATCGCTAGGGTGCCACCCGCAGTCCCGAGAAGCGTGAACCGCATGCCGGGTAAAAGGCGGGTAGTGACGCCGCCAGTGCCCGGTGGAGCACTACCCGTGCGGCGCAAGCGGATATAGCCCGCTGGTGAAGACAGAAGTATTCCGGTTGGTATGCGGCCGATACGGGGATCCGACGTGACAATGCGCTTGAAGTTCGCGTCATCGCGGCCTGGCATGCAGTTGGCGAGAGTGGTGACACCGCTGCCATGGAGAAACAGCTGCCTTTCGAAGGGTATCGCCAGCCCTTCAGTGCGATTGCAGCCATCCCACAGATAGTAGGCGTTGCGGGTAAGGATTAGCTCAGCCGGTTTGGCGCCGTTCCGCTGCGCTGCAGTCGGGCCACCCTCGACCTCGTAGCGGCCGGCAAGTGACGCCGCCTCGCTGCTGCCCCGGCGCACAAGGTCGCCGATCATCCAATGCCCGCCGCCGGCAAGCAGGATCTCGCCATTGGGACCGTTGCTGTAGCGCAAGGCGCCGCGCAGGGCTTGCGCCCACAACTCGCTTTGGCCCTTCGATGCCGCGTTGCAGTTGCGCTCGGTTCGGCGTTCGGGCTTGAGGGTGATTGCTCCCAATCCAGACTGAAGCCAGCTACCGCTCGTGACCAGGCACGGCGTCTCGAGCGTGAAGTCGTCCGCTTCAACCGTGAGCGTCGGCCCGGATCGCGCGCCGGGCATCTCGATCGCTCGCCCGTCGAGCGCACCGAAGCTCCACGCGGTGCCAATGAAGGGAATGGGCGCGACCGGAACGCGATCGGCCGGTAGCGGTCCGGCTCGAGCCAGCTCCAGCCTTTGACCAGCAGCTGCGAGCACAAGGCGATTTGGGTCTGCGAACTCAACGGTTGGCGCACGGGCGAGAAGGCTCTGAACACCGGTCTCTTGTGTGTCGAATGGCACTCCGCACGCCATAGCTGTGGATAGCGCAAAGCCGCCGTAAAACCGGCCTTCGTGCGCCAGCCCAAGACCACCGAAGGAGTTGCACCCAACGTTGCCGCCATACCCGTGCCCGTCGAAGGTGAGCAGTGGGGACCTGCCATCGCGTCCCATCACCGCAGGCCGGCCGTCAACCGCGATTAATCGCCATTGCCCGAGCAAGCTTTGTCCCGCTGGCTCGGACTGCGGTTGTTTTGAGGGGGCAGCCGAGCAGGCAGCAGCGGCGATTACCAGGGCAGCCACATTACGCATCTCCCCATAACGCCCGAACATGGGCGAACGAGAGCTTAACAGGAGCGGCTGCTTGGGTATGACTGCCGAGGTAATCAGTCCTTCCGCAAGCGGCCACCAGCCAATGCTCGTATCAACATCTGCCCAGCGTCTGCTGATGGTGGTAAGCGGACCGGCTGCTTTCGGGCGGCAATCGGCAGAATCGGACATCCCTTAAGACCAAATCGAGGCACGCGATCCGCCACCTGCAGCCGTTCATAGTGCGCTACTAAGCACTCGTAAGCGGCCTCCACAGTTGGCCGGCACCCTCGCCTGATCAGTTGAACCCGAAGAATACCCCGAAGAACATCGGCGCCAGCAACGCCAGTGCAAACAGCAGGAGCGCAAGGACGAGCAGCCTTCCGAGGCAACATCCTCCGCGCGGTCGCCCCCCTAATGAATCTTCATGGTCGAGACTATCCGCCCGTGCCGACCTTGCGCGAGCTGCGGACATCATGGCACCCAGAAGGATGCGGAAAGGGTCCGGACCAGTCCGGCCAAGGCGACCCGGATCCATTCGGGTCGGCACTTCAGTTTCCCAGAGTTCCGGCTCATCCGCTTCTGTCGACCGGCGGGTCGGTGGAACTCTGACCTCGAGTGGAGCAGCTCTCGGCGGCGCGTTCGGCGGCCGACTCGGCACGGGATCGCCGAAGCGGGCGCCGCACTGAGGACAGGCACTCCCCTCAAGCCACAATCCGGGCGCGTGGTTGGTGCAGTAGAAGCGGACGGCCGCCTCGTGACAGGCGTCGCACTGACCCTCGACCGGCTGAATGGTACCGCAGTTCGGACAGCGCAGGACAACGCCGCTCAAACGTCGCACTCCGCAGCTGGGGCAGTTGCGCTGCCTTCAGGCGGCGGAAAGACCGACGCGACCAGTTCTGGGGGCACATGGAGCCGGTGGACCTGCGGCAGCGCGCCGGGAACGTAGCGGGCTAGCGTCGGCACCCGCTCGAACGGGCCGAAGGCTTCGCGCGGCAGGCGGCGTGACAGGGCCACGGTCGTCAGCAGCGGATGCGCGTTGTAGGCAGGGTAGGTGATGAAGCGCTCGTCGCCATGATCGTGGCCACGGACCATGTGCGTCACCGGTCGGCCCATCCGGCTGCTGAGTTCGCAGAAGGCGTCGAAGTCCTCCCGCCCGAACTGGCTGCCC
>DATLMM010000012.1:0-7283 GCA_035537335.1 Sphingomicrobium sp. | reverse complement strand
AACACCCCTTGAATGCGGTGCAGCTCAGGCGATTTCGCGAGATCGTCGGCGCAGTGCCGGCTCGGCGTTCTTCTCTCGCCAACAGCGCGGGCATCTGCCTTGGACGCGACTACAGCTTCGATCTCGTACGTCCGGGCCTCGCACTATACGGCGGCATTCCGCGCGGAGAAGCACGTGATCATATCCGACCGGTTGCCACGCTAGAAGCGCAGGTGGTGCAACGCCGCAAGGTGATGGCCGGTGAAACCTGCGGTTATGGGGCGACCTTTAGGGCCGAAAGGGACACCCAAGTCGCGATCCTCAATCTCGGCTATGCCGATGGCTATTGGCGCTCGTTTTCTAGCAGTGGAAATGCGACCTCCGGTGGGCAGACGCTGCCGGTGCTCGGCCGGGTGTCGATGGACCTCATCGCAGTATGCTGCGACTCGGCGGTCGACCTTGGCGAAGGCGATTGGGTTCAGATCGACTTCGACCTGGAGCGCTCCGCAGCGATCACGGGAAAAAGCCAATATGAGCTGTTGACCGGCTTAGGGCACCGCTTCGAGCGCGTTTGGCGCTGAGCCCTTCGGCGGCGGAGTCTTGGGCGAGAAGTTACAAAGATCGATCACGGGGCATCGCCAGCATTCCGGCTTGCGGGCCTTGCACACGTAGCGTCCATGCAAAATCAGCCAGTGGTGAGCGTATCGCCGAAAAATAGCCGGAGTACGCTTTTCCAGTTTGAGCTCGACATCGAGTGGTGACTTGCCGGGTGCGAGCCCGGTACGATTCGAAACGCGAAACACGTGAGTGTCGACAGCAATGGTCGATTGCGCGAATGCAGTATTCAACACGACATTCGCTGTCTTTCGACCGACGCCGGCTAACGCCTCGAGAGCGCTCCGATCCTGAGGCACTTTCCCGCCGAATTGCTCCAGCAATTGTTGCGCCATCAGGATGACGTTGCGGGCCTTGGTGTTGAACAGGCCGATGGTGCGGATATGTTCTTTCACTCCGTCCTCGCCGAGCGCGAGCATCTGCTCGGGTGTATCGGCTAATGCGAATAACCGCCGCGTTGCCAGATTGACGCTGATGTCGGTTGCCTGGGCAGACAACGCAACGGCCACCAACAAAGTGTAAGGATTGCTCCACTCGAGTTCACCTTGAGGCTCCGGATCGAGTTCCGTCAGGCGTCGGTAGAATTCGAAGATCGCTGCCGGGTTCAAGCTCGGCCGATCACGTCACGCATGGAGTAGAGCCCGGGCTTCCGATCGCGCAAAAAGCGAGCGGCGGCGAGCGCTCCCTTGGCAAAAATGGCGCGACTCTCCGCGCGGTGAGACAGGATCAAGCGTTCCTCGGGGCCGGCGAAGATGACGTCATGATCGCCAGCGACTGTGCCGCCGCGAAGCGCGGCAAAGCCGATAGCGCCCTCTGCCCGAACCACCCCGGTGCCATCCCGAGATCGCTCACTGTTAGAGGACAATTCTATTCCGCGTCCGCAAGCGGCTGCCTCGCCCAGCGCCAATGCAGTGCCGGATGGTGCGTCAGTTTTGCGGCGGTGATGCATTTCCAGGATTTCAATATCCCAGTCGGTGCCCAGAACCGCGGCGGCTCGCTCAACCAACTCGGCCAAGATCGCGACACCCACTGACGTATTTGCAGCACGAAGCACGGCGACACTGCTTGCGGCTTCAGCGATGCGGCGGCCGGCCAGGTCGTCAAGACCGGTGGTTCCCACGAGGATCGGCACATTCGCGCGAATGGCTCGCTCCAAACTCGCCGGCAGAGCCCCGGGCGCGGAGAAATCAATCAATACGTCACCGTGATCAGCATCGATGCGAAAGCTATCGTCCTGGGCAACCGCCGCGATGATGGCCTGTCCCATGCGGCCTTTGGGAGCGACTAAGGTCAATCGGGTGGGTTGCTGATCGGTGCGCATGGCCGTCGTGATGGCGCAGCGATCAGCCGGGTGCAACGCCCAGCCGGACTTGCAGGGCCTGAGCGGCAGCCGGTGCACGGATTTTGGCGCCATTGATCAGAAACAGATAGGAATCGCGGCCGGCTTCAGCCCAGCGGCTGGCGCGCGCCGCAAAGCTCTCGAGCGACGCGTCGTCGTATCCGCTAGCCACGTCCTCCCGCATCCGCTGCAATCGTGCATAGGCGAAATTCGCGGTGTCCGCCTCGATGCACGGGAACTCGTCGTCGTCTCCGAACACGATGGCGACGTCATGTTCGCGGCACACGGCGAAGAAGGCCTCGTCCCGAAAGCTTTCGTGCCGGGGTTCGATGACATGACGGAGCGGACGGCCTTCCAGTTCACGTGGCAACAGGCTCAGGAAGGACGCAATGTCCTCGCGGTCGAACTTGCGCCGGGCGGCAAGCATCCACAAGATCGGACCAAGCTTTTCCCCGAGGCGCGCCATGCCTTGGGCAAGAAAGTTGTCAACGCCCTCGCGTGCGTCCGCGAGCTTTGGCCGAGTGACGCAATAACGGCTGCCTTTGACTGCATATTGAAACCCGTCCGGTGCGGCATCGGCCCATGCCGCCCAACTGTCGGGGCTTTGCCGACCGTAGAAGGTGCCATTGATCTCGATCGCGCCGAACCTGGAAGCGGCATGTGCAAGCTCCAAGCGTTGCGGCAAGCCATCGGGATAAAACGTGCCTCGCCAAGGCGGGTACGTCCAGCCGCCAATACCGATCCTTATCCGGCCTCGGCTCACGCCTCCGGCAAGGCCGGGGGCAGAAAGCGGTTAATCACGTCCTTGGCCAAGCGGGCAGGGCGCCCTGATCCGGCATCGAGGCAGCACCACGTGCTCTGGATCTCCGCCACCACTTCCTCGCCCCGCTTGATGAGAGTCGTGAAGAGTGCCCTGGCACCCTGAATACGCTCGGCGATGACATCAGCAACTACAACATCGTCAAGGAAAGTCGGGCGCCGGTAACTGATCTCATGTTTCAGCGCGACCCAGAGATGCTTCGACACGGCCTCACTCGGGGCGACTTTCTCCCAGTAACGAACCACTGCTTCCTGCACCCACTGCAGGTAGACGGAATTATTGACGTGACCCATGTGGTCGATGTCGGCTGGCCGGATGCCAATTGCGTGACGATACATGTTCTGGCCCATGCCAGCAGGGGTGAGGCTTGCTGACATTCATGTCAACAAAGCGGGGAAGGGAAAGTTGCAGTGAAGTCGCCGATAAATATCGTCATTCTGACTGGAGCAGGCATCAGCGCGGACAGTGGCATTGCGACCTTTCGCGGACCGGACGGCCTGTGGGAAGGCCACCGGGTCGAGGACGTGGCCACCCCCGAAGCTTTTGCTCGCGACCCTGCCTTGGTGCATGCCTTCTACAATGCCCGCCGGGCTGCGCTCGATCAGGTACGGCCGAATGGAGCGCATATCGCATTGGCAAGGCTGGATGCCGAGTGGAAAGGGGATTTGCTGATCATCACGCAGAACGTTGATGACCTGCATGAAAGAGCCGGGGCTAAACGCCTGCTTCATATGCACGGCGCGCTCCGGCAAGGCTGGTGCCTTGCATGCGATGATCGCTTTGCCTGGGCAGGATCAATGGACGCGGCTTCGTCCTGCCCGTCTTGCCATGCGCAAGGCCGAGTGAGGCCTGATATCGTATGGTTCGGCGAGATGCCGTATGCGATGGAGCGGATCGACGCTGCGCTGAGCCGGGCGGACCTGTTTGTTTCCATCGGCACGTCAGGCGCCGTTTATCCCGCTGCCGGCTTCGTCCAGACCGCCCGATGCCATGGTGCAGCGACGCTTGAGATCAATCTGGAGCCAAGCCAAGGCAGCCTGTTCTTCAACGAGCGGCGCTTTGGTCGTGCCGCCGAACTCGTGCCGGCCTGGGTAGACGAACTGCTCGGCTAAGCGCTCACTCCGTCCAGTCCAGTCCGATGTCCTTGTACAGGCTGCGATCCTCGTCCCAGCGAGGGTTGACCTTGACGTGCAGGAACAGGTGGACCTTCCGACCGATATGCTCACCGATTGCCTCGCGGGCCGCGGCGCCGATCGCCTTGAGCCGCGTGCCTCCCTTGCCCAGCACGATCGCCTTCTGGCTATCGCGCTCGATCAGGATTTGCTGGTGGATCACGGTGGAACCGTCCTTGCGATCTTCCCACTTCTCCGTCTCGACGGCGGAGGAGTATGGCAGCTCGGCGTGAAGCTGCAGGTAAATTTGCTCTCGGGTAAGCTCCGCAGCCACCATGCGGTCCGTCGCATCACTCAACTGATCGTCGGGGAAGTGCCACGGGCTTTTTGGCATCGCCTTGGCCAGAGCAGCCTTAAGGTCCCCCACGCCATCGGCAGTCGTCGCTGAGACCATGAAGATCTCCTCGGGCTTCAGCCGTTCGGCAAGCCGCGTGGCGAGCAGCAGCAGATCCTCTTTCTTGGCGATGTCGACCTTGTTGAGCACCAGGATAAGGGGCTCCCGGCGCTGTTCGACTCCGGCGAGAACTTGCTCCACCCGCGCCCCCACCTTGGCGGCGGCGTCCACCACTAGCAGCACCCGATCGGCATCCTCCGCGCCTTCCCACGCCGCCTTGACCATGGCTCGATCAAGCCGGCGATGCGGCGTGAAAATGCCAGGCGTGTCGACCAGCAGCATCTGCGCATCTCCGGCGATCGCGATGCCCATCAGCCGTGCGCGGGTGGTCTGAGCCTTTGGGCTGACGATCGCGACTTTCTGTCCGACCAGCGCATTCACCAGTGTTGACTTGCCGGCGTTGGGCGCACCGAGCACGGCCACCAGACCGCAGCGTTGCGCGGCCGCTCCCGCAGAGGAAGGCGAGGAAGTCAGGTCGTCATCATTCACGTTGCTCATCCTAATCTGTCCAGCAGCGCTGCTGCGGCCGCCGTTTCCGCATCCTGCTTGCTGCTCCCTTCGGCCTCCGCTTCACCCAGGCCCTTGATCGCGATTCTCACCCGGAACGTCGGTGCGTGATGCAGGCCATATTGTCCCAAGACTTCATATTCGGGCGGCTTCAGCCCCTTGGCGGCAGCAAGCTCCTGCAGCGCCGACTTGGGATGGTGCGGCGCCCGCTTCTGGCTATCCAGATATGGGGCCCAAAGCTTGCGGACCAGGCGATCTGCTACCTCCAGTCCACCATCGATCAACAAGGCGCCAAGTAAAGCCTCGACACAGTCCCCCACTACATTGTCGCTCAGGGTAGCGCCATCCTCTCGCGCCTGCTTGCCCAACTTGATGAGCGGCGGGATGCCCATTGCGCGGCCCACCTCAGCGCACGTTTCGCGGGCGACCAACGCATTGTAGCGCCGGCTCATCTTGCCCTCGGGCTCATCGGGAAAGCGTTCGAATAGCCAGCGAGCGATGCTTAGCCCAAGCACACGGTCACCGAGAAATTCCAGCCGCTCATAGCTGTTTGGGCCAGCGCTCGAGTGGCTCAGCGCACGCTCAAACAGCTTCGTGGATCTCGGTCGATGCCCAAGCACACGCTCAGCCCACTCGGGAACAGGTTCGGCCATGCTCTAGAAAGCCTTCCCGAGGCGCTCGCCGCGAAGTGCGGTGAACCATGTCCAAGGCTTCCACCAACTCGCATGGCCATCGGTGGACCAAAACGTCACTGTGGCCCGTCCGATCAATGCTTCCTGCGGCACGTAGCCCATTCCGACGGGCGGCGCGAAGCGGCTGTCTGCGCTGTCATCGCGATTGTCGCCCATCATGAATACCGTGCCTTGTGGCACGGTGACCGGACCAAAGTCGTCGGCAATCGGATTATCGATTTGGTCGAGCACGGTATAGCTGCGCCCCCCCGGCAAGGTTTCGCGATACGCTGAGAACAGGCAGTACCGGCCTTGATCAATGCGCGGTGCCACCGGGGGAACCGTACGGCACGGACTGTTCGGGCTGATCGGCATCGCGAAGTTTCCGGCCGGCAGGCGTTTGACCGTCTGACCGTTCAGCACAAGCAGGCCGTTGCGGGTCGCCACGCTGTCGCCGGGTAGGCCGATCACGCGCTTGATCACGTCGGCGCCTTCAGGCCCACGAAACACCACTACGTCACCCCGATCCGGTAAATGGTTGAACACGCGTCCAGAAAGGGGAGGGATGCCAAACGGGAAGCTCACCTTGCTGTACCCATATGGCCATTTGGCGACCGCCAGATAGTCTCCGATGAACAGAGTTGGCAGCATCGAGCCCGATGGGATCGAAAAAGGCGCAAAGGCTAGGCTTCGCAAGAGCCAGGCGAACAGCAGGACAGGCAGCAACGAACGCCAACCCCCACCGGCGTTTTGCTTTTTGCCCTGTTTTGGTTCGTCGTTCACCACGAGCGCCGCCTTGCTGGCTTGGCCCCCCTTTGGTCAAGGCCAGGGTGGCAAAAGCAACCTGCGAGCTTATGTAGCAAGGATGCCAATTTCCCCCGAGCAATGGACTGCGCTTGAAGGCGCGTCGATCACCCCTTTAGCGCAACTTTTCGCCGACGATCCGGACCGGGCCGAACGCCTGTCCGTGGACGTGGCCGGCATCACGTTCGACTTCGCCAAAACGCACTTGTCGCGTGAGATGTTGGACCAGGCCGGGCTCATGGCCAAGGATGGTGGACTTCGGGAGGCCAAGGAAGCCTTGTTCACCGGCGCGATCGTGAACCCAACCGAGGGTCGCGCCGCCGAACATCTGGCGGAACGCGGCACTGGCTCACCCGACGCGGTGGCGTTTGCAGGCGCTTGCCATTCCCGCATGCGCGCGCTGGTCGACGCGGTCGAGGCTGGCGCGTTCGGCGATGTCACGGGACTGCTGCACATCGGTATCGGCGGATCCGCGCTTGGTCCGGACCTTCTGATCGACGCTCTTGGCCGCGGTGAGAACCGTTACAAGGTCGAAGTTCTGTCCAATATCGACGGCCAGGCGTTCGACGCGGCGGTCGCGGACTTAGATCCGGCAACCACGCTGGTCGTGATCGCATCCAAGACCTTCTCGACGGCTGAAACCCTGCAAAATGCGCGGTCTGCTCTCGTCTGGCTGGAAGAAGCCGGGGTCGCGGATCCCTATGGCAAGTTGATTGGCATCACCGCCGCGCCGCAGGCTGCGGTGGACTTCGGCATTGATGAGACACGCGTTCTGCCGTTCGGTGAGAGCGTGGGCGGGCGCTATTCCTTATGGTCGACGATCGGTTTCGTGGTCGCCGTTGCGCTTGGTTATTCGGCATTCGAGGAATTGCTCGAAGGCGCCGCGGAGATGGATCGGCATTTCCGCTTTGCTGAAGACAGCGTCAGCGCTCCGGTGCTGGCGGCGCTCAGCGATCTCTTCTACGCGCACCGCCTTGGTTGC
>DATLMM010000011.1:0-94723 GCA_035537335.1 Sphingomicrobium sp. | reverse complement strand
GAAGCGATCGATCACCTCCACCACGCGCTCCGCCGACCAGTAATCACGCGTCACCCGCGCCACGGCATAACGCAGCGCCTCATCCGGAAGATGCAGACCGCGGTCGGCGAACAAGCGCCGCAGCAGCGCCGCGAACAGCGTGTCGTCGGGCGGCATGATGCGCGCGACCGGTGTGACCGCCAAGCGCGTCCGGAGATCAGGCAGCGCCGGGCTCCACTGCGGTGGAACATCGTCGGCGACCATCACCAACGGCCTCCCCCCATCCTGCGCCGCGTTCCAGGCGTGGAACAGTGCTTCCTCGTCATGGCGTTGGGCATCGTCGAACAAGCGCCCGCCGACCCGCGCCACGAAGTTGCGAGCGAGCAGCGACCGGCCGGAACGTCGCGGTCCGGTCAGGATCGTCGCCTTGACCGGCCACATGCTCCAGCGACGCAGATGCTCCCAGGCCTCGCTGTTGGCCTCGCCAAGAATGAACCGGCTTTCGTCGCCCCCTTGCGGCCAGTCGAGCGGAAGCGCGATCTGGTCGGGCGGGCGCATCAGTCGCTCTGGCCTTGCGGCTGCGGAGCTGGTTGCGGCTGAGGCTGCGGCGGCGTCGGAGCGGGCTGAGCCGGCAGCGTGGGTTGCGGTGCTGCCGGTGCGCGGTAGCCGATGATCCGGAACACGCCGCCTGCCGCCACATCGGTCTGCCAGCCACGCGCCGCCAGCGCCGCCGCCAGCTGCGCCTGGCTCCCGCGGTAGGTCACGGCCAGCACCGCCGAGCCAAATTCCTGCACTCCGGAGACGCCGGGGATCGAGCGCAACCAGCCAACGGGCGAATAGGGACTTGTCACGACGATCTGGATTACGCGCGTCGGCACTTCGGCGCGGCGTTCCTCCTCCACAGGTTTTTCTTCCTCGAGCGGTGGCGGCGGCTCGGGCATAACCAGGCTCTGGTCTGGCTGCAGTTCGCCCGCCGCCAGCCAGCGGGTAAACAGCGCATCCATCTGCTCTGCCCCCTGGTTCATCATAGCCTGCAAGCCTGCGCTGTTCTGCGCCGTCAGCGTGAAGCTGCCCAATGGGCGGCGGTCCGCGCCGAAGTAGCCGACAAAGGTCGCTGCCGCCGGCCCGCCGGGATAGATGCGCCGGACCTGGACTTGCGCCACCAGCACGTCGGCCGCGCCGTAGAGGTCGACGATGTTGCGCCACCAACCCCGCCCGCGTCGGGTGGTCTGGGCCGCATTGAGCAGTAGCGGATCGATGCCCAAGCCGGAGATGCGGACATAATCGATCGGGCTTTGTGAAGTGCGGAACTCCGCCCAGGCCCGCTGCCAGGCGTTGCGCACCTCTACGCTCGTCGCAGTTCCTCCGCTGATCGTGATCGGTATTAGCAGCATGGGTGCCGATCGCCGCACCTGTCCAGCGACGCCCAGCAATTGGCCCGCCCGCGCCCGGTCGAACAGGACGCCGAGCGAGGCTACATAGCGCGTCGGTGCAATCTGTTCCTGTTCGACGATGATGGAGCTCACCAAGCCATCAAGAGTGGAGTCCGGCACGTTTGGCGCTTCGCTCGCCGGGCGCCCGTGGGTCTTGGCCCACAAAGCCTTGAAACCCTCCCGCTGCGCGATCCGCCAACCCGCGTAGCGCGCCTCATCCGCGGTCTTGCCGCTGACGTCGACTTTGATCCCGCCGATTTCGAGCGTGTTCGAGCTGTCCAGCGGCAGGATCCCGCGATCACCCGACTCAAGTTGCGCCAACACGGCTCCACCGGCAACGGCGAACAGCGCAAAGGCGGCAAGGAGAAGACGAACCGTCCGGGTGGGCAGCATAGCGCGCCTTCTGGCGACAACGGCGTGGATTTCCAAGCACGTTCTGGCTACCTGCCCCCAACAGGCTTGCCCCGACCTTGTCGGAATCGAAGATGACCGCCAGAACAAGGGCTGCCTTTCTCGACACGGAGCCGAGAGGGACAGGCCTTCGAGAGGCTCAGGCCGGACGGGATGTAATGGGTCTAACTTACCAGGAAGCAGGCGTGAACATTGCCGCCGGCAATGCGCTGGTGAAGGCCATCGGTCCGCTCGCCAAGACCACTCGCCGCCCGGGTGCGGACGCGGAGCTTGGCGGCTTCGGCGGCTTCTTCGACCTCAAGGCGGCTGGCTACACCGACCCCCTGCTGGTCGCCGCCAATGACGGTGTCGGCACCAAGCTCAAGCTCGCCATCGACACCGGCAAGCACGGGGGAGTCGGAATCGATCTGGTTGCCATGTGCGCCAACGACCTCATCGTGCAGGGCGCCGAGCCGCTGTTCTTCCTCGACTATTTCGCCACGGGCAAACTCGACAATGCTGTCGCCGAACAGGTTGTCACCTCCATTGCCGAGGGCTGCCGCCAGGCCGGTTGTGCGCTGATCGGCGGCGAGACGGCCGAAATGCCAGGAATGTATGCGCCGGGCGACTATGATCTCGCCGGTTTCTGCGTCGGCGCGGTGGAGCGTGGTCAGGTGCTGACCGGCGAGAGCATCACGGCCGGTGACGTGATCCTTGGCCTCGCCAGCTCCGGCGTCCACTCCAACGGCTTCAGCCTGGTGCGCCGGATCGCCGCTGATCGCGATTGGAAGCTCGACCGTCCTGCCCGCTTCGCGCCCGACCAGCTGCTGGGCGACCTGCTGCTGAAGCCAACTCGCATCTACGTGAAGTCGCTCCTGCCGGTTGTTCGAGCCGGCCTGATCAAGGGACTTGCCCATATCACGGGCGGCGGCCTGCTCGAGAACATTCCGCGTGTCCTGCCCGAGGGAGCGCACGCGGTGGTCGATGCCGACAGCTGGGAGCTTCCGGCACTGTTCGCCTGGCTACAGGCCGGCGGTGGCATCGAGCCGGAGGAGCTGGCCCGAACCTTCAACTGCGGCGTCGGCATGGTCGCGATCGTTGCCGAAGATCATGCGGCAGGGATCGTGAACGATCTTCAGGCCGCCGGCGAACAAGTCCACCGCATCGGCCACGTCACGGTGGGCACCCGCGGCTGCACCGTTCGCGGGTCCGACGAGACGTGGAGCGCTCGCGGTGCCTGGAGCGCCACACACAACCATGAGTGACAAAGCGCGAATCGCCGTCCTGATCTCCGGTACCGGCAGCAACATGGCCGCGCTGATCTACGCTGCTCGCGCCGACGCCGCCCCCTACGAAGTGGTGCTCGTCACCGGCGACAAACCGGATGCGCCTGGCCTGACCCTTGCGGAAGCCGAAGGCGTCCCCGTCGCCCGGTTCGCCTTCCACAAGCAAAGTTTCTTCAACCAACTCGATCAAGTGTTGCGCGAAGCCTCGGTCGACTATGTCGCGCTCGCCGGCTTCATGCGCATTCTGCCCGCCGAGTTCGTTGCATCATGGGAGGGCAAGCTCCTCAACATTCACCCATCGCTGCTGCCCAGATACCGCGGCCTCCATACCCACGCCCGCGCGCTGGAGGCCAGCGACGCGCATGGCGGCTGCTCCGTCCACCTTGTCACGCCGGAGGTCGACGCGGGCGAAGTGCTGGGGCAGGTCGCTGTTGCCATCCTGCCCGGTGACACGCCCGACACGCTGGCCGACCGCGTCAAGGTCGCGGAGCATCAATTGTACCCTCGCGTGCTCGCCGACTATGTCTCGCGCTTCGATGATGCGACGTGGATCGAAGCGCAGGTCGACCAGCTCGCCAGCCGCCTGCCCGAAGTCACCCGCAAG
Source organism: Sphingomicrobium sp. (assembly GCA_035537335.1). Taxonomy (GTDB): domain Bacteria; phylum Pseudomonadota; class Alphaproteobacteria; order Sphingomonadales; family Sphingomonadaceae; genus Sphingomicrobium. The sequence continues at coordinate 91,031 of DATLMM010000011.1, read as the reverse complement.
ACCAGCCATGGCGCCCCGGGGTGGGCCGTCGGCGCGGAGAAGAGTGCCAAGCTATTCGCCATCATTGCCGACCGCCACCACGGCGAGGACGCCGTCGGCATTTTGCTGAAGGCCAGCGGCCCAGACGAGATGACCGGCCTGATCGAGGCCCAGCCGGACATCTACTACTGGCCCAAATACTATGGCGCGAGCGGCTGGCTCGGACTCAAGCTGAACAGGCGCGACGTCGACTGGGATCAGGTAAGCGAATGGCTGGAGCGCAGCTGGAGAGCGTGCGCCCCATCTCGGCTGACGAAGCTGATGCGCGTCGCGGCGGAGTTCTAACCGGCAATCCTCTGCCCGCCCTGATCAAGAAGCTCAGCAATCACCGCGGCATGTTCGTCGCATGACGCCTCCATGCCGAAGCTTGCAACAATGCCGGAGCGCAGCTGCGGAAGGCATCCGTCGATTGCGTCGCCAAGCAGGCTTGCAAAACCCTCTTCATCGTCGATCTCGACAGGAGAGCAAGCACCAGCTTGAGCGAGCAAGTCCGCCACTGCCTCAGAACTGCGGGTCGCAACCACCGGACAGCCGCACGCCATCGCCTCAACCATGGTCGCCGGCAATCCTTCCCAACGGGACGACAACGCGAGCACAGTGGCCGCCAGATACTCAGGCAAAGGATCGGGTAGGAAGCCTGCAAATTCACATCGGTCCGCGATGCCAAGGTCCTTGGCCAGCGCGCGTAGCGCAGGTTCGTCAGGTCCCGTGCCACACAGCCGTAGGCGCCAAGGCCGCTCGCCCAACCTAGCCGCCGCGCGCAACAGCATGGCCTGATTCTTCTGCTCGGACAGCCGCCCCACGGAGAGGATTACCGGCGGTGAGGTCGGGCGCCGCTCGGACGCCGCCCGGAGCATGGCTTCGCTCACGTAAGGGTTGTGGATGACCCGCGCCTTGCCGACGAGACCGCGCCCGACTTTTGCGACGTCCCGGTAACCGTTTTCTGACAGGACCAGCACGCGATCCGATCGGCGCAAGGCGTCGCGGAACGCCCGCCGGCGTTTCCTTCGCGCCCTCCACGCCAGGTCGGCGCCGCCTAGCGGGTTGGTCAATTTAACCAAGAACCTGCCGCGGTAGTTTGCCAGTGCAATCGCCCGTGCCGATGGTCGGATGAGGTGATTGCCTGGCGCGTGCAGCAATCTTGGCTCGCATTCCTGCAGATACGCTGCAATCGCGGGCAACGCAGCCTTCATCCGCTCTCCACGCGGCCGCTCGTCGTGACGATCAAGTGCATGAACGGACACCGCTTGATCCAACAGATCTCGAGACGGACCACCGTCGTGCAGGACCACCATAGCGACGTTGAAGCCGCGGCGCTGCAGCCCATTGGCGACATGGCAAGCGACACGCTCGACACCCCCGGAGCCAAAATGATCCAGCAGGATCGCAACGTCCGGCCGATTCATGTCGAATGCTTCAACTTTGCCGGCAGGCCGCACCGACGTATGAGCGTCGGAACACTGGGGCAGACGCCCTCACGAGGTAGATCCGCGATGCGCGCACTGGTGCTCGGACATTTCTCAACGGTTGGCGACATCGAAAGCCTTGAACTCGTACGCGAGCTCCTGAGGTCCGAGGCCATGCCTTACGATGTCGCGCCGTTCTCCGACAAGTTCGTGACGCACATCGAGGGCTCCATGTCGTTCGCTCAGGTCGACCCAGCCCGCTACACGCACCTGATCGTGGTGTGCGGACCACTGTGGCCCGAGTTCCTGGCGAAGCGCGGTGTTGATCTGCATCGTTTTGCGCACTGCACTCGGATCGGCGTCAACCTTACCATGATTGAGGCGCTTGAACGCTGGAACCCTTTTCACCTTCTGCTCGAACGTGACTCGAACAGGTCCCAACGGCCCGATCTCACCTTCCTGCGCGAAACTGCCCGGGTGCCAGTGGCAGGCCTGTGTACGATTGCTCGTCAACGTGAATATGGCTCTCGACAGCGCCACGGTGACGCGATCGCGGTCCTGGACCACCTGCTGCAATCGCGTGGCTTGGCAGCGCTCAACATCGACACTCGCTGGCCCGCCGAGCGCAACGAGGGCGGGCTTGGTTCGCCCGAGCAGGTCCTGTCGGTGATCGGGCGAGTTGACGTCCTGCTGACCAATCGGCTGCACGGACTCGTGTTCGCACTCAAGGCGGGCATTCCCGCATTGGCGATCGATCCCGTGCACGGCGGCGACAAGATCATCGCGCAGGCAGAGGTGCTCGGATGGCCGGCTGCGATCCGCATGGACGAGGACACCGAGCACCGAGCGCAAGACCTCCTCGACTGGTGCCTCTCAGCGGAAGGGCGGAAAAAAGCGATCGCGTGCGCAGATGCCGCCAGGTCGTCGCTCGCCGCTACGGTGGGCGAGTTCCGCGCCAGCCTCCATCAACAATTCCCATCCCGACCGCTGCCGCCCATGCGAGCAAGTGTCCGGACACCTGTGATGAAGAGGCTGCGGAACGCCTTGCGACACCGGCGCCAGACGATTTAGCTCATCAAGTTGAGGCTGCCGAAGTCCCGACAGACTCTTGGGGCTTCGCGGCGTCCGCCTGCTTAGCCCACGATCTCTTCTGGCTTGAAGAAGAAATCGATCTCGATCCTGGCGTTCTCGTCGCTGTCTGATCCGTGGACCGAATTGGCCTCGATCGACTCTGCCAGTTCCTTGCGGATGGTGCCGGATTCGGCGTTTTCCGGGTTGGTGGCGCCCATGACATCGCGATTCTTCTGAACCGCGTTGTCGCCTTCCAGTACCTGCACGACCACGGGGCCGGAAATCATGAAGCTGACCAGGTCGTTAAAAAACGGCCGCTCACGGTGAACGCCGTAGAAGCCTTCCGCCTGCTCGCGGCTCATCTGGATTCGCTTGGAGGCAACAACGCGGAGGCCCGCTTCCTCCAGCATCTTGGTGACCGCACCGGTCAGGTTGCGGCGGGTGGCATCGGGCTTGATGATCGAAAAGGTGCGCGTCGCGGCCATGACCGGGCGATCTCCTGTTTGAGTTGGGGCTAGTGGATTGGCCGCGCCCCTAGCCGGGACCGCGGCGGAGCGCAACGCTCAGCCCCGGTTGCCCCAGCGCCCATCCTCGCGCGCCCAATAGCGCCGCTCAACTCCCTCACGGCCAGCGAGCAGCTTCCAAGCCAGTCGAGCGCCTTGCAGATGATCTTCATCGAACAGGTAGAAGGCGCGGTCGAACGCCAGCGCTGCTTCCCGCCATTCACCATCGGCTATCGCCAAGTTGCGGGCCAGGTTCGGCGCATCGGGGGTGGTGGACAGCAGAACCGGCTGGCGCGGGTCGTCGCTACCGCCGGCGATCCCGTGCGGCAGGAAGCTGGTCGCACCCTGGTCCCACAACTGCCGGTCGAGCCGTGCCAGCGCGGCTTCCTCGCTCGCCACTACCAGCAAGCGTTGCTCGTCCGCCAGCAGCTTGCCTGCGATGGACGCGATCACCCCATCCACCGGAGCGCCACCAAGCTGGTAGAAATCGACTAGCATGGCAGCGACCGCATCAACCCTCCGCCGTCGTCTCCACGAACTGATCAAGCAGCCGCACGCCGAATCCGGTCGCGCCTTTCTCGTGCGTGGTGCTCGGCTTGTCGCTCCACACTACGCCGGCGACGTCCAGATGGGCCCATTTGACACCGTCGTCGACGAACCGCCCGAGAAACTGCGCGGCGGTGATGGAGCCTCCTTCGCGTGGGCCCACGTTCTTGATGTCGGCGATCGGCGAGTCGATCAGCCGGTCGTAGGCCTCGCCCAGCGGCATCCGCCACAGCTTGTCGCCGCTGGCCGAGCCCGCCGCGAGCAGGTCGCTGGCCAGGCCGTCGTCGTTCGAGAAGACGCCGCCATATTCATGGCCCAGGCTGATCACCATCGCGCCGGTCAGCGTCGCCAGGTCCACAATCACCCTGGAGCCGTAGGTTCGCTGGGCATAGGTGATCGCGTCGCACAGCACGAGCCGGCCTTCCGCGTCGGTGTTGATCACCTCGATCGTCTGGCCGCTCATGCTGGTGACCACATCCCCTGGCCGCTGCGCCTTTCCGTCCGGCATGTTCTCAACCAGCCCGCAGATGCCGATCACATTGGCCTTGGCCTTGCGCTTGGCGATGGCGAGCATGGCACCCGCGACAGCGCCCGCACCGCCCATGTCCCATTTCATCGATTCCATGCCGGCCGCGGGCTTGATCGAGATGCCGCCCGTGTCGAAGGTCACGCCCTTGCCGATCAGCGTTAGCGGAGCGCCGCCAGTCGCAGCGCCGCCGTTCCACTTCATGATCAACATTCGCGGCTCACGCACCGAGCCCAGCGACACGCCCAGCAGCGCCCCCATGCCGAGCTGCTCCATCGCCGGTCGATCGAGCACCTCGATCTCCAGCCCCGTGCCCGCCATCGCTGCCTGGCAGCGCTCGACGAAACTCTCTGGGTAAATGATGTTCGCCGGTTCGGTCACCAGCTCGCGGGTCAGCGCAACTCCATCCAGGACTGCCGAGTAACGCTCGTTCCAGCGAGCTTCGGCCTCGGCCGGGGCGCCGACGATGACCAATTCGGTCAACGTCGCCTTCTGCTTGTCCTTAAGCTTGGTGCGATAGCGATCGTAGCGCCACCCGCGTAGCGCCGCGGCCAGCGCCACCTTCGCCGCTCCGTCGGCCGAGAAGCCCGCCGCCGACAGGTCGATCACCGCGGCCGTCTCACCCGACGTGATCAACCGCGCGACCGCCGTTCCGCCCAGCTTCTCCGCCGCTTCTTCACCTTGGCTGCCGGTGCCAACGAGCAACAGGCGCCGGGCGCCGCCATTCTCGCCTGCGACATAGGTCTCGGCTACGCCGCCAACCTCCCCGTCGAAGCGCTGCAGCCGCGCTGCCGCTTCCACCGCTGCCTGCTCCCCGCCCAAGACCGCGTAGGCTGCGCGATCGCTGCCGACGACGGGAAGGACCAGGGCATGACTGCCCGAAGGGCGACTGGCGGCAAAGCGGATCTGCATGGGGGACCTCGAATGAATGAGCGACGATAGCTGAAGCGGGCTCTTAAGGGCGTCGACGAGCGCATGCAAAGCATTGCCGCTCCCCGCCTGAGGTGCGATAGGCCGGGCTGGTTTGGGCAGGCGATCAGAGAGCGGGCGGCGGGATTTTGGCGGTGCGTGTGACTGGCTGGACGGCGTTGCCGCTGATTCTTGCGCTCGCCTCGCCGGCCTTGGCGCAGGAAGCTTCCTCCGTTGCCGAGCCCGTGTCCGCCAGCAGCGTCGTTCCGGACCCCAATGACGTCGGCTTCAGCGCCGATGTGGTCACCTATGACAGCGACAATGAGATCATCACGGCCGCCGGACGTGTGCGCTTGTCGCGTGAAGGCAACTATGTCGCGGCCGATCAGGTCGTGTGGGATCGCAGAAGCGGTCAGGTCGTCGCCACCGGCAATGTAGTGGTCACCAACCCCGCCGGAGACAAGTTCGTCGGCGAGCGCGCGGTACTGACCGACGACATTCGCGACGCGACAGTGGAAGACCTTCTGGTCGTACTCGAAAGCGGCGGTCGGCTGGCGGCCCAGCGCGCCACGCGGGTGGGAGATATTACCACTCTGGAGAACGCGGTCTATTCTGCCTGCCCGGTGAGGACCGAAGCCGGCTGCCCGAAACGGCCGGGCTGGCGAGTTACGGCGGCTAGGGTCATCTACGACAGCGCGCGGGACCGGGTTCGATTTCAGCGCGGCCGGCTGGAGATCCTCGGCATCGCACTGCCGTTGATCCCCATCTTCAGTGTCGCCACCGGCCGGGGTTCAGAAGGCGTCACCGGAGTCCTCTTCCCCGAGATCAAGCTTTCAGGACGTAATGGCTTCGAGCTTGCCCTCCCCTTTCACCTCGCGCTCGCGCCCAATCGCGACCTGACGCTGACACCCCACGTCTATACCGAGTCGCTGCCTGCGCTCGAACTCAAGTTCCGTGAGCTGAACCGCCTGGGTGCGTTTCAGATCGGCGGGTTCGCCACCTACGGTGACCGCAACGATGACGATGCGGGGTCGGACGATGGACTGCGCGCGTACGTCGAAGCTAACGGCAAGGCGCAGCTTGACCCGCTGTGGTCGCTGACCGGCCAGTTCCGCCGGGCGACGGACAAGACAGTTGCTCGCCGGTACGACATTACCCGCGAGGACAAGCTTCGCTCCTTCCTCAATCTCGAGCGGATCGACTTCGACAGCTACGCCAGCATTGCGGCCTGGTCCTTCCAGGGCTTGCGCGAGACCGATCGGCAGAAGCAGATTCCCATTGCCTTGCCGGCCATCGACGCGCGGTGGCGCCTTGTGCCTCCAGCCATCGGCGGCCGGGTCGAACTGCAGGCGAACAGTCTCGCCATCCTTCGGCGTGACGGTCAGGACACGCAGCGGGCCTTTGCCGGCGCTCGCTGGGACCGGCGCTTCCTCACCGGCCTGGGCCAGGAACTGCTGCTCACCGGCTACGCTCGCGGCGACCTCTACCATACGGACGAGACCGAGAAGACATCCGCCCTGATCTATCGCGGCGAGGAAGGCTGGAACGCCCGTGGAATCGTGGCCGCCGCGGCCGAGGCCCGCTGGCCCCTGATCGGTCCGTTCGCCGCCGGCCTGCAGCGGGTCACTCCGCGCGTGCAGCTCGTCCTGACCCCGCCGGTCAAGAACTTCCGGCTGCCGAATGAGGATTCCCGAGCGGTCGATCTTGAGGACAGCAACCTGTTCGCGCTGAACCGCTTCCCCGGTTACGATCGCTGGGAGGACGGGTCGCGGATCACCTACGGCCTCGACTGGGGGTATGATCGGCCGAACCTCGCCATCAGCACCACCATCGGCCAGAGCTATCGCCTGAACCGCGGTGAGCGCATCTTTCCCGATGGGACCGGCCTTGCCGGTCGCTGGTCGGATTTCGTGGGTCGGTCGCGGGTCCAGTTCGGACGCTTCCTCGACCTGACCCACCGCTATCGCCTCGACAAGGATGGTTTTGCGGTACGCCGCAACGAGCTCGACCTGACCGTCGGCACGGTCGAGACATATGCCCGGATTGGATATCTCCGCCTCAACCGGAACATCGATTCGGCGGTTGAGGATCTGCGCGACAAGGAGGAGCTGCGCGTGGCTGGACGCTGGCAGTTCCGCCGCTACTGGTCGATCTTCGGCTCCACCGTGCTCGACCTCACCGACGAACAGGAAGACCCGCTTTCCCTCGCTGACGGCTTCGAGCCGGTGCGCCACCGGCTCAGCCTCGACTATGAGGACGACTGCCTGGCGGTTGGCATGTCCTGGCGGCGGGACTATGAGCGGTTCGGCTCGCTGCGAGAGGGAAGCACGTTCCAGTTGCGGCTGGCGCTGAAGGGTCTTGGACGCTGAGGCGCCTTGTCCCTGCTCATCGCTCGTTCAGCGGCAACGCGGCAGATCGGCTATTCGCTTAAGTAACAAGGGATTGGAACAAGGTGGCAGCTCGCATTAGCAAGTTTCTGGTGGCAGCAGCGGCCGTGACCGGCGCAACGGTAGCGGCGGCGCAGTCCGCGCGGGCACCCGCCCCTGCCGCCCCCTCCGCGCAGACGCAGACCGGCCGGAACAGCACAGCGGGCCTTCGTCTCCCGAACGAAGTGACCGTCTTCGGGGGCGCAATCCCCTCGGTCGTCAAGGCCAGCGCCATCGTGAACGGCACGGTTATAACCCAGACCGACATCGACCAGCGCCTGGCCCTGCTCGCCATCTCGCAGGGCGGCCAGATCCCCAAGGAGGAGGTCGAGCGGCTGCGGGTGCAGGTGCTGCGCAACCTGATCGACGAGACGTTGCAGGTGCAGGCAGCCAAGGCGGCCGAGATCAGTGTTGCCGATGCCGACATCGATCGCACCATCACCCGGATCGCTGGCGGCCTCAAGCAGACGCCCGAGCAGATGACGAGCTTTCTGAAGGCCAACGGCAGCTCGATCCGCAGCATGCGGCGGCAGATCGAGGGCGAAATTGCCTGGCAGCGCCTCCAGCGCGCCAAGATCGAAAGCAGGGTCAGCGTTGGCGATGAAGAGGTCAAGGCAGTCATCGACCGGATGAATGCGGCGAAGGGCACCGAGGAATTCCGCGTCGGCGAGATCTTCCTGACGGCCTCTCCCGCCAATCAGGCCGAAGTTCTGGCCAATGCCCGGAAGATCGTCGCTGCCTTGCAGGGCGGTGCTTCCTTCGCCGGCTATGCGCGCCAGTTTTCCGAAGCGTCGACTGCGGCGGTCGGCGGCGATCTCGGCTGGGTCAAGCCGGAGCAGCTGCCCGAGACACTCAGCAATGTGGTCCGGCAGATGGGCCCAGGCCAGCTCAGCCAGCCCATCCCAGTACAGGGTGGCTTTTCGATCCTGGCGGTTCAGGACAGCCGCAAGATCCTGACGGCCGATCCACGCAATGCGGAGCTCAGCCTGAAGCAGGTTTCGATCGCCTTTCCGGCTGGCACAACGCGGGCAGCTGCCGAGCCGGTGCTGGCACGCTTTGCCTCCGCAGCGCAGAATGTCGGCGGCTGCGGGGGTGCGGACAAGCTTGCGGCCGACTTCAAGGGCGAGGTCGTGACCTCGGACGGCGTCAAGCTGCGCGAGCTTCCGCCCGCGCTCCAGCAAATGATGCTGCCGATGCAGGTCGGCCAGGCGACGCGCCCGTTTGGCAGCCTTGGCGAGGGCGTTCGCGTTCTCGTGATCTGCGGCCGTGACGAAGGAGGCGCCAGCGAAGCGCCGAGCACCGACCAGGTCTTCGCCCAGTTGACCGAGGAGCGGGTCGATCGCATCGCTCGTCGCTACCTGCGCGACCTCCGCCGCGACGCGGTGATCGACTTTCGCTAGAGCGGCGGGCTAAGGGGCGGCAGATGGCGACCTCCCCTTCGCTCCACCCCATTGCCGTTTCGCTTGGCGACCCCTCCGGGATCGGTCCGGAGGTGGTTGCAAAATGCTGGGACCAGCGCGACCGTTTCAACCTGCCGCCGTTCGTCGCGGTCGGCGATCCGCGCTCCCTCACCCAGGTCTGGGACGGTGAGATTGCAGTGGTCGACGACCCGCGCGACGTCGAAGCCGCGTTTGATCACGGCCTGCCGTTGTTGGCGGTGCCGGCGGCCGAGAGCGGGATCGCCGGTTGTCCCACGGTTGCTGGTGCGCATTGCTCCCTCGACAGCCTGGAGATCGCCGTCGGCCTCGCCCGTTCCGGGTCCGTCTCTGCCGTTGCAACTGGACCGGTCAGCAAGCAGCAGCTTTATTCGATCGGTTTCACCCACCCCGGCCAGACAGAGTTCGTGGCGGAGCGTTGTGGCGTGTCGCCCAACAATGTCGCCATGATGCTGGCCGGACCCACGCTACGCACAGTACCCGTCACAACCCACATGCCGCTGGCCGACGTCGCGGGCCGGTTGTCACCGCAACTGATCGAGGCCCGCGGCCGGGCTGCGCTGCGTGGCCTGCAGCGCAACTTCGGCATCGCCGAGCCGGTGCTGGCCGTGGCCGGCTTCAACCCACATGCCGGTGAGGGCGGTGCGCTGGGCCGCGAGGAGATCGACCTCATCATGCCGGCGATCGACGCATTGCGCTCGGAGGGGTGGCGGCTCACTGGCCCCCATCCCGCCGACACCATGTTCCATGCCAGCGCTCGCGCCAGATACGACGCGGCCCTCTGCATGTACCATGATCAGGCGCTGATCCCGCTGAAGGCGCTGCACTTCGAGGAAGGAGTGAACCTCACTCTTGGCCTGCCGATCGTCCGCACCGCGCCCGATCACGGCACCGCGTTCGACATTGCCGGCGAGGATCGCGCTGACCCGCGCGCAATGGCAGCCGCTATCACGATGGCGGCCGGCTGCGCCGCAACGCGCGCCACCCACCCCCCCATCCCCGGGCTGTGACCCTCCCGCCGCTGCGGGAGGTGATCGCCCGTCACGGGCTGAATGCATCCAAGGCGCTCGGCCAGAACTTCATTCTCGATCGTCATCTGCTTGGCCGAATTGCAGCGGTCCCCGGCCCGTTGGCAGGCGAAGCGGTGTACGAGGTTGGCCCGGGTCCTGGCGGGCTCACCACCGCTTTGCTCGAGGCCGGCGCGTCGGTCGTCGCGGTGGAGCGCGACCGCCGCTGCCTGCCGGCGCTCGCCGAGCTTCAGACCGCTTTCCCAGGCAAGCTGCGCCTGGTCGAGGACGACGCGCTCAAGATCGACGAACTTTCGCTGGTCGGGTCGGGCGCCCACGTCGTCGCCAACCTACCGTACAATGTCGGCACGGGGCTGCTGCTGCGTTGGCTTGGCGGTGAGTCTTGGGCGCCATGGTGGCGCTCGCTGACCCTGATGTTCCAGCGCGAAGTCGCCGAGCGCATCGTGGCGCGCCCAGATAGCGAGCACTACGGCCGGCTTGCAGTCGCCTCCCAGTGGCGCGCTACGCCACGCATCGCCATGGCCGTGCATCGGTCCGCCTTCACTCCGCCGCCGAAAGTCGCGAGCGCAGTGGTGCACGTCGTGCCGGCCGAGCAACCGGCCGGGGTAAACCCGCAGGTGCTGGAGCGACTCACCGCCGCTGCCTTCGGCCAACGCCGCAAGATGCTGCGCCAGAGCCTCAAGGGTGTCCCCGATGCCATCGATGCACTCGTGCCCCTCAATATCGCACCCGAACGCCGGGCCGAAACGGTCAGCGTTCCAGAGTGGGTCGAGCTAGCGCGAGCCTTGTCCTAGTTTGTCTTGGTGCCCGGGGTCGGCGCCTTTTGCGCAACCGCCGGCCCACGCGCGATCGCCGCGGATAAGCGGGTCGCCTGCGCGCAGCTGTTGGCGCCGCACAGCTGCCTGACCTTGGCCAGGTTCTGCTGAGCGCGAGCGGTTGCACCCATTTCGACCATGGCTTCGCCCTGGATCGCCAGTGCGTTCACATCGGTCGGCTCGAGCGCGAGAGCCTTGTTCGTATAGCGGACAGCCTGCCCATAGAGCTTTTGTCGCTGCGCAACCTGCGCCAGGTTGATGAAGGCTTGCCGGTTGCGCGGGTCCACTGCCAGAGCGGTTTCGAACGCGTCGTCGGCCGCGACGAAGTTCCCGGCTGCAAGCGCCGCTTCGCCCTGCCTCAGCAACGACACGGAGGTCGGGTTCAATTGACTATCCGGAGCCACGGCGGCCGGGACCGACTGGTTCTCTGGAGCCTGGCTCTGACCGCTGCTTGCCATCAGCGCGGCCATGATGCCCAGAGCACCTGCAATTGGAAGTATCCGCATCACCATCTCCAGCCACTCGACCCGCTTCTCACCCATGTAGGCCGAACCGCGCAATGTAAAAGCCGTCGGTTCCATCATGTCCCGGGGTGAGAAGCGTCCCGGCACCGTCAAAACGCCCGGCAGCCAGTCGTGTATCCTCTACTTTGTAAGCTGAATGCCGGCTGAGAAATTGCTCAGCCTGGCCTGCTCCTTCGCGGCTCAACAGCGAGCAGACGGCGTAGACCAGCCGTCCGCCAGGCTTGACCAGCGGCGCGGCGAGATCGAGCACCCGCGCTTGCAGCGACAGCAGGCGTTCCAGCCGCTCGGGCGACATTCGCCAGCGTCCTTCCGGGTTGCGCCGCCATGTGCCGGAGCCGGAACAGGGCGCGTCGACAAGCACCAGGTCGCAACGCCCCCGAAGGTCGCTGAGCGCCTCGGCCTCACGCGGAACGTCCAGTAGCCGTACGGCCATCAGCGCGCCCGCCCGCAGCGCACGTGGCTGCAATCGCGACAAGCGCTGCCGGTTGGTGTCGCAGGCGATGATCTCCGCGCCGGGTGCCGCAGCAGCCAGGGCCAGCGACTTGCCGCCGGCACCGGCACAAAGGTCGATCAGCAGTTCGCCGTCACGCGGCGCGCAGGCAAGTGCGATAAGCTGGCTGCCTTCGTCCTGCACCTCCACCCGGCCGTCGAGATAGGCAGGGTGATCGGTGACCCTGCTGTCGGCGGACAGGCGCAGTCCCCAGGGGCTCAACCGCGTGGGCTGTGCGTCAGGAAATTCGGCGAGCAAGGGCTCGCGCGGTGGCTTGGCCCGAAGATCCAGCGGGGCGCGTTCGATCAGGGTGCGGTCGACGGCGACGAGCGGCGACAGCTCGGACAGCAGCCACGCGGGAACAATACCCGGCTCAGCTCCAGATTCGCCTTCACTCACCGGCACCGGGCCGTGCGGCGACCCGTCGAACAGCTCCCCCGCAAACGGCAGTAACGCCGCTCGTCCGCTCTCCGGCCGGTCGGCCGAATGCCGGATCGCTGCGAACACCAGTTCACGCACCGCGCGCCGATCCTTGGAGCCGGCATAGCGGCGCGTCTTGAAATAGGTCGTCACTAGCGAGTCGGCGGGCGGCCCCTCGTCACGCGCCGCCGCGATCACCTGATCAAGGATTTCAATCGCCGCCTGCGCGCGGGCTTGCGGCGTCACTGCCTTCTACCGCGTCGGATAATTGGGAGCTTCCCGCGTGATCGCCACGTCATGAACATGGCTTTCGCTCAGGCCCGCGTTGGTGATCCGGATGAACCGCGCGCGCTTCTGCAGCTCCGCGATCGAACTCGCTCCGGTGTAGCCCATCGCTGCCTTCACGCCGCCGACCAGCTGATGGATGATCGCCGCAGCCGAGCCCTTGAACGGCACCTGCCCCTCGATTCCTTCCGGCACCAGCTTCATCTGGTCCTTGATGTCCTGCTGAAAGTATCGATCGGCCGAACCGCGCGACATGGCGCCGACGCTGCCCATGCCGCGATACGACTTGTAGGCTCGGCCCTGGTAAAGGAAGGTCTCGCCCGGCGCCTCCTCCGTGCCCGCCAGCAATGACCCGACCATCACTGTCGAGGCGCCCGCGGCTAGCGCCTTGGCGATGTCGCCGGAGGTACGGATGCCGCCATCGGCGATGACGGGAACACCCCGTCCGGCCGCCGCCGCCGCAGCGCTCATCACTGCGGATAGCTGCGGCACCCCCACTCCGGCAACGATCCTGGTCGTGCAGATCGAGCCCGGTCCGATCCCGACCTTGATCGCGTCCGCGCCGGCGTCGGCCAGTGCCTTCGCCGCATCCGCGGTCGCGACATTGCCAGCGATCACCTGCACCCGGTTGCTGGCGCTCTTGACCCGCTCGACCGCACGAGAGACCTCGACATTGTGGCCGTGCGCGGTGTCGATCACGATGCAATCGACGCCGGCTGCCATCAGTGCTTCCGAACGCTCCCAGCCCTTGTCGCCGACTGTGCTCGCCGCCGCCACGCGCAGCCGGCCTTCGCTGTCCTTGGTCGCGTTGGGGGAGGCGACCGCTTTTTCGATGTCCTTGACGGTGATCAGCCCGACGCAATGACCTGCGCCGTCCACTACCAGCAGTTTCTCGATCCGCCGCTGATGGAGCAAACGCCGTGCTTCATCCTGGCTGGCACCTGCGGCGACCGTCGCGAGATTATCGCGAGTCATCAACTCGGAGACCGGCTGACTCGGGTTCTCCGCGAAACGGACGTCGCGGTTGGTCAGGATTCCGGCCAGCTTGCCGGACGGCTCCACGATCGGAACGCCGCTGATTTTGTTGGACCGCATCAGCTCCAGCGCTTCCGCCAGCGTCTGGTCGGGCGTCATGGTGATCGGGTTAACTACCATGCCGCTTTCGAACCGCTTGACCTGCCGGACGGCAGCGGCCTGTTCCTCGACCGTCAGATTACGATGCAGCACACCGATCCCGCCCAGGTGTGCCATTGCGATCGCCATGTCGGCCTCGGTCACCGTGTCCATTGCAGAGGACAGGATCGGGATGCACATCTGGATCTCGCGGGTGAGGTAGCTGCGCGTGTCAGCCTGGCTCGGCAACACGCTCGACTCCAGCGGCTGAAGGAGCACGTCGTCGAAAGTGAGACCCAGCGGAATGTCGGGAGCGTCGAGGATGTCGGCCATGGCGGCTAGTGGCGGGCAACAAGCGATTCGGCAAGTGCTAGCGGCCGAGTAGGCGCCTCGCTGCCTCCACATGCATGCGCTCGATCATCTCACCTTCAAACCGCTCCGCTCCGCCCCCTGCTGCGGCGACCAGCCGTTCGGCGCGGGCGAGTTCCTGCTCGGTCGGCGCCCAGGCCTCATGACAAGGCGCAATCTGGTTGGGGTGGATCAGCGACTTGCCATCGAACCCCAGCGTTCGTCCCTCCCGCGCCTCCGCGGCAAAGCCGTCCGCGTCGTCCAGTCCGTTGAACACTCCATCGAATGCCGGAACGCCAGCAGCCCGGGCGGCCAGCACGATCAACTGCAAGGAGGCAGATATCGCCTCTCTCCCCGCGCCTGCCGGCAACCGCAGGCTGGCGCGAAGGTCATTGGTCCCGGCGATCAGCGCCGTCGCCTCCCGCGCAATGCGCGGACATGCCAGCACGCCTGCCGGCGTCTCAATCATCGCGGCGCAGGGCTTGCCCGTCCGCTCCTGCACCAGCCGCACCTGCGCCTCGTCCTCGCACCGCGGAAGCACCACCAGATCGGCTGTTGAGCCTGCCACTGCCTCCTCGTCCGCGCGAAGCCAGTCGCTGGCGATGCCGTTGACCCGGATGGCCACCAGGCAAGGCCAAGGCTCCGCAACTGCCTCCACCGCCGCTGCCCGGGCGTGCTCCTTGTCCTCCGCCCGGACCGCATCCTCCAGGTCCAGGATCACCAGGTCCGCGCCCGCGTCGCGCGCCTTGGCTATTGCCCGCGGATTGCTGGCCGGCAGGAACAGCGCCGACCGTCTGCCAAACAAGTCCGCCTTCATGCCGATTTCGCTTCGCAACGGGAGCCAGCCGTCGCATCATGCGCCAAAGACTCATCAGGGGGTAAGATGCTTACCACGTTCATGCTGTTCCTGGCCGCGCTGGTTGTCCTGTACATGATGATCAGCATCAAGATCGTCCACCAGGGCTATCGCTACACGATCGAGCATTTTGGCCGTTTCGTGCGGGTAGCGGATCCCGGCTTCAACTTCGTGCCCGCCTTCTTCTACCGCGTCGGGCGCAAGATCAATATGATGGAGCAGGTGCTCGACATCCCCGGGCAAGAGATCATTACCAAGGACAACGCGATGGTCGCGGTGGACGGCGTGGTGTTCTTCCAGGTGCTCGACCCGGCCAAGGCGGCCTATGAGGTAAGCGAGCTCTACAACGCGATCATGGCGCTATCGACGACCAACCTGCGCACGGTGATGGGTTCGATGGACCTAGACGAGACCCTGTCCAAGCGGGACGAGATCAACACCCGACTGCTGCAGGTCGTCGATCACGCGACCGAAAGCTGGGGGGTCAAGATCACTCGCGTCGAACTGAAGGACATCCGCCCGCCGGCCGACATCGTCAACGCCATGACCCGTCAGATGAAGGCCGAACGCGAGAAGCGCGCGGCCATCCTGGAGAGCGAAGGCATGCGCGCCTCCGAGATCCTGCGCGCTGAGGGCGAGAAGCAATCGCAAATTCTTGAGGCCGAGGGCCGCAAGGAAGCCGCCTTCCGCAACGCCGAAGCCCGCGAGCGCGCCGCCGAAGCTGAAGCCTCCGCAACCAAGGCGGTCAGCGATGCGATCGCGGGCGGCAATACGCAGGCAATCAACTACTTCATCGCCCAGAAATATGTCGAAGCGCTCGGCATGTTCGCCAACTCGCCCAATGCCAAGACCATCCTGTTCCCGGTCGAGGCAACCCAGCTGATCGGCAGCCTGGGCGGCATCGGCGAACTGGCCAGATCGGCGTTCGGCAACGATCAGCCTGCCACCCAGCAACCCAAGCCCAAGCGTGAGCTGTCCGCTGAACGCGAGCCGCCGACGGCCTTGCCGAGTGTGCCGCGAGTGCAAGGCTGATGCCGGGCAATCTCGAACCTGGCTGGCTGTGGTTGATCGGCGGTCTCGTGCTGCTGATCGCGGAGATCGTCGCGCCCGGCTTCTTTCTCTTGTTCATCGGCATCGCGGCGATGGTGACCGGCGCTTTCGTGCTGCTGTTCGGCCTCGATCTGGTTCCGGCCCTTGCCTTGTTCGTGCTCTACACGGTCGTGGCGGTGATGATCGGTCGCAAGGTCTATGCTGCGCGCCCGGTCGCCAGCAGTGATCCGCATCTTAACGATCGCTCGGCCCGGCTGATCGGCCGCAGCGTGGAGGTCGTGTCCGCGATCGACGAGCGCGGCGGTCGGGTGCGCGTCGGCGACAGCGAATGGAGCGCCCGCGGCGAACCGGCCGCGGCTGGCGCGCGCGTTCGGATCACCGGCGTTGACGGCAACTGCCTCACGGTGGAGACGGACCGAACGCTTCCTCTCGCCTGATTTTGCCCTGGAGTCTGAGAATGAACCCAACGGTCCTGACCCGCCGCGAGTTGGTTGCTGTGCTGGCGTCCTCCGCCGCGCTTGCGGGTTGCTCCACTGCCCGCCAGCCCGTCGCCGCGGCGGCGCTCCCCGGCGGGACGGCGCCGGCAAGCGACACGCAAGCCAACGCCTTTCTAGAGACTGTGGCCGACAACCTCCTCAAGCTGCAGCCCGAAACCGCCACGAGCCTCGGCGTCGACAAGGCCGAGCGGACGGGATTGCGCAGCCTGCTCGGCGATCGCTCGGCCGCTGGTCAGCAGCGCATCGCCGCCACGCTTCGCGCCGACCTCGCAGCAGCCGAAGGGCTCAACACCGCTGCCCTGTCACACTCGACTCGCACGAGCGTCGAGGTGGTCCGGAGCGCGTACCGCACCGCCCTGGAAGGATTCGCCCTTCCTTATGGCGACGTTGCGGTCGGCGGCTGGCGCAACACGCCTTATGTCGTGATCCAGAACGTTGGCGCCTACCTCGACATCCCGCGTTTCCTCGACTCCGAGCATCAGGTAAAGACCGCCGCTGACGCCGAGGCGCTGATGAGTCGCCTGGCGCAGTACCCGACCGTGCTCGATGGCGAGCTCGGCCGGATGCAGGACGCGCGCGGCAAGGGCCTGGTCCCGCCCGCCTTCCTGATCGACAAGGCACTGACCCAGCTGAACCAGAGCCTAGCGGGCGCTAGCTCCGGCGGGTCGCTGGTCGATATTGTGAAAGCCAAGACCAAGGACATCCCCGGCGACTGGGAAGCCCGCGCGCGTTCGATCGTCACGACCCAGATCAGTCCTGCCCTCTCCCGCCAGGTCGCCGAACTCCAAGCCCAGCGCCCGCTCGCCAGCAACGACGCCGGCATGTGGGCGAGGCCGGGCGGCGCGGAATACTATCGTTGGGCCCTCAAGGCCTCGACCACCACCAGCATGAGCCCGGACGAGGTGCACCAGCTCGGCCTCGACACGCTCCGCACGCTGCAGGGCCGCATGGATCCGATCCTGCGCCAACTCGGCTACACGCAGAGCAGCGTAGGCGCGCGGATGAAGGCGCTTGCGGACGACCCCAAATATCAGTTCAGCGAGGGCGACAAGGGCCGGGCCGAGATCATGGCCTTCATCCAGGACCGCCTCCGCATCATCCGCGCCGAGCTTCCCCGCGCCTTTCGTACGCTGACCCGCGGCAACCTGGAGGTGAAGCGCCTGCCACCCGAAGAGGAGCCCGGCGCACCCGGCGCCTACGGCGGTCCCGGCTCGATCGACGGTACCATTCCCGGCAAGTTCTGGATCAACCTGCGCACCACTGACCTGCACAGCAAGTACAGCCTGCCCGACCTCACCCACCATGAGGCGATCCCCGGCCACGTCTGGCAGGGCGAATATGCGCAAAAGCTGCCGCTAATCCGCTCCATTCTCGCCTTCAATGCTTACTCCGAAGGCTGGGCACTCTACGCCGAGCAGCTGGCCGACGAGCTCGGCGTGTACGACGACTTCATCGTCGGGCGCTTGGGTTACCTGCAATCGATCGCCTTCCGCGCCGTCCGGCTGGTGGTCGACACCGGCCTCCACCACAAGCGTTGGACCCGCGAGCAGGCCGTCCGTTTCTTCGTCGATGAGAACGGCTCCAACCCGCTGGAAGTCGCGAGCGAGGTCGACCGCTACTGCAGCTGGCCCGGCCAGGCCTGTGGCTACGAGGTCGGCCATCAGGAGATCGTCCGCCAGCGCGCCAAGGCGCAAACGGCGCTGGGCCCGCGGTATGACCTGCGTGACTTCAACGATGCGGTAGTACTGGGTGGTAACGTGCCGATGGACGTTCTTGCCCAGAACGTCGACGATTACGTCCGGCGCATGCGAGCCGCCTGAGATTCGCGACCATTCCGCCGACTTGCTGTGCTAGGCGCGGGTGCAGACCAGCAAGGATGATGCCAGAATGAAGTCGTACAAGGATCCGTCGTTCCAGGATCGCGTAGGCCGCGCAGCCGAAGCCAAGCAAAAGGCGCTGGAGCAGCTCAAGGCGAAGCCCGCTCCCGATCCAAAGCTTGTGGCGGCTCGCGTCGAAGCCAACGCCCGACGCGAGGCTGCGAAGGCCGAGAAGCTGGCCGCCAGGAAGGCGTCAGAACTGGCTGCCAAGGAAGCCGCCGCAGCAAAGGTCGCGGCCGATGCCAAAGCGGCTCCGCTCAGCGAAGCCGAACTCAAGGCGAAGCGCGACGCTCGCTACGCCGCGAGGAAGAAGCGGAAGTAGGGACCGGTTCTCCCTCTGGCGGCGCGGCTATCGGCGGCTACCCATCAAGCCGCCCAGAATGTCGTTGAGCGGGTTGGAGCCGGCAGTTGCGCCGCCACCTCCACCAAGTAGCCCGCCGAGCATCCCGCCCAGACCACCGCCAAGGCCACCCGTGCCGCCAATGGCGCCGCCCTGCCCTCCGGCCTGCTTGGCGAAGTAGCCGGCCGCGAGCATGGCTACGATCGGCAGCATCTTCTTGAGGAGATCGGGCGAGAGGCCGCTTTGCTGCGCCGCATGAGTCGCAACGGTGCGGCTGGTGTCCTTGGACCCGAAGATATGTCCCAGGACCTGATTACCCTGCCCCACATCGGTCGGCTGGGGCGATAGCGCATTATCCATCAACCCGCCGCCGCCAAGGCCGCCCAGGATGCCGGCCAGTCCGCCAAGGCCCTGCGGCTGCGCACCCGCCTGGTTCTGCATTCCGCCAAGCACGGCCGGCAGCAGTGCGGCAATGCCGGTCTGGGCGGTCTGTTGATCGACCCCAAGGTCGCGCGACACGGCATTGGCCGCGCCCTGCTGAAGAAGCGCGTCGAGCATGCTCATGATTGGTGAAACTCCCGGTCTGAAACGATGGGGCTTAAAGACCGCGCGGCTCGCTTCGTTCCGGCGTGCCGGTGAAGCGAGACCGCTTCGGGCCAGTCGTCAAAGTGCGGCGACCGCCGCCTTCGGAGCACACTGACGCACGCCTTCATCGACGTGCTCTGCGAATTGCTCGAAATTGTCGCAGAACAGGTCGACCAGCTTGGCCGCGGTAGTGTCGAACTCGTCCTTGTCCGCCCAGGTCGAGCGCGGGTCGAGGATCGCGCTGTCCACGCCCGGGACCGCCACTGGCACTTCGAAGCCGAACAGCGGATCCTTGCGGAACTCCGCGCTGTTCAGCGACCCGTCAAGTGCGGCATTCAGCAGCGCACGCGTTGCTTTGATCGGCATCCGCTTGCCGGTGCCATATTTTCCACCGGTCCAGCCGGTGTTGACCAGCCAGCAGCTGACCCCACCCCTAGCGATCCGCTCCTTCAGCAGGTTGCCATACACCGACGGATGGCGCGGCATGAACGGCGCTCCGAAGCAGGTGCTGAACGTCGCCTCTGGCTCGGTCACCCCGATCTCCGTCCCCGCGACCTTGGCGGTGTAGCCCGACAGGAAGTGAAACATCGCCTGATCGGGCGTCAGCCGAGCGATCGGCGGCAGCACGCCAAACGCGTCCGCGGTCAGCATCACGATATTCTTCGGCACCGGCCCGAGGTTCTGCTCCGACGAGTTCGGAATATAGTCGATCGGATAAGCGCCGCGGCTGTTCTCGGCCAGGCTGTTGTCGTTGAGGTCCAGCTCGCGCGTTTCCGGGTCCATCACCACATTCTCGAGCACGGTGCCGAAGCGCTTGGTGGTGGCAAAGATCTCGGGCTCGGCCTCCGCCGACAAGCGAATCATCTTGGCGTAGCAGCCGCCCTCGAAGTTGAAGACTGCTGTATCGGACCAGCCATGCTCGTCGTCGCCGATGAGGGTGCGGCTGGGATCGGCCGACAGGGTCGTCTTGCCCGTGCCGGACAGGCCGAAGAATACCGCCGTGTCACCCTGCGCACCGATGTTGGCCGAACAATGCATCGGCATGATGCCCTGCCCCGGCAACAGGAAGTTCAGCAGGCCAAACACCGACTTCTTCATCTCGCCGCCATACTCCGTGCCGCCGATCAGGATCAGCTTGCGCGTCAGGTTGATGGCGATCACCGTTTCCGAACGGCAGCCGTGTCTCTCGGGATCGGCCTTGAAGCTGGGCAGGTCGATGATGGTGTAGTCGGGCAGGAAGCTCGCCAATTCCTGCGCCTCGGGGCGAACCAACATCGTCCGGATGAACAGGTTGTGCCAGGCAAGCTCGTTGATCACCCGGACCTTGACCCGGTGCTCCGGCTGCGATCCGCCAAAGAGGTCGGCCACAAACAGCGTCGGCTTGTCCGCCAGCGCCTGGGCGAAATCAGCGTACAGCCGATCGAACGCAGCCGGGTCCATCGGCTTGTTCGACTTACCCCACCAGACGCTGTTCTCCGTTGTCTCGTCGCGTACCACGAAGCGGTCCTGCGCGGAGCGGCCGGTGTGGCGGCCAGTCTTGACCACGATCGGGCCGTCCTTGGCGAGCAGTCCCTCGCCGCGACTGACGACCTGCTCGACGAGCGGCGGCGTGGTGAGATTCCAGAACAGCTCGGCGTTTGTCCGAATACCCTGCGCCTCAAGCCCGAACTGCGGAACCCGATTCACCACTCATCACCCCCTTGCTTGTTCCATGCAAACAGCGGCGGTGCCCCCTAACGAGAGGCTGCCGCCGCAGACGTATTCGCTTAAGCGCCTATAACCTCAAAAAAGTTGCGGGGTCAAAATGGCCGCCGTCGAACTTGTCCGCTATCTGGAAGGTTAGCCACTTGGTTGGAAAACGCTTCGGGAGGGATGCTTGAGCCAGGTAATTGCGCTCGTCGACGACGACCGCAACATCCTTACGTCCGTGTCCATCGCCTTGCAGGCGGAGAGCTTCGTCACCCGCGTCTACACCGATGCGGCAAGCGCTCTCAGAGCCTTGTCCGACAACCCTGCGGACCTTGGCGTGTTCGACATCAAGATGCCGGGCATGGATGGAATGGAGCTGCTCCGCTCGCTGCGCGACAGTGACGGCAGGGTTGCGCAGATGCCGGTCATCTTTCTTACTTCGAAGGACGATGAGCTCGACGAAGCGCTGGGGCTGGCGATGGGCGCGGACGACTACATCGCCAAGCCCTTCAGCCAGCGCCTGCTGATCGCCCGCATCCGTGCCATCCTGCGCCGGGCCGAGATGACGCGAGGACCTGCCGAGGGGGACGAGGCACAAGACAGCGAAGGGCAGCTGCTGGATCGTGGCCGTCTGACAATGGACACTGCCCGCCACAAGGTCACCTGGGACGGCAAGCCCGTCACTCTCACCGTCACGGAATTCCTGATCCTGGAAGCGCTGGCGACCCGACCCGGCGTGGTGAAGAGCCGGAACCAGCTGCTGGACGTCGCCTATCAGGACGATGTCTATGTCGACGATCGCACCATCGACAGCCACATCAAGCGCGTGCGCCGCAAGTTTCGCGCGGTCGACCCCGACTTCGACGGAATCGAGACGCTCTACGGAATCGGGTATCGCTTTGGCGAGGAGTGACCCTAGCGAGCGGGTCGATCGCGATCTCGACCTGACCTGGTCGCGGCGCTGGTCGCTCACCCACCGTATCCTTGCGGTGAATGTTATCGCCCTGCTCGTGGTCGGCCTGGCCATTCTGTTTCTCGACAGCTTTCGCAATCAGTTGCAGGACGAGCGCGAGCGTCAGGTTCGTCGGGAGGCACACCTCACCGCGGCCGCGTTGGGTGAACTGGCGCCATCCGAGATGCGCGCCTTTGTCGGCAGGATTGGCCGGGCCAGCGACAGCCGCTTTCGACTTTACGACCGGTCCGGCACCCTCCTGCTCGACAGCTGGACGCTCACTGGGCCGACCTACCGGCTGCGCGATCCGATGGAGCAGCCGTGGACCAAGAACATCGCCCGGGCGCTCGATCGGGGCTTCAATGCCATCGTTGGCGAGCGCACTCAGCCGATCTTCGAGGAGCCCCGCACCGACCGGCTGCAATCCTGGCCCGAGGCGGTGCGCGCCGTTGCGGCCGGCCGCCCAGTCACGGCGGTTCGCAGCGCCCCGGACCTTACGCCGGTAATCTCGGTTGCCGCTCCGGCGGAAGCTGGGACGATCGTTCTCGTTACCTACAACGACCGCAATTTCACGCGCACCGTTCGGCTGGAGCGACGCAAGCTGGCGGTTGGCCTGTTCGTTGCGACCATCTTCTCCATCCTGCTCTCGCTGTTCCTTGCTCGCACCATCGCCCGGCCATTGCGTCGCCTCGCGCTGGCCGCGCACCGGGTTCGGCAAGGCCGCGCGAGGGAGGTCAAGGTTCCGCGCCTGCCTTCCCGGCGTGACGAGATCGGGCTGCTCGCCCGATCGGTCAGCGACATGAGCCAAGCCCTGAGACAGCGCATCGACAATATCGAGGCGTTCGCTGCCGACGTGACGCACGAGCTCAAGAACCCACTCGCTTCCCTGCGCAGTGCGGTAGACGGGCTCGAACGGATCGAGGATCCGGCCCTCAAGCGTCAGCTACTGGACGTCGTCCGCCAGGACGTGCTTCGCCTCGATCGCCTGATCGGCGACATTGGCGAGGCTGCTCGGACCGACGCCGAACTTGCCCGCGCTCGGTTCGAGGCGGTCGACATGGGCGAACTCATTGGCAACCTGGTCAAGGGTTGGGAGGACCGGCGCCTCACGGGCGATGTTCGCCTGGCTTTCGCTCGCCCGCGTGCCCGCAGCGCCATTGTCCTCGGGGAGCCCAGCCGCCTTGCCCGGGCGCTCGACAACATCATCGACAATGCAATCAGCTTCTCGCCGCGCGGTGGGCTGGTCGAGGTCGCCGTGGCAAGGGTCGGTGACTTGGTGCGCATCCGCATCGACGATGAGGGCCCCGGCGTGCCGGAAGAAGCGCGTGAAGCCATCTTTAACCGCTTCCACTCAGTACGGCCGGAGCGCGATCCCTTCGGTCGCCATTCGGGACTGGGCTTGGCGATCGCTCGAGCGATCGTGAAGGGCCACAACGGGGAGATTGACGTGGCCGACCGGGACGATGCTTCTTCGGGCGCCCGCTTCACCATCTGCTTGCGGGCCGCACCTGAAACGCAGGAAGTCGCGCCATGACCATCCGCTTGTCCTCCGAGACCTTACATGCCAGCACCGTTGCGCTCGACGGTCGCGCCGTGCTGATCTGCGGCCCATCGGGTTCCGGCAAGTCGGACCTGGCCCTGCGCCTGCTCGATCGCGGCTTCACCTTGGTCAGTGACGACCAGACCATGGTTCGCAGGAGCGGCGCTGGGGTGCTCGCCTCCGCACCGCCGACCATTGCTGGCAAGCTCGAGATTCGCGGGATCGGCATTGTCCAGATGCCGACGGCTTCCGATGTTCGGGTCACAATGGTTGTTGAACTCGCCAACGAGCTGCAGCGCTTGCCCGAGGATGCTCGGGAGCGAACGATCCTGGGCCTGCCCATTCCCCTGATCAGCGTGGACGCCAGGACGGCGTCGGCGCCCATCAAGGTTGCGCTCGCCTTGGAGCGATTGGGCACCACGGCATGAACAACTGGGGCGGGTCTCCCGTCAAGCGCCTGCCGCGCCTGCTGCTCGTCACCGGCATGTCGGGGGCGGGCAAGTCGACGGTGCTCGACGCGCTGGAAGACATGGGCTGGGACACGGTCGACAATCTTCCCACCGCGCTGATCGGCGACTTTGTCCATGGCGCCGATCGCAGCCGCCGCGACGCCCATGTCGCGATTGGAATGGACTCACGCAGCCGCGGCTTCGATCCGCACCGCTTGCCCGAGCTCTTCCGGGCTGTGAGAGGCGTCCGGCCGGAAATCCTCTACCTGGATGCAGCCGGTGCGGAGCTCATGCGCCGCTATGACGAAACCCGCCGTCGTCATCCGCTCGCGCCGGACCGCCCCGCCGAGGACGGGATCTCACGGGAGCGCAACCTCACCGCCGCGCTCCGGCTCGCTGCTGATTCGGTGCTGGACACCACCGACTTCAAGCCGGCCGACCTGCGCGACGAGCTCCGCCGCCGCTACGGCGAGGATCGGGACGAGCCGGTGATTACCATCACCAGCTTCGGGTTCGCCCGGGGCATCAGCCGTACCGCGGACCTGGTGTTCGACCTGCGCTTCATACCCAATCCGTACTGGGTGGAGCAGCTTCGCCCGCTGACTGGAATGGACGATCCCGTTCGCGACTATGTCGCCGCGCAGGACGGTTGGAACATTACGCTCGACCGCGTGGAAGAGCTTCTAACCGACCTCATTCCCCGCTATTGGCAGGCCGGCAAAAGCTACGTCGCCGTGGCGTTTGGCTGTACAGGCGGCCGGCATCGCTCGGTCGCCGCGGCGGTTGAGTTGGGCGAACGGTTGCGCGCTCGAGGCTTTTCGCCGAATATCCGGCACCGCGACCTTTCGCTGCGACCCAGCGATTCCGTTGAGGACGACATGGCGTTCGAGCCGGGCGCCCGGATCTGACAAGAGTGACCAGATGATCGGATTGGTGTTGGTTACCCACGGCCGCTTGGCTGCGGAGTTCGTGGTGGCCATGGAACATGTGGTCGGGCCGCAGGAAGCGGTCGAGGCCGTCTGCATCGGCCCTGACGACGACATGGAAGCCCGGCGCAAGGATATCGCCGACGCGATTGCCCGTGTCGATGGCGGCCAGGGCGTGATCATCCTGACCGACCTGTTCGGCGGCACCCCGTCCAACCTCGCCATTAGCCTGATGAAGAGCGAGAATGTGGAGGTGATCGCCGGCGTCAACCTGCCCATGCTGATCCGCCTGGAAGGAGCCCGCAAGGCGATGGGCGTACGCGCCGCCGTCGCCGCCGCGCGTGAGGCCGGCCGCAAATATATCTCCGTTGCGTCCGAAATCCTGGGCGAGGCGGCCGCTTGACCGCCTTTTCCCGCGAAGTGCTGATCGACAACAAGCGCGGCCTCCATGCGCGGGCCAGCGCCAAGTTCGTCAATCTCGCCAGCCGGCTGCCAGCCGAGATCCAGGTGGCGAAGGACGGCAACTGCGTCTGCGGAACCTCGATCATGGGTTTGATGATGCTGGGCGCGGCGAAGGGCGACACCATCGAGATCCGGGTCAGCGGCGACGGCGCGGACGACGCGCTGGCGCAGTTGGTGGCACTGGTCGAGGATCGCTTCGGCGAGGAATAAGTCCTGTCCGCATAAGCCATGCCCCGCCAGATCACCTCATTCTCCAACGAGACCGTCAAGCGGCTCCGAGCCCTGCGCGACAAGAAGACGCGCCGGCTCGAAGGCATGTTTCTGGCCGAGGGGCTGCGGATCATCGCCGAGGCGCGGGACATGGGCGTGTTGCCGCAGATCGTCGCCTTCGCCACCACCGGCGAGCTTCATCCACTCGCCGCCGAGATCATCGCCGAAACCGAAGCCGCCGGCGGCGACGTGATCGAAACCACGCCGGATATCCTCGCCAAGATGAGCGGCAAGGACAATCCGCAGATGCTGCTCGCCGCCTACACCCAACCGCGTCGAAGCCTCGCCGAACTCGACCGCTCGGGCGCAGACTTGTGGTTCGTGGCCGAGCGGCTGCGCGATCCCGGCAACATCGGAACCATCCTCCGGACTGGCGATGCGGTTGGCGCGGGCGGGCTTATCCTGGTCGATGACAGTGCCGACCCCTACTCGGTCGAGGCGGTACGCGCATCCATGGGCGCAGTGTTCACCCAGGCGGTGGTGCAGACGCCGTGGAGCGAGTTCCTAAAGTGGCTCCGCACCGGCCCCGGACAGCTGGTGGGGACCAGCCTGCGTACCGACACCGACTATCTCGCCGCAGCCTATCAGGCTCCGTGCTTCCTCCTGATCGGGAATGAGCAGGCCGGACTTCCCGCTCCTTACGAGGACGCCTGCGACCTCCTGGTCAAGATACCCATGGCCGGCCGCGCCGACAGCCTTAATGCGGCCATTGCCGCCGCCGTCATGGCCTTTCAGGTTCGCGCAAGCTGGCGGGACAGGGCGCAAGCGCGCGCGTAAGCTGCGATTCATCCGTTCCGCGGCAGGAACAAGCACGATGCTTGCGAAGTATTGACCTCATGGCTCGTTTCTTCCTCCTCGCGGCCGCCTCCTTGCTGCTGACGGCTTGCGAGAACCGTGATCGGTTGAGCGACGAGGAGGCGGCCGCCGAGGCAGCCCAGCCGAGCAACGAGTTGATCGTCCCCGAAAGCGGCGACGCGGCACCGGCTGCGGCTCCAGCCGACGTGGGCGCGGTGCTCTACAAGGCGTTGGGCACGGAGCCTGGGTGGGCGCTGATCGTCCGGCAGGGCGCCATGCTTTATCAGGGCGACTATGGCACGGTCCGGATCGTGGAAGTCACGCCGCCGGGGTTCAGCCCCCGTCGCAGAAGCGTTCGCTCGGGTCGACTGACCGTCACCATTGCACCCGGTCCCTGCAGCGATGGCATGAGCGACCATGTCTGGCGCGACAAGGTGACGGTTGCGGTGTTGGGGGGCCGCACGGCGCGTGGCTGTGGCGGCGGTATGGTAAAGGTGTCGGACCCCAATGCCATCGAAGGCACACGCTTTCGGGTCACGTCCTTGAACGGTGCCGCGATCCGCGCTTCTGGCGGTTGGTGGCTCAGCTTTGCCAACGACCAGGTCAGCGGGCAGTTCGGCTGCAACATCTTCAGTGGGAACTACAAGCGGAATGGCGATCACGTGAACCTTCGCAGCGGCTTGACGCAGAATGCAGTCGGCTGTCCCGCCGCTGAGGCATGGGACAGGGCGGGCCAACGCATCCTTGGCTCCAACCCACGGATCGAGAAAGTCGGCGGCCGCGTTCGCCTGGTTAGCGAGGCGGGCAGCATCGAGCTCGCTCCACCCGAACAGGAGTCCCCTGCCGTATGATCCGCTTGCTCCCCTTGCTTGGCCTGCTGCTCGCCGGCTGTTCCACCGTGCCGCCCCCTCCCGCCATGTCCGACGACGTCTATCGCGCGGTCGGGACCGAGCCCTTCTGGAGCCTGGTTATCGAGGAACGCAATCTCGTGTTCACCGAAGCGAACGCACCGGGCGTGCAGGTCGTCCAGCCCAAGCCCCGCCCGATCATTGGCATCGCTGGAGAGATCTACCAAACGCCGCGGATTGGCGTGAACATCGTCCACAGCCGCTGCAGCGACGGCATGAGCGACCGCATCTACCCCGACAAGGTGCAGCTTCGAATCGACGATCGGTCCTTCGAGGGCTGCGGCGGCCATCCGCTGCCGCCGGCCTCGCTCGTCAACAGCAGCTGGATCGTGGAGGCCGTCAACGGTCGGCCGACCGGCGGCGGCGAGCGCTTCCAGTTGCGGTTCGAAGGCGACCGGATGAGCGGCCGCTTCGGCTGCAATTCTATCAGCGGGACCTATGCGGTCGGAGGCACCAGCATGACCGCCGGCGCGCTCGCCATGACCCGGATGGCGTGCCCCGACATGAGCTTCGAAACCCAGGCGGCCCGCGTCCTGGCGCACCCCGTCGAACTCAACTTTGCGGCGACCGATCGCCTGACCATGATCAATGCAGCAGGGTCGATTGTGCTGCGACGAGTCTATTGAGGGGTCTGGCCCAGGTCGCGGCAGTGCTGTTCCTCGGCGGCTGCCAGCTGCCCCGCCCCGCAACCCCCCTTGCCCCCGACCCGAGCATCAGCCTGGCCGGGCGGTGGACGATCGTCGCCGTCAACGGCCGCAACACGGGCGGTGGCGAGCGCTTCGATATCGAGTTCAGGCCCGAATATGGAGTGGCCCAGTTCGGCTGCAATGAAGGCAGCGGCACCTACCGGGTGGAGAGCGGGTGGCTGGTGATCGGCGACTGGATCATCACGGCGGCGGGCTGCCCAGGCAAGCAGCAGTTCGAGCGGCCGGGCTTCGCGGTGCTTGGCAAGCCGCTTGCGGTGGAGCGCCACGACGGCGGAGTGCGGCTACGCGGCGCGCACGGCTCGATCCACCTCGTTCGCTAGTTACTCCGCCGCCAGCGGACCTTCCTCGGCCCGGCCGATCAGCTTCGTAATTGGTCGCGGTGAGGCCTCGATCATCGGCGGCGTGGCGATGTCCTTTGCGCTACCGGCACCCAGTCCCTCGAACCGCCGGGCCTGGGTAAGCACCTGGCTTTCGAAGCTGCCAACCATCTGGTTGTAGGCGGCGTTGGCGGTCGACAAATTGCTGCCCATTCGCTGGATGTGCCCGGCCATTGTCGCCAAACGGGAATGCAGTTCCTTGCCCAGGGCGGCGATCTCTTCCGCGGCTTTGGCGAGCTTCTCCTGCTTCCACATGCTGGCCACCGTGCGCGCGATCGCGACGAGGTTAGTCGGGGTGGCCAACAGCACGCGATCCTTGTGCGCCTTCTCCCACAGGTCGGGATCTTGCTCTAGCGCAGCCGACAGGAAGTGCTCGCCCGGAATGTACATGACGACATAGTCTGCGGAATCACCGAACTGCGCCCAATAGTTCTTGCTGCCGAGCTGCTGCGCGTGTCGCAAGATGGAGGCAAGGTGCGCCTTGAAGCGGGCGGTGCGCTTGTCGTCGTCGACCTCGTCGCAAGCATCCAGATAGGCGTTGAGCGAGCATTTCGCGTCGATGATCAGCTTGCGTCCGTCTGGCAGGTTCACAACGGCGTCCGGCCGCATCCGGCCCTCCTCGCTCTCCACCGACACTTCCAGCCGAAAGTCGACGCCCTTCACCAGTCCGGCCTGGGTCAGAACGTTTTCCAGGCTCCGCTCGCCCCAGCGGCCGCGCTGCTTGGGCGAGGAGGTCAGCGCCGTTACCAGCCGCCGCGCTTCGTCGCGGACCTGCCCCTGTCCCGCCCGGACCAGCTCCACCGCCTCGCGCAGTCCGGCATATTGGTCGACCCGCTCCTTCTCGACCCGCTGCAAGCCTTCCTCGTAGCGCTTCAGCGTCGTTTCGACTGGCTGAAGCAGGTGCTTCAGCTTGGCATTCTGCTCCTGATCCGCCTTGGCCAAACGATCGTCAGCCTTGGCCAGGAACTCGGCCTGTGCCTTTTCGAGCAGCTTGTCGCCGACCTCGCGAAACTGGGTGACCAACTGCTCCTTGGATTCCTGCAGCAGCTTCAATTGCTTGTCGAAGTTGCGGACATCGGCCTCCAGCGCCGCGCGCCCACGCAGCGCCTCGTCTCGCTCGCCAGTGACCGTCGCCAGCCGGATGCCGAGCTCATCGACGCGCCCGGCGCGCTCGCTTGCGGCGGCAAGCTGCTGTCGCCCGACGTCCCGTTCGTCCGTCACCGCCTTGAGCATCTCCTCGGCCTGCACCAGCCGACGCGCCCGCTCGCCAGCCACGGCCAGCTCCTGCTCCGCAGCCGTGCAGCGCTCCCGCAGTCCATCGGCTTCCACCCGCAGCGGCGCTGCGGCCTGCCGCGCCAAGGCCCAGCCCAGCACCACGCCTGCGAGCAGCGCCACTATCGCCGCTCCGACAATCAGCATCGCGTCCATGCCAGCTACGAACCCCCAAGAACAAAGTGTGAACCTTAACCGTCGATCGCCGCTTGCTCAAGCGCTTCCTTGCGCCCAGAGTCGGTCAACCGATCCCGAGGAGAACCCATGTCGATCCGCAAGATGATCTCACTGCATCCCGGCAGCGCCGCGCACCACAACCAGGCGCTGGCGGACGCGGTTCACCACCTCATGTACTGCGCGAAGATGTGCCTGTCGTGCGCCGACGCCTGCATGGCGGAAGGCGGGCACGACATGACGCAGTGCATTCGCCTCTGCTCCGACTGCAGCGACATCTGCGAGGCAACGGCGCGGCTCGGCACGCGCCGCACCGGCAACGACAACCTCATCCTCCGCGAACTACTCGAGCTGTGCGCCCGCATGTGCGAGCAATGCGCCGCCGAATGCGAGCGGCACGACCATGAGCATTGCAGGCTGTGCGCCCAAATCTGCCGCGAGTGCGCCGCCGACTGCCACAACGCTGCACAGTCGCTGGCGTAGATTCTAGAGGACAGCGGCCTTGTCGCGGTCCTTGCGCGCCTTGACGACCTTCTTGACGATCATGTCGCGCTTCAGCCGCGACAAATAGTCGATGAACAGGACGCCATCGAGGTGATCGACCTCGTGCTGGATGCAGACGGACATCAGCCCATCGAACTCGCCTTCCTGCTGCTGGCCCTGCCCGTCGAGCCAGCGCAAGCGGATCACGTCCGGCCGCTCGATCTCAGCATACTGCTCGGGGATCGACAGGCACCCTTCGTTGTAGATCTTGCGCGCGTCGGACCGGTGGAGAATCTCGGGATTGATGAAGACCTGCGGCCGCTTGACCGGCGGACCCTCTTCCTCGCCCTCAGCCACCGGCTCCGGATCCTGCAGGTCGATTACCATCAACCGGCGCGGCACCGCCACCTGCACCGCCGCGAGCCCGATGCCCGGCGCCTCGTACATGGTCTCGAACATGCTTGCGATCAGCCGCTGGAGCTCCTCGTCCACCCGCTCGATCGGAACGGAAGGCGCACGGAGGATCGGATCGGGAACTTCAATGATCTGGAGCAAGGACATGGCGCGCGTTAAGCCGGTTCGCCCACCGCTTCAAGCAACCGGACGCCGTGCCCTGAGCGCCTGTGCCACCGTGCCCTCGTCGAGATAGTCGAGCTCCCCGCCGACCGGCAGTCCGTGCGCCAGCTGGGTCAGCCGGACCGGATATTTCTCCAGCCGCTCGGCCAGATAGTGCGCCGTCGTCTGCCCCTCCAACGTGGCGTTCATCGCCAGCACCACCTCGTCAATCCCGCCAGCAGCTACCCGGCGGACGAGCCGATCGACCGTGAGATCCTCCGGCCGCACCCCTTCCAGTGCCGACAATCGCCCTCCCAGCACATGGTAGCGCCCCGGAAACAAACGCGAGCGATCCAGCGCCCACAGGTCCGAAACCTCCTCCACCACGCACAGGCTGCGCTCGTCGCGGCGCGGATCGCGGCAGATGGTACACGGATCGGCCGTATCGACGTTGCCGCAGGTTGAGCAATTACTGAGCTTGCCCGCCACCGTCTGCAGCGCCGACAGGAGCGGCTCCAGCGCGCTTTCCCGCTTCTTCATCAGGTGCAGCACCGCGCGCCTGGCCGATCGTGGCCCCAGCCCGGGCAATCTCGCCAGTGCCCCGGCCAGTGCTTCGATTTCCTGCGATGCCATTTGAAGAGCTCCTAGACCGTATGGCCTGAGCTTGTCGAAGGCCTGTTCTTCACTTTGGGACGGATAGAAGTAAGGACAACCCTTCGACAAGCTCAGGGCTGCGGAGTGTCGTGTTGAAAGTCATTTTCATGGGATCGCCGGCCTTTGCCGTGCCCACGCTGGACGCGCTGGTGGAGGCAGGCCACAGCGTGCTGGCCGTCTACTGCCAGCCGCCGCGGCCGGCGCAGCGCGGCAAGAAGGTTCAGCCGACGGCGGTGCAACAGCGAGCCGAGCAACTTGGCCTGCCGGTCCGCACCCCCGCCCGCCTGCGCGAGCCTGCGGAGCAGGAAGCGTTTGCCGCGCTGAATGCCGACATCGCGGTGGTCGCCGCCTACGGGCTGATCCTGCCGCAAGCCATCCTTGATGCCTCCGCGCGAGGCTGCGTCAACGTCCACGCGTCCCTGCTCCCCCGCTGGCGCGGCGCCGCGCCGATCCAGCGCGCGATCCTGGCCGGCGATCAGGTCACCGGCGTCACGATCATGCAGATGGAAGCCGGGCTCGATACCGGCCCGACCCTGATGCGAGCCGAACTGCCGATCGGCCGCCGCAATGCCGGCGAGCTGACGGAGGATCTGGCGGCACTCGGGGCGAACCTCATGGTCGATTATCTGGCTGACCCCGCCAACGCACCGCCCGAGCCGCAGCCGGAAGAAGGCGTCACCTATGCCGCCAAGATCGACAAGGCGGAGACGCGGATCGATTGGGCGGCGGCGGCCGTGCAGGTCGAGCGTCAGGTGCGCGCCTTTGCGCCGACGCCTGGAGCGTGGTTCGGGACGAACGGCGAACGCGTCAAGCTGCTCACGGCAAAGATCGTGGACGGCGTGGCTCAGCCCGGACAAGTGCTCGACGGGGAGCTGACGATCGCCTGCAGCGAAGGCGCACTCCGCCCGACCCTCGTGCAGCGTGCTGGCCGCGGACCGATGCGCCCCGCCGAGCTGCTGCGCGGCTTCCCCATTCTGCCAGGCACCGTGCTGGCGTGACCCGCTGGAAGCTAGTGCTGGAGTGGGAGGGCGGCCCCTTTCTCGGCTGGCAACGACAGGAAAATGGCCCGACCATCCAGGCCGCGCTCGAGCGGGCTGCGAACTCGATAACCGGTGAGCGCGTAACCGCCCATGCCGCCGGGCGAACGGACGCCGGAGTGCACGCGCTTGGCATGGCGGTGCACCTCGATCTCGCCAAGCCGTTCAGGCGACATCGATTGCGTGAGGGGCTCAACGCCTTGCTTCGGCCCGACCCGATCGCCGTGCTGTCGGCCGAGCCGGTCGCTGACAACTGGCACGCGCGCTTCTCCTGTCATGGCCGGCGCTACCTTTACCGGATCGTCAATCGCTGGCCGCCGCTGACCGTGGAACGCGGGCTAGCGTGGCGGATCGGCCCGCCGCTCGACCTCGCCGCCATGCAGCAGGCGTCCGCGCATCTGGTCGGGCGGCACGATTTCACCACCTTCCGCTCGGTCCATTGCCAGTCAAATTGCCCGGTCAAGACGCTTGATCGCCTCGACGTGGAGCAGGACGGAACGGAGATCCGCATCCATGCCGCCGCCCGCAGCTTCCTGCATCATCAGGTGCGTTCCATGGTTGGCTGCCTGGCGCTGGTCGGGCAAGGCCGATGGAGCCCGGAGCAGATGCGAGACGCGTTGGAAGCGCGGGACCGTGCGGCATTAGGCTTCAACGCTCCGCCGGATGGACTGTATTTCGTGGAGGCCCTGTACTCAGATCCGTCTCCCCGGACTTGATCCGGGGCCCGCCTCCTCCAATCGACCCAACCAGATTTCAGGCTCGAGGCCGAGGTGACGGCTACTCCGCCGCCAACGCCTGATACTCCTGCGCCGCGAGATACTTCTCCGCATCCAGCGCCGCCATGCACCCCGTTCCCGCGGCGGTGACCGCCTGGCGATAGACCTTGTCCATCACGTCACCGCAGGCGAATACGCCGTCCACACTGGTGCGGGTCGAGCCGACGTCCACGTCGATATAGCCCTCCGAATCGAGCCGAAGCTTGCCCTGGAACAGCTCGGTCGCCGGCTTGTGACCAATTGCGACGAACGCCCCGTCTACTTCGATGTCCCGCGTCGCGCCCGACAACCGGTCCTTCAGCCGCAAGCCGGTCAGCGCCTCTGGCTGACCGCCCGCCAGGAACTCTTCGACCTCCTGATTCCAGATGACCTTGATGTGCGGGTTGGCGAACAGCCGGTCCTGCAGGATCCGCTCTGCCCGGAGAGAATCGCGGCGATGGATCAGCGTCACGTCCTGCGAATGGTTGGTGAGGTAGAGCGCCTCCTCGACCGCGGTATTACCGCCGCCGATCACCGCCACCTTCTTGCCGCGATAGAAGAAGCCGTCGCAGGTCGCGCAGGCACTCGCGCCCTTGCCCTTCATATGCTCTTCTGACGGCAGACCCAGCCACTTGGCCTGGGCGCCTGTCGCAATCACCAGCGTATCGGCGGTGTAGATCGTATCGCTATCACCCTTCAGCCGGAAAGGACGGCGCGACAGGTCGACTTCGCTAATGTGGTCCCAGACCATGCGGGTGCCGACATGCTCGGCCTGGGCCTGCATCTCCTCCATCAGCCACGGGCCCTGGATCACG
Source organism: Sphingomicrobium sp. (assembly GCA_035537335.1). Classification (GTDB taxonomy): domain Bacteria; phylum Pseudomonadota; class Alphaproteobacteria; order Sphingomonadales; family Sphingomonadaceae; genus Sphingomicrobium. Next base: position 57,121 of record DATLMM010000011.1, on the reverse strand, counting down.
TCGCGGAAACCGGGATAATTCTCCACGTCCGTGGTGGTGGTCAGCTGACCGCCAGGCTGGATGCCTTGAATGACGACCGGCTCCAGGCCGGCGCGCGCGGCATAGATGGCGGCGGTCAGCCCGGCCGGGCCGGAGCCGAGGACGGCCATGCGGGTGTGAACGGTGGTGATCATGGTTGACCATTTGGCGTTTCACACCCTCGCTGGCAATGGCCCGGTCAGCCCACTTTGAGCCGCAAAAACGCCATGCCGCCGACGGGATTGGACGTGCCGTATAGCTCGCTCAGGCCCTCCGGCACGAAGTTCAGCGACATGGACCCACCGATGCCGAGCTTGACCTGATCGACGATGCGGAACTCGCGGATGGCTCCGGCCGAGACCTTGCCGACGGTGAAGGCTCCGCCATGGTGACCTTCCTCTGTCTCTTCATGGTCGATCTCGACCAACTCATTGTTCTCGGTGATCTCGCCGCGGCCGAAGAAAGTCCACAGGTCCCGTTTGATCGAGCTTTCGGCAACGAACGCGTCGTAGCTGTGCCCTTCCAGGGTCTTGCGCCCCCATGCCAGGGTCGAGGCCCAGCGTGCGCCGCCGGTCAGGTCGCGGGCGTAGATGGCACTCGCCGACCAGCGCTTCTGATCCACTCCGGGCTCCAGTTGCTCCGGCTCCTTGAGGTCGGCCCAGCTCGCCTGCAGCGCCAGTTCGTCCGTCGGATTCCAGCTGACCCGCAGGGCCGTCGAGTCAAGTGACCCGGTCTCAATGTTCCAGCGACGCTGGTCAGGTTCGCGGCCGTTGAAGCGGGAGGCTTCCAGCTTGAACCGGTCGAGCACAAGCCCCGCCGTCAGCACACCGAAGGTGATATGCTGCGAATCGAGCCAGTGATGTGTGATCGGCGCTTCGGGCGAGTCCATGATCGATTCGCGATGCATGAAGGCGCCCGGTCCGAACGCCGGCTCGCCGGGCAGGCCACCGTACAGGAATATGCTGCCGGTCTCGCCGATCGGCTGCGAGATGGAGGCAGACAACTCCATGAAGAAGTCATGCGGGTGCTGGCGATCGATCAGCCGATCGCGGCCGTTGGCAGTCTCTCCGCTCGCGAGCAGCAGCGGATAGCCGCTCCGGCCCATCAGCGGATCGGGGCTGAGGCCGAGGCGTAATTGAAGTGTGCCCTGCCCCACCGGCCGCCGCGCCATGCCCATGACCATTCCTGAGACAAAGGCCTTGTCGTCTCCGCGCCGGCTGCCCTGGGCGCTGTAGACGAGGTTCAAGTCGGCATGACCCATCAGATGCCAATCGCCGACCGAAGTCATGACACCGCGGTGCTCGCCGTTGTCGGGCTGCCAGGCAGTGCCTGACGACTCACGACCGATCGGATAACGGCCAAGCGCACCCGTCATCGCCGAGTGACCTCCGGAATTGGCGGGAGCGTCCTGAGGCTGCGAATGACCCATCGCCGAACGATCCATTCGCGAATGATCCATCTGCGAGTGGTCCATCTCGGCTGGCGGCGCTTGCTGGTGACCGGCGCGATCTTCCGCTTTCGACGGCGAAGCCGGCGCTGGGTCGTGGCCGGCGTGCTGAGCAGCAGCGGGCATGGCCGCGAGCAGGCCAACGAAGCCCGTCGCCAGAATATATCTGGTTCTCACGTCGTTTCTCCTGGGCGCGAATCAGGGACGGCCGCGCCGCCCCTCAACCCGGATCGCCCTGTATGCTTAGTGCTGGTGCTGGTGACCGCTCTCGGCAGCGTCGGCCGACTTCTCGGCCTCCTGGCAGCAATCGGCCTTGCCGCCCTTGCAGCAATCCGCCGGCGCCTTGCCCTTGCAGCAATCAGCGGCGTGCTCGCCATGCTTCATGCCTTCGTGGTGCCCGGCATGCCCGGCGTGGTCGGCATGTCCGGCCGGCGTGGCAGCTTGGGCGGGAGCGAGGGCGGCGAGCGCGGCGGCGGCGATGATGGTCAACATGGTCGTGTCTCCTGAAATGAAGTTGGTCTGGAAGCTTCGTCTCAGGATCGGGGTGGCGGGTCTTCGGCCTCGGCGCTCAAGCCCGCAAGCTGCGGCACGATGGCTGCAGCGGTGGACAGGTCGGGCGCCGCGCTTTGGATCAGCACAGACCCGGCGGGAGGCAGTGCGGCAGGCACGGCTACGCAGCACTTGCCGTCGGCCGGCATCGGCGACTTGGACGGCTGATGCTCCATCTGCCCGCTGCCGTCAGCGCAATGCATGCCGGCCATGCGCTGCGCCGCCTCCACCGGCGACGCCAGGGGCGCAACGGTCAGGGCCAGCAAGGTCAGCAGGGCGAGCAGAAAGCGCATGTCACTGACGGACTAGGCTTTTCGCCGCCGCATGACAATCGCGGTCGTCAGTCGATCAGACGAGTCGAGACTGCTTCACGGCCGCCTCGATGAAGCTGGCGAACAGCGGATGCGGCTCGAACGGACGGCTCTTGAGCTCCGGGTGGAACTGCACGCCGACGAACCAGGGATGGTCCGGCCGCTCGACGATCTCCGGCAGGCGGCCGTCCGGCGACATGCCGCTGAACACCAGCCCGCCGGCCTCGAGCGGCTCCTTATAGTGCGCGTTGACCTCGTAGCGATGGCGGTGCCGCTCGCTGATCTCCGTCCCACCGTAAATCGCGGCCACATGGCTGTTGCCGCCCAGCACCGCTTCGTAGGCTCCCAGCCGCATAGTCCCACCCAGGTCGCCATCGGCCGCGCGCTGCTCCAGACCTTCCTTGCTCATCCACTCGGTGATGAGGCCGACGACCGGCTCCGGCGTGTCCCCGAACTCAGTGGTAGACGCCTGGTCGATCCCGGCCGTGTTCCGCGCGCCCTCGATGCAGGCCATCTGCATCCCCAGGCAAATGCCGAAAAATGGCACCTTGCGCTCGCGGGCGAACTTTACAGAGGCGATCTTGCCTTCCGACCCGCGCTCGCCGAAGCCGCCGGGAACCAGGATGGCGTGCATCGGCTCCAGCTCGGCGGCCAGACTCGCATCCTCCGTCTCGAACAGCTCGGCGTCCAGCCAGCGGATATTGACCTTGACCCGGTTTGCGATGCCCCCATGGACCAGCGCCTCGCGCAAGGACTTGTAAGCGTCGGGCAGACCGACATATTTGCCGACCACGCCGATCGTGACCTCGCCCTCCGGATTGTCGAGACGGTCCATGATCTCGGTCCAGCGGGACAGCTCAGGCCGCGGCGCATCGGTGATCCCAAACGCGCGCAGCACCTCGTCGTCCAGGCCCTCGCGGTGATATTGCAGCGGCACGTCGTAGATCGATCGCGCATCGAGCGCCTCGATCACCGCCGACTTGGGCACGTTGCAGAATTGGGCGATTTTGGCCTTGTCGCTGTCGGGGATCGGCATCTCGGCCCGGCACAGCAAAACGTCCGGCTGCACACCAAGGCTGGAAATCTCCCGCACCGAATGCTGGGTCGGCTTGGTCTTGAGCTCGCCCGCAGCCTTGATCCACGGCACCAGGGTGGTGTGGACGCTGACCGTGTTGCCGCGCCCCAGGTCGTTGCGAAGCTGGCGCAGCGCTTCGATGAACGGCAGGCTCTCGATGTCGCCCACCGTTCCCCCGATCTCACAGATCACGAAGTCGAGTCCGTCCGTCTCCGCGAGGGCGAACTCCTTGATCGCGTTGGTGACGTGCGGGACGACCTGGACGGTGGCGCCCAGGTAATCGCCTCGGCGCTCCCGCGCGATGATGTCGCGGTAGATGCGGCCGGTCGTGATGTTGTCCGACTGCCTGGCCGCCACACCGGTGTAGCGCTCGTAATGACCAAGATCGAGGTCGGTTTCCGCCCCGTCGTCGGTCACATAGACTTCACCATGCTGATAGGGGCTCATGGTCCCCGGATCGACGTTCAGATAGGGGTCGAACTTGCGGATACGGCAGCGGTAGCCGCGCGCCTGCAGCAGGGCTGCAAGGCTAGCCGAGAGAAGACCTTTGCCGAGGCTGGAGACCACGCCGCCGGTAACGAAAATGAACCGCGCCATGGGAGTCGGGCCTTAGGGATCAGGACGCTGCACAGGCAAGAAGAAAGTGTCACCCTGAACTCGTTGCAGGGTGCACACACCAACATGAACAGCCGGTCGGATTGTTAGAGTTGCAGCTGAAACTAGTTCAGCAAGACGAGTTGCGGCTTATTGAGCGAGCGGAACGGCGCCGTTGTCGGCGGTCGGCGCGGCCGGCTGTTGACTGCCCGGAGCCGCGTTGTTCGGCGGTGCGGTATTGGGACCGGCGGGCGGCGCCGACAGCGGGTCCCCGCCTGGCTCCAGCGGGCTGATCGGAGCCGCGGGCGCCACCTGGTTGGCGATGGAGGCGTCGACCGACTGGCTCGCCCCACGCGTCCCGGCCACGGCCGCCAGCGCGATGCACAGGATGATGAAGATCGCCCCCAGGATGGACGTCGCCCGAGTCAGGAAATCGGCCGCACCGCGCGCCGTCATAAGGCCGGCTGAACTGCCGCCCACGCCAAGTCCACCGCCCTCCGATCGCTGCATCAGGATCACCGCGCACAAGGCGAAGGCGACCAGCGCTTCAAGGATCAGGAGAAAGGTGAACATGGCTGTTTTGGGCTTTCGGGGAAAGGAGTTGGCGGGCGTTTAGCGGGGGAAGCGCCCCGTTTCAACGCTATGCGGCTGCGGCCTCCACGATCGGCAGGAAGTCGGCCGCCTTGAGGCTCGCCCCACCGACCAGGGCTCCGTCCACGTCGGGCACCGCGAAGATCTCGGCCGCGTTCGACCCCTTGACCGAACCGCCGTAGAGGATGCGCACCCCCCTACCTCCCTCGCCAAGCTGCTCGACCAGGGTGCGGCGCAGTGCCGAGTGCATTTCGGCGATGTCCTCGACCGAAGGCACCTTGCCGGTCCCGATCGCCCAGATCGGCTCATAGGCAACCGCCAGACTGGCGGGCGACCCGCCTTCGATTGGCAGGGAAGCACGAAGCTGGTCGGTCACGGCGGCGACCGCCTCGCCACTTTCCCGCTGCCCGTCGCTTTCCCCCACGCACAGGATCACCCGCAGCCCTGACCGCAGCGCCGCCTCCGCCTTCCTCCGGACACGGTCATCCTCCTCGCGATAGGCGTCACGCCGCTCGCTATGGCCGACGATGGTCAGCTGGGCGCCGGCGTCGTGCAGCATGGCCGCGCAGATGTCGCCGGTGTGCGCGCCCCTCTCCGCCATGTGGATGTCCTGCGCCCCGACCGCGAACCCCGGCATCGCCTCTGCCGCGCGATGGATCAGCGTCGCCGGCAGGCACAGGGCCACGTCCACCTTCCCGGCCAGGCTGCGGGCCCGGTGGGCGACCGAACCGATCTCCGCCAGGTCGGCCGACGTGCCGTTCATCTTCCAGTTGCCGGCGACCAGTTTGACGGGCTTGTTCATTCGTTCACCTCCAGTTGCAGGCGGAGCGCCTAGCAAGCCGCGCGCCTTGATGGGAAGCGCCTACCTCCCTAAAGCGCGCTGTCCCTTCTCCGAAGTGCAGGAATCCGCCAGCCGATGTTTGCTTCCTTTCGCCGCCTGTCGAAGTCCAAGGCCGGCACGGTATTGGTGGTCCTGTTCCTCATTGCCATCCTGGCCAGCTTCGCGCTGGCCGACCTCAGCAACTTCCGCCAGGGCGGCACGCTCAGCCAGGGCGTGCTGGCCAAGGTGGGCTCGGAGCAGCTGACGGAAGCCGAGCTGTCGACGATCATGCAGCGGGAACTGGCCCGCCTGCGCGAACAGAAACCGGATGCGACCTATGCCGACCTCGCGCCCCAGTTCAACGACATCGTCAACGGCCTGATCCAGGAACGGACGCTCAAGGCATATGCGGCCAAGCACGGGCTGATGCCGTCCAAGAAGCTGGTCGATGCCGAGATCGTGAAGTTGCCGGGCGTTCGCGGCCTTGACGGCAAGTTCAGCGAGGCAGCCTACCAGAGCTTCCTCGCTCAGCAGAGACTTACCGACGCACAGATCCGCAGCGAGATCGTGACGGTGCTGCTGCAGCGCTTGCTGCTGTCCCCGCTGGTCGCGAACACCCGCATTCCTACGGGCGTGGCGCGGCCCTACGCCTCCATGCTGCTGGAAGAGCGGCAGGGAGAAGTGGCGCTGATTCCGGCGGCAGCGTTCCGAGCCGGCCCCGCTCCCACGGACGCTGACCTCCAGCGTTTCTATGCGGAGAACCGTCAACGCTACCTCGTCCCCGAACAGCGGGTCCTGCGCATTGCTCGGGCCGGGACCGGTCAGCTCGCCGGTGTGGCCCCGACCGAGCAGGAGATATCCGCTTACTACAACGCCAACCAGGCGACTTACGGCGGCGGCGAGACGCGGGTCCTGAGCCGCGCGTCGGTACCGGATCGTGCCCAGGCGGAGCAGATCGCTCGACGGGCGCGCGCCGGCGGCAATTTCGCCGCGGCGGCCGCGCCGGCGGGCTTCACCGCCGCCGATGTCAGCCTTGGTCCGCAAAGCCGCCAGGAACTTGCCGGTCTCGCGGGTGCGCAAGTCGCTGCGCAGGTGTTCGGCGCTGCATCCGGGACGGTGATCGGGCCGGTGCAGTCCAGCACCGGATGGGACGTGATCAAGGTCGAAAGCATCAACCGCACCTCGGGTCGCAGCCTCGCTGACGTCCGTGCGGAGATCGCCGCCAAGCTCACGGCCGACAAGCGGAAGGAGGCCCTGACCGACCTAGTCACCAAGATGGAGGACGAGATTGCCGACGGGCGCAACTTCTCAGAGGTGGCCAGCGCGAACCGCCTGACCGTCACCCAGACCCCATCGATCACGGCCGGAGGCCAGGCGCCCGGCAACACTGGTTTCAAGCTCCCGCCGGAATATGCGCAGTTGGTCAAGGAGGGCTTCCAGCTCGCCCCAACTGACGACCCGGTGGTGGAGACCCTGCCGGGCGATGCGGGTTATGCCCTGCTCACGGTTGGTGACGTGACCCCCTCGGCGCCGGCTCCGCTGGCCCAGATCCGCGATCGCGTCGCCGCCGATTTCCTCGCCAAGCGCGCGCTGGATCGGGCTCGGATGGTTGCCAACACGGTCGTCGCCAAGGGAAATGCCGGGGTACAGCTGTCGCGGGCCGTGGCGGACGCGAATGTTCCGGGCGCCCCCCCTGCCGCTCCCCTAACCGTTCGTCGCCTGCAGCTCTCGCAGCTGCAGGGCCAGGTGCCGCCGCCACTGCAGATGCTGTTCAGCCTGTCGCAGGGCAAGTCGCGACTGGTCGCGGCACCGAACAACGAAGGTTATTTTGTGGTCAAGCTCAACCGCATCACGCCGGGCGATGCCACCACCCAGCCCACGCTGGTTGCCCAGGTCCAGACTGACTTCAACCGCGCAGCCGGTGAAGAGCTGGCAATCCAGTTCCTGACCGCGGCGCAAGGGGAACTCGGCGTCACTCGCAACGAAGCCGCGATCGCGGCGGCGCGACAGCGGCTGCTCGCCGGCAGCTAGGGACCGGGTGGATGCCCCGGCTGCTGGTTGTCGACAACCATGACAGCTTCACCTTCACGCTGGTCGACTATCTCCTGACGCTCGGAGCTGAGGTCGATGTGGCCGAAAGCGACAACATCGGGCTTGCCGACGCGCTGTGCCGCCCCGTGGACGGTATAGTCCTCGCGCCCGGGCCGGGCAGACCGGAAGATGCCGGCATTTCGGTGGCGCTTGCCGAAGCATGCATTGCGGAACGCCGCCCGCTCCTCGGCGTCTGCCTCGGCCATCAGGCGATTGCGCTGGCCTGCGGAGCCAGCGTGGTCCGCACGCCGCCGGTGCATGGCAAGAGTGTGGAACTGCGGCACGATGGCAGCGGCCTGTTCCGCGAGTTGCCGCCCAGTTTCAAAGTCACCCGCTACAACAGCCTGTCGGTCGCCGATCTCCCGCCGGAGCTCGCCGCCAACGCCTGGGACGAAGCCGGCATCCAGGCGCTGCGCCACCGCCAGGCACCCGTTCACGGCGTGCAATTCCATCCGGAAAGCGTCACCTCCGAACACGGGCACGCCCTGCTTGACGCCTTCATTCAGGAGTGCTGTTGACGAGTCCTACGCCGTTCTGTAGGTGTTCTCTGTCTGTTCACGACGGAGCCTGGACATGCTGACGGTAAAGCAGCGCGAACTCCTGCAATTCATCTATGATCGCCTTGGTCAAACCGGCGTGAGTCCGAGTTTCGATGAGATGCGGGAGGCGCTGGAGCTTAAGTCCAAGTCAGGCGTGCACCGGCTCATCTCTGCTCTGGAAGAACGTCAGTTCATCCGCCGCCTGCCCAACCGTGCCCGTGCGCTTGAAGTGATGCGGATGCCGGACGGAGCAGCGCCAGCTGCAACCGTGGCGGCGCCCTCCTCAGCGCCTACCCCGCTGCGTCCGGTTCGCGTTGCGGCTAACGACACGATCGAGATTCCGCTGCACGGGCGCATCGCCGCGGGCACCCCGATCGAGGCGCTTCAGGGAACCGAGGCGTTCGCGGTCCCTGCCGCGTTGCTCGGCCCGGGCGAGCATTACGCGCTCGAAGTATCCGGCGATTCGATGGTCGAGGAAGGGATCCTGGACGGCGACTATGCGCTGATCCGCAAGGCCGACGCTGCGCGCGAGGGGGAAATCGTTGTCGCTCTGATCGACGGGGAGGAAGCGACTCTCAAGACCTTCCGGCGCGAAGGTCAGATGATCCGGCTCGATCCCGCCAACCGTGCCTACGAAGCACAGCGCTACGAACCGCGCCGGGTCGCCATTCAGGGCCGGCTTGCCGGTTTGATCCGGCGCTACTGACCGGTGCCTGCCGCGTCCGCTCCTCGCCCCAAGCTCAGCCGGCAAGAGGCCGAGCAGCGTGGCCGCAAGGCCGAGGCTCGAGCCGCCTGGTGGCTGCGGATGCAAGGCTGGACCGTGCTGGCAGAGCGGGTGCGCGTGCCGGGCGGGGAGGTCGACCTGGTCGTGCGACGCGGCCGCACGCTGGTCTTCGTCGAAGTCAAGCAGCGCGCCACTGAAGAGGCGGCATCCTGGTCGCTCGACCGCTCTCGCCTGCAACGGGTGGCGGTTGCGGCCGAGCAGCTCGCGCCGCGCTACATGGACGGTTGCGACACGGTCCGCATCGACGCGATCCTGATGGTCCCGGGCCGCCTGCCGCGCCATCTTCAGAATGTCTGGTTCGGCTGATGGCCGCGCCCCGCATCGACTATGTCGAACTGCCCAGCCTGGGCGCACGAACTCACGCGTGCCTTCTACGGCAAGGCGTTCGGCTGGAGCTTTACCGACTACGGCCCCGACTACGCCGCGACCACGACCGGTGACGTCGACCTTGGCCTCAACGGAACCCCCGAGGATGCGCTCTCGGCGCCGTTGCCGGTGGTGCGCGTCGATGATCTGGAGGCCGCGTTCAAGGCCGTGACCGAGGCTGGCGGAGTTATCGCCCGGCCGATCTTCTCCTTTCCCGGCGGACGACGATTTCACTTCATCGATCCGGGCGGCAGCGAACTGGCGGTCTGGTCAACCACGTAGACCCGCTTCTTGGAGGTCGGCTGCTGCAGCCCCCAGCCATGTTGACCAACCCGCTCCGCTACCGTCGCGACGGTTGGCTCGTGCCCTAGTGCAATGGTCAGCCCGCCCGTCCGCTCCAGCGCCGCCCGATCGAGCTTGAGCCAGCGTGGCTGGCAGGCCCGTGGCAGCCGTGGCTCCGCCACTACGATGTCTGCACTCCGGCAGGCCCGGGTCAGCTCTTCCCACTCGAGCCGTTCCTTGCTGCGGATGGCGAGCACCCGCCACGCACGCCCGCCCCGCTCGAACTCGGCCAGGCAGGCATCGCGGCTGCACTGCACGCCTTGCCCCCGCTCCAGCTCCAGCGCCTCACCATCGAAGCCGCTATTCTCGCCGAACATGTCGCGGACGAAATCGCCGGCGCGCCCGCGCAGCAGGAACGGCGTCCCATCCTCCCCGACGATCGCCAGATGCCGTCCGTCGCCGGTTACCAGCAGGTCCGGCCTCGGCGCCGCCGCAGCGGCCAGCGCTCCGACCAGCAGCGGTACCAATCCCCATAGTCGCGCCCGACTGCTCCACAGGCACAACCATAACCCGCCCGCCACCATCGCGCCGAACGCCCAGCGCGGCATGGCCGGCAGCAAGGCGACCGCCCCCTCGGCGCCGGCAACCCCATGCGCCAGGCTCAGCAGCCACCCCAGCGTCCACCCGCACACTGCCCACAGCGGCCGACCCAGCCCGCAAGCATCCAGCAGCAGCGCCCCGGCCTCCAGCGGCATGATCACAAAGGTGGTCAGCGGAATGGCGGCCAGATTGGCCACTACCCCGTACAGCCCGGCGCGGTGGAAGTGGTACAAGGCGAACGGCAGCAGCGCGATCTCCACCACCAGCCCGGTCAGCACCATCACGCCCAGGCTGCGCCCCAGACCAAGCGCCCAGCCGTCGTCCCGCTTCTCGAAATACCGCTTGAACCACGGCAGGCTGTAGAGCGTGACAATCGCCGTCACCGCCGCGAAGCTTAGCTGAAAGCTCGCTCCGGCCAGCGCCTCCGGCCGAATCAGCAGCACCAGCAGCGCACCCGTCGCAATCAGCCGCAGGCTGATCGCTTCCCGCCCCAGCGCGATCCCGACCAGCACCAGCAACGCGGCGATGCAGCTGCGCACCGTCGGCACCTGCATGCCCGTCAGAAGCGTGTAGCCGACCCCCGCCAGCGCGCCCGATCCGGCCGCCACCAGCACCAGGTTGAACCGCAGCGCCAGCCGTTCGGACAAAGCCAGCAGCCGCAGGGTCAGCAGGAACGCCGCCCCCACCGCCGCCGCGATATGCAGGCCGCTGACCGACAACAGGTGCGCCAGCCCCGAGCGGCGCATCGCCTCGGCATCCTCCTCCGGCAGCGCCCCCTGATCTCCCGTTGCCAGGGCGGTCGCAATCGCCCCCTCCGCGCCGGGCAGCTGCGTCCGGATGTGCCGGTCGAGCCGTTCGCGTACCGACTGCAGCCCACCTTCACCGGCGGGCTCCAGCACCGCAACCTCACCCAGGGCGCGCCCAGTCGCGCCGAAGCCGGCGAACCAGGCATCACGGGCATAATCATGCGCTCCGGGCAGGGGCATCGGCATTGGCGGCATCAGCCGTGCCTTCAGCTGCACCCGCGCGCCTTCACCCAACCCTTCCGGCGCATGGTCGCCGTCAATATTGACCCGCACCAGCGCCGGCAAAGCAGGGTCCTCCGGCGCCAGGGTCAGCCGGACACTGCCGCGCGCCGCCAGTTGCTGCGTGCTTGCCACTCGGCCCGAGAACTCCGCGATCACTGGCCGCTCCAGCCGCGGTGCCGCCACCCACTCACTGCGCAGCCAGATCAGCACCAGGCCGAGCGCCGCCGCCAGTGCGAAGCCCGCAACCGCCCGGCTGACCCGTCCCTTGCCCAGCGCTGCGCTCAGCCCGGCCGCGCCGACAGCCAGGCACAGCGCGGCGGCCCACGCGTTTGGGGAGGCGAGGACCAGCCAGGCGGCAATGCCGCTGCCCAGGCCAACGACCCACCACATGGCAAGCTGCTCCCGCTCGCGCTCGAGGAAGCATTCCGCACTTGCGAACAGTGACGGGACGCGCCACTGCGGCAACGCCGGCGCGCGGCGTGGAAGCGTGGCAATGTTCATGCTACGGGCCCCCAGGCTCGCGCGATCCGGCGGCTCAAGTCAAAGAGGAAAGCGCGCGTGAGCGCAAGCACCGTCGTCACCCGCTTCGCGCCGAGCCCGACCGGCTTTCTCCACATCGGCGGTGCGCGCACCGCCCTGTTCAACTGGCTGTTCGCCCGTCACCACGGCGGCCAGTACCTGTTGCGGATCGAGGATACGGACAAGGCCCGCTCGACGGAGGAGGCAATCGACGCCATCCTCGACGGCCTGGACTGGCTCGACATTCCGGGCGACGGCGAACCGCACTTCCAGTCCGAGTTCGAGGCCCGCCATGCGGAAGTCGCGCATCAACTGCTCGACAGCGGTCACGCCTATCGCTGCTATCTGACGCCCGAGGAACTTGGCCGCCGCCGCGAGGCCGCCCAGGCGGAGCGCCGGCCCTTTCGCCTCGCGAGCGAGTGGCGCGAATGCTCGGACGCGCCGCCTTCGCCCGACGCGCCCTACGTCATCCGCATCAAGGCGCCGCGCGAGGGCGAGACCGTCATCAACGACCTGGTGCAGGGATCGGTGACTGTCAGCAATCACGAGATCGACGACTTCGTGCTGCTTCGCTCCGACGGCACCCCGACCTACATGCTGGCGGTGGTCGTCGACGATCATGACATGGGCGTCACCCACGTCATCCGCGGCGACGATCACCTCAACAATGCCTTTCGCCAGCTATGCATCATCCGCGCGATGGGCTGGCCCGAGCCGACCTACGCCCATATCCCGCTGATCCACGGCTCGGATGGTGCCAAGCTCAGCAAGCGCCATGGCGCACTCGGCGTCGATGCTTACCGAGACGAACTCGGCATTCTGCCCGAAGCGCTCAGCAACTATCTGCTCCGGCTCGGCTGGGGTCATGGCGATGATGAGATCATCAGCCGCGAGCAGGCTGTGCAGTGGTTCGACCTCGACCATGTCGGAAAGAGCCCCAGCCGCTTTGATCTGAAGAAGCTGGAGAACCTGAACGGCCACTACCTCCGCCATGCCGACGATGCGCGGCTGGCAGTGCTGGTCGCAGCCCGGCGCGGCGGGATGGAAGGCGACGACCTCGCCCTGCTCGAACGGGCGATGCCGGAGCTCAAGGCCCGGGCCAAGGACCTGAACGAATTGGCGAGCGCGGCCGACTTCCTGTTCGTGTCGCGTCCCATCCCGATCGAACCGCCCGCGGCAGCACTGCTGGAGGGCGAGGCCCGCGGCAATCTCGCCCGCGTCCGATCCGCCCTTGCGGGCGTCGCCGACTGGACGCACGACAGCACGGAAGCCGCCGTCAAGGCGGTCGCGGAGGAGGCCGGGCTGAAGCTCGGCAAGCTGGCGCAGCCGCTGCGCGCCGCACTCACCGGCAAGACGACCAGCCCCGGCATCTTTGACGTGCTGGTGCTGTTGGGGCAGGGCGAGAGCCTGGCCCGGATAGAAGATCAGATGATGGAGCAAGCTTGATGTCGGACACAACCGCCACCCTGAAGTTCGGCGACAAGGATGTCGGCATGCCCGTCCTGTCAGGCAGTGTCGGGCCCGACGTCCTCGACATTCGCAAGCTCTATGCGCAGACCGGCGCCTTCACCTACGATCCGGGTTTCACCTCTACCGCCAGCTGCCAGAGCGCCATCACGTACATCGATGGTGAAGAAGGCATTCTGCTGCACCGCGGCTACCCGATCGATCAGCTGGCCGAACAGTCCAGCTTTCCCGAAGTCAGCTACCTTCTCCTCCACGGCGAGTTGCCGTCGAAGGCGGAACTGGACAAGTTCACCTACACCATCTCGCGCCACACCATGGTGCATGAGCAGCTCGCGATGTTCTTCCGCGGCTTTCGTCGGGACGCGCACCCGATGGCGATCATGTGCGGCGTGGTCGGCGCCTTGTCGGCCTTTTATCATGACAGCACCGACATCACCGATCCGCAGCAGCGGCTGATCGCTTCGCACCGGCTGATTGCGAAAATGCCGACGCTGGTTGCAATGGCCTACAAGTACAGCGTCGGCCAGCCGTTCATGCACCCCGACAATGGGCTCAGCTACACCGGCAATTTCCTCCGCATGACGTTCGGTGTTCCGGCCGAGCCGTATGTCGTCAATCCGATCATCGAGCGCGCGATGGACCGGATCTTCATCCTTCACGCCGACCATGAGCAGAACGCATCCACCTCGACCGTTCGCCTGGCCGGATCGTCGGGCGCTAATCCGTTCGCGTGCATCGCCGCGGGCATTGCTTGCCTGTGGGGTCCGGCGCACGGCGGCGCCAACGAGGCCGCGCTCAACATGCTGCGGGAGATTGGGCGCCCGGATCGCATCCCCGAGTATATCGCCCGCGCCAAGGACAAGGACGATCCTTTCCGCCTGATGGGCTTCGGCCACCGCGTCTATAAGAACTACGATCCGCGCGCCAAGGTGATGCAGCAGACTGCCGAGGAGGTGCTGCGGGAGCTCAACATCTCCGACCCAGTGCTGGATACCGCCCGGGAACTGGAGCAGATCGCGCTCAACGATCCTTATTTCATCGACAAGAAGCTCTACCCGAATGTCGACTTCTACTCAGGCGTAATCTTGAACGCGATCGGCTTCCCGACCGAGATGTTCACTGCCCTCTTCGCGCTTGCCCGCACAGTCGGCTGGGTCGCGCAGTGGAACGAGATGATCTCCGACCCAGAGCAGAAGATCGGCCGTCCGCGCCAGCTATACACCGGTGCGACCCAGCGCGACTATGTTCCGGTGGCTCAGCGCTGACGGTCAGCGGGGCGGCAGCGTCAAGGTAAAGCGCGCGCCCTTGCCGGGCGTGCTGTCCAGCCCGATATCGCCGCCCATCGATCGCGCCAGCCGGCGGGATATGGCGAGCCCCAGTCCGGCGCCCTCCCCGCGCGACTGCGCCTGTTCGAACCGTTCGAAGATGCGGTCGCGGTCCTTTGCCGCGACTCCCGGACCATTGTCCGTCACACTGACGCTGGCCGCGCCTCCATTCTCGGCCGCGATCCGTACCGTGCTTCCCCTTGGCGAGTAGCGCACGGCGTTGCCGATCAGGTTCACGAGTATCTGCGTGACGGCCCGCCGCTGTCCCATGGCAGGCAGGTTCGTCGCACCCTCAAGCTCAAGCGTGACCCCGGCTTCCGCCGCCTGCGGCTGCACCAGCCCCGCTGCCTCCGAAGCGAGTGCGGCGAGATCGATCGGCTCGTTCTCGCCTTCCGGTTCGGCCATGTCCTGACCCATGTTCTGCAGCACGCCAAGCAGATGTCGGGCCGCTCCGGCGATGTCGCTGGCGTAGGCGGCATAGTCGCTGCGCAACGGGCCTTCGGCGCGATCGGAGATGCGCTCGGCCTCAGTGACGATCACGTCCAGCGGCTCGCGCAACAGCGCGTCCCACTCGGCGCTAGCAGCGATGCTCACAGCTGGCGCTTCCTGCCCGAAGTCCGTAGTTCCTTGGTATCCGGCAAACTCGCCATCCAGAGTCACCATCGGCTCTGCGGCAAGCGTCAGCCGAGCACCGCCACTCCGCAGCGCCGCAGCTTGCCCCGCAAATCCCCGGCGGGCAGCGAGCGCGGTGAGGAGCGGTAGAGCGCCATCCTGGCTCGGCTCGAGTTGCACCAACCGGGTCAGCGGCGTTCCCGCCAGGCTATCTGGTCCGACCCCCAACTGGCGCGCAAGCTCCCGCCCGACTCGCCTGATCCGCAGCTCCGCGTCTAGTTCGAATTCAAAGTCGTCGCGGTCGGCCGGCCGCTCGGACATGGCGTCCAGCCCCACCCAACGGCCCGCCCGGACCGGCCGCTCCACCCATTGCTCGATAGCCAGGCGGACTTCCCCCGCGACCGGCTCGGCCCGGACCCACAGGTCCAGCTCCGCTTCCGCAGTCCCCGCAAGCGCGGGCCGCGACAGGGTTACGCCAAGTGTTCGGGCAAGCCGCACCAGCGCCGCCAGCTGCGGGATCGCCAGCGCACTGCCCAGCGCAGCGCCTGCCTCCTCCTGCAACCGCGCCAAGGGCGGATCGGCAGCGACGAGCAGTCCCGTGCCGTCCACCGTCCCGCGAACGGGCAAGGCAACAGTCTCAGCCATTCCTGTTGGCCAGGGCATGAAGCGCCGCGCCGAATGCCGGGGGAAGGCGCAGCCGGGCCCGCAGATCGGCGACTTCCGCCTCACCCAGCCGGTCGAACCGATTAATCTCATCGGCCGGGTCGATCCTGCCGACGGCCAGGGTCAGCGCCGCAAGCAAGGTGGCCGCAACGTTGCGCGGCTGCCCCGCCATTCGCAGCAACTGCGCGATGTTCCCACTGGTTGGCGATAGCAGCATGTTCCAGGCGATCTCACCGGTGACACCACTCAGCCGGCCAAGCGCTTGAGCGAGCAGGCTGGCCTCGCCGCCAATGGCCAGCGTGGTCAACAGCTTCTCGTCGAGACGACCGGCTGATCCCAGAGCGATCATCAGCTTGGCCTCCAGCGCATGCAAGCGCTGGCCCTCGTCGTGCCGGCCAAGCAGGTCGACGGTGGCTGCAACGATCGCTTCCTCCGCGTGCGGCGCCCGCACCGCCAGCGCTGCGCCGACCGAGTAGCTCAGGTGAACCGCGGTCTCGGCATCGCAGTCGCCGAGTTCCAGGCCCGGCCGCCCGAACCGGTCGCGGGCCGCTGCTCGGGCAAGGACCACGGCCATGGCGGCGGCTGCCACTCCGGGCGTCTCGTCTGCGGTCCACGCCTGCAGGGGTGAGCTTGCCGCGCCGAGCGCGTCGCTGATTCGAGCCTCGTCCGCTCGCCGTAGCAGCAGGGCAATCAGCTGACGATTGCGCAGCAGTCCGGCGCGGCGCAGCGCTCCGACGATCTCGTCCGCCGGGCATTCGCAGTCCTGCGCCAGATCGTCGGGCAAGCGGACGCGGATTTCGTCGGCCAGGGTGCCCGCCAGCGTCAGCAGCATGCCGGTCATCAGCGCGCGTTCCTGCTCGGTCAGCCTTTGCTCCGGATCGAGCAGGAAATCGACGGCGACGGTCGCAAGCCGCCCCCCGCCCCCACTTCCACGCGGGCGGTCGACCGTGGGGTCGGCTGCTTGGGCAGCGCTCGGCCTGGTGGGCGCCATGATGCCGCAGTGTTAGCGAGTTGAAGTTAACGCGTCCTCAATCCCGGCTGACGCGATGTATCCAATGTTGAACCAGGAAGAAGCTGGCGGCTGCGTAGAGCGCGAGAAGGGCCGGGATTGCACTCCACCAGCCAAGGACCGCGAACGGCAATGCCGACAAAACGGCCGGCCGCCAGCCGAACAGCCAGGTTTCGAACGGTGGAGGTGGTCGGCCCAGGCCTTCCAGTCGCTTCGCCTCGGCAAAGGCGGCCGCCGCCAAGGCCGACACCATCGCACCCCACCCTCCGCCATGCCGTGCCTCGAACCAACCTAGACCCAGCAGCGCCAATCCGCCGGCAGGCCACAGGAGCCGCCGAGCGAGCAGCCCGGTCGGAAGCGGCTGCATGCGTAGCTGCCCGAGCCGCTCCGCCACCAGATCGAGCGGGCTGGCGATTAGCAGCATCGCAAGAGCCTGCCAGTGCCAACCACGCGTGAAGCTCAGCGCCGCGGCCAGGGTCAACAGCAGCGCGCCTGTCACCAGCCACCTCGGCCGCACTGGAGAACGCATCAATTGCTCGGTTGCGAACTCCTCGATCAGCGGAAACAGGTAGCGGCTTGGCCAGTCGCGGCGCGCGCGCCTGGACGCCAGAAGCAGGTGACGGTCGAAGCTCTGCGGATCGGCTTGCGGATTGACCAGGAAGGGGGTGAGCCCCTCGCCCACCGAAATCGGCGTCGCGCCAGCCTGGATTGTGCGCCGAAGCAGGGTCGATTGCAGATCCCAGTCGCCGAGCATCGCTGCCGTCGACGATAAGGTGGTCGCGTCCACCAACGCCAGTCCGGCCCAGCGGTGCTGGTTGTCGATCCGCTCAAAGCCGCCGTGTGCCTCATCGTCAGGGACGGTCGCGACCGCGCGCTCGCCGGTGCTCACGACACGCTCCACCAAACTCATTGTCGGGGCGATCCCGTCGGCCAACTGCAGGATCAGGGCATGCGGCTCGAACCGGGCCGCGGCTTCGTTGCCGTCACTGACCGGAACGACCGAGATACCTTCAGCGCGCAGACGCTCGAACGCAGCCGCGAGGGTTACCGGCACCTTTTCCACCAGCACAACCACCGGCGCGGCACCAGCAGCGGCCGCGCAGCGCGCCTGGTACTCGATCAAGGTCCGCCCGGCGAGCGGCTGCAACGCCGCCAATCCACCCGCCGAATCTTCCTGATAGGCACCGATCAGGGCACCAAGCGCCATGCAAAACCCCTCCGTCCGCGCCGCTCTCTTGCATGCTTCCGCTGGCGGGCAAAGGTGGTAAACTGCTCGTTATGAACGCTCAGCCCCAACGCGCCGACGCGCCGCCGCAGCCCCTGGAGCTCACTTCGGCCGAGGCGTTCCCGCGGGACGACACCTTTGCTTATGGGCAAGGAGAGGTCGCAACCAATTCGGTTGAGCAGGGCGATGGCGGACGACAGGTACTTGGCTGGGCGCTCAGCGCTCTGGCCTTGCTGTGGATCGGCTTTGTCGCCTGGTCGGCCGGCACCTCCCTCGGCTCGCAGGCGCTTGGCGGAGCATCGGTCGCACAATGGCTGGCGGTTGCAGCGGGTCCGCTAGCCCTGCTTGGGCTGGTCTGGATCCTGTTCGGACGCACTCGGCGTCGGGAGGCAGAGCGTTTCACCCGCTCCGTCCACCTGATGCAGACCGAAGCGCGCGGGCTTCAGGACCTGCTCGGCGTACTTCGCCAGCGGATCGACGAGGATCAGGCGGCGCTGGCGACGATGGCCGAGCGGATGATGCGGCTCGGCGACGAGACCAGCCATCGGCTGGGCAGCGTCACGCGTGAACTGGAAGGCGGCGCGGAAGCCCTGGCCCGGCACAGTCGGGCGCTCGACAGTGCGGCGGAGAACGCGCGCGCCGATATTGGTGTGCTCCTGCAAGACCTGCCACGGGCCGAAGCCAGTGCGCGCGCCATGGCCCAAGAATTGCGCGGATCGGGTCTGGAAGCGAGCAGCCAGGCGGCTGCACTCGAGGCTCAGTTACATGGGCTCACCGCCCGCGCCCGCGAAGCGGACGAGAGCGTCGGCGGAGCGGCCCAGCGCCTGATTGCTCACCTGACCCAGATCGAAAGCGCCGGCGGCGCGGCGGCCATTCGCGTCAGCGAGGTTGCGGGGACCGCCACCTCGGAGGTGGATGCGTTGCTCGAACGCACGTCCGAAGCATTGTCGGAGATCCGGCAGGGCATCGACGTTCAGTCTGCCGCGGTGACCGCCCTGGTGGAGCAAAGCGCATCCGGCATGAGTCGAGCCGGAGTGGACACCGCCCAAGCGCTCGGCGCGCACATCATCAGGGCCGGCGGGGCGCTGGACCAGCTATCCTTGCGGCTGGCCGAGCAGGACCGAGCGAGCCAGTCTCTAGTCGCGAATGTGGAGCGCAGCCTGGCTGACCTCGACCAACGATTCGTCGACCTTGCCGCAGAAGGCGACCTGCGCGCAGCTTCCTTGGCAAGCGCGATTAGCCGAGTGCGCGGAGAGCTCGACAGCCTGTCCATGCAATCCGCTTCAAGTGACGGTTCGCTGGAAAGCCTGACGGCTCGCACGCAGGCATTGCGCGACGCAGTTACCGGACTTCATACGGAAGTTGGTGAGCGTTTGGCCGGATCGCTTGGCGACAGCGAGGGCGCTGCCGAACGGCTCCTGGCGGCGGTTCACGCCGCTAGGCCAGAGATTGAATGGATGCGGGACGCGGCCGGCGAAGCGTCGCAGCGGCTTGCCGGCGGAGCGGACGGACTGGCCCAGCAACAGGACCGGCTGGCCGCCCTCCTAGCCGGACTGGACGACGGTGTCGGGACCGCCGAACACCGCCTGGCATCGCTGTCGGAAGCCATCATCCAGGCCGAACGGGACGCCGCCCGGCTGCAGGCGGAGACCGCCCCTGCGCTGGTGCAAGCAATGGTGCAGGTCCGCGAAGCCTCGTCCCACGCGGCCGAGCGGGCGCGCGAGGCGATCGCTGCCGTGATCCCGGCCAGCGCCCAGCAGTTCTCGGCCGAAACGCGCGCCGCGCTGGAGCAGGTGGTGCGGGACACGGTCCACGACCAATTGATCGAAGTCGAAGCGGTAGCGACGCGAGCGGTCGAGGCTGCGCGCTCGGCCTCCGACCGGCTGACCGCTCAGATGCTGACGATCGGCCAGACCGCCACTGCTCTCGAAACCCATATCGAGCGGCGCGAGCAGGCCAGCCAGGCAGGGGACAGCGAAGCCTTTGCCCGACGCACGGCCATGCTGATCGATTCGATGCATTCCGCCGCGATCGATGTCGGCAAGATCATGTCCGACGAGGTCGATGATCGTGCCTGGGCCAACTATCTCAAGGGTGACCGTGGCGTCTTTACCCGTCGGGCCGTCCGGCTGCTCGGCAACAGCGAGTTGCGAGCGTTGTCCAGCCATTACGAGCAGGATTACGAGTTCCAGAACGCCACCAACCGCTTCGTCCATGATTTCGAGGCCATGCTGCGCCGGGTTCTGGGCGAGCGGGACGGCGGACCAATGGCGGTGACCCTGATGTCCAGCGACATGGGCAAGCTCTATACGGCCTTGGCTCAGATGGTGGAGAAGCGCCGCTGACCGTCAGTTGTAGAAGTCGAGGTCTTCCGCGGTGATCCAGCCGAAGCGATCGTTGGCGTAGTAGATCGCGAACACAGCCAGGGCGATCACGGCAGACTTCATGAGGTGCGGGAGAAGCTCGAAGCGATGCGGTGCGCTGTCGGCTTGGCCCGGCACCCGTTCGGCCCCGACCTCCTCGTCGGTCTTCACGCCGAACGGCAGCAGGAGAAACGCGACAGCGACGAAGAACAGGAAATAGACCGCCAGAGCCGACCCCCAATTCACGGGCGGACCACCATGATCTCGACGATCGGCTTCTTTCCAGTCCAGAGGGTGGCGCAACGGCGGACTGCCAAGCGGACGTTCTCCCGCATTTTGTCCTCGGGCACGCCGGGATCCACCGCTCGCGCCGCCGTGTCGACCGCATCGCGGATGAAGTCGTCGCGATCCGCCTCGACCGGCACGCCCACCGCCCTGACCACCGGCTGCCCCAGCAACTTGCCGCGCCCGTCCACCGCCAGGCTGACCGCGATGACGCCCTGGTAAGCAAGCTTGCGCCGCTCGTTCATCGTCGAGCCGTCCGCTGGCAGGATGACGTCACCGTCGAGCACCAATCGCCCGACCCGCTCTTCGCCCAGCTTCTTCGGGGTGCCGGGAGCCAGCCGGATGAGGTCGCCATTCTCCTGTACCAGCGTTGCGGGCACTCCGTTGTCCAAGCCGAGCCGCGCCTGCTCCAGCATATGCCGCCGCTCACCATGGACTGGGATCAGCAGCTCAGGCCGGATCCAATGGTACATCTGCACCAGTTCTGGGCGGCCCGGATGGCCGGAGACATGAACATGTGCCTGCCGCTCCGTCACGGTTCGCACGCCAAGACCCGCAAGCTCGTTCATGACGCGTCCGACCGCTACTTCGTTGCCGGGAATCTGACGGGAAGAGAACACAACCGTGTCGCCCTCGCCAAGCTTCAGCTCATGCTGCCCGCTCGCGATGCGGCCAAGCGCCGCCCGGGGCTCGCCCTGGCCGCCAGTGGCGAGGATGAGCAGCTCGCGGCGCGGCATCCGCATCGCCTCGTCGTAGCGCACGGGCTCGGGAAAATCGCGCAGGTAGCCGACAGCCTTCGCTACTTTGATATAGCGCTCGATCGAGCGGCCGGCGACCGCGATCCGGCGCCCGGCCTCCTCCGCGACCTTGCCAATGGTATGGAGCCGAGCGGCGTTGGAAGCGAAGGTCGTCACGAGCACCCGGCCCGGCGACTCGGTCATGACCTTCAGCAATCCGGGATGGACCTCCGCCTCCGACCCTGACTCCTTGTCGGTGAACGCGTTGGTCGAATCGCAGATCATCGCCAGTACGCCCTTATCGCCGACGGCTTTCAGCGCTTCGGGCGAAGTCGGATTGCCAAGCACTGGCGTAGGATCCAGCTTCCAGTCGCCAGTATGGAACACGCGGCCGAATGCAGTCTCGATCACCAGCGCGTTGGCTTCCGGAATTGAGTGCGCCAACGGTATGGGCGTGACCGTGAACGGTCCCAGTTCGAGCACATCGCCTGGGTGGATGAGCTTGACTTTCACCTGCCCCGTGAGCCCCTCTTCCTCCAGCTTGTGAGCGATCAGCCCGGCCGTGAAGGGAGTGGCATAGAGCGGGACGCCGAGTTCGGCGGCGAGGTAGGGGATGGCGCCGATGTGGTCTTCATGCCCGTGAGTAAGCACCAGCCCGACCAGATCGCGGCGGCGCTTCTCGATGAATTCCAGGTCCGGGAGGATCAGGTCGATACCGGGATAGTCGTTGTCCCCGAAGGTCATCCCGCAATCAACCATCAGCCACTTGCCTTGGCAGCCGTAGAGATTGACGTTCATCCCGATCTCACCGGACCCGCCGAGTGCAAGGAAGAGCAGTTCGTCAGCTGGTTTCATGTTCGTCCTTGTGCACGATCGTCGTTGCGGAGGCCGCGGCGACGAAGCAATCCAGTGGCCGTGGGTTCAAGCGCGAGCGAAGGCACTGGGTTGCTTCACCGCGCTCACAATGACGTTCAATCTTGCGAAAGAGTCCGCCGGTGCAAAAGTGCCAGACCCTGGATAGTGAGATCCGGCTCAATGGCGTCGAACACCGCGGTGTTCCGCTGAAACAGGGTGGCCAGGCCCCCCGTTGCGATCACAGTTGCCGGCCGTCCAATCTCCTCCTTCGTCCGGCTGACCAAGCCCTCCAGCATGGCAACATAGCCCCAATAGATGCCGATCAGCATCTGGCTCTGCGTGGTTCGCCCGATGACGCTCATGTTGCCGTCCGGGGCCTCGATCGCGATCCGCGGCAGTTTGGCCGCGGCAGTGACCAATGCATCGAGGCTGAGATTGATGCCGGGCGCGATGATCCCGCCCCGGTAAGCCCCATCGGCATCGACCACGTCGAACGTGGTCGCCGTACCGAAGTCGATCACGATCAGGTCACCGCGGTACTTGGCATGGGCCGCCATGGCGTTCAGCGCTCGGTCGGCACCGACATTGTGCGGCTCGTCGACGTCCAGACGGATCGGCCAGGCCGCGGCGCCCTGACCCGCCACCATTGGTTGGCGCTTGAAGTACTTTTCGCTCAAGACTTGAAGATTGTGCAGCGCTCTCGGCACCACCGTACCGATGATCACACCCGTGACATCGCTGCGGGCATGGCCTTCCATCTCCAGCAGCTGGTGCAGCCACACGGCATACTGATCCGCCGTCCGCCTTGGGTCGGTGGCGATCCGCCAACGTGCGCGGATTTCCCCGGCGTCGTCCACCAGCGCGAAGACCAGGTTGGTGTTTCCGGCATCAATGGCGAGCAGCATGGCGGCGACCTAGCGAACGTCGCGAAGTTTGGCGAGTGAGCGGCCGAGTCGACGCACGTTAGGCCAGCGCCACGTCGGCAGCCCGAATGACCCTTACCTCGCCCGACGGCAGCTGAAGCTTCAACGCGCCGTCCTGCTCCAAGCCGGCAAAGCTTCCCTCCAGCCGTTCGCCCGGACCGGCATACACGGCAAGCGCCGAGCCGACGGGGTGCGCGCTCTCCAGCCAAAGTGCGGTGAGCGCGGGCAGGTCGTCGCGCCAGCGCTCAAGCTCCCGCGCGAAAGCGGCGGCGAGCAACGGCGCGAAAGCTTCGGGGGTGACCAGGGCGACGCTGGACAGAGCGGCGGTTGAACGATCGGGCAAGTCGGGGGCGGATTGGAGGTTCACGCCGAAGCCGGCCACTACCCTGTCACCCGCCCGTTCGAGCAAGATGCCCGCCAGCTTCCCCACGCCGAGCAAGAGATCGTTGGGCCACTTCAGCATCAGCCCTGTGGCTGGCGCCGCCGTCTCGACCGCCCGGATCAGAGCCACCCCGCATACCAGCGCGAGGCTCGGCGCATGCGGATCGGTCGGACGCAGTTCGATGATGGTGGAGCCGTGGAAGTTACCGGTCGGACTGCTCCACTCCCGTCCTTGCCGTCCTCGGCCATGATCCTGGCAGCCTGCAACGAGCCATTCGCCTTCACCTGCCCTCTCGGCGGCAAGCAGGTCGGCATTGGTGGAGCCGGTCCGCTCGACGAACCGCAGGCGGCTCAGAACACGCTCGCAGCATTCGCGGCCATTCTTCCGATCGGCTGGATCAAAAGATATCCCAGCGGACTGATGAAGATGGCGCACAAGGCGATCAGTGCCGTCTCAACCGGAGCGCGTGCCTTGACGAACGGGGCGGCGGGCTCGTCGAAGTACATGATCTTGACGACCTTGAGGTAGTAGTAGGCCCCGATCACCGTCAGCGCGGCAGCGGCCAGCGCCAGCAACTGCAAGCCGGCTTCCACCGCGGCATTGAACACCATCAGCTTGGGCCAGAAGCCGAACAGCGGCGGGATGCCTGCCAGGCTGAACATGAACATGGCAAGCGCGAGGGCCAGCAGCGGGCGCGTCTGCGACAGGCCGCTCAGGGACGCGAGGCTTTCCACCGGCCTGCCGTCCACGTCGCGCATTCGCATGACACATAGAAACGCGCCAAGCGTCATCACCACATAGACAAGCGAGTAGAATAGCACGGCCTGTGCACCGCCCTGGCCCCCCGCGGCAAGGCCCACCAGGGCAAAGCCGACGTTGTTGATCGAGGAATAAGCCAGCAGCCGCTTGATGTTGGTCTGCCCGTAGGCTGCAACCGCCCCGAGCACGATCGAGGCGAGCGCGGCAAAGATCACGATCTGCCTCCAGGCATCCGTTGCCGGTCCGAGCGCGTCCAGGCAGACACGAGTGCCAAGCAGAACGGCGGCAATCTTCGGTCCTGACGCGAAGAAGGCGGTCACGGGGGTCGGTGCGCCTTCGTACACGTCCGGCGTCCACATGTGGAACGGCACTGCGGCAATCTTGAACGCGATTCCGGCGAGCGTAAACACGAGGCCGAAGGTGAGGCCCAACGATCCCGCATTCTCCCCCGCAAAGGCGGCGGCAATGCCGGCGAAGTCAGTCGTCCCAGCGAAACCATAGAGCAGCGAGATGCCGTAAAGCAGGATGCCGGAAGCCAGGCCGCCAAGCACGAAATACTTGAGGCCCGCTTCGGCCGACCGCTCGTCGTGTCGGCGATAGGAAGCGAGAACATAGGCCGAGAGCGACTGCAGCTCGAGACCGATGTAAAGCATCATCAGGTCCGTCGCACTGACCATCACTGCCGCGCCGACGCTGCTCAGCAGGATCAGCACCGGATACTCGCCGCCATGTTCAAAATCGCGGTCGAACCAGCCGTGCGCCATAACAATGGCGACAGCAGCCGACAGGAAGATGATCAGCTTGCCGAAAGCGGCAAAGCCATCGGCCGCGAACATGCCGCCAAACACGGCGCCGCTTTCCTGCGGCGCACCGATCAGCGCGACGCAGGCCGCCAGCAATGCAGCAATTGATCCCCAGTGCGTGATCGTTGACCCACGCCGAGCAAAGGCCGCAATCATCATCAGAACGATGGCGGACAGGCCGACGATGGTTTCGGGAAGGATTGGCGCCAGATACGACATCAGTGCGCTGCCTCCGCTCCGGCGTGGCGCGCTTGGGGTTCGGCAGCTACAGCGGCCGGGTTTCCCGCCGTCGGACGGCTGTCCCCGAGCGGAGCCGCGCGGTCCAACCGAGTCAGCAACCGACCGACATCGTTGCGCATCGGTGCCATGAAGCTTTCCGGATAGACGCCCATCCACAGTACGACGGCCGCGATGGGCGCCAGCAGCGCCCACTCGCGCCGGTCGAGATCGACCATCGCGCTTGCTTCGGTCGTGCGCGCCTGTCCGTATGCGATGCGCCAGTAAAGATAGAGCATGTAAGCCGCGCCTAGGATGATCCCTGTCGTCGCGAAGATCGCGCCCCAGGTGGAGACGGCATAGGTACCCATCATCGCCAGGAACTCACCCACGAAACCGCTGGTGCCCGGCAGGCCAACGGCCGCCATGGTGAACAGCAAGAAGAGCAGTGCGTAACCGGGCATGTTGTTGGCGAGGCCACCATATCTGGCGATCTCCCGCGTGTGCATGCGGTCGTAGATCACGCCGACACACAGGAACAGTGCGCCCGACACCAGACCATGGCTCAACATGACGATCAGCGCGCCCTCAATCCCCTGGCGGTTGAAGGCGAACAGGCCGAAGGTGACGAACGCCATGTGCGCGACCGACGAGTAGGCGATGAGCTTCTTCATGTCCCGCTGCACCAGCGCGACCAGGCTGGTATAGACTACCGCCACCGCACTCAGGCCGAACACCAAGGGCAGGAAGGTGGCGCTCGCCTCCGGGAACATCGGCAGGGAGAAGCGAATGAAGCCGTAACCGCCCATCTTCAGCAATACGCCCGCCAGGATCACGGAGCCCGCAGTTGGCGCCTGGACGTGCGCGTCAGGCAGCCAGGTGTGCACCGGCCACATCGGCATCTTCACCGCAAAGCTGGCGAAGAACGCTAGCCACAGCCAATACTGCAGCCCCGGCGCGAAGTCGTAGGCCATCAGCGTCGGGATGTTGCCCGTCCCCGCCGTGCTGATCATGACCAGCATGGCCACCAGCATCAGCACGGAGCCGAGCAGCGTATACAGGAAGAACTTGTAGCTGGCCTTGATCCGCTCGGCGCCACCCCAGATGCCGATGATCAGGTACATGGGGATCAGCCCGGCCTCGAAGAAGATGTAGAACAACAGCAAATCCTGCGCCATGAAAACGCCGAGCATCAGCGCCTCCATCAGCAGGAAAGCCGCCATATACTCCGGCACCCGGCGTTCGATGGCGCGCCAGCTCGACCCGATGCAGATCGGCATCAGGAAGACGCTCAGCATGATGAGCATGAGAGCGATGCCGTCGATACCCAGCGCCCAGCTCAGGTACGGACCGCCGAGCGGCACTTTCTCGACGAACTGCCATTGCGGCCCGCCCGGCACATAGCCGGCCCACAGCCCGAGCCCGAGTGCGAGTTCGATCAGCGTTGCGACTAACGCGATCCAGCGTGCTGCATCCGCCCGGACGAACAGGCAGGCTAGCGCCGCCAGCAGCGGCAGTGCGATCATCGTCGAAAGAATGGGAAAACCGTCCATCAGCGCGACATTGCCCAGCTCGCGGCTGCGACCAGGCCGAGCAGCATCACTAGCGCGTAGGAGTTCAGATAGCCGGACTGCAGGCGAGCCGTAATACGGTTGCCGACGCCAACCGCATAAGCGGCACCGTGCGGACCGAAGCGGTCGATCGTCTGCTCGTCACCCCGATGCCAGAACAGCCGGCCAAGCCACAAGGACGGACGTACGAACAGCACGTCGTAGATCTCGTCGAAATACCATTTCTTCATCAGGAAACCGTGGATCGGGCCCGTCGCGGCGATCACGCGGGACGGGGCCGAGGGATCGCGGATGTAATTGTTGTAAGCGATCAGGAAGCCGACGATCATCATTGCTGCGGGGGTTAACTTCACCCACGTCGGCACCTCATGCATCGCGTGCATCAGGTGGGTGTCAAAACTCAGGCTGCCGTTCCAGAAATGCGCGCCGCCCTCCGCGTCGATGAACGCGTGGTGGAAGACCATACCGGCGAACACCGCCCCGATCGACAGTACCGCCAAGGGGACCAGCATCGTCCAGGGGCTCTCATGCGGATGGTAGCCGGCGGTACCGACCTGGGGCGTCGCGGCGGAGTGGGAGCTGTCGCCATGCTCCTCGTCCGGATGATCGTGGTGGTCGCCGTGAACCGCATGCTGGATGTGCTCGGATCCGGCCCAGCGAGCCTTGCCGAAGAAGGTCAGGAAGATCAGCCGCCAGCTGTAGAAACTGGTCAGCAGCGCGGCAAAGGCGCCGATCCAGAAAGCGATGGTGCCGCTGACCGAACCGCTGGCAAAGGCACTCTCCAGGATAGCGTCCTTGGAATAGAAGCCAGCAAAGCCGAACACGCCCAGAACCCCGACGCCGGTGATCGCCAGGGTGCCGGCGATCATCGCCCAGAAGGTCAGCGGGATCTCCTTCCGCAGCGCACCATAGTAACGCATGTCTTGTTCATGATGCATGGCGTGGATGACCGAGCCAGCGCCCAGGAACAGCAGTGCCTTAAAAAAGGCATGGGTGAACAGATGGAACATTGCGGCTGAGTAAGCGCCGACGCCCGCGGCGAAGAACATGTAACCCAGCTGGCTGCAGGTAGAATAGGCGATTACCCGCTTGATGTCGTTCTGCACCACACCGACTGTCGCCGCGAACAATGCGGTCGCCAGGCCGACATAGGTGACCAGGCTTAGCGCTGTGTCGCTGACCTCGAACATCGGCGACAGGCGGCAGACCATGAACACGCCTGCGGTCACCATCGTCGCAGCATGGATCAGTGCGGAAACCGGAGTCGGCCCCTCCATCGCGTCCGGCAACCAGGTGTGAAGGCCGAGCTGGGCCGACTTCCCCATCGCGCCGATGAACAGCAGGATGCATAGCAAGGTCATCGTGTCGACACGCAAACCTGCGAACCCGATGGTCGAGCCTGCCATCTCGGGCGACGCCGCGAGGATCGCGGGAATCGACACAGTACCGAACACCAGAAAGGTCCCGAAGATGCCGAGCGAGAAACCGAAGTCGCCGACGCGGTTGACCACGAAAGCCTTGATCGCCGCGGCGTTGGCCGATGGCTTATGGTACCAGAAGCCGATCAACAGGTAGGATGCGAGGCCAACTCCTTCCCAGCCGAAGAACATCTGGATGAGGCTGTCCGCGGTCACCAGCATCAACATGGCGAAGGTGAATAGCGACAGATAGGCGAAGAACCGGGATTGGCTCGGATCTTCCTCCATATAGCCCCAGCTATAAAGGTGAACGAGGCAGGACACGGTGGTCACCACCACCAGCATCACGGCCGTCAGCGCGTCAACGCGTAGCGCCCAGTCGACCTGCAGGTCGCCCGAACGGATCCACTCCAGGACGGGAACCACCGTGGCCTCGGCGCTGCCGTTCAGGAACGACAGGAAGATCGGCCAGCTTAGCGCCGCCGAGATGAACAGCGCACCGGTGGTGATCGCCTTGGCGGCAGTCTTTCCGATGACACGGCCAGCGAGCCCCGCGACGATGGCGGCCAACAACGGCAGGAAAACAATGAGGATGATGGACTGCATGGTTTACCCGCGCATCTGATCGGCGGCATCGATCGCGATGCTGCCGCGCCGGCGAAAGAAGATCACCATGATTGCCAGGCCGATCGCTGCCTCGGCGGCCGCGACCGTCAGCACGAACATGGCGAACACCTGCCCCTTCATGTCGCCGAGGTAAGCGCTGAACGCGACCAGGTTGATGTTCACGCTCAAGAGCAGCAGTTCGATTGCCATGAGCATCAGGATGACGTTGCGCCGGTTGAGGAAGATGCCGAGCACGCCGATGACGAACAGGATTGCCGAAACAGTGAGGAAGTGGGTGAGACCGATCACAGCGTCATTCCCTCGCCGACTGCCGGGTTGGTGTTGCGAGTCGCATCGCGCGGTCGCCGGCTGATCTGACGATTGGCGTTCTGCCCGCGGGCATCGCCCCGGCTGCGGTGGGTCAGCACGATCGCGCCGATCATCGCCACCAGCAGGATCAGACCGGCGAGTTCGAACGGGATCAGGTAACGGCTGTAAAGCTGGATTCCGAGCGCCTCGATATTCGGCAGGGGAGTGCTACCAGCGGCAGCGCTCGCGCCGCGCAACACCGGACCAGCCTCGCGCGCACTCATGGCGATGATGATCTCGGCCAAGAGGACGACCGCGATCAGCAGGCCGAAGGGCAGGTTCCGGGTCATTCCGCCGCGCAGGGTTGAGAAGTCGATGTCCAGCATCATGACCACGAACAGGAACAACACGGCGACCGCCCCGACGTAAACAATCACCAGCAGCATCGCGATGAACTCGGCTCCGACCAGCAGCATCAGTCCTGCCGCGTTGAAGAAAGCCAGGATCAGCCACAACACCGAATGAACCGGATTGCGCGCAAAGATCACCAGCACCGCAGAAGCGATGGTAATCGTCGCGAACAGGTAAAAAGCGAGCAAGGCGATCATGTCGGGTTGGCGGGCCGCTTAACGGTAGGGCGCATCGGCGGCAAGGTTCGCCGCGATCGCTTGTTCCCAACGATCGCCGTTGGCGAGCAGCTTGGCCTTGTCGTAGAGAAGTTCCTCGCGAGTTTCTGTGGAAAACTCGAGGTTGGGGGTCTCGACGATAGCATCCACCGGACAGGCTTCCTGACAAAGGCCGCAGTAGATGCACTTGACCATGTCGATGTCGTAGCGGGTCGTGCGCCGACTGCCGTCCTCGCGCGGCTCGGCCTCAATGGTGATCGCCAGTGCCGGGCACACGGCTTCGCACAGCTTGCAGGCGATGCAGCGCTCCTCGCCGTTGGGGTAGCGGCGTAGCGCATGCTCGCCTCGGAAGCGCGGGCTCTGCGGTGTCTTTTCGTAAGGGTAGTTGATCGTCGCCTTGGGCTTGAAGAAGTAGCGCAGGGTCGTGGCATGACCCTTCACCAGCTCCCACAAGGTAAACGACTTAATCCAATGGGCGGCGTTCATGACGCTCTCAAGCTCCATAGCGGGTCAGCATCAGCCAGCCCGAAATCAGGAAAACAAAGGTGAGGCTCAGCGGCAGGAAGATCTTCCAGCCAAGCCGCATCAGCTGGTCGTAGCGATACCTCGGCACGGTCGCGCGGACCCAGCCGAAGATGAAGAAGAAGAGCAGCATCTTGGCGAATAGCCAGAGGATGCCCGGAACATCAAACCAGGGGATCAGGTCGATGTTCAGCGGTGGCAGGAACCCGCCCCAGAACAGGATGGCGTTGAGCGCTGTCATCAGGATGACGTTGCCATACTCGCCCAGCCAGAACAGCGCGAAGCTCATCGAGCTATACTCGGTCTGGAAGCCGGCCACGAGCTCGCTCTCGGCCTCGGTCAGGTCGAACGGCGTGCGGAAGGTCTCGGCCATGGACGAGATCAGGAACACGACCGCCATTGGAAACAGCAGCGGATTGAAGCCGAAACCGTTCAGCAGCCCGAAGATGTGCCCCTGCTGCTGCATGACGATCTGGGTCATGTTGAAGGTGCCGGCGTAGAGGACAACAGTGATCAGGACGAAGCCGATCGACACCTCATAGCTCACCATCTGCGCGGCGGCGCGCAGGGCCGAGAAGAAGGGATATTTGGAATTGGACGCCCAGCCCGCGATGATCACGCCGTACACCCCAAGCGAGCTCGCCGCGAGGATGTAGAGCAGCCCGACGTTGATGTCGGCCAGCACCACCCCAACGTCAAATGGCACCACCGCCCACACGATCAGCGCGACCGTGAAGCTGATGATCGGTGCGAGCAGGAACAGGCCCTTGTTCGCGCTGGTCGGGATGATGGTCTCCTTGAGGAAGACCTTCAAACCGTCGGCGAAGCTTTGCAGCAGACCGAACGGGCCGACGACATTCGGTCCCCTGCGAAGCGCGATGGCGGCCCAGATCTTCCGCTCCGCATAGATGATCATCGCCACGGCCAGCATCAGCGGCAGGGCAATCAACAGAATGCCAATGACCATCGAGAAGAACCACGACCACTCGTACGTCGCGCCCCAGTTCTGGAAGGTGGCGGTCATTGTCCCACCTCCACACCGGCCACTCTTCCGGTCGTGCCGAGCGAAGTCGAGGCGCGTTGGACCGGGCTCACGCCGAGCGCCCCTCGACTACGCTCGGGACAAGCGGGCACGATGAACCTGTGCGTCTTCACTCCGCGGCCTCCGCGAAGGTCTGAGCATGAAGCAGCTCGGCGGAGCAGCGCTGCATGGTGGGGCTCGCTCGGGAGATGGCGTTGGTCAGGTAGAAGTTCTTGATCGGCAGGGTCACGGAGCCGCTCGCAGTGGCGGGCAGGCTTGGCGGGGACCATGGCAGGTCGATCAGCCCTTCGGTGCCGAGCGCGGGGACTTCGACGATCATCGCGGCGCGCAGCTGGTCGAAGCGGTCGAACGGCAGCGGCCTGCCGAGCAGGTCGGAAACAGCCCGGAAAATGCTCCAGTCCTCACGCGCCTCGCCCGGCGGAAAGCTGGCCTTCTCGGCCCGTTGCACACGGCCTTCGAGGTTGACGTAGGTGCCGTGCTTCTCACTGTACGCGGCGCCCGGCAGCACCAAATCGGCCTGGCGCGCACCCGCGTCGCCATGATGGCCAATGTACACCTTATACGCTCCCGCGAACTGTCCCGCCGACATCTCGTCAGCGCCTAGCATGAGTACCAGTTCGGGCGCAGCCGCCGCCAAGTCGGCGATTCCGCCCTTCTGCGCGTAGCCGAGGAGCAGGCCGGCCATGCGGCTTGCGGCGGTATGCAGGACGTTGAAGCCGTTCCAGCCCTCCCGCACCAGGCCGAAGGCGTCGACCAGCGACAGCGCCGCGCCGAGCGCACCAGCCCCCAGCGCTCCCGGCCCGACGATCACGGCCGGCCGTTTGGCCGCAGCAAAGGCTTCCGCAACATTCGCCGGCAGCTTGCCGAGCAGCGCCAGATCGTCGCCAAAGTTGGTTACCGGGTAGGCAAGATCGACCGCCGGTCCGACACTGAACACCGTCGCTCCGCCCCGACGCACCGCTTTGCGTAGGCGGGTGTTGACCATTGGCGCTTCCCAGCGCGGGTTGCTTCCGACGAGCAGGATAACGTCAGCCGTTTCGATTCCGGCGATGGTCGAGTTGAACGCCACCGCGCCCAGCGAGCTCACGTCATAGTTCAGGCCGGTCTGCCGGCCTTCGAGCAAGGACGAGCCCTGCCCCTCAAGCAGCTTCTTGGCCGCGAACATCGTCTCGGCGTCGAGCAGATCGCCCGCCACCGCCGCTACCTTCGGCCCGGCGGCCTTCAGCTTCATCGCGAGGACCTCGAGCGCCTCGGCCCAGCTTGCCTCGCGCAGCTTGCCGGCTTCGCGCACCCATGGTCGGTCAAGCCGATTACGGACGAGGGCGTCGGCGTGGTGCCGCGTCCTGTCGCTGCACCATTCCTCGTTCACGTCCTCGTTGATGCGCGGCAGCACCCGCATCACCTGGGGGCCACGCAGGTCAAGCCGGATGTTGGTCCCGACCGCGTCCATGACATCGATCGAAGGAATCTTGCGCAGCTCCCATGGCCGAGCTTCAAAGCTCTGCGGCGCTTGCAGCAGCGCGCCGACCGGGCAGAGGTCCGCAAGATTACCGGAGAGTTCGCTGGTCAGCGCCCGCTCCAGATATGCAGTGATCTGCAGGTCCTCGCCGCGGTAGAGCAGGCCTAGCTCCGGCGTCCCGGCCACTTCCTCGGCAAAGCGCACGCAACGGGTGCACTGAATGCAGCGGGTCATGGCCGTCTTGATGATCGGCCCCATGTACTTGTCGTCGACCGAGCGCTTGTTCTCGTCGAACCGCGAAGTGCTCCGGCCATAGGCCATCGCCTGATCCTGCAGGTCGCACTCGCCACCCTGATCGCAGATCGGGCAGTCGAGCGGGTGGTTGATGAGCAGGAACTCCATCACCCCTTCGCGAGCCTTTTTCACCATCGCGGTGTCGGTGCGGATCGTCTGCCCGTCCGCCGCCGGTAGCGCACAGCTCGCCTGCGGCTTGGGCGGGCCTGGCGCGACCTCCACCAGGCACATGCGGCAATTGCCCGCAATGCTCAGCCGCTCATGGTAGCAGAACCGCGGAATCTCCTTGCCCGCAAGCTCGCAAGCCTGCAGCACGGTCGCGCCCGCGGGAACCTCGATTTCCTGTCCGTCGACAGTGACCTTAGGCATTGTTGGACCTCGACGCGCCCAGGTTGTTGATGCGATCAAAAAGAAACAGAGCAAGAGCCAGCGCTGGGGGTGCAATGAACACCGCGACAGCACCGCCCCAGTACCAACCACCGATCCCAAGCCCTTGCTGAAGAGCAACGCGAACTCCGAAGAGTATCGTGTTTAGAGTCGCAAGGAACAATGCGGCCTGCAGCAGCAGATTTAGGGCCCGACTCACTCCGCCGCCTCCAACATGCCACCGCCATTTCCTCCGCCGAGCGAAGTCGAGGTGCGCTCCGCAATCCGCCGCTCCAGCTCCGGACGGAAGTGCTTGATCAGGCCCTGGATTGGCCAGGCGGCGGCGTCTCCAAGAGCGCAGATCGTGTGGCCCTCGATCTGCTTGGTAACGTCGTACAGCCGATCGATCGTCTCGACCGAAGCATCGCCATCGCGCAGCCGCTCCATGATGCGCCACATCCAGCCGGTGCCTTCGCGGCACGGGGTGCACTGGCCGCAGCTCTCGTGTTTGTAGAAGTAGCTGATGCGGCTGATCGCGCGGACGATGTCGGTTGACTTGTCCATGACAATCACCGCCGCGGTGCCGAGGCCGCTGCCAAGAGCCTTGAGCCCGTCGAAGTCCATCGGCGCGTCCATGATCTCCGCGGCCGGCACCAGCGGCACCGACGAGCCGCCGGGGATCACCGCCAGGAGATTGTCCCACCCGCCGCGTATGCCGCCGCAGTGGCGGTCGATCAGCTCGCGGAACGGGATCGACATGCTTTCCTCGACCACGCACGGCTGGTTCACATGCCCGCTGATCTGGAACAGCTTGGTGCCTTCGTTCTTGGCGTTGCCGAAGCTCGCGAACCAGCTCGCCCCGCGCCGCAGTATCGTCGGCACGACCGCGATCGATTCCACATTGTTGACCGTGGTCGGGCAGCCATAGAGGCCGGCGCCGGCCGGAAACGGCGGCTTCAGGCGCGGCCGGCCCTGCTTGCCCTCCAGGCTCTCCAGCATCGCCGTCTCTTCGCCGCAGATGTAGGCGCCCGCGCCTCGGTGCACGAACAGGTCAAAGTCGTAGTCCGAGCCGGCAGCACTCTTGCCAAGCAGGCCAGCGGCGTAAGCCTCCTTGACCGCCTTCTCCAGCGCGGCAGTCTCGGCGATGAACTCGCCCCGGACGTAGATGTAGCCGGCCCGCGCCCGCATTGCGAACCCGGCAATCAGAGCGCCTTCGACCAGCTTGTGCGGATCGTTGCGCAGGATCTCGCGGTCCTTGCAGCTGCCGGGCTCAGATTCGTCCGCGTTGATGACCAGGAAATTGGGCTTACCCGGCTTGGGCTCCTTAGGCATGAAGCTCCACTTCATGCCGGTCGGAAAGCCGGCGCCGCCGCGGCCGCGCAGCCCTGAGGCCTTCACCTCGTCGATGATCTTGTCGGGGCCGACCTGCATCAGCGCGGCCGTATTGTCCCAGTCCCCACGGGCCTGCGCCGCCTTCAGGTCGGGCGACTGGAAGCCGTAGACGTTGGTGAAGATGCGATCCTTGTCGCTGAGAGGTCCGGTGTAGCCCATCAGAAACTGCCCTGCGAAAGGAAGTAGATGGCCGCGACCACGATCACGGCCAGCACCGCGAACTTCACCAGCCCAGCGATGAAGCGGAACGCCAGAAAGGCCGCGACGACCGCGACAAGGATAATGCCGATCTCCATCAAGCGCGTACTCCCGCGCAGAAACCCGCATGGCTAAGCTTGTCGAAGCCCTGCCCTGCTTTCATGGCGTGGCAAAGGGAAGGACAGCCCTTTGACAGGCTCAGGGAAATGGTAAGTTTAATCACGCGCCCTCCGCAGGAGCCGCACTCCACTGCGGGCGATAGTCGTAGTTGCGCTCGGCCATTTTTTTGAGGCTGGTTGGGCCGCCTTCGGGGCAGCTGGTCTGACGGTCGACCTGAGGGCCGGGCTTGACCGGTTCGCCCTTCGCAAGCGCATCGATCACCGCACCCATGCTGTCGGCGGTCAGGTCTTCGAAGTTGTCGTCATTGATCTGCACCATCGGCGCGTTGGCACAGGCCCCGAGGCACTCGACTTCGGTCAGCGTGAACAGCCCGTCGGCGGTGGTGTAGCCCTTCTTGATCCCGCGGCTTTCACAGGCGGCGAGCACGTCGTCCGAGCCGCGCAGCATGCAGGGCGTGGTGCCGCACAACTGGATGTGGAATTTCCCGACCGGCACCAGATTGTACATGGTGTAGAAGCTGGCGACCTCCATCGCCCGCATTGGCGGCATCTGGCATTCCATCGCGACGAACTCGATCACCGGGATCGGCAGCCACCCTTGAGTGCCGGTCTCCTCCCCGACCTGCCGCTGGGCGAGGTCGAGCAGCGGCATCACCGCCGACGCCTTGCGGCCGTCGGGATAGCGGGCGAGGATTTCCTCGGCCCGGGCTTGATGCTTCTTGTCCCAGCCGAACCCGCCCCATCGCTCGCGCAATTCGGGGACGTCCGGGGCAAAGTAACGTTCAGCCACAAGCGACCTCCGCAGCGAGTGCCCCGCCGAGGGTCGAGGCCCACATCTCGCGCAAGAAGCGCTGCGGCAGCAGCGCGCCTGCTTCCGTAGGCGAGATCTTGAGGGCTCGACCCCGGCCTTGGTGGGGGTATTGGACCGCAAGCTCCGTCACCGGTCACACTCGCCGAACACGATGTCGGCCGCCCCGAGCACCGCGGTGGTGTCAGCCAGCATGTGACCCTTCATCATGAAGTCCATCGCCTGGAGATGGCTGAAGGCGGTGGGCCTGAACTTGCAGCGGTAGGGCTTGTTGGTGCCGTCGCTGACCAGATAGACGCCGAACTCGCCCTTGGGACTTTCTGTTGCGACATAGACTTCACCCGCGGGTACGTGGAAGCCTTCGGTGAACAGCTTGAAGTGGTGGATGAGCGCTTCCATCGAAGTCTTCATCTCGGCGCGGGAAGGCGGAAACACCTTGCGGTCATCGGTCGCGATTGGGCCGGGCGGCAGTTCCTTGAGGCATTGGCGGGCA
The DNA here is from genome assembly GCA_035537335.1 of Sphingomicrobium sp. Lineage (GTDB taxonomy): Bacteria > Pseudomonadota > Alphaproteobacteria > Sphingomonadales > Sphingomonadaceae > Sphingomicrobium. The sequence goes on along the minus strand of DATLMM010000011.1, from coordinate 20,660 downwards.
ATCCGCCAACTCTGGCGCACTTCTTCCACCCGAACCATGAACCGGTCGTAGCAGTCGCTGTTGGTGCCGACGGGCACCTCGAAGTCCATCCGATCGTAAACCTCATAGGGCTGCGAACGTCGAATGTCCCAAGGGATGCCCGCGGCGCGGATCATCGGGCCGGAGAAGCCCCAGGCGATCGCATCCTCACGCCCCACCTTGCCGATATCGACGTTGCGCTGCTTGAAGATGCGATTGTCCGCGACCAGGCTGATCGCGTCCTCAAACAGGCCGAGCCGGTTGTCGAGAAATTCGCCGATCTGATCGAGCACATTGGGCGGGATGTCCTGCCGAACGCCACCTGGGCGGAAGTAGTTCGCGTGCATCCGCGCACCGGACACCCGCTCGTAGATCTGCATCAGATCTTCACGGATTTCGAACAGCCAAAGGTTCGGGGTCATGGCGCCCACGTCCATGACGTGAGACCCAAGATTCAGCATGTGATTCTTGATGCGCGTCAGTTCCGCCATCATCGTGCGGATGTACTGAGCGCGGATCGGTACCTCGAGACCCAACAACTTCTCGATGGCCAGCACGTAACTATGTTCCATGCACATCGGCGAGCAGTAATCGAGCCGGTCCAGGTAAGGGATCGACTGGAGGTAAGTCTTGTACTCCATGAACTTCTCGGTGCCGCGATGCAGCAGCCCGATGTGCGGATCGACGCGTTCGACGATCTCGCCGTCCAGTTCCATGATCAGGCGCAGCACCCCATGGGCGGCCGGATGCTGCGGGCCGAAGTTGATGGTGTAGTTGCGGATCGCCTCGTCGCCGAGGCTCTGGTCGCCGGCCTCGCCCAACACATTGACTTCCACTCGCCTCGTCTGACGAACGGGGTCTGCAACTTCGGTATCGACTTCGGTGGTGCTCATCACTGCGCCTCCCCGCCGTCGCGGGTTACCTTGGAGCCGGGAGCGGGCTCGGGAATGTCGGTCGTCTGGCCACCGACCTGAGCCGCCTTCTCCTCCTGCGTCTTGCGGGCCTCGGCCGAAGCTTCCTTCACGCCAGCGGTTTTCCGGTCCTCGTTGTCCATTGCGTAAGGCTTGTCGCCCTTGCGCTGGCCCGTTGCAGCCGTTGCCTCCACCTTTGGTGCCGCTCCGGTTGCAGGTGCCGGCGACGCTCCGCCAGGCGCCTGCGGCTCGGCCTTTTCATCCCCCGGCAGCCGGTACTCGGGACCATTCCACGTGCTGAGGAAGTCGAACGCGCGAAAATCCTGGGACAGGCTGACGGGCTCATAGACGACGCGCTTCTCGGCCTCCGAATAACGCATCTCGACATGCCCGCTCAGCGGGAAGTCCTTGCGCAGCGGGTGGCCCTCGAAGCCGTAGTCGGTCAGAATCCGGCGGAGGTCAGGATGTCCGGCAAACGCCACCCCGTAAAGATCGAACACTTCGCGCTCCAACCAGTTGGCCACCGGCCACAAGCCGGTAACCGTCGGGACCGGCGTCATCTCGCCCGCGTGGACCTTGACGCGGATGCGCCGGTTTCTGGTCAGCGACAGCAGGTGGTAATTGACCTCGAACCGCTCCGGCCGCTCCGGATAGTCGACTCCGGCAATCTCCATTAATTGTTGATATTCGAGGCCCGGCGTGTCTCGCAGCAGGCGGCAGACTTCCACCACTGCTTCGCGGTGAACCGTTACCGTCACCTCGTCGACATGCTCCTGCGCGTCCAGCAGCAAGTCGCCGAGCGCCGTCCTGACAGCCTCGATCACGCCCTCGTTGGACGCCGTGCGGGGTGCATGGCTCGCCATGCTACCGCTCCATCGTCCCTTCGCGGCGGATCTTCCGCTGAAGCTGCAGGATTGCGTAAAGCAGCGCCTCGGCCGTTGGCGGGCAACCCGGAACATAAATGTCGACGGGGACAATCCGGTCGCAGCCGCGGACCACCGAATAGCTGTAATGGTAGTAGCCGCCGCCATTGGCGCACGAGCCCATTGATATGACGTAGCGCGGCTCGGCCATCTGATCGTATACCCGGCGCAGCGCCGGGGCCATCTTGTTGCACAAGGTGCCGGCAACGATCATCACGTCCGACTGCCGCGGAGAAGCGCGCGGCGCCACGCCGAACCGCTCAAGGTCGTAGCGCGGCATGTTGACGTGGATCATCTCCACTGCGCAGCAGGCAAGCCCGAAGGTCATCCACCACAGCGAACCGGTGCGGGCCCAGTTGAACAAATCCTCGGTCGACGTGACCAGAAAGCCCTTTTCGTCCAGGTCCTTGCGCATTTGCTCGAGGTTCTGGTGCTGGGGCGATCCCGGCACCAGCCCAGCGGCGCGCGCCAGCTCTTCTTCCGTGGGGTGCGGATTGGCCAGCGGGTCGAGCATCACTCCCATTCGAGCGCCCCCTTCTTCCAGGCGTAGGCCAGGCCGAGCGCGAGTTCGGCGAGGAACACCATCATCGCACCCCAGCCAACCCAGCCAGTCTCATCCAGAGTGACCGCCCACGGAAACAGAAAGGCCGCTTCCAGGTCGAACACGATGAACAGGATGGCGACGAGATAGAAGCGGACATCGAACTGTGAACGGCTATCCTCGAATGCAGGAAAGCCGCACTCATATTCGGTCAGCTTCTCCGCATAGGGGCGTGACGCGCCCGTAAACTTCGCCGCGATCATCGGCAGGAAGACGAAAGCGGCCGACAGCCCAAGCGCAATGGCCAGGAACAGCAGGATGGGCAGGTAACTGGCTGCAGTGGCGGCCACGCGAAACTCCGATGCATCAAGCGTGGCCGCGCTCTAGAGCAGCCACAGTGCGGAAACAACTGGAAGGTGGGTTCTTAAGTCGGTGTTGCCGGCCCTAACGCAAGGCCCCCGCGACCAGCTTGTGCAGGCGGCTGTGAAGGTCGCCGTTCGCGGCAAGATATTCTCGCCGTTCGGTCATCCGGTCCTGCCCGCGGAAGTCGGAAACGAAGCCACCTGCTTCCTTGACGAGCAAGGTGCCCGCAGCCGTGTCCCACAAGTCGAGGTCGTCTTCCCAGAAGCCGTCATAGCGGCCGGCCGCGAGCCAAGCGAAGTCGAGCGTCGCGGCTCCAAGGCGCCGGATGCCAGCAACCTCCGGCGCGAGCGCATTGTAGACCTTGGTCCAGCGCGGCGCATCCGACCGGCCCAGGTGGGGAATGCCGGTCCCAATCAGCGACTCATCCAGATAACGCCGGCCCGATACGCGCAGACGCCGGTCGTGCAGCCAGGCGCCACGCCCTTTCTCCGCCCAGAAGGTCTCGTCGGTCAGCGGCTGATAGACCAGCCCCTGTGTAACCTCGCCGCGCCCGTCCGGCCTTCTTTCCTCGACGGCGATCGAGATTGCGAAGTGCGGAATGCCGTGGAGGAAGTTGGTCGTGCCATCCAGTGGGTCGACGATCCAGCGCGGTTTCGACGGGTCGCCCGCAATCTCCCCGCCTTCTTCCAGCAGCATGCCCCAGTCGGGACGGGCATTGCGCAGTTCTTCGACAATGGTCTGTTCGGACCGCTTGTCGGCCACCGTGACGAAGTCGCCCGGCCCTTTCTTGGAAACCTGCAGCTGCTCGACCTCGCCGAAGTCGCGCCGGAGCCGCGGCGCAGCCTTGCGCACGGCTCGGGTCATGACGGTGATCAGGCCGGAATGAGCAACCATTTGCTGTCCTCAGTCCGCCCGACGGACGTAGGTCTGCTCATAAACGTCGACCACGATCCTGGTGCCCGCACCGATGTGCGGCGGGACCATCACCCGGACACCGTTCTCCAGGATGGCCGGCTTGTAGGAAGAGGAGGCGGTCTGCCCCTTCACCACCGCGTCAGCCTCGACAATGGTCGCCTCGATGGTGTCGGGCAGTTGAACGCTGATCGGCCGCTCTTCGTGGAGCTCCATCACCACATCCATTCCGTCCTGAAGAAACGCCGCCGCATCGCCCAGCAGGTCGCGCGGCAGGCTGATCTGCTCGTAATTTTCCTTGTCCATGAAGGTCAGCATGTCGCCTTCCGCATACAGGAACTGGAAATCCTTGGTGTCAAGCCGAACGCGCTCCACCGTCTCGGCCGAACGAAAGCGAACGTTGTTCTTGCGCCCGTCGATCAGGTTCTTGAGCTCCACCTGCATATAGGCGCCGCCCTTGCCCGGCTGCGTGTGCTGGATCTTCACTGCGCGCCAGATGCCGCCTTCATACTCGATGATGTTGCCGGGACGGATGTCCACGCCGCTGATCTTCATGGGTTTAAGCGCCTTCAAAGAACGTCCGCTTGGCTGAGCTTGTCGAAGCCCTTTCCTTCTTGGGTTAGAAAGGAAGGACGACCCTCCGACAGGCTCAGGGCAGCGGGAAAATGAGTGAAGGCGCCCCTAGCGCGACGCCTGCTTTCCGGCAAGCAGCGGGTAAGGGTTGACCGGGGTGCCATTGTACCACTTTTCCCCGCCACTCATGCGGTTGACGGCGAAATGGAGGTGCGGGCCAGCGGGGTTTGCGTTGCCGCTGACACCCACAGTCCCGATCGGCGTGCCCCTCGTCAGCTGCTGCCCCTCGCGCAAGCCCGGGGCGTAGGCATCGAGGTGAGCGTAGTAGTAGATCCACCTGCTGTCGGGCGAGCGAACATAGGCGGTGATGCCCCCGCCTCCTCGGCTGTAGAAGAGCTTCTCGACCACTCCGGGAGCGGCCGCAACAACCGGGCGCCCGCGGGGAGCCATGATGTCGATCGCATTATGCACCCGCGCCCCTCCCGAACGGGACTGGGTGTAAGTGTCGATCAGGTCGCCCGGCCGCACTCCGTCCACCGGTACGGCCAGTCCGGTGGGAGCGATCGCGATCGATAGTGGCCGCATCGTTCCGGCACGCGGCGCGCGACCGGTGTCGCCAAACCCCACCCGCTCGGCAGCGGTCGAAAGTTCGGCAACCACCGGCGAGGGCGGACCTGAGCCCGTGGCATTGGTCCACACCAGCCAGCCGCCGCCGGCAAGAATGGTCAGGACGACGAGATTGCCGGCGATACTCAGGCGGCTAGGCAAGACCTCTCCCTCTAAGCCTGAAAAATGGCAGTGAACCCCGGCTTCATGATTCGAGAAAGCCTGATCACGTCCCAGTTGGCAAGCCGAATGCACCCGCTCGATTCCGCGCGGCCGATCGTCGAGGGCTCGTCCGTGCCGTGAATGCCGTAATGCTCCTTGGTGAGATCGAGCCAGGCAACCCCGACTGGACCGTTCGGCCCGGGCGGGAGCATCTGTTCGCCAACGCTCTTGTCTCCACCGTTCAGAAGCTCCGGCTGGTACTTGAACGGCGGCATGAAGGCATAGGTGGTCACCTTCCATCGGCCGATCGGCAAAGGATATTCCTTCGAACCCATCGTCACGGGAAACTGCGCGACTAGCTTTCCGGCATTGTCAGGCAATCGCGGCGCCGGTCCGGCCCGCTTGTCGGTGCTGAACTCCCCTTTGGGTACCTCGCCTTGGTAGACGCGCATCACTCCCTCGGACTTGTCGACGACGATGAAGTCGCCGGTCGGCTGCTGGGCGTTGACGTTGTATTGATTGAGAAGCTGGCCCTGCTTGCCGTCGACCGCGCCCGCATAGTCGCGCGACGCCGGCAACACGTTGGGCAGCACCAGCACCTGACCCGGACCGATCAGCTTGTCCGGCCCGTTCAGCGCCACGATGGTCCGCGGCGTCGTGTGGAAACGCTCTGCCACCTTTTCCAGCATGTTGCGGTAATGCAGGCCGTCGAGTTTCGCTTGCGCGTCGGCTTTCTCCGGGAACGGGTAGACAAACGGGCCGCCAACGTCCTGCCCGGTCAGGCGAAGCTGGCGAACCGCAGGACGCTTGTCCTGCAGGAGCGCGGCCCGCGTCGGTCCGTCCAGATTGCCGGTAACCTGCAGCCCCCGCGCCTGCTGATATCCTCGCAAGGCCTGATCGAACACCATCCCCTTCTTGCCGTCGATCACCCCGGTCGGGAACCCCGCGAGGTCCAGCAGAACCTGAGCATGAAAGATCGTTCCGTCGATCTCCGAGCCGGGGGCGCCCGGCTTTACCCAGGGCTTCTTGGCCGCCGACGCTGAGGCGTTGCCGGCTGGCGCAGACGGACTTTGAGCGGGTGCGCGCGAGGCGGCCACGGCGACCGCGGCAACAAGCGACAGCCCCAAACCAACTTGGGCAATACGGGTGCTAGGCAAGGAAACTCTCCGTCAAACTAAAAGGTTGAGAGCGAAACGACCCAACTGGACGGAGTTTCCATTGTCCGCTCCCATTCACGTCGGCTGCTCGGGCTGGGTCTACCGTCATTGGCGCGAGACCTACTATCCGCCCGCCTTGCCGCAGAAGCAGTGGTTCGCTCATTATGCCGCCGAGTTCGACACGGTCGAGATCAATGCCAGCTTCTATCGCTTGCCCCTGCTCAAGACCTTCGAGGGATGGCGCGACAAGGCGCCCGCCGGCTTCCGCTATGCCGTCAAGGTCAACCGCTTCATCACGCACAACAAGAAGCTGCTGGACTGCCGGGAGCCCGTAACAGAGTTCGCGGCGCTCACCCGCACGCTCGGGCCTCATCTCGGCCCACTACTTCACCAGCTCCCACCCAGCCTCCACCGCAACGACGAGCGGCTAGCGTCTTACCTCGCCCACCTCCCGCCCGAACTCGAGCATGTCGTCGAGTTCCGCCACGGCAGCTGGTATGATCCAGCGATATTGGCGCTGCTCGACGCGAATGGCGTCGGCTTCGTCGTCCACGACCTTGCCGGACTCATATCGCCGCGATGGGCGAGCGGACGCACTGCCTATGTCCGCTTTCATGGCACCGGCGGCCGATACTGGGGGCGTTATTCCGACAGCCAAATGGCGAGCTGGGCAGAATGGCTGACGGAGCAGCAAGCCGCGAGCCGCTCGGCATGGGCTTACTTCAACAACGACATCTACGGCCATGCGCTTGAGGACGCGCGCACCCTCAAGCGAGCGCTGGCAACCCGCGCCGCTTTAGAACCGTTAGCGCCGGATGTTTAAAGCCATTCTATTCGACATCGACGGCACGCTCGTCGACAGCAACGACTTCCACATCCTTGCCTGGCAAGAAGTGTTCCGAGCGGCCGGGCATGAGTTCGACCGGGCACAGATCCACCAGAACATCGGCAAGGGCTCGGACAATCTCGTCCCCAGTTTATTGCCGGGGGTATCGGAGGCCGATGCCGAGCAGCTGGGTGACGCTCATGGTCGCATCTTCAAAGAAAAATACTTCGACCGGCTTCGTCCTTTCCCCGGCGCGCGCGATCTGATCGCCCGCTGCAAGGAGGTCGGCTACACGGTGGTGCTCGCGTCTTCGGCGACAGCCGAGGAACTCGACCACCATCTCGAAGTCCTGCAGGCGGGAAAGCTGGTGGATGCTTTCACCAGTGCGGACGACGTGGGTTGTTCCAAGCCATGCCCGGACATCTTCGCGACCGCTTGCAGCAAGGCCGGCGTTGCCCCGGACGAGGCGATTGTGATTGGCGACACGCCCTTCGACATCGAAGCCGCCGCAAAGGCCGGCATTCGCACGATCGCTGTCCGCTCGGGCGGGTTTGACGACCAGGATCTGTCAGGTGCGATGGCGGTCTTCGACGATGTGGCGGAGCTGCTCCAACGCTTCGACGCTAGTCCGCTCAGCCGCGTCGAAGAAGCGGTGTAAACGCAGCCACTGCTCCGCCCGGATCCTCCTGCCCCCACACTGCCTGACAGACGGCCAGGAAGTCAGCTCCAGCGTCCACCAGCGGCTTGGCATTGCCCGGAGTGATGCCGCCGATCGCCACGCAAGGAATTGTGAACAAGGTGGACCACCAGCTCAGGATCGGCGGGGCGGGCCGATACTCGGTCGGCTTCGTGGTGGTCGGGTAAAAGGCCCCGAACGCGACATAGTCGGCGCCAGCCTCGCCGGCATCCATCGCTAGGTGCCGGCTGTCGTGGCAGGTCACGCCGATCTGAGCCGACGGACCAAGCAGCGTCCGCGCATCCCGAACATCCCCGTCGCCCTGGCCAAGGTGCACGCCGTCGGCGCCGATACGCTTGGCCAAGCTCATGTCGTCGTTGACGATGAAGGCGACGTCATGCTCGGCGCAGATCGCCTGCAAGGGCTCGGCCAGCTTGGCGAGCTCATGCTGGTCGACGTCCTTGACCCGCAGTTGGAAGGCCGCAACCGTTCCGCCGTCCAGCGCCGCGCGGAGCCGGTCGGGAAACGTGCCGCCGACCTCCTGCGGGCTGATCAGGTAAAGCGAGCAGTCGCCTCGTCTGTCCGCCTCGAAACGTTCGGCGAAGCCTTCAACGCTGAGTTCCTCGTCTTCGATCATGCTTCTGTCATTGCGGGGAGCGGAGGGCCGAAGCAATCCACTTAGAAGGCACTGGACTGCTTAGCTGCACTCGGAACGACGGCTATGCGGCGGCCTTCTCGGTCGATGCGCGGTAGATCTCGTCGATCGCACCGCCCAAAGTACGGTCGAACTCATCCGCGCTCTGGCCGTGCCGCAGATCGGACAGCAGCGCCCGGCTGAAGCTGGCGATCATGCCTGGGTTCTTCGCCAACTCTGCGCAGGCGTCCGTCCGGCTGAACCCACCCGACAGTGCAACCACGCGAAGCACCCGCGGATGTTCGACCAGCGGCTGGAACAGGCCCGGATCGGCCGGAATGGACAGCTTGAGCATCACTTCGCTGCCCTCCGGCAAGCGGTCGAGGTGACGCAGGATCTCATCCCGCAGGAGCCGGTCGGCCGTAGCGCGCTCCGGGCTCTTGATGTTGACCTCCGGCTCGATGATCGGAACCAGCCCGTGGCGAAGCACCTGCGTCGCGATCTCGAACTGCTGAGCGACAGCGGCGGCGATCCCGGCTTCATTGGCGAGGTTGATAACCGAGCGTTCCTTGGTCCCGAACACGCCAAGCGCCTTGGCCCGGGTAAGCAATTTGTCGAGTTCCGGCATCGGCTTCATCAGCTGAACGCCATCCCGCTCGTCCTCAAGACCCTTGTCGATCTTGATGAACGGCACGACCCCGCGGTCGATCAGCGCATGCGGAGTGGGCTTGCCGTCCACCTGACCGTCCATGGTCCGCTCAAACAGGATGGCGCCAATCACCTTCTCGCCGCTGAACGAAGGCGAAGTGATGATGCGCTCGCGCATCTGATGGATGAGTCCGAACATTTCCTCGTCGTTGCTCCAGGCTCCATCTTCGACGCCGTAGCCAGCCAGAGCCTTGGGCGTTGAGCCGCCGGATTGGTCCAGCGCAGCGATGAAGCCATTGCCGCTCCCGATCTTCTCACGCATCCCTTGTTCATTCATCTTGCCAACCCCCACTACTGCTGAAGGGCTGCGACGCCAGGTAGCGTGCGCCCTTCCATCCATTCCAGAAATGCTCCGCCAGCTGTCGAGACGAAGCTGAATTCGTCCGCCACGCCGGCATGGTTCAGCGCGGCCACCGTGTCACCGCCGCCAGCCACCGACACCAGGCTGCCGTCCTGCGTCAAGGCCGCGGCCGTCTTGGCCAAAGCGACCGTCGCAGCATCGAACGGCGGGGTCTCGAACGCGCCGAGAGGCCCGTTCCAGACCAGCGTGCGGCAGGTCTTTAACGCATCCGCCAGCGCCTCGACCGCGGCAGGCCCGACATCCAGGATCATCTCGTCCTCGGCGACCTCGTGGACGTTGCAGGTGCGCAGGCTCGGCGGATTGGCCGCAAATTCCTTGGCAACCACCACGTCATAGGGGAGATGGATGGTGCAGCCGGCCTCATCGGCTCGGGCCAGGATAGCCTCCGCTTCGCCGGTCAGGTCATGCTCGCAGAGCGACTTTCCGACATTCACTCCCCGCGCGGCCAGAAAGGTATTGGCCATGCCCCCGCCGATGATCAGGTGATCCACCTTGCCGACCAGGTGGCCGAGCACCGCGAGCTTGGAGGAGACCTTCGCCCCGCCAACCACTGCCGCGACCGGCCGCTCGGGGGAACCGAGCGCCTTCTGCAATGCCGTCAGTTCCGCTTCCATCGCGCGGCCGGCGAAGCTCGGCAACAACCGTGCCAAGCCCTCGGTCGAGGCATGTGCCCGGTGCGCCGCGGAGAAGGCGTCGTTGACGAAGTAATCGCCCAGCGCTGCCATTCCGCGAGCCAGATCGGGATCGTTGGCTTCCTCGCCGGCATGAAAGCGAGTGTTCTCCAGCACCCCGATTGCGCCGGGAGTCATGGTGGTTATTGCCCGCTCGGCCTGCGGCCCGGCACAGTCCTCGATGAAGCGCACTGAGCGGCCGGTAAGGTCGGTCATCGGCTTGACCAGCAGTGCGGTCGACATGTCCGGCCGGTTCTGACCCTTGGGCCGCCCGAAATGGCTCAACAGCAGCACGATTGCGCCCCGGTCGGCCAGCTCCAGCACCGTCGGCAACGCCGCCTGCAAGCGGGTCGCGTCGCTGACGGCGCCATCCTGCATCGGCACGTTCAGGTCCACCCGCACCAGCACGCGTTTGCCGGCCAGGTCGGGGGGAAGGTCGTCGAGATTTTTGAATGAAGGCAAATCCGGGTTCCGCTGTCCTGAGCCTGTCGAAGGATTGTTCTTCTTCAGGCAAGAGGAAAGTACAGCCCGTCGACAAGCTCAGGGCTGCGGCTCTCTGTTTCTTAGATCAACCCAGTTTCGCCATGGCGCAGGCCGTGTCGACCATGCGGTTGGAGAAGCCCCATTCATTGTCGTACCAGCTGACCACGCGGACCAGCTTGCCTTCCAGCACGGCCGTTTCCAGACTGTCGACGGTGGAGCTCGCCGGATTGTGGTTGAGGTCGATCGAGACTAGCGGCTCGTCCGTGTAGGCGAGGATGCCCTTGAGCGGACCGCTCTCCGAAGCTGCCTTGAGCGCACCGTTGACCTCTTCCAGGTTGGTGTCGCGCTTGGGAGTGAAGGTCAGGTCGACCAGGCTGACGTTAGGCGTCGGCACGCGCACGGCCGATCCGTCGAGCTTGCCCTTGAGCTCCGGCAGCACTTCGCCGACTGCCCGGGCAGCGCCGGTGGTGGTCGGAATGATCGACATACCGGCGGCGCGCGCCCGGCGCATGTCGCTGTGGATCTGGTCCAGGATCTTCTGATCGTTGGTGTAGGCGTGGATGGTCGTCATCAGGCCACGCTCGATGCCGATCACGTCGTTCATCACCTTCGCGACCGGCGCGAGGCAATTGGTGGTGCAACTGGCATTGGACACGATGGTGTGCTCGGCCGTGAGCTTGTCATGGTTCACGCCGTAGACCACCGTTAGGTCCGCACCCTTGGCCGGCGCCGAGATCAGCACTCGCTTGGCGCCCGCGTCTAGATGCTTCTGCCCACCATCCTTGGAGGTGAAGAAACCGGTGCACTCCAGCGCCAGCTCGACGCCGTGCTCACGATGCGGCAGGTTGGCCGGGTCGCGCTCGGCCGTGACGGCGATGCGCTTGCCATTGATGACGATGTCGTTGCCTTCGGCCCTGACCTCACCCGGGAAGGCGCCGTGCACGCTGTCGCGCTTGAACAGTAGTGCGTTCGACTGGGCGTCGGCCAGGTCGTTGATCGCAACCAACTCCAGTCCGCAATCCGGCCGCTCCAGGATAGCGCGGGCAACCAGGCGGCCGATCCGTCCAAAGCCATTGATGGCAACTTTCGTCATCGTATGTCCCTCTTGTCGAGTTGGGCGAGCACCTTGGTGGCGATCGCGTCGGGGGTAAGCCCGAAGTGGGCGTAAAGATCGGGAGCCGGAGCCGACGCACCAAAGCCGTCAAGACCAATACGGAGTCCGTGCAGGCCGGTGTAGCGTTCCCAGCCGAGTGTGGTCCCGGCTTCGATCGAGACCCGCAGGATCTCGCGATTGGAAACGTCGGGCAGGATGCTCTCGCGGTAAGCCAGGTCCTGCGCGTCGAAACGGGTAGTCGAGGGCATCGACACGACGTCCGTGCCAACACCTTGCGCTTCCAGCTGCTCGGCGGTGGCCAGCGCTATCTCCACCTCGGAGCCGGTTGCAAGCAGGATGACCTTGCGGGCAACCCCGGCGGGCTTCAGCCGATAGGCGCCGAGAGCACAAAGATTGTCCGCGGCCGCCTCCGTCCGAACCGGCGGGAGGTTCTGCCGCGACAGTGCCAGCAGCGATGGGCCATTGTCCTGCAGCGCAAGCGCCCAGCACTCGGCCGTCTCCACTGCGTCCGCGGGGCGATAAACCTCCAATCCCGGCATGCAGCGCAAGGATTGCAGATGTTCGATCGGCTGGTGGGTGGGACCGTCCTCGCCAAGGCCGATCGAGTCGTGCGTCATCACGTAGATGACACGGGCTCGCTGCAGCGCCGATAGCCGGATTGCCGGCCGGCAGTAATCGGAGAACACCAGAAAGGTGCCGCCATAGGGCACCACACCGCCATGCAGCGCCATGCCGTTCATCGCGGCCGACATGCCGAACTCGCGGATGCCATAGTAGATGTAGCGCCCGGAATAGTCGTCGGCCGTGAGTGGCTGCAAAGCCTTGGTCTTGGTGTTGTTGGAGCCGGTAAGATCCGCCGAGCCGCCGATGGTGGAGGTCACCGCCGTGTTAATCACTTCCAGTGCCATCTCCGACGCCTTGCGAGTGGCGACGGTCGGCGGGCTGGCAATGAGCGCGTCGAGATAGGGCCTTAGCCAGCGATCGTCCGCCTTGCCGGCCATGCGGGTGCGAAAGTCGTCGGCCTTGCCGCTTGCCGTCAGTCGCTTCTCCCATGCCGCCCGATCGGCCGAACCGCGTCCGCCCACCTGCCGCCAGGCCGACAGCACGTCTTCGGGAACAGTGAATTCCTCCGGCGCCAGCCCCAGCTCGGCGCGAGCGGCCTCCACCTCCGCCTTGCCAAGGGCGGCGCCATGGGTCGCGGCCGTGCCCTGCTTGTTGGGCGCGCCGTAGCCGATCACCGTCTTGCAGCGGATCAGGCTTGGCCGCGGGTCGGCCTTGGCCTTGTCGATCGCCGCTGCGACCTTGCCGGCGTCCAGCCCGTCACATTCAACAGTGTGCCAGCCACAAGCCTCGTGGCGGGCCATCACATCTTCGTTGCGGGAAAGCTCGGTCGAGCCATCGATCGTGATCTTGTTGTCGTCCCACAGGACGATCAGCCGCCCGAGCTTGAGGTTGCCCGCGAGCCCCACCGCCTCATGATTGATGCCCTCCATCAGACAGCCGTCGCCGGCGATCACATAGGTGCGGTGGTCGACCAGATCGTCGCCGTAGATCGCATTAAGGTGGCGCTCGGCGATCGCCATCCCGACGGCGGTCGCCAAGCCCTGCCCTAGCGGCCCGGTGGTGGTCTCGATGCCGGCGAGCTCGAAGTTCTCCGGATGTCCGGCGCACGGGCTGCCAAGCTTCCGGAAGCGGCGGATGTCGTCCATCATCGGCCGCTCGTAGCCGGCGAGATAAAGCAGCGCGTAGATCAGCATGGACCCGTGCCCCGCCGACAATACGAAGCGGTCGCGGTCGGGCCACTCGGGGTCCGCCGGATCGAATTTCAGGTGGCGGGTGAATAGGGCGGTGGCAGCGTCGGCCATCCCCATCGGCATGCCGGGATGCCCGCTGTTCGCGGCTTCCACCGCGTCCATGGCCAGCGCGCGGATGGCGTTGGCAAGGCGGCGCTGGGTCGGCTGCATACGGCTCCGTCATAGACAAGCAGCCCTTCACCGGAGTCGGCGGGCCGATGGGATGGACCCTTTGGGCGGTGAGCGGTTGGGCGTCAACCTTGCCCGGTGTCACGGGAGAGCCTAGCTCTTCTTCATGACCGAACAGGCAATGGAAGCGGCGCTGACCCGCGCCGAACGGGCGCTCGCCCGCTGCGAACGCGCGACCGATGCGATCTCCCGCCGCGACGGCCGGGAAGAAAACCTGCGGAGCCGGGTCCGGGAAGCGATTGCCGAACTAGACCAGCTGATTCAGCGGGCGGAGGCTTGAGGGATGGCTGAGATTCCGATCAGCATCGCCGGCCGCGACTATCGTGTCGCCTGTCGGGATGGCGAAGAGGACAATCTGCGCGCCGCCGCTGCCATCGTGGATGCTCGCGGTCGTGAGGCCTTGGCCGGCATGGGGGCACTCAGCGAAGCGCGGACGCTGCTGTTCGCCTCCCTGCTGATCGCCGACCAGTTGATCGAGCGCGAAGGACCGGTCGCCGCCTCGCCCCCTCCCCTCCCGTCCGACCCGCAGGTTGTGCGCCGGGTAGATGCGCTGGCCGATCGGCTCGAGCGGCTTGCCGGCGACCTTGAGAAGGTCGCTGCAACACCCTAAATAGACGCATGACGGGTACTGCCAGGCACGAGCTCTTTGATATCCCTGAGGCTATTCCCGATCCAAGGGGGCTGTCCCTGCCTGGACCCTGGTCCGGATCAAACGGCTCCCACCTGATGCTTATGGCGTCAGAGGATTTCTGAGTAACGACCTTATGGCGGTCCCGTCACCTTCCCCAGTCGGCAAGGTCTCCTTGCGCGATGCCAAGCGAGCGGAGCGGCACGCCTTTGCCGCAAGCCTCGATCCCGACACGCGCAAGACTCTGGAAGCGCAGTTGGCCGAAGCGCTCGACCCACTGCTGTTCAAGGCGTCTACGGTGGCAGCCTACTTCCCGATGAAGGATGAAATCAGCGCTCTGCCCGCGCTTGAGCGCGCCCGCGCCATGGGCAAGACCGTTGCCCTACCCTTCTTTGCAGACCGCGACAGCCGCATGACCTTTCGTGCCGGAGAGCCCGTCGATCCCGGCCCATGGGGCATCCTCCAGCCGCCAGCCGACGCGCCGATCGTGTCGCCCGACTTGTTGCTCATCCCGTTGCTGGCGATCGACCGAAGCGGCAATCGCATCGGCATGGGCAAGGGCCATTACGATCGCGCCCTGCCCGGGCTGCGCTCGGCAGGCGCGCGGCTGATCGGGATCGGCTGGCCATTCCAGTTCACGCAGAGCGGCTTAGTTCCCGACCCTTGGGACATTCCCCTGGACGGCTTCGCATCGCCTGACGGCCTTCAGGAGTTTGCCGGATGATGCAGGAACAACAGCCCCGCTCGCGACCTACTGCAGCGGCGTTCATGATCATCGGGATCATCGTCAGCTGGTCGGCGCTGATCGTCAGCCTGGCCGATATCGTCGGGTCCTGGCCATGGCCCGTTCAGGCACTCTTCTATACGATCGCCGGTATAATCTGGATTGTGCCGCTGAAACCGATCCTGCGATGGAGCGAGACCGGGCGTTGGCGAGGCGATAGGTCGTAACCTTGAATTTCCAGGTGAGTTGTTTAAGTAATACACATCTCATGAACACGACCGCTTTCTCTTTTAAGCCGATCACGGCTCACCCGGTTCTGCGCTGGCTCGACCGGCGCCGGCTGGAGGCGGCCGGCAGTCTGGCCGTGTGTGCAGCGGTCCTGACGGGCTTTGTGGTCATCGCCGATGAGGCGGGCTCGCTACCGCGTAAACCGTCGCCGGAGGAGCGCGCGCTGGTTGAGGCTCCCGCCGCTCAGGCCTTGAACCCTTTCCAGGTGCGCGCGATTGCGCCCGAAAAGGCCGTGGAGATCAATGCGGCGGTGCCGATCGCCAGCGGTCCAAACCCAGCCGCGCGACCCTTCAAGGCACCGTCCGTGAAGAGCGTGGCTTATGCCCGTGCCCTCCATTGCCTCACCCAGGCGGTATATTATGAGGCTGCGCTGGAGCCGGAGGATGGGCAACGGTCGGTTGCCCAAGTGGTGCTCAATCGCGCGCGTCATCCGGCTTACCCCGCCAGTGTCTGCGGTGTGATCTACCAGGGGCATGAGCGCGAGACTGGCTGCCAGTTCTCCTTCACCTGCGATGGCGCCCTCGCCCGGACGCCGATGCGGGTATATTGGGACAAGGCCCGGCAAATCGCCCATGCGGCGCTGCAGGGCTATGTCCATGTTCCCGTTGGCAATGCGACTCACTATCATGCCAACTATGTCGTGCCTTATTGGGCCTCGACCCTGACCAAGAATGCGGTGGTCGGACAGCACATCTTTTATCGCTGGCGTGGTGGCTGGGGCCAACCGGCAGCTTTCGCACAGCGCTACTCGGGCAAGGAGTCCGACCCTTACGTCCTGCGTGCCGCCAGCTTGGCTGCTGAGGCTCGCGACCGGGCTACTCCGGACGAGGTCGAGGAAGCGGTGGTCGAGGCCAAGCGTGAGCTTCCCCCTGAACTGGCGAAGCTGGTCGAGGCCGAGCTTGGCGCCGATGGCAACAACCGAGTGACGATCCAAATACACGGCAGCAAGCAGGCCGATGTTGCCGATCGCGCGGCCGCGGCAACCGCCACGTCACAGAACCTGCGCTGGACCCTTACCGGAAAGGGCGACGGCACGGACCAGAAGCCGCTGGGGACCCCGGCACCGACAGCAACGCCGCCAGCGGCGGAGACCAAGCCGGCTGAACCAGCGGGCGCGCTTTAAGGCTTCAAGAACGGCGCCGACTTATCGGTGACCCGACTCCAGATAGTCGATTGATTGAACCGCGCTCATGCTGCGGCGCGACTGGTCGTCGCAACTCTCTGGCGCGACGTCTGCCTATATGAAATGGCGCGAGTGACGGGGCTCGAACCCGCGACCTCCGGCGTGACAGGCCGGCGCTCTAACCAACTGAGCTACACCCGCTTAAGCGTGTGGGCGGCCAACTAAGGGAGGTGCCCTGACCCGTCAACCGGCAAACTGTTCGCCTTACTCCTTTTCCTCATCCTCCTCGCCCGCGTGCGTGAGCGTGCCTTGTTCGAACAGGAAGCCGGCGATGTCGGGCGTCCCGGCCGCAGCAAAGATCGTTTTGATAATGATCAGCAGCGGGATGGCCAGCAAAGCGCCGGTCGTGCCCCACACCCACGCCCAGAAGCTCAAGGACAGCAGGATCAGCAGCGGATTGATCTTGACCCGCTTTCCCACAATCATGGGCGTTACCGCATTAGCTTCGACAATGTGCAGGCCGACAAAGATGGCTGGCGGCAGCAGGGCCGTCCACGGATCGGAAAAGGTCATCAGCCCACCCACCCCGAGCAGCAGCGCCGCCGCGATCGGACCCAGGTAGGGAATGTAGTTCAGGACAGCGACAATACCGCCCCACATTAGCGGTGAGTCCATCCCCAACCACCACAGGATTAGCGCGGTCGTCGCGCCCAGCGTCACGTTGATGAGCGTGATGGTGCCGATGTAGGTGGAAGTCGCATCCACCACCTGCTGAATCACTCGCGCCGTGGTCAGCGCGCCTTCAAAGCTTCCGCGTGCCGTGATGGTGCTCTTCCGCATGCCGGTCCAGCCGGCCAGGAAGAAGTAGATGACCAGCAACGCGAAGAAGAGTTGGATCAGCGCGTGCGGAGCGGATGTTGTCAGCAGATCCAGCATGCTGTTCGGCGTCTCCAGCCGCACCACCCGCCCGGCGCCACCTTCCGCCGCTGGAAGCTGGGTCCAGATCCGGTCCATGAACCGATCGAGGTTCTTGTAGAGATCCATCACCGGCTCAAGCGTTGTCCTGATCCGGACGAGACCATCCGGAAGGCGAGCGACCCAATCGATTGCCGGAATGACGATCGACAGGATCGCGAATGCCATCACCGCCAGGAACATGATGATGCACAGGCCGGCCGATGCCGCCGACGGAACTCCCCGCCGCTCGAACCACTCAAGCAGCGGAACCAGCGCTACGGCGATCACCAGCGCGGCGGTCACCGGCAGGAAGAACTCCGCTCCGGCTCGCAGCGCGAAAGGCAGCGACACGATCAAGCCGATCCCGGCGATCAGCGTCAGAGAGGCGAGCAGCCGGTCCCGCTTGATCGTCAGCCCTTCGGCGAGTTCCACCGGATCGTCGGTGCGGACGTCGAGCGGTGCTGGCTCGGGCTGCGGATCAGTCGGCTCAACGGCAGGTGCGGGAACGTCCATCGACCAAGTCCTACGGCAGCAATCCTCGTCCCGCCAGCGTCAGCGACCAGTGAAAACACCCGCCTCCCGCAGGTGCGGACCAAGCCGGCCGGTGATGGCAAGGAAGAACATCCGGAAGTCGCTGACCAGTGACCATAACGGGTAGGTGAAGGTCGCGGGCCGGTTCTTCTCGACGAAGAAATGCGCAAACCAAGCAAAGCCGTAGCCAGCGATCAGCATGCCCAGCAGCAGCCACAAGTTGCCGGTCAGCGCCAGGATCACGCCAAGCCCGATCACCAGCGCCGTCCCGGCATAATGCAGCGCACGCGTTCGCCGGCCGCTATGCTCGCGCAGGTAATAGGGCCAGAACTCGGCAAAGGTTCGGCAGGTGCGGGTGGCCATGACGATCAATCTGCCATGCGGCGCTGGGCTACGCAATCGGCCGCTGACCGGGGACAAGCCGGTCCGGAGTCAGCCAATAGCGCATCACCCCACCCCGGAACTCGGCGTCCGATACCGACAGGCCAGCCGCAGCGAACAGCTCTTCCAGTTCGTCACGGTCGAACTCGGAAACATGATCATTGTCGGTGTAGATCAGGGACCGGCCGCGCTTCTCCCGGAGCAGATTGTTGTTCGACCACTCGAAGTCGGGAACCTCGAAATAGATTCGCTCGAAGTTCTGCGCGATGCCAAGGAGAAAGGTGCCGGGGTCGTCCAGATGCTCGAGGATGTGGCTGAGTACCAGGACTTGGAACGGTTCCGCTGACTGGAGATACTCACGGGCGTCACCGACGACGAACGTACGCCCGGGGTGTTCCCGCCGAGCGACGCGGATGCTGGCTTCGTCGTGGTCCACGCCGACGACTTGGGTGGCGGAGATGCTGCCCGACACCGCTCCGGTCCCGCAGCCTAGATCGAGCACCCGGTCGGTCGGATCGATACGGTCCAGGAGAAAAACATTCCTGCGGCCGTTGGCGAGCCCGATCTTGACTGCGTTCTCATGCGCCAAGCGGTTGGCGATCCACTCAAGATCCAGCAGCAGGTCCAGCTTGCGCTGCGGGCTGGCGGGAAAGAACCGGTCGAGCTTGTAGAGCAGCGGAGCAAGCAGATGGCGCGGCTTGTGGCGCGCAAAGCGAACACCCATGGCTCGGCTGTAAGGAAGTCACCGGCGGCGCGAAAGCCCCGGTCGCGCCCATGGTCGCGTAAAGATGCGAATGGTGCCCCCGGTCCGACTCGAACGGACACGTCTTGCGACAATCGATTTTGAGTCGATCGCGTCTACCATTCCGCCACGGGGGCACTCAGGCGCCTAGCTAGCGCCACACGCCCCGCTCGACAACCGTCAGTTGCGCGGAGCTTGCCGGCGATAGCTCAGCGCTTCGGCGACGTGGATGCGGCCGACCTGCTCCGCCCCGGCCAGATCGGCGATCGTCCGGGAAACGCGCAGCACCCGGTGGAAGCCGCGAGCTGAGAGCCGCATTCGCCGCCGCCGCGTCGGTCAGCAGCTTGCGGCCTGGCTCGTCGGCGTCGCGACCCCGTCGAGCAGCTCGCCATCCGCCTCCGCGTTGGTGCGAGGTCCATGACCGTTGTAGCGCCTATCTGCACATCCCGCGCCCGTCGCACGCGCCCTGCTACTTCAGCGCTGCCTTCCGCCGGTGGCGGCAGGGTGAGGTCGGCCGCGCTGACGCCCTGAACCTCGATGTGCAGGTCGATGCGGTCGAGCAACGGACCCGACACCTTGGCTTGGTAGTCGGCCGCGCAACGGGGTGCACGGGCGCAAGCTAGCGCCGGGTCACCAAGATGACCGCAGCGGCACGGGTTCATCGCGGCCACCAGCTGCACACGAGCGGGAAAGGTGACATGGCTGTTGGCCCGCGCGACGCTGACCGTGCCAGTCTCCAGAGGCTGTCGCAGCGAATCCAGTACTGCCCGCTGGAACTCCGGCAACTCGTCCAGAAACAGCACACCAAGATGCGCCAAACTTATCTCACCCGGCCGCACCTTTAGTCCGCCGCCCACCAGCGCCGGCATGGATGCGCTGTGGTGCGGTGAGCGGAACGGCCGCGCGCGCGTCATCTTCCCACCATCGAGATCGCCGGCGACCGAGGCGACCATCGACACTTCAAGCGCTTCCGAGGGGCTGAGCGGCGGCAAGATGCCCGGCAGACAGGCCGCCAGCAGCGACTTGCCGGCACCGGGCGGTCCGCTCATCAACAGATTTTGCCCGCCGGCCGCCGCAATCTCCAGCGCGCGCTTCGCAGTCTCCTGGCCCTTGACCTGCTTCATGTCAGGCCCGCCGCCAACAACCTCTACCTCGCCCGGCACTGGCGGCCGCAGCAGCGCCGTGCCGCGCAGATGCGCCAGCAAGGCCAGCAGGTCCGGGGCGGCCAGCACCTCGACCTCGCCGGCCCACGCCGCCTCGCCCCCCTGCACCGCCGGGCAGATCAGCCCGTTGTCCTGCCCGCTGGCGTGCAGTGCCGCCAGCAACACTCCGGGGCTCGCCGCGATCCGGCCGTCGAGCCCAAGCTCGCCCACTGCCACGAAGTGCGACAGGCTTTCGGCATCCACCGCCCCGATTGCCGCCAGCAGTGCAAGTGCGATCGGCAGGTCGTAGTGACTGCCTTCGTTGGGCAGGTCGGCCGGCGACAGGTTGACGGTGATCCGCTTAGGGGGGAGTGCCAAGCCGATGGCGGACAGCGCCGCGCGCACCCGCTCGCGACTCTCGGCGACCGCCTTGTCGGGCAGCCCGACGACGATGAACGCGGGCACGTTGGTGGACAGCTGGACCTGCACCTCGACGGCGCGCGCCTCCAGCCCCAGGTACGCA
>DATLMM010000010.1:0-30297 GCA_035537335.1 Sphingomicrobium sp. | reverse complement strand
GTCCAGTTCGACATTAAGGCCGAGCGAACGCATTTCCTTGACCAGCACGTTGAAGCTTTCCGGAATGCCGGCCTCGAACGTGTCGTCGCCTTTGACGATCGCCTCGTAGACCTTGGTCCGGCCGATCACGTCGTCCGACTTCACAGTCAGCATCTCCTGCAAGGTGTAGGCGGCACCGTAAGCTTGCAAGGCCCAGACCTCCATTTCACCGAAACGCTGACCGCCGAACTGCGCCTTGCCGCCCAGCGGCTGCTGGGTGACTAGGCTATACGGCCCGATCGAACGCGCGTGGATCTTGTCGTCGACCAGGTGGTGCAGCTTCAGCATGTAGATGTAACCCACCGTGACTTTGCGGTCGAAGGCGTCGCCCGTACGACCATCGAACAAGGTGACCTGGCCCGACGCGTCGAGACCCGCCTTTTCCAGCATGAAGGCAACATCCGGCTCACGCGCGCCGTCGAACACCGGAGTGCCCATCGGTAGGCCACCGACCAGGTTGCGGGCCAGTTCCAGCACGCCATTGTCGTCGCGCTGGTCGATGGCTTCGGCATACTGGTCGCCGTACATGTCTTTGAGCTTGGTCCGCATCTCGCCGGCGTCCTTGCCCGCGAACTCGGCCCCGCGATGGTGCATGTCCTCCAGCATGCCCTGGATCTGCTTGCCGAGACCGCGCGCGGCCCAGCCCAGGTGCGTTTCGAAGATCTGCCCGACATTCATGCGCGACGGCACGCCAAGCGGGTTCAGCACGATGTCGACCGGGGTCCCGTCCTCCAGGAACGGCATGTCCTCGTTCGGCAGGATGCGGGAGATCACGCCCTTGTTGCCGTGACGGCCGGCCATCTTGTCGCCCGGCTGCAGCTTGCGCTTTACCGCGACGAACACCTTGACCATCTTGAGCACGCCCGGGGGAAGCTCGTCGCCGCGCTCGATCTTCTCGATGCGGTCCTCGAACTTGCGCCGGATCACGCCGGCCGCTTCGTCATACTGAGCAGTCAAGGCCTCGATGTCGGCCTGGCGGGCATCGTCCTTGACGGCGATCTTCCACCAGTCATGCTTCTCGACGCTCTCAAGCGTCTCATCGTCAAGCGTGGCGCCCTTCTTCAGGCCCTTGGGACCTGCAGTCGCGACCTGCCCGAGCAGCATCTCCCTTAGCCGCGAGAAGGTCGCGCGGTTGAGGATCGAGCGCTCGTCCTCGGCGTCCTTGCGAAGGCGGTCCTTTTCCTCCGTTTGAATGGCGCGGGTACGGTCGTCGATGTCGATGCCGTGCCGGTTGAACACGCGCACTTCGACTACCGTGCCGGTCACGCCCGGCGGCAGCCGAAGCGAGGTGTCGCGTACGTCCGAAGCCTTTTCGCCGAAGATGGCGCGGAGGAGCTTTTCCTCCGGTGTCATCGGGCTTTCGCCCTTGGGCGTGATCTTGCCGCACAAGATGTCGCCCGGCTCGACCTCGGCGCCGATGTAGACGATGCCCGCCTCGTCGAGGTTGCGCAGAGCCTCCTCACCGACGTTGGGGATGTCTCGGGTAATGTCTTCCGGCCCGAGCTTGGTGTCGCGAGCCATGACCTCGAACTCCTCGATGTGGATCGAGGTGAAGACGTCATCCTTAACGATCCGCTCGGAGATCAGGATCGAATCCTCATAGTTGTAGCCGTTCCACGGCATGAACGCGACGAGGACATTGCGGCCCAGCGCCAGTTCACCGAACTGTGTGGACGGACCATCGGCGATGATCTCCCCGCCCTGGACCTCGTCACCCACCTTCACCAGCGGACGCTGGTTGATGCAGGTGTTCTGGTTGGAGCGCTGGAACTTCATCAAAGTGTAGATGTCGACGCCGCTCTCGCCCGGGCGAAGCTCGCCGGTGACGCGCACGACAATGCGGGTCGCGTCGACCTGGTCGACAATGCCGGGACGGCGAGCAGCGATCGCGGCGCCCGAGTCACGCGCAACCGTCTCCTCCATCCCGGTACCGACTAGCGGGGCATCGGCCTGCAGCAAGGGCACGGCCTGGCGCTGCATATTGGAACCCATCAGCGCGCGGTTGGCGTCGTCGTTCTCGAGGAACGGGATCAGCGAGGCCGCGACGGAAACCAGCTGCTTGGGGCTGACGTCCATCAGGGTTATCTGATCGCGCGGAGCGATCAGGAAGTCACCGGCCCGGCGCGAAGAGATGATCTCTTCCGCAAAGGTGCCGTCCTCGTTCAGCTCAGCATTGGCCTGCGCGATCGTGTGCTTGGCCTCCTCCATCGCCGACAGGTAGACGACCTCGTCGGTGACCTTGTGGTCGATGACCTTGCGGTACGGCGTTTCGATGAAGCCGTACTTGTTGACTCGGCTGAAGCTCGCAAGGCTGTTGATCAGGCCGATGTTCGGTCCTTCCGGAGTCTCAATCGGGCAGATCCGGCCATAGTGGGTCGGGTGCACGTCGCGGACTTCGAAGCCTGCACGCTCACGGGTCAGACCGCCCGGCCCGAGCGCCGACACGCGGCGCTTGTGGGTCACTTCGGACAGCGGGTTGGTCTGGTCCATGAACTGCGACAGCTGCGAGGAGCCGAAGAACTCACGCACCGCGGCGACCGCCGGCTTGGCGTTGATCAGGTCGTTCGGCATGACAGTGGACACGTCCACCGAGCTCATGCGCTCCTTCACCGCCCGCTCCATGCGAAGCAGGCCGACGCGATACTGGTTCTCGAGCAACTCGCCGACCGAGCGGACCCGGCGGTTGGCGAGATTATCGATATCGTCGATGTCGCCCTTGCCGTCCTTCAGGTTCACCAGCTCCTTGACGACCGCAAGGATGTCCTCGCGGCGCAGGGTGGTGACCGTGTCCTCGACGTCGAGACCCAGGCGCGTGTTGAGCTTGACCCGGCCCACGGCCGACAGGTCGTAACGCTCCGGATCGAAGAACAAGCCGTAGAACAGCGCATCCGCCGTCTCGCGCGTTGGCGGCTCGCCCGGGCGCATCACGCGGTAGATGTCGCTCAGCGCCTGTTCGCCGTCTTCCGCCTTGTCGGCCTTGAGCGTGTTGCGGATCCAGGGACCGGTGTTGACATAATCGATGTCGAGCAGCTCGAGTCGGTCAACGCCAGCCTTGTCGAGCTTCTCCAGGTTCTCGGCCGTGACCTCGTCGCCAGCCTCGATATAGATCTCGCCGGTCGACTCGTTGATCAGGTCATAGGCGGAGAAGCGGCCGAAGATTTCTTCGGTCGGGATGATCAGGTTCTGCAAGCCGTCCTTGCCGGCCTGGTTGGCACGGCGTGGGGTGATCTTCTCGCCGGCCTTGAAGACGACCTCACCGGAGTCCGCATTAGCGATGTCGAACTGCGGCTTCTGGCCGCGCCATTGCTCGCCGACATAAGGGATCTGCCAACCGTTCGGCCCGCGGCCGTAGCTGACCGTGTTGTAGAACTCGGCCAGGATCTCCTCGGAGTTGAGGCCGAGCGCGTGCAGCAGGGCAGTAACCGGCAGCTTGCGCTTACGGTCGATACGGACGTTGACGATGTCCTTGGCGTCGAACTCGAAGTCGAGCCAGCTTCCGCGGTAAGGAATGACGCGCGCGGCAAAGAGATACTTGCCGGAGGCGTGGGTCTTGCCACGGTCATGGTCGAACAGCACACCCGGCGAACGGTGCATCTGCGACACGATGACGCGCTCGGTGCCGTTGATGATGAAGGTGCCGTTCCACGTCATGAGCGGCATGTCGCCCATGTAGACGTCCTGCTCCTTGATATCGATGACCGACTTGGCCTCGGTATCCGGATCAATCTCGAAGGAGGTCAGGCGCAGGGTCACGCGCATCGGCGCGGCATAGGTCAGCCCGCGCTGACGGCACTCTTCGGTGTCGAACTTGGGATCCTCGAGGACGTAATGATCGAAGTCGAGATGCGCGGTGCCGGCGAAATCCTGGATCGGGAACACCGAACGCAGGGTCTTCTCGAGACCAGAGACATAGCCGGTGGCAGGGTCGGAGCGGAGGAACTGCTCATACGACTCGCGCTGAACCTCGATCAGGTTCGGCATCTCACTGATTTCGTGGATGTTGCCGAAGATCTTGCGGATGCGGCGCTGCTTCGAAAGCCGGCCGGAGGAGGTGTTGTGGGGAGCGTTAATCGCCTTGGTCGCCATAGGTCTTCCTGCGCTTCGGACACGCGGCATTGCCGCGGGCCTTGGGTCAAGTCCGGCGCGTTCCTGCGAAACTCCTCACCATACGTGCAGGCCGATGCGCGGTTTCGGCCCGTGTCCCGGTGAGGACAGGAAAAGCCCCGGGCGCACGAGACCGTGCGGCGGAGCCGTTATGTATTGGATGAACTCTCATATACTCATGGTTGTAGGAATTGGAAGGGGGCAAGAAACCATTTTGCGCCTGCGCGGTTGCTTGTGGTTCCCCTGACCACTGGAGCCGACATGCGCCTTGTCCTGACCGCCGCCGCGACCCTGGCCCTTGCCGCCTGCGGCGGAGCCGATACGCAGAACCCCGCGGGCAAGGAGCTGGAGGATGCCGCCGCCCAGTCCGACCCGGCCGCTGGGGCCGTGCTCAACCAAGCGGCGGAGATGGGCATGAACGAACAACAGGCGCTGGAACTCGCCGGCCGGGCAGCCAGCGCCAATGCCCAGGCTGCGGGCAACAGCGCGGGGCCGGTGCAAGCCGTGCCCAACACGGTGCAGACGCCCAATCGCCCGGACGGCACGCGCCCACCGGCCAAGGGGACCGGAACCACCAACGTCCCCGGGCTGCAACAAGGCGGCGAGCCGAGGCAGCCGCAGCCTAGCGGTGGTCAGCACTAGGATCGGCCAATGAAAAGAGCGGCCCCTTGCGGAGCCGCCCTTCCCGATCACGAGCGCTTCAAGACACCCGCGAAACTTGTTGCTTTGTGTCATGCTGAACTTGGTTCAGCACCCACTCCTCAGCCCGCGGTGGGGTAGGAAGATGGATCACAGCCTGAGCGGGGATGACCTCGCGCAGGCTCACGCCTGCTTGAGGTTACTTGAGTTCAACGGTGCCGCCGGCGTCTTCGATCTGCTTCTTGATCTTCTCGGCCTCGTCCTTGCCGATGCCTTCCTTGACCGGCTTCGGAGCGCCTTCGACCAGCGCCTTGGCTTCGCCCAGTCCCAAGCCGGTGATGGCGCGGACTTCCTTGATGACGTTGATCTTCTTGCCACCGTCGCCGGTGAGGATCACGTCGAACTCGGTCTTCTCTTCGGCGGCCGGGGCGGCGGCGCCGGCAGCGGCCGGAGCGGCGGCAACGGCAGCAGCGGCCGAAACGCCCCACTTGTCTTCAAGCGCCTTGGCGAGCTCGGCAGCTTCGAGAACGGTGAGCGCCGACAGCTGGTCGACGAGGTTGTTGATGTCAGCCATTTCTTACTCCTGTGCGGGGCAGCGCCCCTTGTCGTGCGTTGTTGAAAGTTAAGCTGCTTCTTGAGCAGCGTAGGCGCCAAATACCCGTGCCAGCATTGCGCCCGGCTCGTTGATCGTCCGCGCAATCTTGCTTGCCGGGGCCTGAACCAGGCCAACAAGGCGTGCACGAAGTTCATCGAGACTGGGCAACTCGGCCAGCGCCCGGATCCCATTCACGTCAAGGACGGTGTCTCCCATCGCCCCGCCCAGGATCTCCAACTTGTCGTTGGTCCTGGCGAAGTCGACCGCCACCTTGGCGGCGGCGACCGGGTCGAGGGAAGTGGCCAGCGCGGTCGGGCCCTTCAGCAGTTCGCCGATGGGCTGATAGCGCGTGCCGTCCAAGGCGATGAGAGCAAGGCGGTTCTTGGCGACCTTGAACTGCGCTCCGGCGTCGCGCATCCGCAGGCGCAGATCGGTGGACTGGGCCACCGACAGCCCGAGATTGCGGGTGATCACCACCACGCTGGTCTCGGAAAACACCTGCTTCAGCTCGGCAACCAGGTTCGCCTTCTCAGTACGATCCATGCCAACTCCATTCTTCGGCCCGGCGGAACCAGACCAAGACAAAAAGGGGTGAAACGATCACCCCGAGACCAAACCCTCGAGCGGATTGCCGCACGAGGAAGCTAATGTCCGTGGGGTTGGGAGGTGTGCGCCTTCTAACAACGCACGGGAGAAGCCGCGGACGGCGCCTCCGTGAAACTCTCTTCCCCGTCTAGGCTGCACGATTAAGGACCTTGCGGACCAGCAGCTGTCTCGGACGGACGCCCCGGACGAGCCGGGACGAAGCGCGGGCCTATAGCCGATTGCGCCGGACGATCAACCCTGCTGGAACGACGAGCCGCGAAGCTCGCTTGCTTCCGCTGCGTTGTAGCAGACGGGAATCCAACAGAGGAGCGAAGCATATGTCTGGCTACCGCGGTGATGGTTACGGCCAGTACGGCAATGTGGGTGATGATGGTTTTGGCTGGGGCGAGCGAGAGAACAATCGTCCTCGCGGTGCCGCGCAGGGCAATCTGATGGGCTGGGCTGAGCGGGACGCACGATCCTTTTTCTCGGGCGATGACGATGGTCGGGACCGGGAGCCTCGCAACCTGGCCGACGATCCGCGGGCCGTGCGCGCAGCCGAAGAGTGGCGCCAACGCTTCGGTCGCGAGGGCTACGAGGGCAGCTATGCCCAGCATGACGAGCCCTATCGTAGCTATCGCGAGCGGCACCTGGCCGAGCTCGACAACGACTATGCCGAATATTGCCGGGAGAACGGGCACGAGTTCTCCAGCGCCTTCGAGACCTGGCGCCAGGGCCGGCAGGGCGGAGCGGCCGTGCCCGCCATGGCCAACATGGGCGGCGCGCCAGAGGCCGGCCTGACCGACGGACCCACCGCAGCACTCGGCGAGGAGCCGGTAGCCGATGCTGGCTTGGCAAGCACGGCCAGGCGCGGAACTCGGAAGGGGCGCTAAAGTCGCAGCAGGTTCGCCAGCATCGCATCACCGTGAGTGGTAAGGATGCTCTCCGGGTGGAACTGCAGCCCAGCCTGGCGCGCCTCCGGATCGGAAAAGGCCATGATCGCGCCGTCGACAGCCGCATGTACCGTGAAGCGGCTGGGCAGGTCCCGAACCGCAAGCGAATGGTAGCGGGCGACACGAAGGGGGCTCGGCAGACCGGCGAATGGCCCCGCACCGTCATGTCCGATTAGCGTGGCCTTGCCGTGCACCGGTTCGGGTGCTCGGGCGACGGTGGCGCCGGCCTCCTGCGCGATAGCCTGATGACCCAGGCAGATGCCGATCACCGGCACGCGGCCCTTGGCTTCGGCGATCAGTTGGAGGCAGCAGCCGGCATCGCGGGG
Organism: Sphingomicrobium sp.; assembly: GCA_035537335.1. Taxonomy (GTDB): domain Bacteria; phylum Pseudomonadota; class Alphaproteobacteria; order Sphingomonadales; family Sphingomonadaceae; genus Sphingomicrobium. The sequence goes on along the minus strand of DATLMM010000010.1, from coordinate 23,056 downwards.
ACCTCCGGGGCCGGGGGAGAGCATGATGGCTGAACGGTCCAGTTCTGCCTGAGCCAGAGCATCTGCCGCAGCCACGGAGTTGCGCAGGACGCGGACACGCGCGCCGAGCCGCTTCAGGCTCTCGACCAGGTTGAAGGTGAAGCTGTCGAGATTGTCGATCAGGAGCACATTCATGCGGAAAGCACTCCGAGCAAGGCGCTCGCCTTGCGGCGTGTTTCGTCCGCCTCGGCCTGGGGGTAACTGTCGTGGACGACCCCGGCTCCGGCTCGGACCCGGGCGACGCCATCGGCGATGAGGGCCGAGCGGATCACAACCGCCGTGTCCATCTCGCCCGCGGCGTTCAGCCAGCCGACTGCGCCGCCGTAGGGGCCGCGGCGGGTACGCTCCAGCTCGCGGAGTAATTGCATGGCGCGCAGCTTGGGTGCGCCGGTCAATGTGCCGACGTTGAGGCAGGCGGCGAGCGCGTCGAAGGCGTCGAGACCGATCGCCAGCTTGCCCGTGACGGACGAGACCAGGTGCATGACCCGGGCAAAGCGCTCAACGGTTAGCAGTTTGGCCACCCGCCGTGTGCCGGGCAAGCTGATCCGCGCGACGTCGTTGCGGGCCAGATCGACCAGCATCATGTGCTCGGCCAATTCCTTGGCGTCGAGCCGCATCTCCGCCTCCAGCCGGTCATCCTCGTCCGGCGTGACACCCCGCGGACGGGTTCCCGCTATCGGCTTGATCTCGACGGTCGTGCCTTCGCCTTCGCGGGAGAGGCGGACGCTCGTTTCGGGGCTTGCACCGAGCAATGTCCAGCCCGGACCAGACAGGAAGAAGCGATAGCTGGTGGGTTCAACCTCGCGGAGACGGTGATAGGCCACAAACGGATCGGGGCAGGCAGCCGAGAGGGTGCGCGAGAGAACGATCTGGTAGACTTCGCCGGCAGCGATCGCCTCCTTGGCCTGCAGCACCACGGCCTTGTAAGCATTGTCATCGAGATCGGTTTCGACCAGTTGGTCGTCCGCAGCGCCCTTGTTCCTCTTCGGGCATGTGAAGTCGCAGTCCAGCGCCAAGAGCTGTTCCAACCTGCGCGCCGCATCATGTTCCTGACGGGGGTCGGAGCCGAAGGCGGGGCATAACAGGCGTGCCGCCCCGCCCGGCTCGACCACCGCCAAGCTGTCGGGCACCCAGTAGATGAAATCGGGAAAGCCGAGCGGGTCGGAGGCGGAAGCTGGCAACTGCTCGCCGAACCCTGCCTGGTCGAAGCCGCTAACTCCCAGCAACGCAGCGGCAAATGGGTCGCCAGCTATCCCGGGCGCAGCGGCACGGAGCAAGGCTCGCAACGCGTGGAGCGGGGCGGGGGCGAGCAGCCGCTCCTCTGGGTCGAGGCTGGCAGGCGGGTCGAAATGGAGGCGCAGCTTCGCTCCGGCACACTGACCGAGCCGGGTCGCAACGGCTTCGATCAGCGCGCGGCCATTAGGGCTAAGCGCCTCCAGCAGCACGTCGCCGTCGTGAGCGGTGGCCCGGACAGCTGCGGCGGCCATGACCAATACGCGTCCGTCATTGCCCTCGAACAAGGCGGTGTCCGGTCGCTTGCCGCACTCGCTCACCGCAGCATGGAAGGCCAGCGGGTCGAAGCCGCGCTCCAGCCGTCGCTGCACCAGGCTGCTCACGCCAGCGGACGGCCCACTGCCGCAGCAACCGGGCGAAGCGCGCTCATCATCGCCGCGAAGCCTGCCGGGTCGAGCGACTGGGCACCGTCAGACAGCGCCTTGGCCGGGTCTCGGTGCACCTCGACCATGATCCCGTCCGCGCCCGCCGCAACGCCGGCCAGCGCCATTGCCGGCACCAGTTCGCGAATGCCGATGCCATGGCTGGGATCGACCACGATCGGCAGGTGGGTCTTGCTCTTAACATAAGGCACGGCGTTGAGGTCGAGCGTGTTGCGGGTCGCTGTTTCAAAGGTGCGGATGCCGCGTTCGCACAGGATGACTTGGGACTGTCCGGCGCTGAGCAGATACTCGGCGGCGAGCAGCCATTCCTGGATGGTCGCCGCTGGACCGCGCTTCAGCAGTACCGGTCGGCCGGCTTTGCCAACGGCACGCAGCAGCGCGAAGTTCTGCATGTTGCGAGCGCCGATCTGAAGCGCATCGGCCTGTGCGGCGACCACTTCGATATCCGCGGTGTCCATCACTTCGGTCACGACGGGCATGCCGAGGTCGTCGGCGACCTCGCGAAGGATGGTGAGGCCCGCCGGGCCGTGCCCGGAGAAGCCGTAGGGCGAAGTGCGCGGCTTGTAGGCGCCAGCCCGGATGATCTGAGCGCCAGCGTCCTTCGCCGCCTTGGCGCTGTCGTATAGCTGTTCCTGGCTCTCCACGGCGCAAGGTCCGGCGATCACCGCCAGATTGGCACCGCCGACGGCGACACCCCCGACGTTCACCACGGTGTCGTGCGGGTGCATTTCGCGGCTGACCAGCTTGTAGGGAGCAAGGATTGGTTTGACGCTTTCCACCGCCGGGTCGCCGTCCAGCGCAAGCTCGGCCAGGATGCGCTCATCTCCTAGCGCGCCGAGCACGATCCGCTCGCTGCCGGGCATGTGCAGGGGCTGCAGCCCGGCATCGGCAATGCGGGCGAGCAGGCGATCGGCACTGTCGGGGGCAGCGTCAGGCTTCAGGACGATGATCATGGGGTGACTCGCTGGTTCGATGGGCAACAAAAAACCCGCCGGGTTGCGGCGGGCTGACTGAAACGGACCTCGGATGAGGCTGGATGTCAGGCAGGCACGCCGGCAGGATGCTCGGGAAGCCAACGCCACCAACCTGCCGCGCTCGACGCGGAAGCAATTGCGATGGGATGGGAGGTCGCGACCATGTCCGATGCTTGAAAGAATGCGTCAGGCTGGTCAAGCGTCACTTGCGAAATAGACGGAAACTTCGCGTTTTTGCGCCTACCGAACTTGCACCGCATTGCAGAGCCGAACGGTGTCGCCGTCAGGTGCAGGACGGCTTGGGTCTGGAGATGCCGGACGGCAATGAAATCAGGAAGTCGGGATCGTCAAGGATCGGTCACGCCCGGGCAGGTCGGGCGGCCGGTGAACGCTGGAGAGTTTTTACTGGACGACGCCCCGGACGGCGATCGAGACCGGCGCGATGTTGCTGCTGCCGTTGGCTGCCAACTGCTGGGCACGTTGAACGGCCTGCGCCATCTGCGGGCGAGCACCGCTCCACGCGAAGTCGATGCACTCGCGTCGTTGCGTCGCCTGAACTCGCACGTCGAAGGGCCCGCAGACGAAACGTACGGCGCGGGACACCCTACCTTTGAGGGACTTCTGCCCAGCCTCCTCGGCAAGGTTCAGGTCGGCGTACTTGATGGTCCGGGTGAGGGCCTCCCCATCCGGCTCGGCGTAGACGGTGATGTCCTTGGCCTCGGCCGCGCTGGCCGCGATGACCGCGCTGCTTGCGGCGAGCACCGCCGCCGAGGCGGCGAGCAGATGCTTGGCTAAATCAGACATGAATGAACTCCCCTTCGTGTTCCCTCAAAGAAGCGGGGAACGAGAGGAGTTATGGGTCGGTCCGGTCAGCTGCGCATCGACCGTTCGTTGGAGGCTCCGAGAGCGGTCGGCGGAAGGACGAAGCGCGCGTCGTCGTCGACGAAAGCGGTTCGCTGATCGACCGGAGAAGGTACAAGCGGTGCTGAGGATCATCGCCGCGGACGAACGGCAAAGCATTCGTCTGGACTGACAGACCCCCGGGATGTCACTCCCGGGGAATCTGTTGAGGTGAGCTCAGGCGTTAGAAACTGCTGGTGCCGCCACCGCCGGTGCTCATCTCGTCATGCCGCTGCCCACCGCCCATGGGACTTTGGCCGAACTGACCCATGGAAGGATCGTTCTGCTGCGCGCCGGTTGAAGTGCCGGAGGTATAGGCGCTGCCGCCTTCGCGATCATTGGTGCTGCCGCGACGCTGCATGTTGTCGTCGCTGAGGCCCTGACTGCCCGTCGACGACTGCGGGTCCTGGGATCCGCCAGCGCCGAACTGGCTGAATGCGCTGCCGGACTGGCTGCCGCCGCCGATGCCTTCGCCGTTCATCAGCTGATCGTGGAGCAGCGTCTTGGCCTGGTCCGCCAGTTGCCGCTGCTGCTGCATCGCCTGCTGGAAGAAGGTTTGCAGCTGTTGGTCGCGCGAAGCGTCCTGCAGGTACGTCTGGCAATTCTCGACGCCCTGCAAGGCGTGGTAGAGCACCGCCACCAGATCGTAGGTGCTGTCGCGGATTCCGGTGTTGCCGGTGGCGCCGCCGCTGGGGTTCTGGTCCATAAAAAACACTCCTCCTTTGGATGGCCACGCACTTGGGGGTAGGCGGGGCGCGGAGAGGAACGCGCCACACAGGCCGTCGGCCGCATCAGGGGCTGCGATTTCAGACAGTGATACTTACTCACCCTCGAGGGGCAGCGTGTCCTCCTCATAGGCGATCCCCGAGGCGCTTCCTTCCGCATCGGCAAGCACCTCACCCTCGACGGCATCGCGAGCGGCAAACTCGGCTGCGATAGCGCCGTCAGCCGTCCCGGCCAGTTCGGACGGACTGCTCAAGGGATGATCGTTGCCGAACTGCTCGTCGTCGGTAGTGACGGCGGTTGGGTCGATGTCGGTCTGCGGTTCGGGGGTGCGGTCCTGGTCCATGCTGATACTCCTTCACCCTTCCCAACGCCCAGCCAGCGAAAAGGATGTCGAGTTGCTATAAGGCTTGTGCCGCGGCCCAGCCGCTCGACCACGCCCATTGAAAGTTGTAGCCTCCGAGCCAGCCGGTGACGTCGACGGCCTCGCCGATCGCGAACAAGCCGGGCACCTTGGCGGCTTGCATCGTCTTGGAGGAAAGCCCGTCGGTGGCGATCCCGCCGGAGGTGACCTCGGCCTTGGCAAAACCTTCGCTGCCATTGGGCATGAACTGCCACTCCGCCAATTGCTGCTCAGCCTCCGTCAGCGTCCGATCGGGAATGTTAGCCAGCTCGGCGGCGAGCGCGAGCCGTTCCGACAAGGTGTCGGCCAGGCGGGCGGGGAGGGCTTGGGCGAGCAAAGACGACAGTCGCACGCGAGGCCGCTGTCGCTTGGCCTCAAGCAACCAGCCTGGGTGGCGATCGGGGACAAAGTCGATCCCGACCGGCAGGCCGCGGCGCCAATAGCTCGACACCTGCAGAATTGCTGGGCCGCTGAGACCGCGGTGAGTGAACAGAGCAGCCTCGCGGAAAGCTGAGCCATTGCAGCGCGCCTCCACCGGCGCGGCAACGCCCGACAGGCTGCGGAACAGCGCCTGTTCGCCACCAAGGGTCAGCGGCACCAACGCCGGGCGCGGCTCCACCAGCTTGAGCCCGAACTGACGGGCGAGATCATACGCGAAGCCGGTGGCACCGAGCTTCGGAATGGATGGTCCCCCGGTGGCGATGACCAGGGCAGGCGCCTCGGCCGTCTGACCACCAGTCGTAACGTGAAAGCGGTCATCTGTGTGGCTGACGCTGGTAATCGCCTCGCCGAAGCGGAAGTGGACGTCGCCCTTGCTGCACTCGTCCGTCAGCAAGGCGACGATCTGCTTGGCCGAACCGTCGCAGAACAGCTGTCCGAGAGTTTTTTCGTGCCAGGCGATGCCGTGCGCATCGACCAGATCGAGGAAGTCCTGTGCCCTGTAGCGCCGTAGGGCGGAAACGGCGAAGTGCGGGTTGGCCGACAAGTAGCGGTCGGGCGCGGCGTGAAGGTTGGTGAAGTTGCAGCGGCCGCCGCCTGAGATCAGGATTTTGCGCCCGGGCTCTGGTGCATGGTCGATCACCAGCACGCGCTTGCCACGCTGGCCCGCCACACCGGCGCACATCAGCCCGGCGCCGCCGGCGCCAAGGACAATAGCGTCGAAGGTTTCGGGGACAGGCATTTACTGGTCCTTACACGAGAAAGGCCGGAGCGTTGCCGCCCCGGCCTTCGCTGCGTCGTCCCATCGGAAGATGATCCCGGGTCTTTTTTGCTCCTTCCTGCCGCACATGCGCGAAGGAAGGCGGACCCCGTATCAACTTCGGAATGGCAAGGCTAAGCGGCCTCTTCCACCATGACCTTTACGCCCGGACCCATGGTCGAGCTGATCGCGGCCTTCTTGAGGTACTTGCCCTTGGCACCGGCCGGCTTGGCCTTGACGATGGCGTCCACGAACGCGTCGTAATTGGCCTTGAGGTCGGCGGCATCGAACGAGCATTTGCCGATACCTGCGTGAATGATCCCCGCCTTTTCGACGCGGAACTCGATCTGACCGGCCTTGGCGTCGGTGACCGCCTTGGTAACGTCCATGGTAACGGTGCCGAGCTTCGGGTTCGGCATCAGGCCCTTGGGACCAAGCACCTTACCCAGCCGCCCGACGACGCCCATCATGTCGGGCGTGGCAATTACGCGATCGAAGTCGATCTGGCCGCCCTGGATGGTCTCCATCAGGTCCTCGGCCCCGACCACGTCCGCGCCGGCGGCAGTGGCTTCTTCGGCCTTGGCGCCCTTGGCGAAAACGGCGACACGAACGGTCTTGCCGGTGCCCTTGGGAAGGTTGACGACGCCGCGGACCATCTGGTCGGCGTGGCGCGGGTCCACGCCCAGGTTGAGCGCCACCTCGACCGTCTCGTCGAACTTGGACGTGGCGAGCGTCTTCACCAGGCCGATGGCCTCGTCGACGCCGTAGAGCTTCTCACGATCGACCTGATCGGCCTGGCTCTTCTGCTTCTTGGTCAGCTTGGCCATCGCTTAGCCCTCCACGACCTGGAGGCCCATGGCGCGCGCCGAGCCTTCGATGATCTTCGTTGCGGCCTCGATGTCGTTGGCATTGAGGTCCTTCATCTTGGCTTCCGCGATCTCGGAAACCTGCGACCGCTTGATGGTGCCCGCGGACACCTTGCCAGGCTCCTTGGAGCCCGACTTCAGCTTGGCAGCCTTCTTGAGCAGAAAGCTCGCCGGCGGAGTCTTGGTGGCGAACGAGAAGCTGCGATCGGCGAAGACGGTGATAACCGTCGGGATCGGCATTCCCTTCTCCATCTCCTGCGTGGAGGCGTTGAAGGCCTTGCAGAATTCCATGATGTTGACGCCGCGCTGACCCAGGGCTGGGCCGATCGGCGGGGACGGATTGGCGGCGCCGGCTGGCACCTGCAGCTTGATATAGCCGGTAATCTTTTTGGCCATGTCACTCTCGTGGTTGTGGTCCGGCCGGGCCGGACGCGAAGTTTAGCGGTACAAGCGATCGTCCGAGGACGATCTCCCGCAGGCGAGCTCCAAGATGTCTCGGAAGGCGGCGCGCTTAGCGGATGAGGGTCGCGGTGGCAAGCTGCTCCCGCCTGTTACGCGCTGGCGGCACTCGAGATCGGCGTACCGCGGCTCCGGCCGGGCCGGTACCCTACCCGGTCGAGATAGGCACCCACGCCAGCCCAGATGCCGACCATCATCGCCCAGGCGATCAGCCCATCGACGGCATAGTGCCAGCCGAGGTGCACGGAGCCGATCCACACAATGGCCGCGAACAGCTTGGCTCCCACTCGCCAGACGGCAGAGCTGTTGCGGAGTGCAAGTACGTACAGCATGCAGACGGCGTTGTGCATGGATGGCGCAGCCGAAATGCCGCGGGCGAACTCGTAGTCTCCGAACACCGCACTGTTCCACAGAACGGTCTGCCAGAAGACCGCGTTCACTCCATGGGTCGCGTGAGCAGTCGATAGCTGGACCATCAATGGCGCGAACCAAGGCGCGCTTTCAGTCCCGAGGCGATCGGCGAAGCACGGACCGGCCGAGGACAGCCCGTAAGCACCGGCGACCCCGACCAGCGCCCAGCAGAGTACGAAGCTAAGGAAGAAGTGCGCGCGAAGGCGCGGCTTGGCAACGGAGGCGAGCAGTACGCCAACCATCACCAGCGGCACCCACAAGACGTAGATGCGATCGATCATGGCCGTGCTCAGCGGATCGCCGAACAGCGCGTGGGTCAATCGCCAAGGATCATGACCCAGGAACAGGACGCGATCGGCAGTGGCAAGCGTGTTGTCGAGGTAGAAAGGTACCACGAGATGGATCGCCATCTTGAGCAAGCCGTAAGACCCCATCGCGTAGGGCACCGCGATCACAGCGACGGCCACGGCGGCAACCATCGGCAGGTTCTCGAACCGCAGCCGGACAGCGTCGGTCATGGCCTTCAGCGGCGACTTTTCGCCTCGCGCCATGAAGTAGATCGTCACGGAGGTGAGCAGTCCGATGATCACAGCGGGTGCAACGGCCAGGATCCGGTTCGCGTACGGTATCAGGATCGTCCAGACATCCATGCCGTGCGTTCCTCCGACCACATTGGCAACGGTCAAGAGCAGCGCCACGACGACGAGGTAGGGGGCAAGCCAGCACCACTCGCTTGGCGAGCGGGAGGTAGAGGTGATGTCGCCGGCCCGTGCAGCTGTTGTGCTCCCCTGCGGAAGTTGCGCGAGGACGGCGGCCAGCGCTTCGGCGTCCTGACCGCAGCTCTCTTGGGGAGCGAAGCTGCTTGCTCCGGAGATCCGGTTCATCGATTGCGCTCGCCATCTGAACTTTGGCTCGGCGCCAACGCTTGTGGGGGAAGCCGCAACTTATCCGCCGTCATCCCGCCTCCCCTCGCCATCACGAGGAGCGGGCTAACGCCGTTTGGTTAACAAGCTGACTACGAAGTCGTTCGTCCTCGCAGGCTGGCGCATCGGCTAGAGGCGTGAGAAGTGCAGGGCGTTCGGAGCGACGAAGAGCCCTTTACCGGCTTTAGAACCTGGCCGTGGTTGGAGCGGGTGAAGGGAATCGAACCCTCGTCGTAAGCTTGGAAGGCTTCTGCTCTACCATTGAGCTACACCCGCTTGAAGGCCGGCCGAGTGCCACGGGTGGGGGGCAAAGGTCAACCGGGGGGTTGGGGCTTAACCTTCGGCTCGCCACCTTCTACCGGCGGTGGAACCGGGTCGACCTCGGCCGGCGGCTGCCAGGGAGAAGGCCGAATCCCGGTGCTCGGATCCGTCCGCGGACGGGCGGGGTCCGCCTCGTCCGCGTCATCGCTAACGACGTTCATTACAGCAGCTCCCTGGTTCGCGGCGGCAACGTTGTTTGCGGAAGAGGCACTGTCATCGGGCTTTCGATCCGTCGCGCAGCTACTCAGGACAAGTAGAACGGACACACTCATCGGAACTCGTCTCATCGCCTGTTCTCCACCTAAAGGAGTTTCCGCAAGTTTATGGCTAATCGTCTATTGACGCATTCAGCAGCAGTTTATAGCAGTTCACCCGAATCGAGAAGCCTTTGAGAATCATCGGCTTTTTTCGGGGGTATGCGTTTCCTTGATTTTCCTCCCAGCAGTGGAAAACCATGCTCGGTGCGCTCAGGCGCGCCGCTTCACTCACACAGCATCGCTCGCTCGCCGGCAGTTCTAGACGACCGCGGCCGCGATCAAGTCCGAATAGACCCAATCACCACCAGTAGAAGGATCTGGCATGCTTGAAGATGTTGTGCGTTCCGAATTGGACTTCGACCCCGAGACTCTCGAAGCATCGCTCGATCCGGATGCCGGCGGCACCATGTATGGCAAGACCATCTGGACGCCTGCCAAGATCGCTGACTATATCACCCGCACCAATACGTCGTGGCTGATCACCGGTAAGCAGAGCGATGCCGACCAGCAAGTCATCAACTTTGGCTTCTTCAACACGCAGGCGGAGGTTGGCGCCAACGGCTACACCTACACCCTTGGTGGAGTGAACTACGGCCTGAACGAGTATTTCGGCTTTTCGGCGTTCACGGAGGCGCAGCGTGCGGCTACTCGTGAAGCGATCGGCTATTGGGATGACGTGGTTGCCGTTTCCTTCAAGGAGACATCGGTCGACGTTGGCGATATCAACTTTGGCAACCTGACCAACCGCCCGGGTACTCAGGCTTACGCCCGCCTGCCTGCCGCGACGGTCAGCAGCAACGCGACGGTGGACGCTCAGGCCTATGACATCGTTGGTGACGTCTGGGTGACAGCCACGACAGCGAGCAATTTCCAGCTCGACGAGGGCCTTTACGGCATGAACACGCTGGTGCACGAGTTCGGGCACAGCTTGGGCCTGTCGCATCCCGGCAACTACAACTTCGCGCCCGGCTTTGCGGTGACCTATGCCAACGGCGCCGAATATGCGCAGGACATCCGTAACTACACCATCATGTCCTATTGGAACCCGCGCGAAGTCGGCATCCAGGATCACGACTACAACATGGGCACCATTGCCTATGGTTCGACGCCGATGATCCACGACATCCTGGCGGCACAGAAGCTTTATGGAGTCGACACAACCACGCGCACCGGTGACAGCACCTATGGCTTCAACGCCAGTGCGGACACGGCCGGTCGTGACGCGCTGGACTTCACCAAGACGCCAGCCCCGGTGATGACGATCTGGGATGCCGGCGGAAATGATACGCTCGACGCCTCCGGCTACGCCACCAACCAGGTCATCGATCTGACCCCGGGCAGCATGAGCAGCATTGGTGGCGTGACGCTGGCCAATGCTCCGACCCTGGAGCAGGTGAACGCCAATCGCGCGGCGGCTGGTTATGCACCCTTGTCGCAGGCCAGCTACGACATTCGCATGAACAACCTGAAGGCGAACCCGGACGCCGGCCGCTTGGTCGACAATGTCGGGATCGCCTATGGCGTCACCATTGAGAACGCGGTCGGCGGTGCCGGCAACGACGTGATCATCGGCAATAGCGCCAGCAATCGGATCAACGGCAACGCCGGCAACGACGTGATCAGTGGCGGCGCTGGTGTCGACTATCTGACGGGCGGAACGGGTAGCGATACCTTCATCGCCGACATAAATGGTGCGACCGTCGTGACGAAGAGGGGCCAATTGTCGCTCGACGTGGTAACCGACTTTGTCAGTGGCACCGACAAGATCGACTTGAGCGGCATCGATGCGATCGCCTCCGCAGCCGGCGACCAGGCGTTCGTGTTCCGCGGATCGTCCTCCAGCAAGTACGCTGGTGACCTGACCTATAAGGTGTTCGACAGCATCAACGGCGCCGAAAGCGCGCTCGGAATGGAAATCGACGGCATCAAGGGCCCTGGCGCGGCTGGTCCGGTCACTGTCGTATTCGGCAACGTGGACGGCGGCGCTCCCGACTTCGCGATCGCATTGCTTGGCGCGCGCGGTGTGACTGCCGGCGACTTCCTCGACAAGGTGGTTCCGCCCGCCGCCACGGCGCCAGCCGAGTCGGGCGCGTCGGCAGCCTTCTCGCCGCAGATCGCGATGCAGCAGATGGCCGAAGAGTCTCTGCTGATCCATGGTCAGATGGCAGGGGCGATGCTGGCCTACTAAGACTCGCTTGCACAACGGCCGGCCGGAGATTTCTTCGACCGGTCCTTTAGAGAGAGGGACGCTGCCGACCAGTCGGCCGTCCCTCTTCGCTTGACGCGACGCCGCGGGTCGGCGAACGGAGCGGTTGCGCTTTTCGCGTTTCGCATCGGAACAAAGGCAGGAATGACGCCCAGTTGGATCCGCAATAGTTCGACCATGACGCTGGCCATGGAAGCATGCCGGCGTCACTTCGGTTATGCGGCGTTGTTCAGCGCCTTGCTCAACCTGCTGATTATCGCGCCGATGCTGTACATGCTGCAGGTCTATGATCGGGTGATCCCGACCCAAGGCAAGGCGACTCTGCTGCTGCTGACCCTGGCGTTGGTCATCGCGCTGGCCACCATGGCCGGGTTGGAGATGATTCGGTCGCGACTGTTGGTCCGGGCCGGGCTCCAGCTCGACATGGTGCTGGCCGGGCGGATCATGCGCTCGACCCTGCTTCAGCCGGACGGCACCCAACGGGTGGCGCGGCAGGCGTTGCGCGAGTTCGACCTGCTGCGCCAAGCGCTTACGGGTCCGGCCGTCCATGGGCTGCTGGATGCGCCCTGGGTGCCGATCTACATACTTGTCGCATTCCTGATTCACTTCTGGATCGGTGTTCTTTCGTTGGGGGGAACGCTGCTGATCCTGTTCCTCGCCTGGCGAAGCGAAACGGCTACGCGTGAGCCCCTGCAGCAGGCCAATGTCGCCGCGGGCCGATCCTATGCGACCTATGACGCATCGGTCGGCAATGCCGACGTGGCACGCGCGCTCGGGCTGCGCGAAGGCTTGGTGACGGGTCACCTGGCCGACCGCGGCACCATGATGGAGCTGCAGACCAATGCGGGGGTCACGGCCGCCGCTCTGACGGCGCAGAGCAAGTTCGTGCGCTTGTTCCTCCAGTCGCTGGCCCTCGGCGTCGGTGCCCTGCTGGCGATCAGCGCCAAGATCAGCCCGGGCGCCGTGTTCGCGTCCATGTTCATCGTCGGCCGGGCCATGGCGCCGATCGACCAGCTGATCGGCAGTTGGCGGACCATCGTCCAGGCACGTGGCGCCATTCGCGTGCTGGACGAACTGTTTGCCCATACGCCGCCCAGTCTGGCGCGCACCCGCTTGCCAAAGCCGTCAGGCCGGATGGACGTGGAAGGCCTGACCGTGATGGGCGGGGCACAGAAGCCGATCCTCTACAACGTCGGCTTTCGGGTCATGCCGGGCGAGGTGGTGGCGATCGTCGGTCCAAGCGGCGCGGGCAAGTCGACCCTGGTTCGCACCATTGCGGGCGCGCAGCGGATCGACGCCGGCGCAATCCGGTTCGACAATGCCGAGCAGCGTGACTGGGACCCGGAGCAGTTGGCCGAGCAGGTCGGCTTCATGCCGCAGGAAACCAGCCTGTTCGCCGGGTCGATCAAGGACAACATCTCGCGCTTCCGTGCCCGCCTGGGCGAACCGGCGGCGACGCTTGACGAAGACGCGGTTGCCGCCGCTCAACTGGCCGGTGCGCACGAGATGATCCTGCTGCTGCCCGGCGGCTATGACCATCAGCTGCAGGTCGGTGGCCGGGGCCTTTCCGCCGGGCAGGCGCAACGGATCGCACTCGCCCGGGCGCTGTTCCGGACCCCGCGTTACGTCATCCTGGACGAGCCGAACGCGAGCCTGGACGCCGAGGGCGATAGCCAGCTGACAACCACCCTTGAGCAGCTGAAGGCAGCGGGCACCACCATCCTGGTCGTGGCGCACCGGTTGAGCTTGCTACCGGTAGTCGACAAGCTGCTGGTCGTTCGCGAGGGCCGGTTGGCGATGTACGGACCGCGCGACGAGGTGATCGCCGCGCTGCAGAAGCCGCAGCAGCGGGTGGCGGTACAGGGATGAACCGGGTGGAACGCTTCGACGCCGGTCCTTCGGGCGGCCAGATCAGCGTGCCGCTCGGCGGGCCGCCCTTGGACCGGATGCACCGGCGGGCCGATCCGCTGGGCGACATCCGCATCGGCCTGATCATTGCCGGCCTGTTCTTCGTCGTCCTGCTGGGGTGGGCCGCGGTCTCGCGGCTGGATGCGGCTGCAATTGCGCCTGGCAAGTTGGTCGTCTCCGGCCAGCGGCAGACCGTGCAGCACCGCGATGGCGGCGTGGTTGCCGACATTATGGTGCGTGAGGGACAGCAGGTGCGGCAGGGGCAGGTGCTCGTTCGCCTGGCCGCCGCCGATGTGCGGGCGCAGGAACGCGCTCTCGCCGCGCAGGCTATTGCCCTGCTGGCGCAACGGGCGCGACTGATTGCCGAGCAGACCGGTCGTGGCAGCGTAACTCCGCCGCCCGAATTCGCGTCGCTTGCCGGCACCGATCGCGAGGACGCAACCCGCGCATTGCAGTTGCAGCAAAGTCAGCTTCAAACCCGTTCGGCAGTCCTGTCGGCGCAGCGCGGCGTGCTGGGACAGCGGACCTCGCAGGCGTCCAGCTCCGGCCAGGGCTACAGCCGGCAGGTGACAGCCGTGGAGGAACAGCTGCGGTTGATCGACGAGGAGCTGGAAAGCCTTCGGAGCGTCGCGGAAAAGGGCTTCGTTTCCAAGAACCGCATTCGCGCTTTGGAGCGGACGCGGGCCGAACTGCAAGGCCAGCGCGGCCAGTATGCGGCGACGGTCGCGCAATCGGGCAGCCAGGCTGGCGAGAGCCGCCTGCAGGTGCTGGAGGCGCAGAGCAACTACTATGAGCGGATCGCGACCGAATTGCGCGAGGTGGAGAGCTCCATCGCTGACGTCCGTCCGCGCTGGAACGCGGCCCGCGACCAGCTGGCCCGGACCGAAATCAGGGCTCCGGCAACCGGCGCAGTAGTCGGCCTCACGGTGTTCACCCGTGGCGGCGTGATCGCGCCGGGGCAGAAGCTGCTGGACATCGTTCCGGATCAGGTGCCGCTGACCATCGAAGCCCGGGTATCGCCGGCCGATGCCGACGATGTCCGGATAGGCCAACCCTCATTTGTGCGATTCGACACGCTACACATTCGCTCGCTGCCGCCGCTCAACGGACAGGTCAGCCGCATGTCGGCCGATAGCTTCACCGACGAACGCACTGGCGAGACCTACTATACGGCCGAGGTATCGGTGCCGGTCTCCGAGCTCCGGAAGATCGACGAGGCACGCGGGGCGGACACGCTGCGCGCCGGTATTCCGGTCAGCGTGGAGATACCGCTCCGCAAGCGCACTGCCCTGCAGTATCTGCTGGAGCCGTTGACCGGTTCGCTCCGCCGTTCGCTCAACGAACACTAAGGGTCAGGCAAGCGCTTGGGCGGGAACGCTTGTCGCCGCCGATGATTGAATCGCTCCAGCAACGATTTTGAGCAGGAGCTTGGGACATGGCGGCACGGCCGGCCTGGCGCGGACAGATCAAGCTGGCATTGGTATCGATCCCGGTCGAGATCTATCCGGCCACCAAGTCGGGGGCGGCCATCGCCTTTCACCAGATCCATGAGCCGACGGGCAAGCGGATCAAGTATGAGAAAGTGGTGCCCGGCGTCGGTCCCGTTGACCGAGACGAGATCGTGAAGGGCTTCGAGGTATCAAAGGGCGAGTATGTCCTGCTGGAGCCCGAGGAGATCGAGAGCGTCAAGCTGGAGAGCCGGAAGACGCTCGACCTGGTCCAGTTCGTCGATACCCACGAGATCGATGCGATCTACTATGACAAGCCCTACTTCGTGGTTCCGGCCGATGATCTGGCCGAGGAGGCCTACATCGTCCTTCGCGACGCGCTTCGAAACGGCCGCAAGGTCGGCGTCGGGCAGCTCGCCATGCGCGGCCAGGAATATGTCGTTGCCTTGAAGCCGTGCGGACGAGGGCTGTTGCTCGAAACGTTGCGCTACTCGGACGAGGTCAATAAGGCGTCGAGCTACTTCCGTGAAATCGAAGATTCCAAGCCTGATGCCGACCTGCTCGAACTCGCCACAACGCTGATCGACAAGAAGACCGGCAAGTTCGACGCGGGCGAGTTCCATAACCGCTATGTCGACGCGCTGAAGGGCCTGATCGAGGAAAAACGCAGGAGCAAGGGCGAGTTGGTCATCCAGGACCCTGACGACGGCGAGGCTGCGCCGAAGAGCAATGTCATCGACCTCATGGCTGCGCTTAAGAAGAGCCTGGGCGACGACGCCGGCAACGACAATGCAGCGCCCGCGAGGAAACCGGCGGCCAAGAAGACTGTACCGGCCAAGAAGCCCGCGGCGAAAAAAGAGGC
This sequence comes from Sphingomicrobium sp., assembly GCA_035537335.1. Classification (GTDB taxonomy): domain Bacteria; phylum Pseudomonadota; class Alphaproteobacteria; order Sphingomonadales; family Sphingomonadaceae; genus Sphingomicrobium. The sequence continues at coordinate 7,482 of DATLMM010000010.1, read as the reverse complement.
TGCGCCGGCTAAGAAAGCGGCCGCCGGTGGGCGGAAGCGGTGACCACCCCGACGAAGGCGGAGGCCCAGTCCGCCGCCGCAAGGCAGAGCCTCCGGCGCTGGACTAGGCCCCTGCCTTCGCAGGAGCACTGATGGCTCGCACACCCCGTCCCAAAGGTCTCGACATCGAGACTTACAACGCCAAGCGCGACTTCGCGAAGACAGCCGAGCCGAAAGGCCGCAAGCTCAAGGGCGAGGGCGACAGCTTCGTCGTGCAGAAGCATGACGCAAGCCGTCTTCACTGGGACTTCCGGCTGGAGCTGGACGGCGTGCTGAAGAGCTGGGCGGTACCTCGCGGACCGAGCCTTGATCCCAAGACCAATCGGCTGGCGATGCGCACGGAGGACCATCCGCTCGACTACGGCACCTTCGAGGGAGTCATCCCGAAGGGAGAATATGGGGGCGGCACGGTGATGCTGTGGGATCGCGGTCGCTGGATCCCGCACCCCGACAAGGATCCAAGAAAGACGCTGGAAGAAGGGCACCTCCACTTTACGCTCGAGGGCGAGAGGATGCGCGGCGAGTGGGTCATGTTCCGGATGAAGCCCAAGCCTGGCGAAAAGGGTGAGGCGTGGATGCTGAAAAAGGTCACAGACGAGGAAGCCAAGCCCCAGGAGGGTGAGGCGCTGGTGGAGCAATGCCTGACGAGCGTGACGACCGATCGCACGATGGCTGAGATCGCGGCTGGCGAGATTGTTTGGGAGTCGAACAAGGGTGGCAAGAAGGGCGGCCGAACCAAGCGGCAGGTGAAGGTGCCGCCGCCCGCCTTTCGCGATCTGCAGCTGGCCACGCTGGTCGACGAGGTGCCGACCGGCAACGAGTGGATCCACGAGTATAAATACGACGGCTACCGGCTCGTGCTTGCAACCGGCGACACTTCAGTGCTGGCGTGGACGCGCAACGGTAAGGACTGGTCCGACCACTTCCACCCGCTAGTCGAAGCGGCCGCCAAGCTGCCGGCCGGGTGCCTTATCGACGGAGAGGCGGTTGCCCTGGGCCAGAACGGCAAGCCCGATTTTCAGCTGCTCCAGGCAACCCTCAAGGGGGGCAAGGCAGAACTGGCGTTTTACGCCTTCGACCTGCTGATCGATCAGGGCGAAGACATCACTGCGCTCCCCAACATCGAGCGCAAGCAGCGGCTGGCGGCGCTGCTGAAGACCGCGCCGCCCGCCATCCTCTATGGCGACCATGTCGTCGGCAAGGGCGAGAAGCTGTTCCAGGCGATCTGCAAGGAGGGCGGTGAGGGAATCATCTCCAAGAAGGCCAGCGCTCCCTATCGCGGCACCCGCAGCCGCTGCTGGTTGAAGATCAAATGCATCCAGCGGCAGGAATTCGTGATCGTCGGCTGGCAGGCGAGCGACAAGCGCCGGGGTTTCCGCTCGCTTCACCTGGCGGTGCGGGAGGATGGCAAGCTCCGCTATGTCGGTAAGGTCGGGACGGGCTTCGACACCAAGATGATCGAGGAATTGTCGGCGCGGATGAGGCCGCTCGCGCTGGATCAGCCCGCGCTGCAGGTGCCGAGGACCGCCAGCCGCGGCTCAACCTGGATTGAACCGACGCTGATTGGCGAAGTGGCCTTTACCGAGTTCACCACCGACGGCGTGCTGCGCCACCCAAGCTTCATCGCGCTGCGCGAGGACAAGAAGGCGGCGCAGGTGGTCCGCGAAGTACCAAAGAAACTCAAAGCCGTGGAGAAGAAGCCGGACCTCGCCACCTACCAAAGCATGGGCCTGCGCCTGACCAGTCCCGAGCGGGTAGTGTTCCCGGGTGAAGAGCTGACCAAAGGTGACCTCGCCAACTATTATGCGGCGGTTGCGCCTTTGCTGATGGTCGATCTGGCTCGCCGGCCGATGACCCTTATCCGCTGTCCGCAGGGCCGTTCCAAACATTGCTTCTTCCAGAAGCACGACAGCGGCAGCATGGGCGCACACGTGCTCCATGTGCCGGTGACCGAGAACAAGGGCGAGGTGCAGGACTATCTGTACGTCGAAGAACCCGTGGGCGCACTCGAGTGCGTGCAGATGAACACTATTGAGTTTCATGGCTGGGGCAGCCGGATCGATCCGCTGGAGCAGCCCGACCGACTTGTATTCGACCTTGATCCCGATGTCGGGCTCGACTTCGAGAAGGTGAAGGCGGCGGCGGTGCGGCTGCGCGAATTGCTGGCGGATCTTGGGCTGGTGACCTTCCCTTTGCTATCAGGGGGCAAGGGCATCCACGTGATCGCACCGCTGGACCAGACGGCGGACTGGCCGGCGGTCAAGAGCTTCGCCGAGCGCTTCAGCCGCGCCATCGCCGAGGCCGAGCCGGAACTGTTCACTGCCAATATCCGCAAGAACCAGCGAACCGGGCGCATCTTCCTCGACTGGCTGCGGAATCAGCGGGGGGCGACGGCGGTGATGCCCTATTCCGCACGGGCGCGGGAAGGTGCGCCGGTCGCGGCGCCAGTGGCGTGGGACGAGCTGGATGGCTTGGACCGCGCCAACCGCTTCTCCATTCGCGATGCATCCGAACTGATCGAGCGCGCAGAAAGTGACCTGCTCAAGGGCTGGGGACAGGCCAGGCAGGCACTGCCGGAGCACTGACCGTCCGGTCAGGCAGTTTACCTGTCGGCCGATACTGGCGTTGCCCCCGCGCTTGACATAGCTTCGCCGGCCATGCGCACCCTGTTCCTTGCCCTCGTCCTGCTTTTGTCCGCTCCGGCCGCAACGGCCCAGCAGATGCAAGATTTCCGGCGATGGCAGGCGCAGGCGCAACGCGTGACCATCACCCGTGACGACTGGGGCATCGCCCACGTGCGCGGACGGAGCGACGCCGATGCCGTGTTCGGCATGATCTATGCCCAGGCCGAGGACGACTTCCCGCGGATCGAGGCCAACTACCTGACCGCGCTTGGCCGAACGGCGGAGGCCGACGGCGAGCGGGCGATCTGGCAGGATCTGAGGGCGCGACTTTATGTCAGCGAAGCGGAGCTGAAGGCTCACTATGCCGCCTCTCCGACCTGGCTGCAGCAGCTGATGAACGGCTGGGCCGATGGCCTCAACTATTATCTGGCAAGGCACCCGCAGGTGAGGCCGCGGGTGCTGACCTGGTTCGAACCTTGGATGGCATTGAGCTTCACCGAAGGCAGCATTGGCGGCGACATCGAGCGGATCGACCTTGAGGCGCTGGAAGCGTTCTATAGCCGTCGTCACCCCGGAGGCGAGCCGGGGTTCGCCTCCTCTTCTGTGTTCCAAGGAAGGCGGATGCCAGCTCATGCCCGGCATGATGGACGATTCGACGACAACGACCCGCGCGGGTCTAACGGCATCGCCATCGCTCCGGTCCTGACCAGCGCGGGTAGAGCGCTGCTGCTCATCAACCCGCATACCAGCTTCTTCTTCCGTTCCGAACAGCAGGTTACCAGCGAGCAAGGGCTGAACGCCTATGGCGCCGCCACTTGGGGACAGTTCTTCATCTACCAGGGATTTAACGATCGGGCCGGCTGGATGCACACCTCAAGCGGGGTGGACAGTGTCGACGAATTCATTGTCGATCTTAGTTTCCCGGAGCTCGGGCCTCGCTACCGCTATGGCCAGAGCTGGCGGGAATTAGAGCTGCGGCCGGTCACCATCCGCTATCGCAGCGCAGACGGCCGGCTCGCCAGCCGCAGCTTCACCACTTGGCGGACCCATCGAGGGCCGATCGTGCGCTCGGATCAGGCGGGGCGGTGGGTCGCATTCGCCATGATGGACCGGCCTGTCGCAGCTCTGCAGCAGAGCTTCCTGCGCACCAAGGCGAAGGATCTTGGCCAGTTTGTGCGAGTGGCCCAGCTGCAGGCCAACAGCTCCAACGCGACCCTGTTCGCTGACTCCGGCGGCGCCATCGCCTATCTCCACCCGCAGTTCGTGCCCCGGCGCGACAACCGGTTCGACTATACGAAGCCGGTTGCACTGACCCCTGCTTCGGACTGGTCCGGCGTCCATCCGGCGGGCGAGCTTCCCAACTCCGTGCGCCCGCCCAATGGCTGGGTGCAGAACACCAACAATCATCCCTGGTCTGCGGCCGGGCTCTCCAGCCCCAAGGCCCACGCCTACCCGCGCTACATGGACAGCTACGGCGAGAACCCGCGCGGGGTTCATGCGGTGCGGTTGCTGAGCGGCAGGGAGGGCTGGACGCTCGAACGCCTCCAGGCTGCCGCCTATAGCGACCGCCAGCCGGGCTTTGACCTGCTGCTGCCTTCGCTCCTTCGTGCCTGGGCGGAGTTACGAGCGGCCGACCCGCTCAAGCAACGGCTGAGAAAGCCGGTGGCGGCACTGCAGGGCTGGAACCGCCGGTGGAGCGCGGCATCGGTTCCAAACACGGTGGCGAACTTCTGGGGCGAGGAGCTGTGGAAACTGGTCACCACGCCTGAATGGGACGACTCGTTGCCGGTCTATCGTCGGCTGGAGCAGACCACGCCGCGGCAAAAGCTCGCTGCGCTGGACGCCGCGATCGGGAGGCTGCAGCAGAACTTCGGCCGCTGGGACGTGCCGTGGGGTGAGATCAACCGCTTCCAGCGCATCTCCCCGGCTATCGACCATCCGTTCAGCGACCGGCGGCCAAGCATCGCGGTGCCGTTCGGTTCGGGCCGCTGGGGCTCGCTCGCCTCCTTCGGCGCGGCCGCTAAGCCGGGCACCAAGCGCTGGTACGGGACGGGCGGCAACAGCTTCGTCGCGGTGGTGGAGTTCGGACCGCGGGTGCTGGCGCGAGCGATCACGGCCGGCGGCGCTAGCGGCAATCCGGCATCACCCCACTTCAACGATCAGGCAGGCCGCTATGCTGCGGGTGCGCTGAGGGAGGTCTACTTCCATCCTGACCAGCTGCGGGCGCACACGGCCAAGGTTTACCGCCCTTGAACCTCGGCAAGCGCCTTCGCTCGCCTAGAAGCTGAGTTCTTCGTAGACCCTGCTGACGTCGCCGTTCCACTCGCCACCGTACCAGCCGAGTAGCCGGTCGGCGGGGGTCGTTCCTGTCGCGACGATCTCCCGCAGCGGATCAAGGAAGCCGCCTTCATTGTCGCCGGCAGCGTTCAAGCGGGCCCGGGCGGTGAGACCAGCGGCGGAGATGTCGAGCACCTTGGCCGCGAGCTCGCGCATCGTGCCGCCGCCTGGCACGGGAGCTTCGAGCGCCATGCGGGGCACCTCCTGACGAAGTTGCTCGCGCTCGCCGATCGACCAGTGCTTGACCAGATCCCACGCCGCGTCGAGCGCCGTCTGATCGTAGAGCAACCCGACCCACAGGGCAGGCAAGGCGCAGATCTTGCCCCAGCGACCGCCATCGGCGCCGCGCATTTCTAGGAAGCTCTTAAGGCGGACCTCCGGAAACGCGGTCGAGAGGTGGTCGGTCCAGTCGCCCGTCCGCGGGCGCTCCCCGAGCAGCTGCGGTAGCTTGCCGTCCAGGAACGCGCGGAAGCTCTCGCCCGCACAGTCGATGTACTGACCATCACGAAAGACGAAGTACATCGGCACGTCGAGCGCATAGTCGCAATAACGCTCGTAACCGAAGCCGTCCTCGAACACGAACGGCAGCATGCCGGTGCGGTGCGGGTCGGTGTCTTCCCAAATGTGGCTGCGAAAGCTCTTGTAGCCGTTTGGCCTGCCTTCGGTCAGCGGGGAGTTGGCGAACAGGGCGGTGGCCACCGGCTGCAAGGCGAGACCGACCCGGAACTTCTTGGCCATGTCCGCTTCGCTCGAGTAGTCTAGGTTGACCTGGATGGTGCAGGTCCGCAGCATCATGTCCAGACCCAGCGTGCCGACCCGCGGCATGTGGCTGAGCATGATCTTGTAGCGGCCTTTGGGCATGATCGGCAGCTCGGCACGGGTCTTGTCTGGCCACATGCCGAGGCCAAGAAAACCAAGCCCAAGCTTGTCACCGATCGCCTTGCACTGCTTCAAATGCCGCGCCGCTTCCGCGCAGGTTTCGTGCAGGGTCTCGAGCGGCGCACCGGAGAGCTCGAACTGACCGGCCGGCTCCAGGCTGATGGTGCCGTCCGCTCCGCTCAGCGCGATGATCTTGCCGCTTTCCTCGACCGGCCTCCACCCGAACTCGGTCAGCCCGAGCAGCAGGTCGCGGATGCCGCCGGGCTCGTCCCACGCCGGTGCGCGGTGATCGGCGGTGCGATAGACGAACTTCTCGTGCTCCGTGCCGATCCGCCAGCGGCCGATCGGCTTCTCACCGCCGGAGAAGACGGACAGGAGATCGTCCCGACCTTCGATGAGCGGGCTTTCGGTCAGGTCGGTTCGCGTCGTCATGCCTCGGGGCGCTTAGCGCCAGTCTCCCGCAAGCGCCATATAGGCCGCGACCGCAGCCAGCGCCGCCGTCTCGGCCCGGAGGATGCGCGGGCCGAGGGAAATGGCGCGGCTTTGCGGGAGTGCTCGGATAGCGGCGCGCTCCTCGGGAGTGAAGCCGCCCTCGGGACCGATGAGGATGGTGGCCGGGCCGGGCTGGAAGGCTGCTGCGGCCGGCTCTCCGCCGGTTTCGTCGGCGAAGTAGAGGGTCCCGCCGCCCCTCTTGGTCAACGCCGCCAACGTCCGCGGCTCGGCAATGGTGGGGAGGAGCGTGCGGCCGCACTGCTCGGCAGCTTCGATCGCAATGCTCTGTAGCCGCTCCAGCTTGATCCGCTCCACGATCGTACGATGGGTGATCACCGGCTGCAGGCGGCGGACGCCGAGTTCGGTTGCTTTCTCGACCAGCCAGTCGACTTGGGCGCGCTTGATTGGGGCGAAGGCGAGGGTGAGCTCGGGCACCTGCTCGAGCGGCCGGGTCTGACCCTCGACGGTGAGCGTCATCTGCTTCCTGGCCGCGCTCGCGATGCGGGCGAGCCATTCACCGGAGGTGCCGTCGAACAGCAGGACCTCCGCATCCAGGCTCAGGCGGAGAACATTGCCCAGGTAGTTGGCCTGTCCGCCATCCAGTTCGATCGTCGCGCCCTCCTGCAACGGAGTACCGACGAACAGACGCGGCAGGGACTTGGGCGGCCATGCTGGCGTGGCGGGCATGGGCGAGGCTTAGCCGCGGCCTTCACCAAACGCGAATGTTCACAATGTTCACGGTCGTGAAGCATCTCGCAGTGCTTTGATCACGGATGAGAAAGACCGGGGCGCAAGCACCGCCGCGGCGACGGAAGCAGGCAAGATCCTATTGTTCAAGGTTGAAAGGCTATCCCCCCCGGGCGGAAGCGAGCATTTGGAGAGACTGCCCCCACGTTGGGTGAGCCGGACAGCGCCTGTGCCGCTTCGAGACAGGCGCCAACTGGTCCCTTTGACCGTGGTCGATTAAGCCGCAAGCGGACCTTGGCTCTCCAGTAACAATGCGTTTGGCCGCGCCCGTCGAGAGCTTCGGGCGCGGACTATTTCTTCAGCTTCGGGAAGCCCGGCGCGGTCCGTGCGGGCAGGATCACCAGCTTGTCTGTCGAGTTCGATG
>DATLMM010000009.1:0-2227 GCA_035537335.1 Sphingomicrobium sp. | reverse complement strand
TCAACGCGGCCAATGAGGTCGCCGTGGCGCGCTTTCTTGCGGGCAGCCTCGGCTTCGCCGATATAGCGACTCTGGTGGAAAAAGCGCTGGAGACGAATGACTTGCCCGCACCGCAGAGCATCAGCGACGTGCTGGAGATTGACCGAGCCACGCGAATGCGTGTCGACGAGGCGATGACTTCCGTGATGGCGTCATGACGCAGGCGCCGCTGTGGCTGATCCTAATCGCCTTCGTCGGCGCGCTCGGTCCGCTCGTCTTCTTCCACGAACTCGGCCACTACCTCGTTGCCCGCTGGTTCAAGGTGCCGGCTGAGGCATTTTCGATTGGCTTCGGGCGTGAGCTCGTTGGCTGGACCGACAAGCAGGGCACGCGCTGGAAGGTCGGCTGGCTCCCGCTGGGCGGCTACGTCCGCTTCGTTGGCGACATGAGCCCGGCCAGCGAACCGGTGCAGGAAAGCGCGATTCCGCCGGAACTGCGTGCGCGCGCCTTTCAGCTTCGGCCGGTTCACCAGCGCTTCCTGATCGTGCTTGCAGGTCCGGTGGCGAACTTTCTGCTCGCGATCCTGATCTTCGCAAGCTTCTTCTGGCTGGTGGGGACACCGCGGACCAACGTCGTCGGCGCCATTTCCCCGAACACCGCGGCGGCATCCGCCGGGCTTCAGCCGGGTGACAAGATCCTGTCGGTGGCCGGCCGGGACACGCCAACCTTCGATGCCATCTTCAACACGGTAGCGGTGCGTCCGGCAGAGACCGTGCGGATCGCCATCGAACGCGAGGGGACCGTCCGCCAGGTGCAGGTGAAGTTGGGCACCGCGACCATGGAGGATCCCTCCGGCCAGCAGTTTGAGCGCGGGATGCTTGGTGTGGCTCCGACCACCGAAGTCGCCGACCCGGTCCCCATCTACCAAGCAGTGCCGCTGGCCATCGATTATACCGCGCGACTCACCCGGGCGATCGTTGACGGTCTGGTGCAGCTCATCCGCGGCAAGGTTTCGCCCAAGCAACTTGGCGGGCCAATTAAAATCGCTCAGGTCGCGGGGCAGGGAGCGTCACTTGGCGCGTTGCCGTTCGTCGAACTGCTTGCACTGCTTTCAATTAATCTCGGATTCATCAACCTCTTGCCAGTTCCGATGCTGGATGGAGGCCATCTGCTTTTCTACGCAGTGGAAGCCGTTCGGCGTCGTCCGCTTAGCGCCCGGGCGATGGAGTGGGCGTTCCGCGGCGGGCTTGCGGCGATCCTGGCGCTGCTGGTTTTCACGACTGTAAACGATCTCGGCTCGCTGGGCCTGTGGTGAAGCTAACGCGCTTGATTGGGTAGGACGGTTGGGGCAGGGCTGGACACGGGCATAGCGCGGGGCGGCGCCAAGCCATTGCACACAAAGGCGGGGTTTGAGTGATTTCAAGGTCGAAGAGTTTCAGCAAGCGCGCTGGCGCGCTGCTTTTGGTCGGGACCGTTCTGGGCGGGGCGGCCGCGCCGGCGCTTGCCCAGGATGCTCCGCCGCCACCGCCGCCGCCCGCGGCCGTTCCCGCGCCTTCTCAGGCGCCGGCCGAGCAAGTCATCCGCTCCATTGCCGTGTCCGGCAATCAGCGGCTGGAGCCCGAAACCATTCGTGCCTACGCCAATCTGGCGCCCGGCCAGTCCTACAGCGCCGCGACTCTCGACCAGTCGCTTAAGGACCTGTACGCGACGCAATTATTCGCGGACGTGACCATCACCGGTGCCGAGACCGGCAACCTCGTGATCTCCGTGCGCGAGAACCCGGTGATCAACCGCATCGTGCTGGAGGGCAACAAGCGCCTGAAGGACGACAAGATCCTTCCCGAGATCAAGCTTGCGGCACGCCAGATCTTTACCCGCTCCGCGGCGCGCGCGGACGTCGAGCGCATCTTGGAGCTGTATCGCCGGCAGGGGCGGTTCGCCGCCCGGGTCGAACCCAAGATCGTGCAGCTCGATCAGAACCGGGTCGACGTCGTCTACGAAATCTTCGAGGGCGACCTCGCCAAGGTGCAGCGCATCAACGTCCTTGGGAACCAGAACTATTCCGACGAGCGGCTCCGCAAGGAAATGTTCACCCGCCAGGCCGGCGGCGTGCTCGGGTTCCTGAAGTCTAACGACACCTACGATCCCGACCGGCTGGCGGCCGACCAGCAGAAGCTGCGCGCCTTTTACCTGACGGAAGGCTATGCCGATTTCCGCGTCGTTTCCGCGCTTGCCGAGCTGACCCCGG
>DATLMM010000008.1:0-8110 GCA_035537335.1 Sphingomicrobium sp. | reverse complement strand
CCGCCTTCCTGGTCGAGAAGGGCTTCGAAGCGCTCCACGGTTGCACGCAGTCGCGAGCGATCACGCGAGCGGGTCACAGCTTCGTCGACCGCGGCCCAGTCAAGGTCGTGCACATCCTGCACGGCCGGGATGCCGACCACGGGCGGTTGCTCAGCGGGTGCTTCGATCGGTTCGGGAGAGGGAGCCTCCGTGGCTGCCGGCGCACTTCCGACATCCTGGGCTTGAGATTGCCCGACCGGCTCAGCGGTCAGCTCCGGCTTTTCCTCGGTCATGCCGCGCGCACGGTGAGTGGCAGCTTGGCGATCTTCTTCGCCTCATTGCCGACGGCGATCTGGTCGCCGGACCTCAGCGCGTGGCTGCCGGTGAGGGCGCGGCCGTTGACCAGCGTCTGATTGGTCGTCGTTCCGGCGGGCTTCACCGTCCACTGTCCGCCAGCGCCTCGCTCGAGCACGCACTGGCGCTCGTCCCAGAACTCGGCCTCCGGACCGAACCGGCGCACGAGCATCTTGCCCAAATCGGTGCGGATGCGAACTTGCAGCGTCCCGCCGCCAGATGCGACGAGTTCGACCGCTTCGGATACAAGGGGCGGGCGCGTAGCGGCGGCTACTCCCGGTGCAGCGGCGACGGGAGGCCTTTTGGGGGTGGCGGTAGCAACGGGCGGAGTCGCCGGCGCTCGATTCCGACCGATCAGGACGGCACGCAACTCGGATGCGGATGGGCGCTTCGTCGGATCCGGGTTGAGGCAGCGGTGGAGCACCGCGCTGACATCGGCGTTGCTGGCGGGCCAGGGCATTTGGCCGAGGAGGGCCGGGGGCTCCGCCTTATAGCCCTGCACGAGCCGAGCATAAGCGGCCTGATCTTCCGACCAATAAGGATGGCGACCAGACAGCAATTCGTAGAGGATCAGGCCGCACGTGAAAATGTCCGACGCGAGGCCCGGCACGGCGCCTCTCATCAAATGCTCGGGCGAACGGTAATTGTCGGTCCCGACATAGCCTTGATGGCCGTGCCAGGGCGGGCGTCGGTCCGCGAGCAGCGAGAAGTCCATGTCGATCAGTTTCAGCTGAAACTCCGAAGCGATCGTCGGGTCCTCGATGAGATAGGCATTGGCCGGCTTCAGGTCGGCATGGACGATCTTCACGTCATGAAGCGCCGCGATGCCGGCCACCAGAACCTTCGCCCATGTCGCGTGGCGCCCCCAAATCGCGGGATCGCTGGTGGGCGCCTTTCGGGTCACGCGATGCGCTTCGCGCTCCTTGTCGAGAACTTGCTGAAGATCCGCGCCATTCTCGACGAACTGGAACGCCTGAAAATAGCAGGGACCGCCCCAGATCTCCTCAAATGAGTCGACATGGCCGACGGCAAAATTGTCCGCTTTGCCGCGCACGACCCGGGCAGCCAGTTCCTTCTGATAGGCCACGAAATCCCGGTACCAGACAACGGTCGGTGCGGGCGATTTATACTGCTTGAAGAACACCTTTCGGCCGTTTGGAGCCTGTGCGGCATAGGATATGGCCATCATCCCGGGACCGAATACCTTGAGTATGCGGTATCCCCGGATGGTGTCTCCGACCTTCAGCTTCTTTGCCATCGCTCGCCCTTACGGCCGGTTCCCGCGCGTCAAAGCGCCACCGTCTCGGCGGAACGGGAAACGCTTGCGGCCAGCTGCTTGAGCGTGTTGCGGAAGTTGACCGGATCCGACGTGAACTTCTGCAGCGCTTCCTGCGCGTTGAGCCCCTCGAACTCGACCACTTCCCACTCGGACTTGTCGATCTGGCTGAGGCGGTCATAGCCCTCGAAATTGGGTGCGAAGACGCTCAGGATGATGCGGTTCGCCATGACGACGTTGGCGACGTCCTGAAGCGATCCGCCCTTGGCTTCCGGGATGCTCATCGTCTCCTTGAACGACGCATCGGTGAACACGACCACCACCCGCGCGGCGTCGCTCCGGTAACGCCACTTGCCGCCTTCGACCGTCTGCGCGCCTTTCGCGGTCGCCTCCATCGTGGCGACCTTGAACAATGTGTCGAGCAGCGATTCCGGTTCGTCACCGCCGCCGTTTGCCTGAAGCGAGGCAAGCTGACCCTTGAGCTCGGCCGGATCGCGAACGAACTGATTATCGACGATCCACGGCAAGCCCTCGCTTTCGGCGGCTTCGATGTCGCGATAACCCACGACCTTGGCGCGCCAGTCTTTCACCGGCGCGGCATTATTGGCGTCACCGCTGCTTAGGCTGCCAACGAAGGTTTCGATGTTCTGGCGAAGTGCATCGATGCACGGCGCCATGCTGCCGCTGATGTCGACGACGAACACGATGTCCGCCACGCCCTTGGTCTTTCCCCGGCTTTGCGGCGCTTGTTCGGTCGCCGCGATCTCCGCGACGCCGCCGGAGGATGCCTCGGCGGGCGGTGTTGTTGCGGTTAGGTCAGCAAGAGGCGCGTCGGGCGAGGGCGCGTCGGTGGGCGGAGCCGCCTCAGGCGCAGTGGTGCCGGACAGGGCCACGTCCGGCGTGGGCGTCTCAGTTGGCAGCGCCGCGCCAGCAGTGTCGCCAGCCGGGGCAGTCGGATCGGTGCTGCTCATTCTCTTCTCCATTAAGGGCGCTGGACAGCGGAGGGCAGGTCCAATGCCGGAGCGAACGACGCGTGTTGGTGAACGTTCCGACGCTTTGCCGCAGCGCTGCTTCCAAGGGTCGCCTTGCGGGCCCTGCCTCGGAGGCAGCGAGCCTCTGGCTTCGCACGTGGTTCCTCTACTAAGACGGGAGCATGATCCAACCTGCTCTGCTCGAACCCGGTCGTAACTGCTGGCGCACCGCCAACGCAACGCGCGCGACGGTTATCGTTGATGCCGAAGATTATTTTCGTGCCGCGCGCAATGCCATGTTGAAGGCGACTGAGCAGATCTTGCTGGTAGGATGGGACTTCGATGCGCGTATCAACTTCAAAGATGAGCGATGCGAAGACGATGGGCCAGAAAGGGTGGGGGCCTTCATCAGCTGGCTGACTACTCGCACTCCCGGGCTTCAAGTCCATATTCTCCGTTGGGATACCGGCGCAATCAAGACGTTGTTCCACGGTCGCACGCTGCTCAGGATCGTCAAATGGATACACGACGATCAGGTCCATCTTCGCTTTGATGCCAATCACCCTGTCGGTGGGTCGCATCACCAGAAGGTGCTGGTGATTGATGACGCACTCGCATTTTGCGGTGGTATCGACATGACGGTCGACCGTTGGGACACCCGCAGCCATTCGGATGACGAACATCGCCGTGTTGAGCCGAGCGGCTCGCCCTACGGCCCTTGGCATGATGTAACGACGATGCTCGAAGGTCCGGTTGCGGCATCGCTCGGTGAGATGTGCCGCGAGCGCTGGCGCAAGTCAGGCGGCGAAGTCGACGCTCCCACGAGGCGGGCGAACGGGCATTGGCCGGAAGAGATCAAGCCGGACTTCATCGACGTGGAAGTCGGGATCGCGCGTACGATCCCCGAGATGTCACATCAAACGCCGGTTCACGAGATTGAGGCTTTGTATGTCGACTTGATCGCCCGTGCCGAGCGATGGATTTACGCGGAGAGCCAGTACTTCGCTTCACGCAAGGTAGCCGAAGCAATTGCCAAGCGCCTCGAAGAAGTTGACGGCCCCGAGGTCGTGATCGTGCATCCTTCGACGGCTGAAGGCTGGCTTGAACCGATCGCGATGGACTCGGCTCGCGCGCGACTGGTGGAAGCGCTCAAGGAGCGCGACGTTCATGGTCGTCTCAGGCTCTACCATCCCTACACGGCTGGCGGTCAGCCGATCTATGTTCATGCCAAGGTGACGGTGGTCGACGACGCAATCCTGCGGGTGGGATCGTCGAACTTCAATAACCGCTCGCTACGCCTGGATACCGAGTGCGACGTGGTCATCGAAGCCGGCCCCGACACCGACCCGACAACGTCACGCGTCATTGCGGGTATTCGCAATTCATTGCTGGCGGAGCATCTGGATACGGACTGCGAAACGGTTGAGGGTCTTCTGGAAAGTACAGGCTCGCTCATCGCCACGATCGAGCAGCTTCGCAGGGCTGGGCGCTCGCTTTACCCCTATGAGGTGCCGGAGCTCGATGCTGTTCGCACCTGGCTTGCCGACAACAAGATCCTTGACCCAGAGGGTCCCGGCGAGATGTTCGAAGGCATTTCAAAGCGCAAGGACCTGCTCCACCGGATCGGCCGCCACCGCAGGCTTCGCAAGGACGGCGGCAAGATCGATCCCGTGTTCATCGGGGCGGCCTTGGCTGCGGGTATCGCATCGACCGCCGCTGTGATCCTCATCCGAACCCGAAGGAACCACCCTGAGCGATAAGCACCGCTCAGGGTCGCCCCGAACGGCAGCTACCAATATTTGAAACTCTGTGGACGTGAGCATCCGCGCGCCGCGCAGCTTGAAGCCTAAACGTGCTATGGGTCACTTCCCGGCGACTCAGGGGGTGGCAATGAAACATTTTGTCCGTGGTGCAGCGACGGTGCTCGGTGCCTTGGCGTTGGCGGGCGCGAGCGCTGCAGAGCCCACAATTCCGCAAGCTGCGCACGCCGACCATGGCACCGGCTTTCACCGAGGCCATTCGATGCGAGCCATGCTGTCGATGTCTGCGGCCGTGGTGCACCTTGCGCCAGTAAAGACCGTCCCGCTTTATGGCGGCTTGGGAGCGGTGAGCTTTCCGATCACGACCACTAACCCGGAGGCTCAACGCTTTTTCACCCAGGGTGTCGCGTTCTCATACGGGTTCAACCACGCTGCCGCGATCGCGTCCTTTCGCGAAGCGCAGCGCCTCGATCCCAATTGCGCCATGTGCTGGTGGGGCGAGGCGTTCGCTTATGGGCCAAACATCAATGCACCGATGGACGGCACTGGCAACGCGCGGGCTTTCGCGACAGCGGCCTATGCCGATTGGCTGGCTCGAAACGCCACGCCAGCCGAACGCTCCATGACTGCTGCCATGGTCAAACGCTACTCGCTCGACCCGAAAGCAGAACGCGCGGTCCTCGACGCCATATTCGCCGATGCGATGCTCGCGGCGTCCGCTGCACACCCGTCCCACGACGACCTCGCGCTCCTTGCGTCGGAAGCCGCAATGAACACCAGACCGTGGGATTATTGGGGAGCGGACAAGCAACCCAAGGAGCGCATTAGAGACGCCGTGCGGCTCGTTGAAGCGGTGCTTGCTCGCAACCCGGATCATCCGCAGGCGGCGCACCTTTACATTCATCTCATGGAAAATGGCCCCGATCCGAAACGGGCGGAAGCTGCCGCAGACCGCCTGAACAAGCCGCTGGCGCCGGCCCTCGGGCACCTCGTCCATATGCCCGCACATATCTATTACGTGCGCGGCCGATGGCAGGATTCCATTCGTTCAAACGTCGCCGCTGCCAAATCTGACGAAGCCTGGATCAGAGCAAGCGGAGACCAGGGAATGGTCCGTTACGGCTACTATCCGCACAACGTCCACTTCCTGGTCACGTCCGCCCAGATGGCAGGTGAGATGCCAACCGCAATCCGCGAGGCGCGAAAGCTCGAGAAGCTACTCGACCCGGGCGTTAGTTCCCGAGTTGCCTGGATCCAGGCGATCAACGCAGCGCCTTATTTCGCGGCGGCGCAGTTTGAGGCCCCGGCGGAGATACTCGCCATGCGAGCACCGGATGCTCGCCTGCCTTATGCGACGGCGATGCGCTTCTATGCCAGGGCTGTAGCCCGTGCCCAGCAAGGCAATCGGGCTGAGTTCGACAAGGAAATCGGAAGCTTGAGGGCAGTCGGCAACAGCGACCTGCTCCAGCCAATGATCGATCAGGGAGTCCCGGCGGCGCAACTGGTACAGCTCGCGGAGAAGGTTGCGCTTGCGCGTTGGGCCCAAGCCAATCGCCGTTTCGGCAAGGCGGTTGAGCTTTATCTTGAAGCCGCAAAGATCGAGCAGTCCATTCCCTATATGGAGCCGCCGTACTGGTACTATCCGGTGAACCAGTCGCTCGGCGCGGCGCTGTTCCAGGCGAAGCGGTACAAAGAAGCGCGCGATGCCTTCGAGACCGCTCTTGCTCAGTCACCGCACAACGGGTGGGTGCTGTACGGCCTTGCCGCCTCGGAGCGGGCACTGGGCCGGACAGGTCAAATGCGGGCCTCCGAGGCTGCGCTGCAGCAAGCGTGGTCTGGTGACCCGCGCTGGCTTCGGATGGAGCGACTATAATCCATGGCGGCCACCTTCTCGCGGAGTGGTCGGCAAAGGTGCCGAAACTGGAGTGACCGGCGACAGGATCTTGGCCCTGACGCTGATCTTGAGAACGCCCTTCAGGCGAAGACAGCGATCAGGATCGTTAGTCCGCCAAGTCCGAGCGACAGTGGTGCGCGCAAGCCAAGCCAACCCGCGGGGCACAAGCCGGCGGCATTGAGCTTGCCATCGATGCCAAGCGCCCCGATTAGCGCGGTTCCGATCAGGAGCAGGCCGGGTCCCGGCCGTCCTCCGAAGGCGCACGCGCCAAGGCCTGCAAAGGCGATCAGCGAAGGAGCTACCGCGGCGCACCAGATCCATGCTGCGACAGGTTCTTTGTGCCTGGAGGCGAGGCCCCACCAAGCTCCGCCAATGAAGCTCAAGATCAAGCCGGAGTATGACAGGGCAAGGCCGCTTGCCGGTAAACGGAACTCCGCAGGGCCGCCGATCAGGAGCGCTGCCAATAGGATCTGTGGGACCAGACCCGCCACACCGAGCCACCGTGCGAACGATGGCAAACGTTCGGGTGCGGCTTGGCTGGAGCGTAGCATCACATTGCGTCCTTCCGACGAAGACTGCGGCAGCAAGACCGCCCCGGCCATTGCCCCCTTTAGGGGTGCCTGCCGCCCTCCCGCGAGGTGCTTACCCATAAGGGCTTCACCCTTGCGCCGAAACGCGGGGGAATCCTTGGTCTGCGACGGGTCCATCCTTGAGAATGGATGTGAGTGGTCCTCGCTCACCGAATAGATATGTAACGATGAAGGGAACGGCCATGTGCGGAACGGTCAGGACCGACAGGGTCATGAAGCTCGCTGCGACAACCTGCGCCAACACCCCGCTGCGAGCCTCCTGAACGAAGAGCCACCCGGCCAGACTGAGGGCAGCGAGCGTCAATGGCACGATCACCTGCCAACGCCGGCGGAACTGATCGGCGGAAAGGTGGGTGAGAGCGTCGCGGAAGTGGCGGGGCGAATGATACAGGCAGAAGAAGGCGGCAAAGCCGACGGCAGGGGGCAGCAGCGCCATGCCGGCGATGACGGCGATCCCCGCGCCTGCCCGTTCGGAGCGCCCCGACTGCCAGTATGAAAGTAGGGCAATCGCGGCAATCGCCAGGCCTACGGGCGCTAGCAAGAGCATGATGTCGCCGAGCACGGCCGCGTCCTGGCGCCCGCTCAAGGCGATGAAGAGTGACTGCATGTCGTTCAGGTGAAGAAAGGCTGGCGCGGTCAGCAGTGCCGCGGACATCCCCTGAGCAAGGAAGGCGGAGCCGACATCGTCCCAATCTTCGGAGAAATGGACGACGGCCGCCACCAAAAAGGCGGCCAGTGCAGCGATCGGTGCGACATGCCACAGCAGATACATCAGGGCGGCGATGCCCACGTACAGCGTGAGCACGGCCGCAATCCGACGCGCGCCGTACCGATGTTGATTTCGGAGAACTTCGATGTCGAGCGAGCCGTGCGGAACGCCGAAGATCAAGAGTGCCAGGCAAGCTGTAATCGTGGCACCCTGCGAGACAAGGTCAAGCCCCGCGAAGCTAGCGAGAAGCAAGCCGGCAACGAAGGTCACCAAGAGCGAGGTGCTGCCCGAAGCTCTGGATCCAAGGCTAGACATGCTCGGCATTGCGATCGCCTTATGTTCATCGATCAGCCGGGCGGGATGAGCCCGCCCGGCTGGTCGTGTCGCCAGCCGCCAAATGGCAGCCAGTCGGTCCAGACTGGGCCCGCGAGGTCGCGGTCCGGGCTTGGCCGGCGGCATAAGCGGTGTCGGCATCACCATATTCGACGGCCGATTTGCGGACCGCGATCAGGTAGATCACAACACCCAGGCCGGCCTTCGCGACGATGTCGGCGATCGTGTACCCGATCTGCACCGC
>DATLMM010000007.1:0-2349 GCA_035537335.1 Sphingomicrobium sp. | reverse complement strand
ACAAGATCGGGCTCGGCCGGAAGCGCACGCAGGAAGGCAAGGGCGAGCAGGGGCCGCAGGAGCAGGGCGGGACCGAGCAGGCGCCCAGCCCGAAGCCGCGGCGGGGGCGCCGGTCCAGGGCTAGCTAGGCTGAGCCCTCGAAGCTCGCCTTGGAGTACGCGTGACAAGCCGAACAACCCTGCCCCGAACAGCGCGCGCGCTTGGCTACGCAGGGCTTCTTCCCCAAGCCGCAGCTGGGCTAATTCTCTCGGTCGGACCGACTGACTACCATTCCGTCGCGCTCGCCGCGGCGATGGCCTATGCTGCGCTGATTTTTAGTTTCCTTGGCGCTCTCTGGTGGGGCTTAGCAGCCGCCCGCTCCGATTGTGCACCGCTCTGGGTCTGGCCCGTAGGCGTGCTGCCGTCGCTTGCCTCCTTGATGGCATGGACGCCATGGGTCATCCGAGCCGAGCGGCCAAGTTTCTCGCTGGTAGTTCTGGCAGCCGGCATCGCGGCATCAGCCCTTGTTGACCTGCGGCTTGAGCAACTCGGCCTAGCCCCGACGAATTGGTTCAAGTTCCGCCTGCAACTCTCCCTTGGGCTCGGTGCACTAACCACTTGGTGCGCGCTTAGCTGACTTCGTCGCTCCCTCGCATCGGCAAGATGGCTTCGGCAATCTGGACCTGAGGGCTCCAGCCGCACATCCAACTGGCGCCGGCCCGCGGATCCTCCGCGCGCTGGGAGCGATCGGCGAAGCGTTTCTGTTCTGATCTTAATTATAAGTTCGCCCGCGGTCGTCGCCACTCCAACGGTGAAGGTCTGCAATGCGTCGAAGGCAGACGTTCGACTTGCCGGCTCCGCACGCCCGCGCGGCGCTTGGGAAGTTACGCCGAACCTTGGTCCGGGTAGCCAATCGACGTCTGATGGATGAGCGATGCTGCAACCATAATCAGCGCTTTTCTGTGTTTGGCACGCTTCTTGGATGATCAAGGAGAACTGCACGGTGCAGTCTTCACAAGGGGATCTCAGACCATGTTTCGCGCCTCGGTAAGCTCAACCATCGTCGCTTTTTGCGCCGCGCTCGTAATGAGCAGTGTGACCGTCGCGGCCGCCGTTGGACCTGCGCAGGCCGCGCCGAGCCAGCTGTCGAGTGTCGCCCGTGCCTAAGTCTGCTAACGCCGCTCGCGCAGTCACGAAAGTGAAGAGCTCAGCTCCACGGTCGCCAAGCGCCACGGGGCTGACAGGCCGCATCTACGCAGTCTTTGGGCTGACGACCTTTACGACCTTCGCAACGCTGGAGACCATCCATCAGCTGTTCTTCACGCATTCGGTGTTCGCATGATTGGAGATCCCGGCTGTACGGGCCGCAAGTCGAGACAGACTAACGTTCGATCCGAACGCCTGACCCTGGCAGCGTTGGCAGACCGGCTGGCCGATCGGCCATGGGCGCTGGCGTTCGCCAGCTTCGCCGTGACCGCTCTCCTAATCCAACCGGATTACCTCGGCGTAGTATGATCGGGCAGGCGGCGCGGACCGCACCCTCCGTCAGCGCTAGCGAGCCTCACCTCCTACAAGCCGAAGGAGCTACGATGCCGATCTTGCAATGGGTCGAAAGCAAATGTGGGCTCTTTAGCTGAACGCGCGTGCGCCTAACGTTGCCTGCCAACTTCTTGGCTGCCTGAGAACTGCCGAAGTCGGCGCACTCCGCACGAACGAAAGGCAGCTATCCGCCTCTGCGTACCCGAAAGCAGCCGTTCTGCTTCCCACCACAAGCAGAAGCCAAAGTGATCGATAGTTCGCTTAAGTTGAGCGCGGCGTTTTCAACCATTGCTGACCGATTCACCAAGCCCAATCAGTCAGGCGCGACCTGGCTGTTGCAGAGTCAGCAGCAGGCGCCGCAACGGCCTTGGTCGGAACGTTCATTTCGACGCGTCGTTCGCTCCTTGATGGCGTCGCTTCTACGCGACCATAATTCACGGAGATTTCACATGAGCAGCACCGATCCGACCGCGCCCGCCTCCGGGGACGCCGCGACTGCCCTGCCGACCGATCTGCCTGCCCCGGACCCGGCCGCGCCAGCCGCCACCTCGCCCGATGCGAGCGCTTCTGGTTCGCTGCTGGAGCCGCTCCCGTCCGACCCCGCGGCCGCAACGCCCGGAGTCGCCGAAGTCGCCGCCAGTCCGCAAGCTCCGCAGAGCCGTGAGAAGACCAAGGGCGTGGCCGACATCGTCTTCGTGGTCGACATCAGCGGCAGCATGGCGCCGTGCATCGATGCCCTGCGCCAGAATATCGAGACCTTCGTCGGGAGCCTGAGCAGCGGCGATGCCAACAATGCCGCCCCGGTGAAGGACTGGCGGGCCAAGGTCGTCG
>DATLMM010000006.1:0-5042 GCA_035537335.1 Sphingomicrobium sp. | reverse complement strand
AAGAAGCCGACCTTCTCGATCAAGGCGCTGCAGATCAGCGAAGAGAAGCAGGCCGTGGCGCAATATGGTTCGTCCGACAGCGGCGCGAGCCTTGGCGACATCCTTGGCGAGGCCCTCAAGGCCGCAACCAAGAAGTAAGCCAGCCATGCAAATGGGGCAGGTGCTTGCGCCTGCCCCGCCTTTGGGGCAGCATGTGCGCGGGGGGCCGTTTGTGCGGCCATGGAGCTTAGACAAAGGCGCGAGGTCAACATGATCCGTTCGGAACTTGTGCACAAATTGTGCGGGGACTTTCCCGATCTCACGCAACGCGAGATCGAGGGTGTGGTCGGCGCCTTGTTCGATTCCATCACCGAGCAACTCGCCACGGGGGGCCGAGTCGAGTTGCGGGGCTTTGGTGCCTTTTCGACCCGTCAGCGCGATGCGCGGATCGGCCGCAATCCGCGCACCGGTGAGAGCGTCGACGTGGACGCCAAGCGGGTTCCTTATTTCAAGCCGGGCAAGGAAATGCGGGTCCGGCTCAACCTGGGCGAATCCTCTCCCGAGGAAGTCTGAAGGATCGGGCCACGGCCCGGTCGCCAGCGGCTGATCGCTGCAAATGTGCGGACGTGGCGGAACGGTAGACGCTACCGACTTAAAATCGGTTTCCCGATCGGGAGTGCGGGTTCAAGTCCCGCCGTCCGCACCATTTTGGCGCAGCGCCCGGGCTTGGGCCAGATCGTCCGATGGAAGTGCCCGGAGCGGAGCGGAGCCAAGCACGCGCGGCCGATAGGACCGGTTTGGGGCAATTGTTAACGTTGTCCCACTATCGCCGGTCACGTGAAGCAGAAAACGTCCTTGCGATCCCTTTGGTATTCGCCATCCAACCGGCTGGCGTTCATCCGGCGCGACGTCGTGGTGGTCGCCGTCCTGATCAGTTCGGTGGCGATCTTCCTGTGGAACAGCAACAGCCTGATGTGGACCGTTGTCGCCGGGCAAGACGTGGCCTTTCGCGACGGCGTCCGGGTCATCAGCGTTGCACTGACGCTCAACGTTGCGCTGATCCTGGTTGGGTGGCGCTGCTACGTCGACCTCCAGCATGAGGCGGCCTTGCGCGCGGACGGGGAAAGCCGCGCCGCCATGCTGGTGGCCACCGACGCCATTACGGGCCTGTTTAATCGCAAGGGCTTTGCCGACGGCGTGCATGGCCTGGCGACTCACGCAGCGACCAACGGCAAGTCCCTGGTCATCCTGTCGCTGCAGATGCAGCGGTTCAAGACCATCAACGATCGCCACGGTTACGACATCGGCGACGCGCTGCTGCGGCGGATCGCGGCGACCCTGGTCATGGAAATTCCGGCCGATGCGGTCACCGCGCGGCTCAGCGGCGACGAATTCGCGGTCGCCTTGGCCATGGCGCCCGAGGCTGTGGGCGAGGCCGAAGCGCTGTGCGACGTGCTGCTTCGGGGCATGGCGCGCACCTATGATATCGACGGCACTTTGGCGCAGGTCGGAGCCTTCGCCGGGATCGCCGTGCAAAGCGAAGGTCACCTGGCGCGGGCCGCGGACCTGCTTCGCCGCGCCGACATTGCGCTGGACGGAGCGCGCACCGCTCGGGCCGCGCGGCCGGTGTGGTTCGACGACGCCATGGAGCGCGCCCTGATCGCGCAAAGCGAGCTTGAGCACGCCATGCGGGTCGGCCTGGAGCACGGCCAGTTTCACCCGGTGTTCGAGCCGCAGGTCGACCTGGTGACGGGCCGGATCATCGGTTTCGAGATGCTTGCCCGGTGGCAGCACCCGACGCTGGGGACCATCGGGCCCGACCGCTTCATCCCGATCGCGGAGGACATTGGCGTGATCGGGCAATTGTCCGAACAGGTCATCCTTGCCGCGCTTCGAACGGCGCGCAACTGGAGCCCGGGCATCACGCTGTCCGTCAACATCTCTCCATCGCAGCTGAGTGATCCGTGGCTGGCGCACCGCCTGCTCGGGCTGTTGACGCAGGCGGGCTTCCCGGCCGAACGGCTGGTGGTGGAAATTACCGAAGGCTCGCTGTTTTCCGACATGGACCTGGCACGCACGGTGGTCGCCAACCTCAAGACCCAAGGGGTACGCCTGGCGCTTGACGACTTCGGGACCGGCTATTCGTCCTTGTCCCACCTGAGATCCTTGCCGCTGGACGTGATCAAGATCGATCGCAGCTTCGTGTCGAACTTGTGCCAGGACCGGGAGAGCGCGGCCATCGTCAAGGCGGTGTGCGCGCTGGCCGGGGCGATCGGCGTGCCGGTGACGGCCGAGGGGATCGAGGATGCCGAAACCCATGTGGCGGTGCTGGCTTTGGGTGCGAAGACCGGCCAGGGCTGGTTCTTCGGCAAGCCGATGAGTGCCGAGCAGGCCGCCGAAATGCTGGCGCGCGATGCGGACGAGGGAATGCCTGAGCTTGGGGCTCGCATCGGACGCAATGCTGCCTGATTAGCCCCTTTTGACTCCGAACCGTCTCGCTTGGGGACAGGTGGGATCGGTCGTCGGTTGTGCGTGTTGAACATGGTCAAAGACCCGGTAAGGTTTGCCCATGCTTCAACCCACGTCACCCTTAATGCGTCAACGCCGCACCTTCGGCAGGAAGGCCGGACCATTCGCGCATGTCGAATCGTCGGTGGGCGCGAGCAGCCTCGATGACGACCTGCGCCTGTTCGGAATGACCTTTGCGGCGGGCTTCATCCTGGTCAGCGTGCTGATCGCCTAAGCGGTCGTGGCGGCGCAGGCGTCGCACGCGCGGTGAAGCTTCCAGCCCAGGCCCGCGGCGATGATGCTGGCCACCGACACCAGCAGCAACGTGCCCGAAACGGTGACTCCGATCTGCACCAGCAGGGTCAGGCACAGCGTTGCAAGCACCATGAAACCCGAATTGACGATGTTGTTGGCGGCCACGGTGCGCGCGGTTTCCGACGGCGGCACGGTGGTGGTCAAAAAGGCGTAGAGCGGCACCACGAACATGCCGCCGGCGAAGGCCACGCCGAACAGGTCGGCCACCACCAGCCAGGCGCCCGGGAAGTTGAGGAACTCCCTGACCCCGACCAGCTGCGGCGCCGGGGTCCAATTGCTGCTGAGCAGGTAGAGAAGCAGCACGAAGAAGCCCATGGCCAAAGCGGAGGCGGGCGCGAAGCGAGCGGAGACATGGCCCTTCAGCAGCCGGTTGATGGCCACCGACCCGACCGCCACGCCGACCGAGAAAGTTGCCAGGAACAAGGTCGCAACGCTCTGGTCACCCGAAAAGACGTTCTTCACCAGGGGCGGGAATTGCGCGGCGAGCACCGCGCCCATGGCCCAGAAGAAGCTGATGGCCATGATCGACAGGAACAGGCGCGGGATGTGCATGGTTGCGCGCACCAGCCGGATGGAGGCACGAAGGATGTGCCAGTCGAGCCCGCGGCGGGGAAATTCCGCGTCGTCGGGCTCGTCCGTCGGCGGGGCGGGCGGCACGAAGCTGCCTGCGATCCGGCCGATCACCGCCGTCGCGAGCACGGCCACGGCCGCCCATTCGGCATGGTAGCTGCCGTCGGGACGTTGGAGCACCAGCACGCCGCCAAGGATCGTTCCGAGCAAGATGCCGATGTAGGTGCCTGCCTCGACCAGGCCCGTGCCGCCAAGCACTTCATCCTCGTGCAGGTGCTGCGGCAGGATGGCATATTTAATCGGGCCGAAGAACGTCGAATGCACGCCCATGGCGGTGAGCGCGATCAGCAACAGGACGATGTCCTGCAGCAGAAGCCCGACCGCGCCGAACAGCATGATGCCGATCTCGGCCGATTTGACGGCGCGAATGATCCGCGCCTTGTCGAAGGCGTCGGCCAATTGCCCGGCCAGCGCGGACAGCAGGAAGAAGGGCAGGATGAACAGCCCGCCGGCGATCGCGCTGAACGTCGCCTCCTGCTCCGCCGAGCGGTAGATGCCGTAGATCACCAGCATGACCATCGCGGTGCGGAAAAGGTTGTCGTTGAACGCGCCGAGGAACTGCGTGACGAAAAGGGGAAGGAACCGGCGACGCGCCAGGAGCTTGGGTGCGGCTTCCATGGGCTTGAATGCGCGTCCTATCAGTCCGCCCGAACTGGCGGCGGGCACGGCATAACGTGTTGGCGGGCTTGGGCAAGTGCGCCGTGCCGGGCCGGGGCGCCGCAAACAGGACGCCGCGATCGGCGCGCATCCATTTGCGTGACGCCAGTTTCGGGCTACGCCTGCACCGATGTTGTCGCTTCCCAACCTGCTGACTTTGTCCCGCATCCTGGCGGTGCCGATCCTGGTGTTCCTGCTGTGGCGGCCAACCCCGGTCGATTACCTCGTCATTTTCGTCCTGTACTGCATCGTTGCCATCACCGATTATTTCGACGGCTACCTTGCGCGGGCGAACGGGCAGATCAGCCGGCTGGGGCAGTTCCTCGACCCGATCGCCGACAAGATCATGGTGGCGGCGGTGATCGTCATGCTGGTGTCGACCCGCAACAATAGCGGCGAGCCGTTGATCCATTCCTTCCACATCATCCCGGCGCTGGTGATCCTGTTGCGCGAGATCATCGTGTCGGGCCTTCGCGAGTTCCTGGCGGGGCTGCAGGTATCGGTGCCCGTCAGTCGCATGGCGAAGTGGAAGACGACGCTGCAACTGGTGGCGCTCGGGGCGCTGATCCTGAGCGGCGGATTCCCTGATCACGATTGGGTGCACATGGTGGGGCTGATCAGCCTGTGGTCGGCGGCGACGCTGACGCTGGTCACCGGCTGGGACTATCTGCGCATGGGCCTGAGGCACATGGACTAGGCTGGTCCAGCAATCGCTTTTACCCGCGGGAACGAGCGACTTTAATCGTTTTTGCCCTCGGCTCGCTTGGCGTACAAGGCTCCCCTGATCTTTTGGGAGTAAGAGCATGGACGCGGTAACGAGCGATAGCCCACTGAGCGGTTGTCCGGTCAAGGGCGGTGTGCGGTCCCTGTTGGGACGGAGCAACAAGGATTGGTGGCCCGAGCAGCTGCCCCTCGACATCCTGCACCAGGTCGGCGGGTCGCCCGATCCGATG
>DATLMM010000005.1:0-76724 GCA_035537335.1 Sphingomicrobium sp. | reverse complement strand
GTCAAGCGCACGGCCGAACTGCTGATCGGCAAGGTCCCGCGCATCTTCTGGTATTCTCTTTACGATCTGCCGCAAGCCTGGGGCGCGACGACCCGCCACCGGGAGGCGGAGGGGTCGAGCTACTATCGCCACTTCTACATGGGACTGCTGAAGGAAGACGGCACACCCAAGCTGGGGCTCAAGGACTTCGAGCAGTTCGCGGGCGAGCTCGGGCTAATGCAGTGGTTCCACTTCGAGGATCATCGGCTGGAAGATGCCGTGGCCTGGCTCAGGCGGCTGCGCGTCACCAAGCTGCGCACGGGCCTGTCCTGGGCAGACAGTTTCCGCCCCAACGCGGTCGACTGGTTCGATCGGCAGATGGAGGCTCTGGAGCCGTTCGACACCACCGTCACCTTTTGCTTCACGCCCGAGCACCTGGGCATCGCGCCGCACCACACCAGTCCGCCGCGCGAGCCGCAGCAATTTGCGGACTTCTGCGCACAGATGATCGAGCGCTATGCGCCTGCTGCGGCCGCATCCGAGCCGACCCGCGTCGCGGCCGAATAACGAGGAAGAAACATGGACCCGATCATCAACATCGCCATCGCGGGCGTCGGCAACTGCGCCTCAAGCCTGGTGCAGGGGATTGCCCATTACCAGAACGGCGGCGCCAACGAACAGATCGGCCTGATGCATTGGGACCTTGGCGGCTATCGCCCCAAGGACCTGAAGGTGGTCGCGGCTTGGGACGTCGACAGCCGCAAGGTCGGGCAAGACGTTAACGAGGCGATCTTTGCCAAGCCGAACTGCACGCAGGTGTTCTGCGATCATGTGCCGCCAACGGGCGCGCGGGTGAGGATGGGCAAGCGGCTGGACGGAGTCGCCGATCATATGGCCGACTATCATCCCGAGCGTACTTTCATGTTGGCGGAGGACGCTGAGCCGGACCAGGAGGAGGTCGTACGGGTTCTGCGCGAGACGGGCGCGCACGTGCTGCTGAACTACCTGCCGGTTGGCAGTCAGCAGGCGACGGAGTTCTATGCCGAATGCGCGCTGGAAGCGGGTGTGGCGTTCGTGAACTGCATTCCGGTATTCATCGCCTCCGACGAGGTTTGGGCCGAGCGTTTCCGGCAGCGTGGCGTGCCCATCATCGGCGACGACATCAAGGCGCAGGTCGGCGCCACGATCGTGCACCGGGTGCTCACCGACCTGTTCCACAAGCGCGGCGTGCGGCTCGACCGCACCTACCAACTGAATACCGGCGGCAATACGGACTTCCTCAATATGCTGAACCGCTCGCGTCTCGCTTCCAAGAAGGAAAGCAAGACGGAGGCCGTGCAGGCCGTGGCGGAGCGGCGGCTGGACGACGAGAACATTCATGTCGGTCCGTCCGACTATGTGGCGTGGCAGAACGACAACAAGGTTTGCTTCTTGCGCATGGAAGGCCGGCTGTTTGGCGGCGTGCCGATGAACCTGGAGCTTAGGCTGTCGGTGGAGGATTCACCCAACAGCGCCGGTGTCGCGATCGACATGGTGCGGTGCGCCAAGGTGGCGATGGATCGCGGCCTCGGCGGTCCCGTAATCGCGCCGGCCGCCTTTTTCTGCAAGCATCCGCCCGAGCAAATGACGGACGAAGCGGCACTAGAAGCCACCGAAGCGTTTATCCGAGGTGAGCAGCTCCCCAAACGACTTCACTAGACCGACGCCCACGGTCCAGCCCTCGGGCGGGCTGGCCTCAGCGCTGGAGCGCAATATCGAGGCCTTGGCCGAGCGGCGACACCGGGAGTTGGAAGGGGCGTCCGCGTCCGACAAGGTGGCGGGCTGGATCAGCCGCTTCGCCGGCTCCATGACCTTTGTCGCGGTTCACGCGCTGCTGGTGATCGGCTGGATTGCGGTCAACGCTGGCCTCACTCCCGTGCGGCCGTTTGACCCGAGCTTCGTCATCCTCGCCACCGTGGCGTCGGTCGAGGCGATCTTCCTGTCGACCTTCATCATGATCAGCCAGAACCGCGCTGCGCTCGCGGCGGACCGGCGGGCGGATCTAGACCTCCAGATCAGCCTGCTGGCGGAGCACGAGATCACCCACCTCATCAAGCTCACCACCCGCATCGCCCAGCAGCTTGGCATCGAGGAAGCCCGCAATCCGGAACTCGACGAACTCAAGCGCACCGTTGCGCCCGAGGCGGTGCTGGAGCGGATCGAGGAAACCGCGGAAGACGGCAAGTAGCAGAGAACATGGTCATCCCCGCGCAGGCGAGGATCCATCTCCCGAACGCGGCAACTGCGATCCGATCTGGTGATGATTTCGCCTGCGCGGGAATGACGGTAGGATAGCCCATGTCTGATGACCTTTCATCCTTCCTCCACCAGCTCTCCCTCGCGGCCCGCGCCGTCACCCTCGGCGCGGAGGTGCCCCAGGCCGACAACAAGGCGGGGGAAGGCGCCTACGATCCCGTCACCGAACTCGACCGCGCCGCCGAACTCGCCCTGCGCGCGGCGATCGAGGGGCGCTTCCCGGAGGACGGGATCGAAGGCGAGGAGTTCGGCCTCACCCGTCCCGACGCGCCGCGCCGCTGGGTGCTCGACCCCGTCGACGGCACCCGCGCGCTGATCTGCGGGCTGCCGAGCTGGACCACCCTGGTTGCGATCGCCGAGGACGGTGAGCCGGTCGTCGGCTTCATCGACGCGCCGGTGCTCGACGAATTGATCGTCGGCCTTCCGGGCGAGGCTCGCCTGAACGGCCGGCCGGTGCGCACGTCCGGCTGCACCAGCCTGTCCGGGGCGCGGCTCGCAACCACCGATCCTTACCTGTTCACCGACGCCGAACGGGACGCCTTCACCCGCCTGCGCCTGGCCGCGCCCGTTACCCGCTACGGCCTCGACGCGCTTGCCTACGCTCGGCTGGCCGCCGGGCACATCGATCTGGTGGCGGAAAGCGGCCTCAAGCGGCACGACTGGCATGCGCTGGTGCCGGTGGTGCGTGGGGCAGGGGGCGTGATCGGCAACTTGCGCGGCGGCGCCGACCTGACCGGCGGCGACGTGCTGGCGGCGGCCACTCCGGCCTTGTTCGAAGCGGCCGTAACAAAACTTTCGTGCTAGTTGCGGCGCGCCGTTCACCCGCTACAGTGACGGCCGTGTCCGGTCTCCAAATCCGCAACATCCGTAAGGCGTTCAAGGAAGTGCAGGTGCTGGACGGCGTCGACCTCGACGTCGCGCCGCGCGAGTTCATCGCGTTCCTGGGGCCGTCGGGATCGGGCAAGTCGACCTTGCTGCGGATCATCGCGGGGCTGGAGACCAGCGACGGGGGCGAGGTGATCCTCGACGACCGCCGGATTGACCCGCTGCCGCCGGGCGAGCGCGGCGTTGCCATGGTGTTCCAGCATTACTCCCTCTACCCGCACATGACCGTGCGCGAGAACATGGCGTTCGGCCTCAGGAACGCGAAGGTGGCGCGCGCGGAGATCGACACGCTGATCGCCGACGCCGCCCAGGTGCTGGAGATCGAGCCGCTGCTCGACCGCAAGCCGGGCCAGCTGTCGGGCGGGCAGCGCCAGCGGGTCGCCATAAGCCGCGCCATCGTCAAACGGCCCAAGCTGTTCCTGCTCGACGAGCCCTTGTCCAACCTGGACGCGGCGCTGCGCCTGCGCACCCGGGTGGAGCTCGCCCAGCTGCGCCAGCGGGTCGACGCCGGCGTGATCATGGTCACCCACGACCAGGCCGAGGCGATGACGCTGGCAGACCGCATCGTCGTGTTCAACGACCGCCGCATTCAGCAGGTCGCGCCGCCAATGGAGATCTACGCCCGACCCGCCAACAGGTTCGTGGCGCAGTTCGTCGGCTCGCCGGCGATGACGATCATCCCCGCGACGCTTGCCGATGGCGGCGCCATGGCGGCCGTGACGCTGGGCGACGGGGCGACCGTCCAGACCGAGGTGCCGCGCGCAGCCCTGAAGCCCGGGGAGGCGGTCGAACTCGGACTTCGCCCGGAGACGGTGCGCGTCTGCCGCGATAGCGAGGGGACGACGCGTGGAACCGTGCAGCTGGTGGAGCGGCTGGGCGAGCGCTCGCTGGTCTATGCGCGGCTTACCGATGGCAGCGCGATCACCGCCGAGGACGAGGGCACGACCGCCGCCAAGGTCGGCGACGAGGTCGGCCTCCGGATCGATGGCGCCGCCGCGCACCTGTTCGGGCCCGATGGCACCGGGTACCACCGGACCGCCGCATGAGCGCACGGGCGGAGCGGAGCTGGGGCGGGCTGCTGTTCGTGGCTCCGTTTCTCGCGCTCTACGCGCTGATCCTGGTCTATCCGCTGTTCAAGGGTCTGTGGCTGAGCCTGCATCGGGTCGACCTGTTCGGCGGCGGCAGTTTCGTCGGTTTTGCCAACTATGGCCGCTTGTTCGCCGATCCGGTGTTCCTGCAATCGCTGGTGAACACCTTTGTCGTGACACTGATGATCGTGCCCGTGCTGACCGTGCTGGCGTTGGCGCTTGCGCTGGCGCTCAACCGGGCTACCCGCGGCGCCGCCATCTTTCGCGGGATCTTCTTCTCCTCCGCCGTGCTCTCCGTCACCATTGTCACGCTGATCTGGCGCTTCATCCTCGCGCCCGACGCCGGCCTGCTTGGCGAGCTGTGGACCGCGCTCGGGTGGGAGCCGCTGCCTTTCCTCAGCCACCCCGACCTCGCGCTGCCGGCACTGGCGCTGACCACGATCTGGTGGTCGCTGGGCTTGCCGATGCTGCTGTTCCTGGCCGGGCTGCAGCAGATTCCGGAGGACATGTACGAGGCCGCCGCGCTTGATCGGGCGAGCCGCTGGACCACCCTGTGGCGGGTGACGCTGCCCAGCCTTCGGCGGACGTTGATCCTGGTGATCATGCTGCAGACCGCAGCGCAGCTGCAGCTGTTCGGCCAGTCGCAGCTGCTCACCGCCGGCGGGCCAAGCGGCGCCTCGCGCACGGCCGTGCTGTTCCTGTTCGAAGTCGCCTTCGGCCGCTGGGAGCTAGGCTATGCCAGCGCCGCGGCGGAGATCCTGTTCCTGATCATCCTCGCCGTGACGCTCATTCAATATTGGCTGACCGGCCGCAAGGGCGACGCCGATGGCCGCTAGCCTGCAGCGGGGCCGCCTCACCCCGCTCGGCTGGGCCGGGCTGCTGCTCGGCGCGGCAATCATGCTCGCGCCCTTAGTCTGGACATTGCTGCTCAGCCTTAAGAGCAACGCGGCGCTTGTCGGCAACAGCGGCGCGGCGCTTGCTCCGCCCTACACGCTGGACAATTACGCGGCGATCTTTGGCAACCGGGGCACCATGCGCTGGCTCCTGAACTCGATCATCGTGTCGCTTGGCACCACCGCCGGCACGCTGATCCTGTGCAGCCTGGCCGGCTATGGTTTCGCCCGGCTCGATTTCCCGTTCCGCCGAACCCTGTTCGTGATCGTGCTGCTGGGCCTCGCCGTGCCGAGCCAGGCGGTGATCCTTCCGCAGCACCAGCTGTTCGCCGACCTGCGCCTCCATAACAGCTACCCCGGGCTGATCCTGCCGGGGCTCATCACCAGCTTCGGCGTGTTCTTCATGACCAGCTACATGCGCGCGATTCCCCGCGAGCTGGACGAGGCGGCGATGCTGGACGGCGCCTCGCGCTTCACCATCTTCTGGAAGGTGATTCTGCCGCTCACCATTCCGGCCCAGTCGACCCTGGCGGTGTTCACCTTCTTAGGGTCCTGGAACGATTATTGGTGGCCGCTGATCAGCGCCACCCGCAGCGACATGTACACGCTGACCGTCGGCCTTGCGTCGGCCCAGATGAACTATGCGCAGACGAGCGGCCTGGGCTTCCTGATGGCCCAGGCGATGTTCGCCTCCATCCCGATCTTCATGGTCTACATCGTCTTCCAGAAGCAGATCATCCGCGCCATGGCCGGGGCGGCGGTGCGATGAGGCTGTTGGTCCCGCTTTTTGCGGCGATGCTCGTCGCCAGCTGCAGCGAAGCGACGGCCGGTGACGAGCGGGCGGAAATCTACCTGCAGCGTTTCTTCGGCGAATGCGGCGCGCAATATGGCCGCGCGACCGACGTCTCTAAGGTGGAAGGCGAATGCGGGATCATCACCGCGATGATCAACAAGTTCAACGTCCAGAACCCTGACGTCCGGGTCAGCAGCAACGTCGTTGCCTGGCCGGGTTACCCACAGCTTTCCGCACAGATGGCGGCGAGGGACCCACCCGACCTCGTCACCATGCACACCGGCGTGATCCCGGACTATGCCGCGGAAGGGCTGCTGGAGCCGATCGAGCCATATCTCAAGGAGGCACAGCTCGCACCATCCGCGCTGACCGATGCGAGCCGAAGCGCGGTGACGGTCGGCGGCAAGCTCTACGGCCTGCCGTTCGACACCCACGGCGGCCTGTTCCACATCAACACCCGGCTGTTCGCCCAGGCCGGGCTGATGAAGGGTGGCAAGCCCGTGCTGCCGACCTCGCCCCAGGAGATGCTGGCCCAGGCACGCCAATTCACCGAGCGGACCGGCAAACCCTATCTGATCCAGAGCCTGGTCGGAGACAATGCCTATGCAGCCCGCAATCTTTACACCTACCTGCTCGCGCAGGACGCGGTGCTGTTTCCCGATCCCCGGACGATCCGGCTGAGGACCCCGGAAGCAAAGCGGATCGTCGACTTCTTCCGCGCGATCACCGCATCGGGGACCAGCACGCGCAACCAGGACACGCCGGCGGCCATTGCCACCTTCATGAACGGCGAGGGCGGCATCTATCCGACCGGCACCTGGATGATCGGCCAGTTCGAGGCGGAAGCGAACACGCCGGGGCGGCCGCTTTACAAGAACTACACCGTCTACCCCTATCCGCGGCTATGGGGCGAGAAGGTGAGCTATGTAAGCGGTCACGCCTGGGTGGTGCCGCGGCGCGAGCGGACGGCTGCGCTGCGGCAGGCGATCGCCCGCTTCTTCCGCTTCGCCGCCGAGCATAATCATGACTGGGCGCGGACCGGCCATCTGCCGGCCTTCAAGGCGGTGATCGAAAGCCCTGCCTTCCAGGCACTGCCCCACCGCGCCAACATCGCCCCGATCGCCCGCACCGGGCGGCCGCTGCCGGGGGGTGTGCAGCGCCAGAATGCCATCGAGGGGCTGGTCGGCGAAGAGGTTGCAGCCGCGTTCAACGGTCAGAAATCAACCGACCAAGCGCTGGCCGACGCCGAGCGGCGGGTGAACGAGTTCCTGGCGCAAGTGGATTGATTGGCTGTTCGCTTCACGTCACAGGGGCGTAGCCCCGGAGCAACAGCTTCGTCGCAATAGGTTGCCCTTAACATATCGGATACTTGCCAGCGCCGAGCGCCGGGTTCACTCTGCCGTGCACTTGGGCGTCGGCCCCGCCGGCGCTTCTTCCTTAGGGGGAAATCATGCGGCTTGAGTCACTCGCATTCTGTACTGTTTCAGCGGCAGCTCTGGTTCTCGGCGCCAATCCGGCAACCGCCCAGACCGCCGACCCGGCAACGCCGCCCGATCCCAACGTCCAGGCGCAGACCACGCCGGCGCCGGTAGAAGGCGCTCCGCAGACCGACGATGCGGTCCAGACCGCGACCGGCCAGGATCAGGCCGCGAGCGAGGAAGACGGACAGACGGTGGTCGTCACCGGTCTTCGCCGCTCGCTTCAGTCGGCCCAGAACATCAAGCGCAACAGCGATCAGATCGTGGACGCGATCGTCGCCGAGGACATTGGCAAGCTGCCCGACGTGACCGCTTCCGCGGCCCTGGCCCGCGTGACCGGCGTCCAGGTCAATCGCGCCGCGGCCGAAGCGGCGCAGGTCCAGATCCGCGGCTTGCCCGACCTCAGCACGACCTATAACGGCCGGGAGATCTTCACGGCCGAGAACCGGTTCGTCGCCATTCAGGACTTCCCGGCCGGCGGCGTCGCCGCGCTGGAGGTGTTCAAGTCGGGCACCGCCAACCTCATCGAAGGCGGGCTTGGCGGCCAGGTCAACGTCCGCTCGCGCCGGCCGTTCGACTTCCGCGACCTGGAATTGTCCGGCTCGGCCAACGCCGTCTATTTCGAGCAGAGCGAGAATTGGGACTGGAATGGCAACGTTCTCTTCAGCAATCGCTGGGACGTGGGTGATGGCGGCGAGTTCGGCATCTTGGTCAACGCCGCGCTGACCAACATCGACTTCCTGGATTCGACGCGTGAGAACGACCGCTTCGTGTCGCCCCGGCCCGCCGTTGGGGACCGTCCGGCGTTCATCGCGCCCAACGGATCGGGGCTGTTCTACGGTTCGGGCGACCGCAAGCGTCCGTCCCTTAACGCGGCGATTCAGTACAAGCCGAACGCGGACCTCCAGTTCTACGTCGACGGCTTGTTCCAGGGCTATCGCGGCAACGACTCCAACTACTTCCTGTTCGTGCCGCTGTTCGACAATTCGACGCTGACCGACGTCAGCTTCGACAAGGACGGCCTGCCTTATCGGGCACGGGTCAGCAGTCCGAACGCACCGGATGGTTTCCAGGAATTCCGCAAGGCGCGAACGAATACCTATCAGGTCGGCGGCGGCGTCATCTATGACATGACCTCGGCGCTGCGGCTCAGCGCGGACCTTGCCTACACCGATTCGACCTACAAGGAGCACCAGGTCAACATCGACTATGCCTTTACCGGCTCGCCCGACCGGATCGTCTATTTCGACCATCAGAACGGTCCCGGCGGCGGGTCGTTCGACTTCATCGACTTCGACACCACCGATCCCGACAATTATGTTTACCGCGGCCTGTTCCAGAACCGGATCAAGGCGAGCGGCGACGACGTGCAGGCGCGCGTCGACCTGGAATGGGATACCGGCTGGACCAACGTGCCCAAGCTTCAGTTCGGCCTGCGCCACAACAACCGCGATGCGGAGCGCAAGACGGGCGGGCTGTACCGCGGCATTGCGCCGGAAAACCGTCCGCCGCTGTCGTCCATCGGAGTCGATGTCGGCAGGTTCGGATGCGGATTCGCCTACGACAAATACCAGAAGGAAAAATGCTTCGTCGGGGCCAGTTTCGACGACGTGTTCGACAATCTGGACGCGCTCCGGGACGCCGCTGCCGCTGCGACCGGCGGTGACCCGCTGGGCGATGTAGGCTTTGATCCGCTGGCGACCTTTACCGCGAACGAGAAGACCTACACCGGCTATGCGCAGCTGCGTTACGCCTTCGACGTCGGTGTCCCAATCGAGGGCAACATCGGCCTGCGCGTGGTCAAGACCAAGGACAAGCTGGAAGGCAACCAGCTCGACACCACGCCCGAACCCGACGTGCTCACCTCGATTGATCGGACGACGAGCTTTACCGATTATCTGCCGAACATCAGCGTACGGGCGGAGCTTCGGCGGGACCTGCAGGCACGGCTCGCCTATACGGAGACCCGCACTCGGCCCAATTTCCTCGATCTCAGCCCGTCCACGACCTTCTTTCCCCCGTCCGGAGCTTGCACCACCGAAGGTACGGACAGCGAGAACTGCTTCCGGGATGCCAATGGCGGCAATCCCGATCTCCAGTCGATCAACAGCAAGAATTATGATTTCACGCTGGAATATTATTTCGCCCGTCAAGGCAGTCTGACGCTTGCGCTGTTCCGGCGCGATATCCGTGGCTTCATCTTCCGTTCGAGGCAGGACATCGGTCCTGGCGAAGACGACATCGCGGTCCGGCTTGATGCGCCCTTCAACTCGGGCAGGGGCAAGATCCGCGGGGCCGAGGCCGCCTTCACAACCTTCTTCGATTACAACTGGTTGCCAGGCTGGGCGCGCGGCTTCGGCATGCAGGCCAATTACACCTACATCGATGCGTCAACCGAGCTAGCACCGAACTTCCGGGCGCAGCTGCCCGGCCAGCAGGATTTCCCGGGCGTTTCCAAGCACGCCTTCAACCTGGTCGGACTATACGAGCGCAACAATGTGTCCGCGCGGCTGGCCTACAACTGGCGGTCGAAATTCGTGGTCGAGTACAACGACTTCCAGGGCTTCCAGGCGCCAACCGTGCAGCAGAGCCTCGGCCAGCTGGATTTCTCGGCGTCCTACACGCCCTTCGAGAAACTCACGATCGCGTTCGACGCCTTGAACCTGCTTGCCGGATCGCAGCCGATCCGGACCTATCGGGCCTTTGCCGGCGGTGGCGGCGACACCTTCCCGTGGGGCCGCAAGTATCTGGAGCGGGTCTACTCCATCGGCGTGCGCGTCCGCTACTAAGCAGCCGGTTCTGCCGGACCTTCAGGGCGGCTCTTCGGGGCCGCCCTACTTTTTTGCGGGTACCCTGAGGTTGCGCAACCGCTCCGCCGCGGGCGCGATCGGAGGCAGGACGCCGCCGGGCCGGTCGAGGTAGAAATAGGCGACCGCCGCCACGTCATCGCTGCGATAATAGTTGGTGTGCCCGTCCGGGAACGAGGGGTCGTCGAGCCGCTTGCCGCTCTCCAGCAGTTTCTGGAAGTTGTTGCGGCTGCCCGGATCGATGGTCACTGGGATCATAGGAACGTTCTTGCGCTGCAGGCCTAGGACGATGTTCTTGCGTGCGCCGCCGATCGTCTGTAGCGCGACTTCGATCCCCCGCTGGAACCACACCGGATCGGGGACATGGAATCGGTAAAAGGTCCAGCGGCCCTGGTCGTCCCACGTCGCCACGGGCGCGCCCTGGTAGCGGTTGATGTAGGCGCCCTGGCCCCAGGCGGTGCCGATATAGTCCTCGGTTCCGGTGCCGACCAGCGTCGGGCTTGCCATGCTCTCGCCGTCGAGCGCGATCTTGACCTCGCCTTCGCCCCACCAGGTCTTCTCGTAGAGTGGATTGGTGTTGACGGTGACGCTTGCGCCAAGGAAGCGGCCGCGTCCCGGAACTGCCGGCAGGATGCGGAAGTCCTCGCCCAGCCTGGTTGCCTGCTCCCGCCGCCAGCCCGCGTGGAAGTAGAGCATGTCGGACGGCTGGCTCGCCACCTGCCGATAGTTCACGTCGAAAAAGATCAGGTTGACCGGCTTGCCGCTGTCATTGGTGATCGCGATTCGGGCGCCGCTGCGGAAGGGCATGGGCACATAGGAGACGAAGCTGCGGCCCTCGGGCGAGGAGAAGAGGGCGGTCTCCATCGGCGACATGGTGCCCGCGCCGTGCAGGAAGAAGTCGCCGAGCGGGACCTCCACCGCCGGCGGCTGCTCGCCGTCCCACCACATGCGCAGCGTCAGGCCACGCAGCGCTTCGGGCGAGCGGTCTTCGATGGTCATCCAGATGCGGTCGATCACTCCGGCGCCGCGGATGTCAGCAAGGGTGTCGGTGGCGCCGACCGAGATGGTGTCGAAGGCGTGGCCCTTGCCGCCCTTGTTCTCCCGCGCACCGGCGCCGCGAGCGCCGGTTGGGTTCTCCGGGCTGATCCAGCGGGTCTCTTCGCCCGGCGGCATGCGGTAAAGCGGCAGTTCCTGCGCGAGGCTGGCCGCGGCGAGCAGGAGGAGGCTCAACGGGCGGCAGCCTGCCCGGTCGGGCGAAGGCTTGGGGCGATCACCGGCTTGCCGTTTTCCCAGCCGAACGGGGCGACGAACAGGTAGCGCTTGTCGGAGGCCTTGCGGCAGCTCTTGCTGGTCGCCCAGCCATGGAAGCTGATGAAGCTGCCGCCGGCCGCGGAGAAGACCGACTGGTGGCCGGGGCCGCTGAGGCAGCCGAGCTCACGCGGGTCGTTGAAGCTGGCGAGCAGCGGACGATTGCCGCCCTCGCGGCAAGGCCCAAGCGGACCCGAGCAGAGCGCGAAGCTCATCGCATAGGGCGACAGGCGCTGGTTGTCGTTCCAGCCGAAATAGCCACCCGAATAGAGCAGGGCGAGGCCATCGGGCGTGCGGATCATGGTCGGCGCTTCGATCACGCGCTGCTTCCATTCCTCGCGGTCGCCGAGCTTCAGGTCGACCGGCTTGCCGGCCAGCGCCGTTCCGTCGGTGGACAGCTGCACGCCGAACAATGCGCTGGGCTTGCCAATCCGGTTCCCGTCCGACTTCCAGTAAAGATAGAGCTTGCCGTCCTTGTCGCGGAAGCTGTTGGCGTCGATCGAGCCGCCCAGATCGAATTGGCAGACCAGCGGTTGGGGGCTGCGATCCACGAACGGTCCTTTCGGGTCGCTCGCCACCGCCACGCCTAGGCACTGCTTGTCCTGCGCACGGTGGTTGGCGGTGTAGTACAGGAGGTAGCGGCCGCCGACCTTTGCCACCTCCGGCGCCCAGGTGAACCCAGGCTTCACCCATGGCGCGAGCTGGGGCATCGCGTCGCGCTTGGCGCCGCCGGCATCACGCACGAACGACCAGTTCACCAGGTCGCGGCTGGTCGCCATCGGCACATTCTCGCCATCGTTGGTCGCGTAGGCGATGAACTCGCCGCCGACCGGAAGGATGAAGGCGTCGGGGAAGTTCTCCTGGAACACCGGCACGAACGCCGCTTGCCTGGCGGCGGCAGGAGCGGAGACGAGGGCGGAAGCGGCGAGGAGGGTCAGGGCAAGCACACGCACGATCGACGATTCTCCAGATCTCATGCCGGCTGCAGGGTCACTCCGTCGGCAGAGAAGTCAAGGCCGACCGTCAGCAAGGCACGGAACTCGTTGTAGCCGCCGGTCCCCGGATGAAAGGCATGGAAGAACAGCTGCGGCCGGCCATCCACCCCCTCGCTGACCGAGGCATGGCCGGGTGCCAGCCAGGTCGGCGTCGAGCGCAGCAGCGGCTCCGGCTGCTTGACATAGGGGCCAAGCAGGCTGTCGGAAACGGCGACGCCGATGCCGTACATGGGCGAGGTGAAATCATTGCCGGCGTAGAACAGCCAGTACCGGCCGTCCTGTCTCGTTACCCACGGACCTTCGATCAGATGGCCCTCCCAGTCGAGGTCGTTGGCCAGGACCTGAGCGCGCTCGCCGACCAGTTCCGTCCTATCCGGGCTGAGCCGCTGCGCAATGATCGGAGTCGACATGTCCTCGACGATCTGGGTCGCGCGCCCGCTGTCGGCGAGTGCGCGGCGGACCCGAGTCCAGTTCGCCAGCGCGGCGCGGATCAGCGGCTGCATGAGGAAGAAGCGCTCCATCGGCCGCCGCGTGTTGGCCCAGGGCTGGACGGCGGCGCAGAACGCGGCCGTGCGACGGTCGCGCTCGTCGTCGAACAGCTTGGCGATGAGTTCGGGATGCTCGCGGAGAAGGGCGGCGAGCGGGCGCGGCCAATGGCTGTTGGTGTCGCGCTTCCAGAACAGCCAAGGCTGGCCATCCTCGTCGACATGGATATGGCTGTCGATCACGCTGCCGGTCAGCAGGGGGCGGCCGAAGTCGGTCCATGGACCGGCCGGAGAGGGAGACTTGGCGAGCCCGATCGACAGGCTGTTGTCGAGCGCGCGGCCCGTGTAGCTCAGCCAATATTCCTCCCCGACCCGGGCGATCTCCGGCGCCCAGAAGTCAGCCTCGTTGGCCCCGGCGGCCGCCCAGCTCGGGGTCGATCCTTCCTCGAACACGAAGCCCAGTGGTTCCCAGGTTTCGAGGTCGGTCGAGCGCAGGATGGGAAAAGCGTCGGGCGCGTCGTTGGAGGTGGCAACCAGGATCCAGCCGCCGTCCGTCTTCACTACCGCGGGATCGCCGTAGCCAGACAGGATGCGCGGATGGAGGTTGTTGGTGATCAGCGGCCGCCACGGCGGTTCGATCTCGCCGGCGCCTACCGGTTCGAACTGGCGCGGCATGCGGGTGCCAAAGTCGCGCGACAGTTCGGCGTAGAATTCCTCGTAATGTGCCGGATCGCCGCCGCGCACATGGTAGCGGCGCGGACCGCTGCCGTCGGACGGGACCACGGTGAAGTGGGTTCCCGCGCCATCTTCGCTGGCGGTAGCCTCGAAGGTCACGAGCTGGTCGGTGCTGGTCATGGCGCGTTAGAGTAGGCGTCCCGCCGCCAGTTATAAGGGGGGTCGACGAAACTATTTCGCCGATGGCTTGCCGCCCGCCGGGGCACGGCTAAGCTCCCTTCATGCACCGCCTCCTGCTCCTGCTCGCCGCCCTGTTCCTGGGCTCCTGCGCCACAGCGCCGGCCGTCCAGCCGACCTACGCCAACCCGGTGCTCGACACCGACTTCGCCGATCCGGCCGTGATCCGCGCGCGGGACGGCTTCTACTATGTTTATGCGACCCAGGGCGGCGATCCCATCCGCAACATCCAGGTCGCCCGCTCGGCCGACCTGGTGAACTGGACCGTGCTGGGCGACGCGCTTCCTGCAAAGCCGGGCTGGGCGAGCAAGACGCAGGACTTCTGGGCGCCCGACGTGTTCGAGGCCGGCGGCCGCTATTACCTTTACTACTCAGCAAAGCCCGATGCGGCGCTGACCGACACCAAGCGCGGCCTGTGCCTGGCCGTCGCCACCGCCGACCAGCCGGGAGGGCCCTTCACCGACATGGGCCGACCGCTCCAGTGTGGCGAGGGCTTCGTCAACATCGACCCTCACGCCTATGACGATCCGGCGACCGGCAAGCGTTGGCTTTACTGGGGCTCGGGCTTCGAGCCGATCAAGGTGCAGGAGCTTGGGCCCGGCCGGATGAGCTTCGCGCCCGGCAGCGCGCCCGTGCCGCTGGTCGACGTTAGCAAAAACGAGGACGAGGCCGAGTATCGCCGGCTGGTCGAAGGCGCTTGGGTGATCCGCCGCGGCGGCTGGTATTATCTGTTCTTCTCCGGGGACAATTGCTGCGGGCCGAAAGCGCATTACGCGACCATGGTGGCCCGCTCCCGCTCGACCACTGGTCCATTCGAGGTTCGCCCGCGTCCGCTCTACCTGGTGGTGGAGCAAAACGCGGCCTGGAATGCGCCGGGGCACAACAGCGTGGTGACCGATGCGCGCGGGCAGAACTGGCTCCTCTACCACGGCGTGGACCGCCGCCACCCCCGCGCCAAGGCAAGCGACGACGTCAACACCCGCCGCGTGATGCTACTCGACCGCCTGGTTTGGCGCGACGGCTGGCCGGAAGTTGCCGGCAAGAGCCCGAGCAGCGGCCCGCAGCCGGTGCCTGCTACGCGCTGACCGCCTCCACCACCTCGCGCCGGCCGACCAGCAGCGCGTCGGCCACCAGCCGCAAGGGCGCCACGTCGACCAGGCTCTTCCGGCAATCGATCAGGTCGGCGAATTGGCGGTAGAGTTCGGGATATTCGCCCGGTCCTTCCGCCGCTTCTTGCCGACCATCGACCAGCAACAGCGAGCCGCCATTGCGCAACTCCAGCTTGCGTCCGGCCGCCGTGCGGACCGTGATCGTCCACTCCTCACCATCGGTCTTGCGCCAGTCGAGGCTGCAGTGGAGCGGCCCATCGGCGGCGGGGCTTTCCAGCGTCAGCTCGGCCGCGATCGGCGTTCGCGCGTTGTCGGGAAAGCTCAGAACCGCCTCACGCACGAACAATGCGCCGGGGAGGATGTGCGTGGCAATGGAAAAGGCGTTGATCCCCGGATCGAACACGCCGAACCCGCCCGGTTCCCAGATCCAGGCTTGGCCCGGATGCCATTTTTGCACATCCTCGTGCCAGGTGATCCGCATGTCGGCGATGCGCTGGCCTTCCAGCAGGGCGGCGGCGGCGGTGACCGCGGAATTAGCCTGCGCGTGCCAGCTGGTGAACAGGGTGGTGCCCTTGGTCGCGGCCAGCCGGCCGAGCTCCTCGATCTCGCCCAGCGTCACGGTGGGAGGCTTTTCCAGCAGCAGGTGGAGCCCGGCCTCGATGCAATCGCGGGCAATGTCGAAGCGCGGCCCCGGCGGGGTGGTGATGGCCGCGCAATCCAGCTCCAGCCCGGCGCCGAGCAGCTCCTGGTAGTTGGTAAAGTTGGGCGCGGGACCGTGGCCTTGGCGACTGACGCTGGCGGCGAGTTCGAAGCGCGGATTGCTCTCGATTGCGGGGACGTGCTGATCGGCGGCGATCTTGCCGAAGCCGATGATGGCGGTCTGCAGCGGCTTCATGCCGACAATCCGGCGACGTAAGCGCGAGCCCGGGCCTCCGTGTCCGCCGGCGACTGGCCCGGCTTGTAGATGCCGCCGCCCAAGCCGAAGCCGTCAGCACCGGCGTCCAGCCAAGGACGCATGTTGTCCGGCAGGATGCCGCCGACCGCAAGGATCGGGAGGTCCTTCGGGAGCACCGCCCGCTGCGCCTTGAGCACGGCCGGGGAGGCGCCCTCGGCCGGGAACAGCTTGAGCGCATGCGCCCCCGCTTCGAGCGCGGTGAATGCCTCGGACGGGGTGAAATAACCGGGGCTGGAGACCATGCCGGCAGCGACCGTTGCCCGAATTACGCTCGCGTCGGTGTTGGGCGAGACGACGATGCGACCACCAGCCTCGGCCACGTCGCGGACTTGCCGCGTGTCCAGCACCGTGCCCGCACCGACCAGGGCGCGATCGCCCAGGCATTGTGACAAGCGGCGTATACTCTCCAGGGGGTCGGGTGAATTCAGCGGCACTTCCACGATTTGCACTCCGCCCGTGACCAGCGCCACGCCGATCGCCTCGACTTCGTCCGGAGTAACTCCACGGATGATTGCGACCAATGGGCATGCCGCGAAATGGCGGCGGAAATCGTCAACGGCGTTCATGCGATCTGCTCCACAATGGAGGTGATTCCAGCCAGGAAAGCGCGCTCGCCATCGATTTCCCGCGACGGCCGTTCGGCTTCGGCGAGGGCAGCGGCATAGAGGCGGGTCAGTTCCGGCCGACCCATGACAACGATCTCGCCGGTGCTTGCCGCATCGCTCGACCCGACACGGACATCGGCCCCGATCAGGAGGCCACTGGTGAACGCGGCTGCGTCGTCCGCAGGGTGGCTCCCGAGAAGCACGCCGGCCCGCACGGAGAATAGCTCGGCAGTGATCGCCAGCCCGCCAAGGCCGCGGCGAACGCCGGCGCGGAAGGCAGCGCCGGGCACGACCTGGTCATCGAGCCACTGGCTGAGGATGCTGCCTTCACGAAGCAGGTTGAACATCTCGCCGGTCATCACCGTACGGAAGCGAGTAACGGTTCCACCGCGAAGCTCAGCCCATTTGTTGTGCGTGCCCGGGTGACAAACGAATGCGTCGGGGTCGATCAGCCCGGCTGAGACCGCGCCGAACAGCTGTACTTCCTCGCCGCGCATGACGTCCGCGCGAGCTTCATCCTGGAAGGAGAGGCCGGGCACGATCGCGGCGCGCTGATCGGGAATGTGGACCAGTCGCTCGGCCAGCGTGGCAGGGCCTGCGGGGCAGGAGACGTAGGGCGCTTCCACCCAGCCCCGATTGGAGCCGATCATTCCCGCCATCAGCAGCGGCAGGTCGCCGAGACGATCGCGGATCTCGGCTACCGCTGCCGGAAACCCGCCGCTCGCAACATTCGTGATGCCCTTTTCGTCCTCAAACTCGTCCTGGCAGCTGCCATTTCCGTCCAGCCGATAGGCGCGTCGGTTGGTGGTGCCCCAGTCGACCGCAATGATGCCGTTTGTCCACATGACCCTGCCCATTGCATCAAAAGAGACGAGAAGCGCCATGGCTCCGCTGTTTTTTGTGGTTCGGTGAAGCTATCCCACCCACCGATGACCGGTGAATCGCAGCCCGAGCTAGTCGCCGATGTCCACGCCGTGCTGGGCGAGGGGCCGTTATGGGTAACTGCCGAGCAGGCGCTCTACTGGGTCGACATCAAGGGACGTCTGATCTTTCGGCTGGTGGAGGACGGCACGGTGGATGCCTGGCCCACTCCGTTCCGGATCGGCTCGCTGGCTCCCCGGACAAGCGGCGGCTTCATAGCCGGCACGGAGCACGGCATTGCTCACGTCGATCCCCTCTCCGAACGGTACGAGCTGTTGTTCGATCCGGAGGAGGATCGTCCCACCAACCGCTTCAACGACGGCAAGGTCGATCGGTCCGGCCGCTTCTTCGCCGGAACCATGGATGATCGGGAAGAGGAAGCTTCTGGCGCTTTCTACCGGATCGACAAGAGCCTGCTCTGCGCCCGGTTCGATGACGGCTTCCGTGTCACCAACGGGCCCGCCTTCAGCCCGGACGGGCGGATCATGTATGCCAACGACAGCGCGCGGCAGCGAACCTATGCCTACACCGTCGGGCTGGACGGCATGCCGGCGGGCCGGCGCGACTTCGTCCGCTGGGGCGAGAATGACGGTTATCCGGACGGCATGACGGTGGACGCGGAAGGCTGCCTATGGCTGGCGTTCTGGGATGGCTGGTGTGTTCGGCGCGTTTCCCAGGGCGGAGAGCTGCTGGGCGAGTGGCGCCTTCCCGTCGCTCGGCCAACCAGCGTGGCGTTTGGCGGGCCGCGGCTCGACCAGCTGTACGTCACCTCCGCCAGCATCGACCTGGATTCGGACGCACGTGCAAGGCAACCGAACGCCGGCGGATTGTTTATGCTGAATGTTGGCGTAGCTGGCATCGCAGAACAGCCGTTTGCCGGCTGATTACCCCCAAAGAGTACAAGCGGAGGCCGTCATCGCCAATTTCATGTTCGCCACGGGGATCGAGAATAGCATTCCGACGATCCACAACGGCAGAACCCGGGTCGACCAGATGGAGGCCTGCGATCATTACCGCCGCTGGAAAGAGGACTTCGACTGCGTCGAGGAGATCGGCATTCAGTTCCTTCGCTTTGGGCCGCCGCTGCATCACGCATTCCTGGGACCGGGCAAGTACGATTGGGAATTTGCCGACCTGACCCTGAACGATCTTCGGCAGCGGGAGATCACGCCGATCGTGGACCTGTGCCACTTCGGCGTGCCCGACTGGATGGGCAATTTCCAAAACCCCGACTTTCCTGAGCTATTCGCCGGCTACGCGTCCGCCTTCGCCGAGCGTTACCCCTGGATCCAGCTCTACACCCCGGTGAACGAGATGTTCATCTGCGCCGTGTTTTCGGCCAAATACGGCTGGTGGAATGAGCAGCTGCGCACCGACCGCGGCTTCGTCACTGCCCTGAAGCACATCGTCAAAGGCAATGTGCTGGCAATGATGGAGATCCTGAAGCGGCGGCCGGATGCCATCTTCATCCAGTCCGAATCGTCCGAGTATTTCCACGCCGACTCACCGGCCGCCATCGGTTCGGCGGAGTTGCTCAACGCCCGTCGCTTCCTGAGCCTGGACCTGAACTACGGCCGGCGCGTGGACAGCGAGATGTACGAATATCTCATGGACAATGGGATGAGCCGTGAGGAGTACCACTTCTTCCTGCACAACCGCCTGAAGCAGCACTGCATCCTGGGCAACGATTATTACTGGACCAACGAGCACCGGGTCCATGCCGACGGCCACACCGAAGCGGCTGGCGAGACCTTTGGTTATTCGGAGATCACGCGGCAGTATCACAACCGCTACCGGCTGCCGATCATGCACACCGAGACCAATATGCGCGAAGGCGCGACCGGCCAGGAGGCGGTGCAGTGGCTGTGGAAGGAATGGGCGAACGTCCTCCGCCTGCGCAACGTCGGCATCCCGACCGTTGGGTTTACCTGGTACTCACTGACTGACCAGGTTGATTGGGATACGGCGCTTCGGGAAAAGAACGGCAACGTCAATCCGCTCGGCCTGTTCGATCTCGACCGAAACATCCGCAACGTCGGCAAGGCTTACAAGCAGCTGATCAAGGACTGGCGCGACGTGTTGCCCGCATCGTCGCTGTGTCTGGCGGTGCCGATCGTTCCGCCGGGTCAGCACTGCTGGCCACCGCTTCCCGAAGACACCCGACTGAAGGGACTCGCCATGCCGGTGCAGCAGGCCGCCAATCCGGAGGCCGCATGATGGCGCTGGCAGAATTGAAGATCG
Source organism: Sphingomicrobium sp. (assembly GCA_035537335.1). GTDB lineage: Bacteria > Pseudomonadota > Alphaproteobacteria > Sphingomonadales > Sphingomonadaceae > Sphingomicrobium. The sequence goes on along the minus strand of DATLMM010000005.1, from coordinate 56,975 downwards.
ATCGCATCGAGACGTTCCTGGTTCCGCCACGCTGGGTGTTCGTGCGAGTGGAAACCAGCGACGGCGCCGTCGGCTGGGGGGAGGCCAGCCTGGAAGGGCATGGCGAAGCGGTGCTGGGCGCATTCGAGCCGTTGCGGGACCGCTTCATCGGCCACGACGCGCGCCGGATCGAGGATATCTGGCAGATCGCCTACCGCGGTGGCTTCTACCGTGGTGGACCGGTGCTGATGAGCGCACTGGCCGGATTCGAGCAGGCGCTGTGGGATCTGAAGGGCAAGGCGGTGGGCCTGCCCGCATGGGAGATGCTGGGCGGGCGCGTGCGCGACAAGGTGCGCGCTTATGCGTGGATCGGCGGCGACCGACCCGACGAGATCGAAAGTGCGGCAGCGGCGCGCAAGGCGCAGGGCTTCTCGGCGGTCAAGATGAACGCCACCGCCGAGCTCGACTGGATCGGGACACCGCGCCTGTTCGATGAGGTAATCCGGCGGGTCGAGGCGGCGCAGGGTCAGGGCATGGACGTCGGGCTCGACTTTCATGGACGAGTTCACCGGCCGATGGCCAAGCAGCTGGCAAAAGCACTGGAGCCCCTCGGACTGCTGTTCATCGAGGAGCCGCTGCTGAGCGAGAACCCTGAAGGGCTGAAGCAGATCGCGGAACTGACCTCGACTCCCATCGCGCTGGGCGAGCGGCTTTATTCCCGGTGGGACTTCAAGCCGTTCTTCGCGATGGGTGCAGTGGACATCATCCAGCCGGATCTCAGCCATGCCGGCGGACTGTCCGAGTGCCGAAAGATAGCGGCCATGGCGGAGGCCTATGACATAGCGGTCGCGCCGCATTGCCCGCTCGGGCCGCTCGCCCTGGCAGCATGCCTGCAGCTGGCCGGCTGTACCCCCAACGTCGCAATCCAGGAGATGAGCCTGGGCATTCACTACAATGTCGGCCACGACCTGTTGAATTTCGTCACCGATGCCGACGTGCTGACGCCGACCAACGGCTACCTGGCCATTCCGCAAGCGCCAGGGCTGGGCGTAACGATCGACGAGACGGCGGTGCGGGAGGTGGCCAAGGACGGCCATCGCTGGCGCAATCCGGTCTGGCGGCATGCGGACGGAACGTTTGCGGAGTGGTAGGCTGAAGTGATCGTCACTCCCGCGCAGACGGGAGTGCATCTCCTGTACGTCGAACGAGCGAAGATATCAGCAGCTGGGTCCCCGTCGTTGCGAGGATAACGGTTCCAGGCTCAAGCCGCCTTGCGCTTGGCTGAGCCTAGCCTGACTCCATCGAGCTGCTTGGCGATCGCGGCGATCTGGGCGCCGGCTCCGGTTTCGCCGTTATACTTGTCGTCGAGCGCGGCTTCTTCGGCGGTCAGCTCACGAAAGTAACAGATGGATAAGCGCCGGCCGAACACGTCGTCGCCGCGCATCTTGAGCTCAGGCTCGGAGCCTTCCGGAAGACTGTCCCGGATCGCGCTCAGCGTCGTGATCAGCCGGTCGAGCGACGTTAGATCGCTGATCTCAATGAAATCCTTCACGCGCTTGCGCATGTCGTAATCCCTCCCCGTCCCTCGTCGGACTGGTTGCGCCTTCATGAATCCCGGCGCAACGAAGAAATGGTATCTATCCACAGAGCAGTTTCGCCCGCGTGAACGACGAGGCAGGGAAGGGTTCATATTCATGAGGACGGAAGAGCCGCTGCTGCTTCGCGCGGGCCTGCTCGAGCTTGAGCTAAGTCCTTCAATCGGAGGCGCAATCCGGAATCTGACCTGGATGGAGGAGGGTCGCCGCACACCAGTATTGCGGCAAAGCCACAGCCAGGCAAATAGCGTCCTCGACATGGCCAGCTTCCCGCTGGTGCCGTTCGTCAATCGCATTCGTGATGGCCGGTTCACCTTCCGGGGCAAGGAGGTCAGCCTGGCGCCGAACATGGCGGGCGATCCAAGTCCGCTGCACGGGCAAGGCTGGCTCGGACCATGGACGGTGGAAGCGCATGGCAACCAGGATGCCGAGTTGAGCTTTGACCACTTGGCTGGCGAGTGGCCGTGGCGTTTCCGGGCGTTGCAGATCGTGACCCTCGACGAGCACGGCCTGTCCGTCCGGCTGATCTGCCGCAATGAGGATGCGGAGCCGATGCCCTGCGGACTGGGCGAGCATCCTTACTTCCCCTGCACCGCGGAAACTGTGCTGGACACGGAAGTCACCCACGCCTGGGACATCGATGAGCGTGTTCTGCCCGTCGCGGAGGTCGCGGCCGAGGGTCGGTTCGACCTGCGGGAGCGGAGGGTTTGCGGGCAGGGCCTCGATCACGGCTTCGGCGGCTGGGGCGGGCTGGCGCGGATGAGCGATCCGTCCTGGCCGTTCCGGCTCGTCATGAGCTCGCCAACCGCGCGCTTCTTTCAGCTCTTCTCGCCTCCCAGCGGCCGTATCTTCGTTGCCGAACCGGTGACGCACGCGAACGCCGCTCTGAACGAGCCAGAGGAGCGTTGGGCCGAACTCGGCATCGAGGTACTCGAACCCGGCGGGGAAATGAGCCTGGAAATGAGGATCGACGTAGTTCCCGCCTGAGCGCTTGGCAGGTCGCCAACAGCCGCTATGAGCGGCAAGGCATGGAATGGGGGCTTATCGCAACGGGAACGCTCGCGAGCCTGGCGGCTGGCCAGGCGACGACGCTTGGCGCGCTGCCGGTGTTCTTCATGCGCCAGATCTCGCAGCGGACGCAGAATGCGTTCCTGGGCTTTGCGGCCGGGATCATGCTGGCCGCGTCGTTTTTCTCACTGATCATTCCGGGGCTAGAAGCTGCCGGAGAGCAGCATGGCGGCAACCGGACAATCGCGGCGGTGATTGTCGGCTCGGCCATTCTGCTCGGCGCGGGCACGCTGCACCTGCTGAACCGGCTGGCCCCGCACGAGCACTTCATCATCGGCCCGCAGTCCGGCGCCGAGCGGTCCAAGCTGGCGCGCATCTGGCTGTTCGTCATCGCCATTTCGATTCACAACTTTCCCGAGGGGCTGGCGGTTGGAGTGAGCTTCGGAAGCCCGGACAAGTCGGCCGGTTACGCCACTGCTTTCGGCATCGGGCTGCAGAATGTACCGGAAGGCCTCGCCGTAGCGCTGAGCCTGGCAGCGGTCGGGTATGGCCGGTTATTCTCCTTCTTCATCGCCCTCCTGACCGGGCTGATCGAGCCTGTTGGTGGCTTTCTCGGCATATCGGCTATCAGCCTGACGTCCGGGCTTCTTCCCTGGGGTCTGGGCTTTGCTGGCGGAGCCATGATCTGGGTGGTGTCGAGCGAGATCATCCCCGAGACCCATCGCGAACGGCAGGAGGGTGTTGCCACCGCCGCGTTGATGTTCGGGCTTGCCGTGATGATGAGCCTGGACTGGATCTTCGGCTAATCACGGGAGCCTGACCCACCCGCCCGCGTTGGTGTCGGCGATGCAACGATCGTTACTGAACAGCCGTGATCGGGCGGGAGCCATACTGGCGGTGGTGCTGGTTCACGCCGGCATTCTGTTGGCGGTGCTCAAGGCAGGGCAGGTGGGTATCGGCCAGTCCGATCCGGACTCGCCCATCGAGACGTTCGACGTGATCGAGCCTGCGCCTCCACCCCCCGAGGTGGAGCAGATTCCGCAGGAGGAGGAAGCGCCGCGCGAAGATGGGCAGGCTAGCCCGCCCAATCTCGAGAGCCAGGCAACTCCGGTGGTCGTGCCCCCGCCGCGGGTCGAACTGCCGCGGCCGACCCCGGTCGTCGCCAGCGAAACGCCGGCGCAAGGAACCCAGTCGACCCAGGGCGCCGCGCCGGTGCCTGGACCAGGTACGGGTGCGGGCGGCGCAGGATCCGGGACGGGTAGCGGCGGAACCGGGACGGGCCCTGGCGGCGGCGGCAGCGGTAGCGGCCAAGGCACCGGACCGACGATCTTTCCAAGCACAATGCTGACCGGTCGCGACTTCCCGCGCGATGTGCTGCGCGCCTGGCCCCGCCGGGCAGCGGTGTTCGTCGCCGTGCGGGTCCAGGTCGACGGCCGCGCGACCAATTGCCGTGTCGATCGCTCCAGCGGTGACCCCATTGTCGACCAATGGACCTGCCGGTTGGTCGAAGAGCGCGTGCGGTTCCGCCCCGCAGTCGACGACCGTGGGCGGCCCTATGTAAGTTGGTACGGCTATGCGCAGAGGCCGGTGAACTTCTAATCGCTCTTGCGGATGGTTTCGCGAAGGCGGGCAACCCGCACGCCCCATTTGCTTACTTGCAGATCGTTGAGGATCGTCCGCTCATCAGCTTGGAGCGCGAGCTGTTGCTCCACCGCCAGCCCGTTCTTCATCCGATAGCGAATGAATGCGCGCGGGCCGCGGGTGACGAGGGTGACGGGACCGTCCGCTTCGGTAAGCGTGCCGGTGAAGCGGTTTCCACCCACGCGGCGAATGCGCCACTCGCGCACGCGCGGCGCCTCGTCACCTTCGCGGATCGTCTGACGGAGCAAAAGGCCACTGGGCTCCGGCCGGCCGATGCTCTCCACCACGATCGCGGTTGAGGACGACAAGGCAATCTTCAGCGTGCCAGTTCCGAGAGTGCGGCCGGAGAAGAAGGCTAGCGGATCGAGTCTGGCCTGCTCGGCAGCGGGCAGGCGGACGCTGGTGCAGCCGGTCAGGGCCAGGGCGAGGAAAGCAGCGCGCATGAGGCCTGAACGCAGGAACGCGCCACCCTGTGCCTTGGGCCTGTCGAAGAACTGCCTTTCACTCCGGCACGGAGGAGAAGGGCAATGCTTCGACAAGCTCAGCAAGGCGGCTGGCTAGTCGCTGCGCCCCGCGACGAGCTGATCGACCACCGACGGGTCGGCCAGCGTCGAGGTATCGCCCAACCCTTGGAGCTCGCCTTCCGCGATCTTGCGGAGAATGCGGCGCATGATCTTGCCGGACCGGGTCTTGGGCAAGGCCGGAGCAAACTGAATGCGCTCGGGGACCGCCATGCCGCCGATGTGTTTGCGGACCTCGGCGTTGAGCTCGGCCCTCAGCTTATCGCTGACCGCGGCATCGGACTTCAACGTGACAAAGGCGTGGATCGCTTGGCCCTTCACGTCGTGCGGGACGGCTACGACCGCTGCCTCCGCAACGTGGTGATGCTCGACCAGTGCACTTTCGACTTCCGCCGTGCCGATGCGGTGACCGGACACGTTGATGACATCGTCAACCCGCCCTGTGATCCAGTAATAGCCGTCCTCGTCCCGGCGGCAGCCGTCACCGGTAAAGTAGAGACCGGGATACGCGGTGAAATAGGTCTGGAAGAAGCGTTCGTGGTCACCCCAGACGGTGCGCATCTGACCCGGCCAGCTGCCCGCCAGACAAAGGTTGCCGCTCGCCGGGCCGTGCAGTTCGCGGTGCTCCGCGTCGACCAGCAGCGGCTTTATGCCGGGCAGCGGGTGGGTGGCCGAACCTGGTTTGGTCGCCGTTGCCCCTGGCAGTGGCGAGATCAGCGCGCCGCCCGTTTCCGTCTGCCACCAGGTATCGACGATCGGGCAGCGGCCGTCGCCAACGACATGGTAGTACCACTCCCACGCTTCGGGATTGATCGGTTCGCCGACCGTGCCGAGGAGCCGGAGCGAAGTGCGGCGGTAGTGTTTCACCGGCTCGTCGCCTTCACGCATCAGGGCACGTATCGCAGTTGGAGCCGTGTAGAAGATGGTGACGCCCAGCCGATCAACCGTCTCCCAGAAGCGGCCGAAGTCGGGATAGTTTGGCACTCCGTCGAACATGACGCTCGTCGCGCCGTTCAGCAACGGGCCGTAGACGACATAGCTATGGCCGGTGATCCAACCGACATCGGCGGTGCACCAGAAGATGTCGCTGTCCTCCGCACCGAAGATCCAGTCGAAGGTGGTCGCTGCCCAGACGCTGTAGCCGGCGGTGGTGTGGACGACGCCCTTCGGCTTCCCTGTCGAGCCTGACGTGTAGAGGATGAACAGCGGGTCTTCGGCGTTCGTGACCTCCGGCGGGCAGTCCGTCGGAAGGCTGTTGCGTAGCGCCGAATAGGAAAGGTCGCGAGCGCCGATCATCATCACGTCGGTTCCGGTGCGGGTCACAACGATCACCGTCTCCACGCCGCTGCTCATCGACAGGGCGGCATCCACGTTGGCCTTGAGCGGTATCTTCTTGCCGCCACGCACGCCCTCGTCGGCGGTGATCACCGCGCACGCTTCGCAATCATCGATGCGGCCCGCGAGGCTCTCGGGCGAGAAGCCGCCGAAGACGACGCTATGCACCGCCCCGATTCGCGCGCAGGCGAGCATCGCCGCTGCAGCCTCCGGGATCATCGGCATGTAAATCATGACCCGGTCGCCGCGCCCGACGCCCCTGGATTTCAGCAAGTTCGCAAAGCGGCAGGTCTCTTCGTAAAGCTCCCGATAGGAGACGGCACGACCCTCGCCGGGCTCGTCGCCTTCGAAGATGACAGCTGTCCGATCGCCGTGAGTCGCGAGGTGCCGGTCGAGGCAGTTGACCGAAAGGTTGAGCTGTCCGTCGGCGTACCACCGGATACGGAAGTCTTGCTTGTGAAAAGACCAATCGCCAGCTTCGGTGGGCTCGCGAACCCAGTCGAGCCGAGCCGCTTGATCAAGCCAGAAGGCCGATTCGTCGGTCTCTGCCAACGTCCGCAGCGAGGAGAGTTCGTCCGGCCCGATCCGAGCCTTGAAGTGCTCCGGAACGGGATGAACGGCGTGGCTCATGCGGGCAGCTGCTCCAGCGTGCTCATGTCGATCACGAAGCGGTAGCGGACATCGTTCTTGAGCAGGCGCTCATAGGCCTCGTTGACCTGGTCCATGCGGATGGTCTCCACCTCCGGATAGATGTCCTTGGCTGCGCAGAAGTTCAGCATCTCCTGCGTTTCAGGGATGCCGCCGATCGCCGATCCGCCAACCGCACGGTTCCACCAGATGAGCTTGCCCCCGGTGAAGCCCGGCATTTCGTTCAAAGCCCCGACAATCACCATCCGGCCAGATCGTCCGAGCAGTTCGAGGAATCCGTCGATTTCGTGGCTGACCGGGATGGTGTTGAGGATGAAGTCGAACTGCGTCCGCGCGGCTTTCATCTGCTCCATGTCAGTCGAGATGATCACGTCGTGGGCGCCAAGTTCGCGCGCATCATCGGCCTTGGCCGGAGTGGTGGTGATCATGGTGACGTGCCCGCCCATGGCGGCGGCAAGCTTCACGCCCATGTGGCCAAGGCCGCCAAGGCCGATAACCGCCACCTTGCTGCCCGCGCCGACATCGTACTGGCGGAGTGGCGAATAGGTGGTGATCCCGGCGCACAGCAGAGGCGCGACCCGCGCCACGTCCATACCGTGCGGCACTTTCAGCACGAAATGGTCGCGAACGACGATGTGGTCGGTGTAGCCTCCCTTGGTCAGGCTACGATCATGATAATCCTTGCCGTTGTAAGTCTGCACGCAGCCCTTGCGGCAGAAGACCTCCCAGCCTTCCAGGCACTGGTCGCACTCCAAGCAGCTATCAACCATGCAGCCGACCGCAACCGTTTCACCTACCTGGTGTCGCGTAACCTCGTCGCCGATAGCAGTGACGGTGCCAACGATCTCATGGCCCGGGACGATGGGATAGCGGCTGTTGTTCCAGTCGTTGCGACAGGTGTGGAGGTCGCTGTGGCAGATGCCGGAGTGGGTGATCTTGATGGCAACATCGTTCGGGCGGAGGTCGCGCCGCTCGACCGCCATGGGCTTAAGTGGCTGGTCGGGGGCGTCAGTGCCCCAGCCGGTCGCCGTAGTCGCCATGTTCGTGTTCCTTAACGGCTAGCTCGTTCAAGTAGGCGCTCTGCCTGCGTCAGATGGGGCTTGTCGACCATCCGTCCGCCGACGCTCAGCACACCTGCGTCCGGCTGTGCCGCGAACGCGTCGACGATGGCTTGGGCGTGGGCGATTTCCTCGCGGGAGGGGGTGAAAGCGGCGTTGATGGGCGCGACCTGGGCCGGGTGGATTGCCAGCTTTCCGGTAAAGCCCTCACGCGCCGCGGCCCGCGCTTCGGCGGTCAGGCCGGCCTCGTCGCGGAAGTCCGCGAACACTCCATCGACCGGCTGCACGCCGGCCGCGACCGCGCCGGCGAGGCATAGCGAGCGGGCCAGGCGGTAGGTGAAGCCAAGCTCGCCGCTCTCGTCATATTTACTCGCCGCGCCAAGCGCGGCCGACAGGTCCTCGGCACCCCAGCTCATCGCTGCCAGCGCCGGCGCTCCTTGGTAGGAGAGCAAGCCGAAGAGGCTGGCGGCGGTTTCGGTGACGATGGCGTGGATCGGGATGCTGCCGGTGCGATGCGCAAGTTCGACCACGTCCGCCCCGGTCTCCGCCTTGGGCAGTACAATCCCATGGACGTCGGCGATGCCGATGATCTCCAGATCCTGGCGATGATCGTCGGTGCGCAGCGGATTGATTCGCACCCACCATTGCGGACCGCCGGAGCGCTCGGGGAGGCTCTTCAGCAGTTCGCGAGCACGCGCCTTTTCGGAGCCGGCGACGCTGTCCTCCAAGTCAAAGATGATCGCGTCGGCTTCGCTCTCCAGCGCTTTGGCGATCTTCTTTTCGCTGTCGGCAGGCACGAACAACCAGCTGCGCGGCGCCAAGCTCATGAGGGCTTGCCGTGCAAGAGGGCCGAGCGCTTCAACGTGCAGACCGTCTCGCCTCGGCCATTGACCGCGCGATGCTCCCAGGTGACGATGCCGGCGTGCGGCCGTGACTTGCTCGCGCGGAGATCCGTGACTTCGCTCTCGATCCGCAGCGTATCGCCAATGTATACCGGCTTGGGAAAGCGCACTTCGTCGAAGCCGAGATTGGCGATCAGCGTGCCCAGCGTGGTCTCGGCAACCGAGACGCCCACCACCAGGCTGAAGGTAAAGCAGCTGTTGACTAGGATTCGACCGAACTCGCTTGCGCCCGCGATCTCAGCATCGAGGTGCAGCGGCTGCGGATTGTGCGTGAGGGTGGAGAGCAGGAGATTGTCGGTCTCGGTGACGGTGCGGGTAATGGGGTGGGCGATCGTGTCGCCGACCTGCCATTCATCGAAGAAGCGTCCGGGCATGCGCGCGGCTTAGAACCACTTCTCCGCTCGTGTCGAGCGGAGTCGAGACACGCTCCACGACTTTGCTTGGGACGAACGGATGATCGTTAAAGCAACAACTCCGCTACCGCCTCCGTGATCGCGTCGCCATCCAGCCGGTAAGCGGCAAACAGGTCCGCCAGGCTCCCGGTTTGGCCGAACCGGTCCACTCCAAGCGGCACGACCCGCTGGCCGAGCACGCCGCCCAGCCACGACAACGAGGCAGGTGCGGCGTCGCAGAGGGTCACCAGTCCGGCTCCGGGCCGCAGCCGGGAGAGCAGTTGCTCGGCATGACTCGGCTGACGATCGCCGCCCCAGCGCTTGGCCTGCGCCCCCGACCAGCCGCGGTGCAGCAGATTGGGGGAGGTCACGCTCAGCAAACCGAGGCCAGGCAGGTCGGCCCTGAGTTCCTCCCAAGCGGCCAGCGCCTCGGGCATCACCGCACCCATGGCGACGATCGCAGCTTCGGCATGGTCTCCCGGCTCACGCAGCCAGTAGCCGCCGGCTAGCGCATCGGCCTTCCAGCGGTCGTCGGTACGCTCGACCTGCCGAACCGAACGGGTGGACAGGCGCAGATAGGTCGACTCGCCCGCCGGATCGTCGATCAGCCGGAATGCCTCTTCCATCATCGCGGCAAGTTCATCGGCAAAGGCCGGCTCGTAATGGCGCAACCCCGGTTGCCCCAAGGCGATCAGCGGCGGGTTGATCGACTGGTGCGCGCCCCCTTCCGGTCCAAGCGTCACTCCGCTTGGGGTCGCCACTAAGAGGAAGCGGGCGTCCTGGTAGCAGGCATAGTTCAGCGCATCGAGGCCGCGTGCGATGAAAGGGTCGTAGAGCGTTCCGATCGGCACGAGTCGCTCACCGAACAGATCGCCTGCCAGCCCCGCTGCGGCGAGCATCAGGAACAGGTTGTTCTCGGCGATACCAAGCTCGATGTGCTGACCCGCCGGCGCCATGCCCCACTTCTGCGCGGACGGGATCTTGGCCTTGGCGAATACGTCGGCCACGTCCTGCCGGCGGAACAGCCCGCGCTGGTTCACGAAGGCACCCAGATTGGTTGAGACCGTCACGTCGGGGGAGGTGGTGAGCAGCCGATCAGCCAGCGGGTGACCGGACTTGGCCAGGTCGAGCAGGATGCGCCCGAACGCCGCCTGCGTGCTCTGCTCTTCACCTTGAGGCGCGGGCAGGGCAGGGACGGACAAGCTTCCGAAGCTGCGCGGCCGCTTTTCGCGCCTAATCCGTGCGTTCTCGATAAGCGCCAGCATGCCGCCTCGGGAATTGTCGCCGATCCCGGCCAGCGGCTCCCACTCCTGACCTTCCGCCACGCCCATCTGCTCTCGCAAGGCGGCGAGCTGGGTCGGGTTCATCAGCCCAGCATGATTGTCCTTGTGACCCGCAAACGGCAGGCCAAAGCCCTTCACCGTCCAGGCAATGAACAGGGTCGGCACGTCGTCGGCGCCGCATTCGCCAAAGGCCTCGACAAGCGTCTCCATGCAGTGCCCGCCAAGGTCGCTCATCAGCCTGGACAGTGCGTCATCGTCATAGGCTTTGAGGAAGTTGTCGGCAGCCCTGCCAAGATCGTCAGCGATCCGGGAGCGCCACGCCGCTCCGCCCTGATAAAGGAGGGCGCTGTAATCGGCGTTCGGCAACCGCTCCAGCCAGGCGCGGACCGGGGCGCCGTCATACTGCGTCAGTGCCGCCTCCAGCGCCTTGCCGTAGCGGAGTTCCACCACCCGCCAACCGCACGCGCGGAAGATCTCGTCGAAGCGCTCGAACATGCGGTCCGAGCTGGTCGCGTCCAGGCTCTGGCGATTGTAGTCAACGATCCACCAAAGATTGCGCACGTCGTGCTTGGCGCCTTCGATCAGCGCTTCGTAGATATTGCCCTCGTCGAGTTCGGCATCGCCGATCAGCGACACGAAGCGGCCGCGGTCCTCTTCAGCCAGCCAGCCCTTGGCGGAAAGATAATCCTGGATGAGCGAGGCGAACGCCGTGATCGCCACACCCAGTCCGACCGAGCCAGTCGAGAAATCGACCGGTATCTGGTCCTTGGTCCGGCTCGGATAGCTTTGCATTCCCCCGAAGCCGCGAAAGTTTTCCAGCTGCTCGCGGGATTGCGAACCGAGCAGGTAATGGATCGCGTGCAGGACCGGTCCAGCATGCGGCTTCACCGCAACCCGATCATTGGGGCCGAGCGCGTGAAAGTAGAGCGCAGCCATGATCGCCGTCATCGACGCGCAGCTTGCCTGATGACCGCCGACCTTCAGCCCATCCGCGCTGTCGCGCAGGTGGTTTGCGTGATGGATGGTCCAGGCGGACAGCCAGCGCAGCCGTTCGTCGAGCAGCTTGAGGGCGGCGGTATCGGGCGATGCGGCAGGCTTCAGCATGGGCGAGCGACTAGCAGGGGCGACGCCGAGTTTCATTGCCTTTCTGCAGCGCCAGCGAAGCGGGCAGTAGGAACCGCGATGGTCCTCGCGCAGTTGCTGTTCGTCAGGCAAACACGGAGGAAAAGCCATGCGCGTTTTTGCGCTACCCCTGCTCGCCAGCTGCGCCCTTGCAGCCTGCACGACCAATACCGCCCCGGCTGATACCGCAGCCCCGGTCGCGGTTGCCGGCGATCCTGCTAATCCGCTTTCGGCCGCCGGTTACATGGGGTTGGCCGCCAGCAGCGATCAATTCGAGATCCAGTCGAGTCAGCTCGCGCTGCAGGCGTCGACCAATCCGGCGGTGCAAAGCTTTGCGCGGTTGATGATCGCCCACCATCAGGCGACCACGGCCACTCTCACCGCTGCGGCGCAATCGGCGGGCTTGCCGCCACCGCCCCCGACACTGATGCCCAACGAACAGGCGCTGCTTGACCAGGTTCGCGCCGCGGGCACCGGTCCGGCCTTTGACCAGGCCTACAAGAATGCGCAGATCGCCGGCCACCAGTCCGCGCTGCAGGTGCACGGGAACTATGCCAATGGCGGCGACGTGCCGGCGCTCCGGCAGGCAGCGGCCTCCGCCGTGCCGATCGTGCAGCAGCATCTGACCTCGGCCCAGAACCTCAACGTCATGGCAATGGAGGCACCTCCGCCGGCCCAGCAGCCGACGGAAACGGCGCCCGTTCGCAGCGGCGAACGTGGCTAAGTGACGAGCGGAGGGCTGAGCCCCTGTGCTCAGCCCTCGACCCGACGGTCGAATGTTTGCTGCGCGGATCGGATGCAGCCGATGTGCTCGATCGCCCACTGGCCGAGCGCCTCCACCGGCTGGCGCAGCGACTGTCCAAGCTCCGTCAAGGCATAGGTGACCTTCGCGGGAACGGTCGCCTCGACCGTACGACTGACCAACCCGTCCCGCTCCAATCCACGGAGCGTCAAAGTGAGCATGCGCTGCGAGATGCCGTCGATCTGGCGCTTCAGCTCATTGAAGCGGTGCGGACCTGTCGCCAGAATCATCACGATCAGAACCGACCATTTGTCGCCGACCCGGTTCAACACCGGTTGAACATTGCGGCAGCCGGCACTCTCCAAGCTCAGCTTGGGGCCGGTATCAGCAATGTGTGCATCAAACATATCAGTGCCTTCTTGAAACCTTCTGCGGGCAAGTCACATAGGGTGCCTAAGTAACAAAAAGAGACTGGAACCGCAATGACCCGCATTCTTCACCTCGACAGTTCGATCACGGGCGAGAACAGCGTCAGCCGGGTGCTGTCGCGGCATATCGTCGAACAGCTAACTGCAGGCGACCCTGTCGCGGAGATTGTCCACCGCGATCTGGTGGCCGATCCACTTGACCATCTTACCTTGGGTGCCTTCGCCGACCGTGCCGTGCTGGACGAGTTCCTTGCTGCCGACACGGTGGTGATCGGCGCGCCGATGTACAACTTCACTCTGCCCAGCCAACTAAAGGCCTGGCTCGACCGGATCCTGGTTGCGGGCGCCACCTTCCGCTACCGCGAAGACGGCTCAGCCGAGGGGCTGGCTGGCGGCAAGCGGGTAATCGTCGGGCTGAGCCGTGGCGGTTTCTACGGCAAGGGTTCTCCCGCTGCAGTGCTGGAGCATCTCGAAACTTATCTGAAGGGTGTGTTCGGCTTCATCGGGATCATCCCGGAGTTCGTCGCCGCGGACGGCATCTCGGTCGGCCCGGACGTGCGCGAAAAGTCGGTCGCGGTCGCGCTAGGCGAGGTTGAGCGTTTGGCGGCGTAATCTGAAGAACCTACCCGTTTCGCGAAGCGAAATGGGGAGGGGAACCGCCAAGCGCAGCTTGGTGGTGGAGGGGCCGACACCGGCAGCGCAGGCCCCTCCGTCAGCGCTTCGCGCTGCCACCTCCCCACCGCTTCGCGGCAGGGAGTATCTTCACGCCAACAACCTCAAGGGATTCTCGATCAGCGGCTTGAGCGCTTGCAGGAAGTTGGCCGCGTCCCAGCCGTCGACCACGCGGTGATCGCAGGACAGCGACAGGTTCATCCGCTTGCGGATCTCCAGCTCGCCGTTCAGGGGAACGACCTTTTCCTCGACCTTGTTGACCGCAATCGTCGCAACCTGCGGCGGGCTGATGACCGGGGTCGAGGTGATACCGCCCATCGGGCCGAGTGAGGAGATGGTGAAGGTAGGGCCGGACAGTTCTTCCCGCGTCGCCTTGCCGGTCTTCGCGGCCTCGGACAGGCGCGCGATTTCACCGGCGAGCTGCCAGACGGACAGTCGCTCGGCATTTCGGATCACCGGGACCATCAGGCCGGACGGGGTTTGCGCCGCCATGCCCATGTGGACGACGCCATGTCGCGTGATGACGTTGGCTTCATCGTCATAGGTCGCGTTGATCATCGGCCAGTCCGCAAGAGCGCGGTTCAAAGCGGAGATGAGGAATGGCAGCACCGTCAGCTTGGGGTTATCGCCGCGATCGCGGTTCATCATCGCGCGCGCGTCTTCCAGCGCGGTGACGTCATATTCCTCCACCAGCGCAAAGTGAGGGATGCGGCGCTTGGCGGCCTGCATGTTCTCTGCGATCTTGCGGCGGAGGCCGACGACCTTGATCTGCTCGTCGGCACGCGCGACCGACCCGCGAGCTGAGACTTGGCCGCCGTTGTAGAGAAGGTAGGCATCAAGGTCAGCGTGGCGGACACGGTCGCTTGCATAGCGGACCTCCGCAAGGTCGATGCCAAGGTCGCGTGCACGCTGACGCACGGCGGGCGAGGCGAGGACCTGGTGCTTGGGTGCGCTCTCTTCCCCCTCCGTCCTGAGCTTGTCGAAGGACCGTTCTTCCCTCATTCGATCAACTGCCGAGGCAGAGGACGGCCCTTCGACAGGCTGAGGGCGGGCGGTTTCCTCAACATCCAGAACCGGCATTGCGTCCTGCTGCGCTTCGGTCGGCACCGCCGCGCCGTCCGCCAACGGCACCTCCTCAATGGCCGGAGCCGCCGCCTCCGCGCTCTCCGTCTCGATCTCCACCAGCACCGAACCAATCGCGATCTGGTCGCCGACCTCGCCGGCCAGCGCCTTGACCCTGCCCGCGACCGGCGATTCCATCTCCACTGTAGCCTTGTCGGTCATCATGTCGGCAAGTTGCTGATCTTCCTCGACCCGATCCCCGACCTTGATGTGCCAGGCGACGATCTCAGCCTCGGCGATGCCTTCGCCGATGTCGGGGAGCTTGAACTGGTAGGTAGCCATCAGTCAGCCATGACCTTCTCTAATGCTGTCTTGAGGCGCTTCGGCCCGGGAAAGTAGGCCCATTCATAAGCGTGGGGGTAGGGCGTGTCCCAGCCGGTGACGCGTTCCACCGGAGCCTCCAGGTGGTAGAAGCAGCGCTCCTGGACCAGAGTGACCAGCTCCGAGGCGAAGCCGGACGTTCGGGTCGCTTCCATTGCGATCATGCAGCGGCCGGTTTTCTTCACCGAAGCTTCGATCGTCGCCATGTCGAGCGGGACGAGGGTACGCAAGTCGATCACCTCGGCGTCGACCCCATTCTCCTCCGTTGCAGCCAGTGCGACGTGGACCATGGTGCCATAGGCGAGCACCGTGAGTGACTCGCCCGGGCGGACGATCTTCGCCTGGCCGAGCGGGACGGTGTAATGACCGTCTGGTACCTCCGCCTCCGCGCGTTTGGCCCAAGGGGTAACCGGCCGATCATGATGGCCGTCGAACGGGCCGTTGTAGATGCGCTTGGGTTCGAAGAAGACCACCGGGTCCGGGTCCTCGATCGCGGCGATCAACAAGCCTTTCGCGTCGTAAGGGTTGGACGGAATGACTACTTTCAGGCCAGCCACATGGGTGAACAGCGCTTCCGGGCTCTGGCTGTGAGTCTGACCGCCAAAGATGCCGCCGCCGTAGGGCGAGCGGATCACCATGGGCATGGTCCATTCGCCAGCCGTCCGGTACCGCATCTTGGCTACTTCGCTGACGATCTGGTCGTAACCTGGGTAGATGTAGTCCGCGAACTGGATCTCGATCACGGGCTTGAGACCGTAAGCGGCCATTCCGACCGCCGTGCCGACGATCCCGCCCTCGCTGATCGGAGCGTCGAAGCAGCGGGTCTTGCCGAATTCGCGCTGCAGGCCCTCCGTGGCCCGGAATACGCCACCGAAGTATCCCACGTCCTCGCCAAACACGACCACGTCCGGATCGCGGGCCATCGCAACCTTGTGAGCCGAGTTGATGGCCTGGATCATGTTCATGACCGCCATCACTGGGCCTCCTTGAGGGCGGCATCACGCTGGTCGGCCAGGTGCGGCGGCAGTTCGGCATAAACGTCCTCGAACATGCTGCCGATGTTCGTGCGGCCCTGTTCGGGAAGGATGCCGAGCTTCTCCGCTTCCTTCTGCGCCGCGCGGACCTCGACGTCGGCATCTTTCACCAGCGACTGGTGCTGCTCGTCAGTCCACTCGCCAAGCCCGATAAGATGCGCCTTCAAGCGTTCGACGGGATCGCCCAGCGGCCATTGCTGCGCCTCGCCAGCAGGCCGGTAGCCGCTTGGATCGTCCGACGTGCTGTGCCCTTCGGCGCGGTAGGTGAAGAACTCGATCAGCGTCGGCCCACCATTTCCGCGCGCCCGCTCGGCCGCCCACTGCACGGCAGCGTAAACAGCCAGCGCATCGTTGCCGTCGACCCGGAGGCCGGCCACGCCATAGCCGACCGCCCGCGCCGCAAAGGTTGCGCGCTCCGCACCCGCGATGCCCGAGAAGCTGGAAATCGCCCACTGGTTGTTGACGACTCCCAGGATGACCGGTGCGTTGTAGACGGTGGCAAAGGTCATGGCCGAGTGGAAGTCGCCTTCGGCCGTCGCACCGTCGCCGATCCAGCCCATCGCGATCCGGCTATCGCCCTTGATCGCGCTCGCCATCGCCCAGCCGACAGCCTGCGGATATTGGGTGCCCAGATTGCCGCTGATCGAAAAAAAGCCATGTTCCTTGTCAGAATACATGATTGGCAGCTGGCGCCCCTTCATGTGGTCGCCAACATTGGAATAGATCTGGCACATCATCTTAACGAGTGGATAGCCGCGCGAGACCAGCAGGCCTTGCTGGCGATAGGTCGGAAAATGCATGTCGTCGCGGTGCATGGCGGCCGCGGTCGCAACGGCGATCGCCTCCTCGCCGGTGCATTTCATGTAGAAGCTGGTCTTCCCCTGCCGCTGAGCGCGGTACATCCGATCGTCGAACACCCGCACCGTGACCATGTCGCGCAGCATCTTGCGGAGCGTGTCGGGCGAGAGCTTCGGATTCCATGGGCCGACGGCGCGACCGCCCTCGTCGAGCACTCGAACAAGCGTGTCGCACAGCGGATGCGTCTCCCGCGGCGGCGCGTTGCTGTCCGGGCGAAATGCGCTGCCCGCAGCGGGGATGGCGATGCCAGAGAAATCGGGGGTATCACCTGGCCGGTAGGCAGGCTCCGGCACGTGCAGGGCTAGCGCCGGTGCGTTGCGGCGGGCTTGTGGGTCGAACTCACTCATCGGGTCCGCCGCTTAGTGCGGTGCGCGGGCATGGGCAACTGCCGCGCGGTTGACCGGGGCGACCGCTTCGGCTTAGCGGCAGCACCATGTCCGACACTCCTCCCGATCATCTGTCACTCGATCCCCGCAGCCCGCACTTCAATGCCGAGCTGCTGCAACGCGGCGTTGGTATCCGCTTCAACGGTGTCGAAAAGACCAACGTCGAGGAATATTCGGTATCAGAGGGCTGGATCAAGGTCGCTGCCGGGCGCAGCCGGGACCGGTTCGGCAACCCGATGACGGTCAAGCTGAAGGGAACGGTTGAGCCCTATTACGAAAACCCGCCCGCTGAAAACGACGGTAGCGAGGAGGCCCACAAAGGCTGAACCATGGCCGCTTCCTCCCTGTAGGAACGAAGCGGCCGGTTCAAATGATCAGACCCCGTGCGTCCGGGTGCTGCCCGAGCCTGGCGTGGCGCTGGCTGGATAGCTGGGACTGGAGCGGCGCGAACGGTTCCAGTCGTAGAGCTTCTTGGCGCCATAGCCTAGCGCCAGCACCGTACCAAAGCCGCCCAGGCCACGGCGGGCGATCCCGGCTCCGGCCGCGCCGAGCAGCGCACCTTTCACTCCTTCGTTGCGACCCGCAATCTTGTTGCCGATAAAGGCACCGGCGATCTTGCCGAGCATCTGCTTATCTCCCGTTGTTCGGTTTCTCATCCGTAACAGCGCGCAAGCGCCCTTGCGGTTCCTTGCATGCGGAGGTGGTGCGAAATGCCAATCGCTGTTGGTGGGAAATCCCAATTCGATCCGGCATGCAGCCCTGCCGTTCACCGGAATGACAGAAATCAGCGTTTGGCACGTCCCTTGAATAGATGATCCCGAAGCACGCAAATGGATGCGGGCTACAGGGAGAAACAAGATGAACGTCAAGAACAGCCTCTTCGCCGCCGTCGCCGCCTTGCTGGTCAGCACCGTTGCAGTCGGTTCGGCAGTCGCCCCGGCCCAAGCCGTCAACCTGCCCGTTCGGATTGCCGCCAATGCTTGACGCGGTCACTGCCGGGCTCGTCCGGCACTCGGGACGGCTGGAGTGGGTCAGACGGATCGAAGCGCCGCAAGCGCTGCCCGTCCTCCCCGCCGGACCGTTCGGCCGGGTACTTGACACCCTCGACATCATCCTTGCCACCGGCCTGTCAGCACTATTCGCTGCCGCCAGGCGCTGAAGAAGAGTTTACTGACATGAATCGCAAGCTGCCCCCCTTCATGCTCGATACCCGCGAAAAGAAGCTGCTGGGCGTGTGCGCCGGCATCGGCCGAGCGGTGAATGTTGACCCCACCTTCGTCCGGATCGCCTTCGTTGCGGTGCCGCTGCTGACCTTTGTCAGCTTCTGGCAGGCGATCATCGCCTACGTCATCTTGGGCGTAATCGGCTCCGTCGCCCGGAACCGGTCAGTCGGCCGGGATGAACGCTCCGATTTCGACCGGATGGAAGACAGCGGCAAGAAGCGCCAATCGATCCACGGTCTGCGCACCGATCTGGATGGCAGCGACCGGAGGATGATGGCGATCGACGACCATCTCAACAGTCAGAATCACGAACTCGCCCGCGAGATCGAGGCGCTGCGCAAGGAGGAGGAAGGAAAATGATCGGCCTGGAGAGCATCCTGGCGATCGGCGCCGTGGCTCTCACCGCGCTGGTAATCGCCGCTATCGTCGCATTGCGCGGCTGGCAGGGCTGGCTCGAGCTCAAGAAGATGGAACTGGCCCGTGATGGCGGTGGTCACGACGGGGTAGCACCACTGACCGGCGGCCGGATCGAGATAGCGGACCTGAAGGAACGCGTACGCAAACTGGAGCAGATCGCGAGCGGGCTCGAGTATTGAAACAGCAGAACCTTCCCGTCTCGTGAAGCGGAAATGGGGGACCCCCAAGCGCAGCTTGGTGGCGGAGGGCCAACACTGGCAGCGCAGGCCCCTCCGTCAGCGCTTCGCGCTGCCACCTCCGCATCCTTGCTGCGCAAGGGCAAGGAGGAGCTAGAAGCCAACCCGCGCCGTCAGCCTGAAGTCACGGCCGGGAAGCGGAGCATAGTCCTTTAGCAGCGACGTATGGCGCCGAGCATTCACATCCAGGATGTTGTTCGCTGCCAAGCTCAGCGTCAGCTCGGGCTTGTCCGCCAGCGGCCGCCAACTGAGCGAGGCATTCACCAATGTGAAGCCACTTGTTTCCGGTTCTGCTGGAGCGTTGCGGCGCTGGGCAAAGCTGTGCTCCACCTCCAGGCGACCATCGAGCAAGCCGCGCCGCCCCTCCACCGCGCCGAGCAGGCGCAAGGGCGGGATCTGCGGAGCCGGGCCAAAGCCGGCAACGCGCGCCCGGACATAATCCGCGACGCCTTCCACTGCCCACTCCACTCCGCCGAAGCGCCCCGCGTCAGCCCGGGCCTCTAGCTCGAAGCCAGTGAAGCGCGACTTGCCTTGGCGGTACTCGTAGACTGGTAGGTCATCTTCGATGCTGCCACTTGGCGCGAGGTAAATGAAGTCGGCAAACCGGGTGTGGTAGATGTTCAAGCCGAAGGTGAACAGCCCGCCGCCGCGCTTCAGCACCGCCTCAAGACCAACGCTGCGCTCCTTGTCGAAGTCGGGATTGCCGATCTCGAACGCCTGCGTACCGGCATGCGGGCCATTGGCGTAGAGCTCGTCGGCGGAGGGCGCGCGCTCTGTGTAGGACAGGTTGAGGCCGGCCCGGATTCCGGCGCCGATGTCACGGCTGCTGCCCAGAGAAGCAGAGTAGGCGGTGAAGCTGCGGCGGTAGTCGGGCGTTCCGAGAACCTCATCGATCTCGGCCGTGGCGCGGCTGAACTCCACCCGCCCGCCGACTTCGGCTCGCCATCGTCCGGCGGCATAGTTCTGCAGCGCGAAGATGCCGGTTTGGCGCAGCCTGGTGTCAGGCAGATACTTCTCCTCGCCACGAATCCTGGCGGAACGCTGCAGATGCTGGGCACCGAACGCGCCGCCCCAGCCGTTCTGCACACGTTGCACGATCTCCAGCCGGCCCTCGGCACCTTCGGAGAAGAAGCTGGTTCCGATCTCGCCGGTCTCCTCCAGCTCGTCGTGGCGGTAATCGACCACGCCGCCCCGCAGGCGAAGCTGATCAAGGAAGCCACCTTCAAGCGGGATCTCGGCCCGGGCGTCATAGCGCCTTTGCTTCACGTCCAGCCGCACCTGTTCCGCCTCGCCGCCCGGTTGGAGCGCATAGCGCACCGGGACACCATAAAGATTGTCGAGCCGGCTCACCGCGAAGCCGACGTTCAGCGCCTTATCGACCCATGCGATGCCGCCAGCCAACTCCGACGATTTAGCGGCCGAGTTCGGGAGCACGCCCCCGAGGTCCGCCAAAGCCGAAATACCAGGGTCACCGCTTGCCGAAGCCTGCTCGCGCAGGGGGCGGCTCAGAACGTGACCGCCGATCTCCAAGTCGTCAGTCTTGAGCCAACTGGCATCGCCGTGCAGCACCAGCTTGCTGACCAGCGGCACGTCCAAAGTGACATTCAGCGCGCGCTCCTCTGCAGCGCTGCCCAGTGTGCCGATCGCATCCAGGTGGAAGGGCCGCTCCGGCTCACTCCGTGGGATGCGCGAGTCGATCACGTTGACTACGCCGCCAATTGCTGAGCTGCCGAACAGCAGCGCCGCTGGACCACGCAGCACCTCGATGCGCTCGGCCGTGAGCGGATTGATGGCGACCGCATGGTCGGCGCTGGAGGTCGAGACATCCAAGCTGCCAATGCCGTCGGTCAGCACGCGGATACGCTCGCCGCCAAGACCGCGGATGATTGGACGCGATGCGTTCGGGCCGAAGCTGGTGGCACTGACGCCGGGTTGCGAGGCCAGGGTCTCGCCGATGGTCGCCCGAACTTCGCGGGCCAGCGTCTCAGCCGACAGGACCGTAATGCCGCCGAGAACATCCTCCCGATTTCGCCGGACGCCGGTGACCACGATATCCTGCGCTTGCCCGCGGTGGTGGTCGCCGCTTCTCTCGATTTGAGGCGTGCTTTGCTGCGGTTCGGTCGGGATCGCTTCGGCGGTTCCCGGCTGAACGGCGAGCGCGCCAGCGAGTAACAAGGTGGTCGTCATGGTTGGAAGGACTCGTTTGAGGCTTTTCGGCCCCGGCCTCTATCGACGATGATACAACATCGCAATGTTGGGCGAGCAAGTTGATCGACGGCGCGGGTCGCCCTGTCGATTGGATGGCGCTAGGCGGATCGCATGAACATGCTCTCTCCTGTCCCCGAACGCTCCTTCGTCACCCACCTCGAATGCTCGCTGACGGGCGAACACTACCGGGCCGGTGAGGTGCACAATCTCAGCCGTGCCGGCCGTCCGCTACTGGTCCGCTATGACACAGACGCGCTTCGTGGGGGGTTGACCCGCGAGGCTCTCGCGGCGCGTGCGCCCGGCATGTGGAAGTGGCGCGAGTTGTTGCCGTTGCCGCCGGGAGTGGAGCCGGTCACCCTGGGCGAGATCGAAACGCCGCTGCTTCCACTGACCCGCCTGTCGGTCGAAGTTGGCGTTAGGCCGCTGCTGGTGAAGGACGAGGGCCGGCTGCCGACGGGATCGTTCAAGGCACGTGGGCTCGCCATGGCGATCAGCATGGCGAAGCACATGCGTATCACCTCTGTCGCGTTGCCAACCAACGGCAATGCCGGGGCCGCTTTAGCAGCCTACGCGTCGGCAGCGGGGATGGCCGCGACTGTGATCTGTCCGGCCGAAACGCCGCTGCTCAACGTGACGGAGACGGCCGCGTACGACGCGCGGGTGTTGGTGGCGGACGGCCAAATCGACGAATGCGGTCGGCTGGTGGGCGAGGGCGCCGCCGCCGGGCGCTGGTTCGACATGTCGACGTTGAAGGAGCCCTACCGCGCCGAGGGCAAAAAGGTCATGGGCCTGGAGCTCGCCGAACAGCTCGGCTGGAAGCTGCCGGACGCGATTTTCTACCCGACCGGCGGCGGCACCGGGCTGATCGGCATGTGGAAGGCTTTTGCCGAGCTGGAAGCGATCGGGCTGATCGGACCGGAGCGCCCGCGCATGTTCGCGATCCAGGCCGAAGGCTGTGCGCCGATGGTGCGCGCATGGGAACGAGGCGACGAGTTCGCTGAACGCTGGGAGGGCGCCGCGACGATGGCGACCGGCATTCGCGTCCCCAAGGCCGTCGGCGACTTCCTGATCCTGCGGGCCGTTCGGGAAAGCGGCGGCGCGGCGCTGGCGGTCAGCGAGGAAGCAATCGCGACCGGACTGCGCGACGCTGCGCGCCAGGATGGGGTCCTCCTCTGCCCGGAGGGCGCCGCGGTGCTGGCCGGCTGGCGGCTGGCGCTGGAGCGAGGGCTGGTCGGGCGCGACGAGCAGGTAGTGCTATTCAATTGCGCCGCGGGTAACAAATACCCCTTGCCCGATACTTCCGAACATATCCGGCTAGCCGAGGCGAGCGGCACTAGCCTTTAGCCTACTTGTGGAGGTTGGGCGCTAGTCCCAACTTATCGTGCAGGTTCCCGTTGCCTGCGCAGAGCATGCGTTGGGCGGCTCACCCAAACGGCTGAAGCGTCAAGCTTTTCGAAAGCTGGCACGGGCTATGCATTGATGAAGGCGTGTCGCGGGATCTCCCGCCTGAGCGCCGCAGGAGTTTGAAGATGAAAGCCAAGCAGAACCCGTTCCTCCGTGCCGATACCCTGTTCGGTGTGTGCCAGGCGATCGGAGAGGATTTCGGGATCAATCCGCTGTGGCTTCGCATCCCGCTGGCCAGCGCCATCCTGTTCACGCCGACTGGTGCGATTGGCGCTTACTTCGCGCTGGGTGCGCTGGTGCTCATCTCGCGGCTGCTGTTCCCGCCCAAGCCGGTGGTTACCGAGGCTGTCATCTTGATGCCGGCGCTGGCCGCGAGCACCAAGCCGGTCGAGCAGGACACGCGCGAGCTGGCCGAAGCCGCTTAAGGCTGGCCGCCCGGTTCGAGGCCGTAGGGCGCCTCGTCAAGCCCGGCGATCACTTCAGCTGCCTTGGCGCGGATCTGCTCCTGCGAGTCCGGGCCGAAACGGTCCCAGCTGGCGTAAGCGTTGCGCATCCGCCGGTTGGAGCCGAGCTTGTCGCGATTGCGGGCAAGAAAATCCCAGTAGAGGCTGTTGAAGGGGCAGGCGTCCGGACCGACCCGCTGCTTCACGTCGTAACGACATGACGCGCAATAATCCGACATGCGGTTGATGTACTGCCCGGTCGAGACATAGGGCTTGGTGCCAACGATTCCGCCGTCGCCGAACTGGCTCATGCCCAGCGTGTTGGGCAGCGTCACCCACTCGTAGGCGTCGAGGTAAACTTCCATGTACCACAGGTGCACCGCTTTCGGATCGGCCCCGATCAGCAGGGCGAAGTTGCCGGTGACCATCAGCCGCTGGATGTGGTGGGCGTAGGCGTAGCGCCACGTCTGGTCGAGCACCTGCCGCATGCAGTTCATGTCGGTCTCGCACGTCCAGTAGAAGCTCGGCAGGCGGCGGGTGGAGTTGAAGTAGTTGCGATCGACGTAGTCGGGTCCGGCCAGCCAGTAGATCCCGCGCATATACTCTCGCCAGCCGATGATCTGGCGGATGAAGCCTTCCGCGCAGTTGAGCGGCACGGTTCCGGCGCGGTAGCGCGCATCGACTTCGCGGCAGAGCTCCATGGGATCGAGCAGGCCGGAGTTGAGGTAGGGCGATAGGTGCGAATGCCACATCCGGTGGGCGCCCGAGACCATTGCGTCCTGGTAATCGCCAAAGCTGCACAGCGCTTGATCCAGGAATGCATGCTGCGCCGTCAACGCGTCGGCACGGGTCACGGCGAGGTCCCACTCGGCGAGGCTTCCACCCAGTTCCGGGAAGCGCTGTTCGACCATGGCAATGACCTCCGCCGTGATCGCATCGGCCGGGAAGCAGGGCGGCTCGGGCATGAACAGGTCGTTCTCCGCCGGCTTGCGGTTCTCCTTGTCGTAGTTCCAGCGCCCGCCCTCAGGCTTGCCCTTGGCGGTCAGCAGCAAGCCCGTGCGCACGCGCTGCTCGCGATAGAAATACTCCATTACCAGGTCGGAGCGACCCTCAGCCCAATTCTGGAACTCGGCATGGCTGGCGATGAAGCGATCGTCCGGCAGTATTTCGACCGGCAGGCCGAACAGGGTCTGCCAGCTTTCGACCATGGCCTGCACCCGCCACTCGCCGGCTTCGGTGACCAGCAGCCGATCGGCCCGGTGCCGCTCCACCGCCGCCGCTACCTCACCGGTAAAACTCGCCGGCGAATGCTCCGCGTCGAGCGGGACGTAGTCGACCTGCCATCCCGCTTGCCGCAGCGCCTCGGCATGATGGCGCATGGCAGACAGGATGTAGGCCAGCTTGCGGCGATGGTGGCGAACATAGCTCGCCTCCTCCGCCACCTCGACCATCAGCACCACGGAGCCAGCCTGGTCCGTCGCGCGAAGTGAGGACAGGTTCAGCGACAATTGGTCGCCGAGCACGAGCACCAGGGCCGTCATTATCGGCGCCCTGGCATCAGCGCGGCGGTGCGTCCTCCGCCGGATGCTCGGCCCTGGCGTCGCCTTCGCCCTCGACACCGGCCGTCCCGATCGAGCTGTCGATCAGTCCCATCCGCAGCATGACCCAGAACAGCACGATCCCAGGCAGTGCCGCGACCGTGGTCAGGAGGTAGAAATTCACATACCCCAACGAGTCGATCAGGGCGCCAGCCGTTGTACCGGTCAGGAATCTACCAACCACCGAGGCGGCCGCTGAAATCAGCGCAAACTGAGACGCGGTAAACCGAAGGTCGCAGAGGGCCGAGAAGTAGGCGACCACAACGACGCCGCCAATTCCACTTGCGAAATTCTCGAAGCCGATGGCCGATGCCATGCCGACGTTGGAGTGCCCAGCGCCGGCCAGCACGGCGAACGACAAATTGCTGACCGCCATCAGCACCAGGCTGACGAGCACCGATCGCTTCATGCCGAGCTGCGCATAGAGCACTCCGCCGACGAAGATGCCGATCAGGTAAGCCCAGAAGCCCACGCCAACGTCGTAGATGGCGATCTCGTCATTGGTGAAGCCCAGGTCGTCGAACAACAGGCGCAACGTCAAATTGGCGAGCGTGTCCCCGATCTTGTGCAACAGCACGAACAGGAGGACGAGCAGCGCGCCTTTCCGCTGAAAGAACTCTGTAAATGGCTTCCACGCGGCCGAGAGCATCGCGCCGATGCCGCGTCGCTCGATGGGGTCACGATGCCGCTTGGGCTCGCCGAGCAAGAGCGCTGTAAGCATCGCCGGCAGCGCCAAGGCCGCGCAGGCGAGGTAGGCCGCTTCCCAACCTGATCGCGCCGCGACGATCAGCGCAAGGGCGCCCGCACCGGCCGAGCCAATTCGCCAACCATACTGACTCATGCCGGATCCAACGCCAAGCTGGCGAGGCTCAAGCGCTTCGATCCGGTATGCGTCGATCACGATATCGAAGCTCGCACCCGCAATCCCAACCAGGATGGCGGCGGTGACGACTCCGCCCATTCCACCCGCAGGGTCGACGAGCGCCAGGTTGATGACCGACGCGATCACCAGCGTGCCCATCACCAGCATCCACGACACTCGCTGACCCAGCCGGCCAAGCAACGGGAGGCGAACGCCGTCGACGATCCATGCCCAGAGAAACTTGAAGTTATAAGCCAGGAAGACCAGCGCAAAGGCGGTGATGGTCGACTTGTCGATGCCATCCTGCTTCAACCGGGTCGTCAGGGTTGCGCCGATCATGGCGTACGGAAAGCCGGACGAGATACCGAGGAAAAAGGCCGCAAGGGGAGCCGCCTCCGTATACGGCCGTACGCCTTCCGGCAGGCTGCCGCGCCAGCCGAGATCTCCACCTTCCGCCTTCACCTGTGTCGCCATTCCGTCTCTTCCCGCTTCTACCCTGCTGGCGACCCTAGCCGCTTGCACCGCCCGCGCAACAGGCGCAGTCATGGTGGCATATGGACGCACCTCTTCGCTCGTCGCGCCCCACGCCGGGACAGCGCGCACTCGCCGAAGCGCTGGCCCGCGGCGATGCCGCACTGGGGGCGGGCATCGAACGACTGCCGGCCTACCTCTATCTCGATGAGGAGCGTTTTCGGCGTGAGCAGGATGGTCCGTTCGCGCGGCTGCCACTGCTGCTCGGGCCCTCGGCGCTTCTGCCCGAGCCGAACACGGCCATTACCCACGATGACTACCGCACACCGCTGATCATCAGCCGCGACAGCCAGGGGCGAGTGCGAGTGCTGGCCAATGTCTGCCGCCATCGTGGCACTCGACTCATCGAAACGCGGGAAGTGCTGCCCGCGACCCGCATCGTCTGCCCCTATCACGCCTGGGCCTACAAGGCGGACGGCAGCCTGGCCGGAGTGCCGCGGCCGGACTGCTTTCCGGGCCTCAACAAGGCCGACTACTCACTGCATGAGTTCCCGAGCCATGAGAGTGGCGGCCTGATCTGGTTCGCGTTGTCCGAGGCGGACTTTGCCGGCGCGGAAGCGCTTGCACCTGACATGGATGCTTTCGGGATGGGTCGGCTGCACCTCTACCGCCGCCACACGCACGAGGTTGGGGCCAACTGGAAGCTGATCATCGACGCCTTCCTGGAGAGCTACCATGTTCAGCGCCTGCACGCGCAGAGCATCGCCGCCTTCTTCGCCGATGGGATCACGGTTGCCGATCAACTGGGCCCGCACCAGCGCGCAGCGGTCGGGCGGACCGAATATCTGGCCGGGGTCGACCGCGATGATTGGGTGCAGCTGCGCCGGGCGGTAACCTACACCTATCAGCTTTTCCCCAACTCGGTGGTGATCGTCTCGCCCGACTATATCAACCTGTTGCTTTGCTATCCGCAGGACGTCGGCCGGACGCTGGTGGAAGACCTCATGCTCATCCCTGAACCACCGGTGACAGCGGAGGCCGAGAAGCATTGGCAGAAGAGCTGGGACCTTCTCGATGGGGCAACGTTCGGAGCCGAGGACTTCCGCGCCGCCGCCCTCTGCCATCGTGGATTGCAGTCGGGCCTACTCACCGAGGTCACGCTTGGCACGCTGGAACACGGCATCGCCGGTTTTCACCGCAAGATGGAGCAGGCCCTAGCTTAGCACTTCGGCGGAGCCGGGGTCCGGCCCTCACGATCAGGGAAGCAGCTCCTTAATTCTTGCGCAGCGGCTAAACTCCTGTGTTCGCCGGAGAACTAGTACAACACCAGCCCATCCACTTTCGGCACCTTCTCTCCCGACAGCTTGCGATCGATCGCATTCAACGCCGCCCGCAGGGTGCGCTCCTGGTAGGGCTTGAGCATGTATCCAAGCGCCAGTTCTTCGGCCCCTTCCGGAGGCGTCGCAGTGATGAAGAGCACGGGAATACCTCGAGCCTTGGCTTCGCGAGCAACGTCGTAGCCGGTCTTATCGCCGGCCAGGCTGATGTCGGCCAGCACGAGGTCGATGCCGCGCGGATCCTCATCATCGTCACCGCCGGGAGGAAGCTCCTCGAGTTCGGTCTTCAGGGCCTCGACTGCATCGTCGAACTCGTCCACGGTTGCGACGACTTCATAGCCTGCATCGGCGACCATGGTCTCGTTGTCGAATGCAACCAGCGGCTCGTCCTCGACGATCAGGATGCGCTTGACGACCCGCTTGCGCTTGCTGAACAGCACGCTACCCCCAATCAAGGAACAAGTATTTTGCCCCCGGAACGAACGAGAGGCGCACCTGTGCCGCAAAAGCGAGCGCAGAAAAAGGCCGGTCCGGCGAAACGGAGCGATGGGCAGGCCGACGCTCCGCGTTTCGGTGGGCCGCCGGCTGCGCGGGAAGCCGGTCCGCAGCGGATCGCCAAGCTGCTGGCCCGGGCCGGGGTCGCCTCCAGGCGCGACATCGAGCGGATGATTGCCGACGGCCGGATCGCGATTAACGGTGAAGTGCTGACCACGCCTGCGACGCTGCTGGCGGATCTTTCGGGCGTGACGGTGGACGGCAAGCCGGTGAAGCCACCGGAAGCGGCGCGGCTGTGGCGCTTCTACAAGCCACCGTCCTGCCTGACCGCGGCGTTCGACCCCAAGGGTCGGCCGACCATTTACGACCGGTTGCCCGCGGGCCTGCCGCGAGTAATGCCCGTTGGCCGTCTGGATTTCATGACCGAAGGCTTGCTGCTCCTGACCAACGACGGCGAACTTAAGCGACTGCTGGAACTGCCCCGAACCGGCGTTGTTCGCCGCTATCGGGCGCGAGCCTTTGGTGAAGTCACGCAGGAACAGCTGGAGGCGTTGAGTGAAGGCGTCGAGATCGAGGGCATCCGCTACGGCTCCATCGACGCGAACCTCGAACGGCGCACCGGCCGCAACTGCTGGATCGCTCTGTCGCTGACCGAAGGCAAGAACCGGGAGGTGCGGCGCGTGCTCGCTTACCTAGGACTGCAGGTGTCGCGGCTGATCCGCACGGATTACGGGCCGTTTGACGTGTTCGATCTGGAGCCGGGGCAGGTCGGCGAAGTTGGGCGGGAGGACCTGTTCCGCTTCCGCGCCACGCTGAAGTGAGGATCGTCGCTGGTCGGTGGCGCGGGCGCAAACTGGCCGCGCCGACCGGTCAGGCCACCAGACCGACCGCCGATCGCACTCGCGAGACGCTGTTCAACATGCTGACCAGCCGAATCGGCGACCTCACCGACCTTGCGGTCGCGGACCTCTACGCCGGCAGCGGCGCCCTTGGCCTGGAAGCCATGTCGCGCGGCGCGGCTACCGTTACGTTCGTGGAAACCGATCTGGCGGCCCGGCAGGCGATCGCGGCCAACGTGCGCGCCCTGGGGGCGGAGGGCGTGAGCATCGTCAGTCATTCGGCCGAGCACCTTCCCCCAAGCCAGAGTTTCGATCTCGTCCTTGCGGACCCACCCTATGGTTCCGCTAACGGCAGCGCCGTTGTCCGCGTCGTACTCGCAAGTGGCTGGCTTGTGCCCGGCGGTTGGCTGGCTGTGGAGACGAAGCGGGGCGAGCCGGTCGACCCAGCCACCCTCGACCTGGCAGCCGAACGCGACACCGGAGCGGCCCGGCTTACCCTGCTGAGGCGGCCGGTCTAGGCCTTCTTCGCGCCGGCCGACTTGGCATCGCCGCCGCCGGTCATTTCCTTGAGCAAGCGCGCACCAATGGCCGCCGCGGCAGCCTTGCCGGCTGCTTTCACAGCATCGGCCGACTTGGCCTTCACCGGGTCCGCCTTGCCGCTTTCGGCAATGGCAGCAACCGCCGCCAGCGCGCCGATGGCGATCAGGTCGCCGACCAGTGGGTGGTCCAGCACCTTGCCGATCGCTTCTAGTCCGCCATGCTGCTTGTCGGCCTTCTTGGCCGCCTTCTTGCTGCGTTTCGGTTTGGCCGTCTCGCCGCCGGAAATGATCTCCAGCTGGGGCTTGTCGCTCTTGGCCTTGGCTGCTTTCTTGTTCTTCGCCACTTTGATGCTCCTTGTTCGCCTTGCTTAACTATCGGCAGCTTCGACCGTTTCGGCAAGTCACCGACATGCGACCGCGCCGCGGGTGGAACAATCGCGAGGACGATTGGCTTAACGTGGGAAATCAGGAGAGAAACCATGCCCGACGCCGTAACGCTACTCAAAGAAGATCACCGCCGGGTGGAGGAACTCTTCTCCGACTTTCAGAAGGCCAAGGGTGACGGCCGCAAGCAGAAGCTGGCGGAGCAGATTTGTGCCGAGTTGATCGTGCATGCGCAGATCGAGGAGGAGATCTTCTATCCAGCCTGTGAGGGTGCGGTGGACGAAGCCGACATCAAGGAAGCTTATGTCGAGCACGACGGCGCCAAGGTGCTGATCGCCGAGATAGCTGCGGGCGGGCCGAACGACGAATATTACGAGGCTAAGGTCAAGGTGCTGCAGGAGCAAATCGAGCACCACATCAAGGAAGAGGAAGGGCGGCTGAACGGCATCTTTGCTCAGGCTCGGCGGCACGGGGTCGACATGGACGCCCTGGGTGAGGAACTCGCCACCCGGCAGGCGGAACTGATGGCGGGGATCGAGAAGAATGGCCTTCCCAAGGTCAAACTGGCGACCATGGACGACGTCAAGGTCTGATCGCTATCAGACCGGTTCCAGATCCGGATTGCTGAACAGATAAGCGAGTGGCAGGCCGGCGAGGAGCAGGCCGATCGGGACCGTCATCGTGTGAAGTCCGCTGGCAATTAGCAGCATCAGCGGCGGCGCGCTCAGCACCAGCAGGCCGACCAGCGTCATTGACCCTGACGCTTCCTTGGCCGTGGCGCGCAGGCGAGAGCGATCGCTCATAAGGCGGCTCACCGATCGTACGATGCTGCTGGCGGATCGGCGGCACAGTGCTGGCACCAGGGCGTGAATGAAGCAAGCAACTCCGGCCGCAAGCAGCATCGTGCCGACCAAGCCGGCGAAGCGGAGGTGCTCGAGATAACTCTCTCCGGCGTCACGGAGGTGATCGCGGATGCTAGCTAACATTTGAACAACCCCTTCTTTTTTCTTTCGAGAAAGGGGCACGTTGCAGGCTGCCGTCAAGCCACCATGCGGTGAATGGCAGGGCTGGAGCCGGTGGGGCGCAGGGGAAGACGCCTCACCGGAACTGTAATCAGGCGGCGATCAGAACCGGGGTGCCGACCTGGGTCATGCCGTAGAGTCGCGCGGCAAAGGCCTTGGGCAGACGCACGCAGCCGTGGCTGGCCGGGGTCGGCGCGATGAAGCCGGCATGCAGCGCAATGCCATAGTCGTCCAGCATCTGCATGTGGGGCATGGGCGCGCTGTCGTACTTCCGGCTGTGGTGCATTTCCTTCTTGAACTTCACAGGGAAGATGCCTGTCGGCGTGTCGTTGCCCGGTTTGCCGCTCGAGATGGTGGTAACTCCAACCAGCCGATCGCCACGATAAACATAGGCCATCTGCTCGGACAGGCTGACCACGACCCGCGGTGCCCCCGCTCCAACATCCTTGGCCCATAGATACTGGCCCGGCTTCAGGATCTTCGGGCCGAAAACTTCCACCATGTCCCACCGGGCAGTGTCGGCGGCGCTTGCCGCCTCCATCCGTGCTTCTTCGGTCTCGATGGCGGCAATGGCCATGCTTGGCACGCTGAGGGCGAACAGGCCCGACGCTGCCAGCGCGATCGCTAGCTTCTTCATTGTGCGAACTCATTTTCTTGTTGACTTTCACAGCGCCCAACGAACGGTTCGCTTAAACCGTTCCCGCTGACTCGGTCTAAACGGTTCGCTTACCGCTCAAGCGTGGGCCGAGAGGAACTTCGCAAGTTCGTCCGAGCCGCCAATCTGGACGCCGTCAACCCAGATCAGGGGTGTGGTCGCGACGCCATGCTCAGCTTTGAATTCCTCCACTTCCGCACGGCTGCCGAGGATATGTTCTTCCACGTCGAAATTATTGTCCTCCAGCATCTGCTTGGCGCGACGACCAAACGGACATTCATGGTCGGGCAAGACCATGCGGTAAATAGTGGCTTGCGGCATCATCTGCTCTCCTGAAGAGTGTGCAGGACCAGCGCGTGAGCGAGCCACCGGTTCCGGCGGGTGGCGAAGCAGGCAAAAACCGCCTAAGCGCTCGCGCATGCCTCATTCCCATCTTCCGCCTGCGTTGGCGCAGGCGCTCGCCGCGCGTGGTTACGACACCCTTACCGAAGTCCAATCCGTCGTCTCCGCCGAAGAGGCACATGGCCGTGACCTGATCGTTTCCGCCCGCACCGGGTCGGGCAAGACCGTTGCCTTTGGCCTGGCCATGGCCGGTGAGCTGATCGGCGAGGGCGAACGCCTGCCGTTCGCCCGCACTCCGCTTGCCTTGGTGATCGCACCCACGCGTGAATTGGCGCTGCAGGTCTCGACCGAGCTCGAGTGGCTCTACGCCGCGGCCGGCGCTCGAGTGGTGACCTGCGTCGGCGGAATGGACCCGCTGAAGGAGCGCCGGGCGCTGCAAGGGGGAGCGCACATCGTGGTCGGTACCCCAGGCCGCCTGCGTGATCACCTGGAGCGCGGCGCTCTGGATTTATCCGCGCTCAAGGTCGCGGTGCTCGACGAGGCCGATGAAATGCTCGACATGGGCTTCCGCGAAGAGCTCGAAGAGATCCTCGACGCCACCCCAACCGAGCGCCGCACGCTGCTCTTCTCCGCCACCATGCCGCGTCCAATCGTGGCGCTGGCAAAGCGCTACCAGCGCGACGCCCTGCGGATCGAGACCCTCGGCGGTGGGCAGGGGCATGGCGACATCGCATACCAGGCGGTCGCCGTTTCACCGACCGACATCGAGCATGCGGTGGTGAACCTGCTCCGCTTCCACGATGCGGAGACCGCCATCCTGTTCTGCGCCACTCGTGAGGCGGTCCGCCGGCTACATGGTAGCCTGGCCGAGCGCGGGTTCGAGCCGGTCGCTCTGTCGGGCGAGCACAGCCAGGCCGACCGCAATCGCGCACTGCAAGCGCTACGCGACGGTCGCGCCCGCGTGCTGGTGGCAACGGATGTCGCCGCCCGCGGCATCGATCTGCCGTCGGTCAGCCTGGTCATTCACGTGGAGCTACCCCGCGACGCCGAAGCGCTGCAGCACCGCTCCGGCCGCACCGGTCGCGCCGGGCGCAAGGGCACGGCGGTGCTGATCGTCCCCAACATGCGTCGCCGCCGCGTCGATATGATGCTGAAGTCCGCTCGCATCCCGATCGAGTGGATTGCCGCGCCGACCAGCCAGGCGATCCGCGCCAAGGACCGGGAGCGGTTGATGGAACAGCTCAAGGCTCCGGTCGAGCTTGACGCGGACGACCAGGCGTTGGCCGCCCAGCTGCTGGCCGAGCTTGGCCCCGACGCCGTCGCCGCGGCGCTGGTCAAGGCGCTGGCCGCCGACCTGCCCGCGCCGGAAGACCTGCTCGACGGCCAAGCCGAGGATCGCGGTTCGGCGGGTCCGCGCGTCGCCTTCGACGGATCGAGCTGGTTCAAGATCAACGCCGGCCGGCGCCAGGGCGGCGACCCGCGCTGGCTGCTGCCGCTGATCTGCCGCATCGGTCACGTCGGCCGCGGCGACATCGGTGCGATCCGCGTTGCGGCGAGCGAAAGCTATTTCGAGGTGAGCGCGCGCTCGTCGGCCAACTTCTTGAAGGCGCTGCGCAAGAACTCTCCAGCGATGGCGCAGGATGGCATCTTGGTCGAGCCCTCGACCTCGCCCTCCGAGCACCTCGCTGCCGGCGGCGGTCCGCCCAAGCCGCGCACCGGGCCACGAAAGCCTCACGCCCCCAGACCGCCGCGCAACTAAATGCGGGGCGGGCGCCTGCGACGCCCGCCCCCATTCGTCTTAGAACTCCCCGGACACGCCGACGCGAACGCCGTTGTTCTTGTTGCCGCCGTAGGAAAAGCCCACGCCGACCGCGACCGGAGTTTCACTGTTCAGGCGGTAGGACACCGAACCACCGACGGCATTCTCTCCGCGGAAGCGAGCTCCGTTGACCGTGTAGGCGACCCTGCCGGGTGCCGACGGCATGGCGGCCGGGGCAATGGCAATCGCCGCCGCAATCCCCTGCCGCATGTCGCGGCGATCGCGACTGCGCAGGTCGTACAGGGTTGAGATGTCGGAGCTGAGGCCGCTGATGTCGGCATTGATGCCGGCAACGGCATTGGTCAGCTGGCTGACATTCACCGCATCAGTGCCTGCCGTGCCGGCAGCGACGTTGACTACCCGTCGCTCCGTACCAACACCGCCGACCGACACGGTGTTAGCCTGGCTCGCGACCGAGTTGCTGCCGATCGCGACGCTGTTCGTACCCGTAGCGCTGGCTCCCTGACCCAAGGAGGTCGAGTTGGCTGCACTGGCCGTGGCGCTGCGACCAAGGGCGGTGCTGTCCGTTCCGGTGGCCTTGGCCGAGTTGCCCAAGGCAGTGGCTCGCGCCTGCGTTGCGTCGGCTTCCCAGCCGATAGCCGTGGAACCAAGGCCGGTGGCATCCGAGAGTGCACCGACCGCAGTCGAGTGGAAGCCGGTCGAGTTGGCATCGAACCCAAGTGCGGTCGCGTCGGCGTCGCTGGCCGTGGCGTTGGTGCCGATTGCGGTGGTCTGGGTGGAGGTGGCCGCCGCGCCACCGCCGACCGCGATGTTGGAGTCGCCCACTGCTTGGGCGTCGGCACCAACGGCGATTGCGCGGGCACCATCGGCCACCGCACCGTTGCCAGCACCATCGCTGTTGCCGCCGATAGCGATCCCGCCAGCCCCAAGCGCGGAAGCATCGTTGCCGACGACTACCGACTGAGCGCCGACTGCCCGGGCGTTCTGGCCGAGCGCGCTGGCGCCCGCGCCGGTGGCGGCTGACAGTTGACCAACTGCGGTGGACTCAGCTGCTGTGGCAGTGGCCGAACGGCCGAGCGCAGTGCTGTCGGTGGCTGTGGCTTTGGCCGAATTGCCTAGCGACGTGCTGCGAATCCCAGTCGCATCGGCTTCCCAGCCAATCGCGGTCGCACCGACGTTCGTGGCATCGGAGAGTGAACCAACGGCTGTTGAATGGAAGCCTGTCGAGTTGGCATTGAAGCCGACGGCGGTGGCATCTTCGTCCGTGGCGTCAGCACTGTTGCCGACCGCAGTGGTTTGCAGGCCTGTCGCATTGGTGTTGGTCCCAACGGCAGTTGACGATGTGCCGGTCGCGGTCGCCGTGGTGCCGCACTGCAGTGAACCGGCGGCGGCGGATGGCGCCTGCGCGGCTCCGTTGATGTCGCAGGCTTCCTGCGCCGCCGCACCGGTCGCGCCGGTTGCCGCCAAAATGATGGTCAAGGCCGACCCGGCCAGCAGAAGCTTCTGATTACCCATGTTGCTCTCCCTCGTCGCGCGCCGCCATGGCGCCGCGAGGACAGCTACGGAGCGACTTGCGGGGCGGATGCACTCGCACCAAAAAAGTCAGCTTGCAGGATTGCTTCTGAGCGCAAATCCCGCTGGCAGCGGCCGATCAAAGCTGTAGAAAGTTGCAATGCTTGCTCAGGACAGCTCGGTCTCGGATCAAGAGTCGGAAAGCGAGCAGCTTCGCTCGGCGCTGAAAAAGGTGGCCGATGGCGACCGGGCTGCCCTGCAATTCGTCTATCGCCGCACCTCCGCGAAGCTTTTCGGCATCTGCCTCCGTATCTTGGGTGACCGGATGGAGGCGGAGGATGCTTTGCAGGAGGTTTACGTCAGCTTGTGGCGCCGCGCGGGCAGCTATGATCCGGAACGCGGCAGCCCCATCAGCTGGCTGGCGACCTTTGCCCGCAATCGCGCCATTGATCGGCTGCGGTCCTCCTCCCGGTTGCGTGAAACCGAATCGATCGACCAGGCTGGGGGCGTGGCCGACACTCAACCGAGTGCCTTTGCGATGATCGCCGGCAGGCAGGAGGCGCAGCGACTGACGGGCTGCATCGATGCGTTGGAAGAACGGCAGCGTGGCGCCATCCGATCCGCTTTCTTCGATGGCTTTACCTATGCCGAACTGGCGGCGCGCAGCAACACTCCGCTGGGCACGATGAAGAGCTGGGTGCGTCGAGGACTGGCGCAACTGAAGGCCTGCCTGGAACAATGACCGAGCGGGAGATCCTTGCTGCCGAACATGCACTTCGCCTGCTGGAGGGCGAAGAGCTGCTGCAGGCGCGCGCCCTGGAAGCGAGCGAACCGGCATTCGCGGCGGAAGTACGGGCGTGGGAAGCAAGGCTGAGCCCGTTGCTCGACGAGATCGCGCCGGTGGAGCTTGGACCGGAATTGTGGCAGCGGATCGAACGCAGTCTGGATCGGTCCGCCCCGAACTCCGAGATTATCGCAATGAGGCGCAAGGTCCGTCGCTGGCAGGGCGCAGCGGCACTGTCGGCCGCAGCGGCCGTTGCACTGGCGCTGCTTGCCGTGCCGCCGCTCCTGCAGCAGCCCGCCGCCCCGACCCCGACGCCCGTCGAGGAGCCCGCGCCGATCTTGATTGCCTCGCTGGACGAGGAGAATCTGCCTGGCTCGGTGGCGGTGACCTTTGTGCCGGCGGCCGGAGAATTGCTGGTCGCCGCGTCCGCAATCGAGGCGCGAGCTGGGCGCAGCCACGAGCTGTGGATCATTCCGGAAGGCGGCTCCCCGATCTCGCTCGGCGTGGTGGCGACAGATCGACCTGCCAAACGCCGAGTACCTGCAGCTCTGGTCGCGCAGTTCCGAACGGGTGCGACGGTAGCCTTGTCGCTTGAGCCGACGGGAGGCTCACCGACGGGGCAACCAACGGGGCCCGTTCTTGCCACGGGCAATCTTCAGGCAGTCTGAAGGGTGGGTGCATCCGCGCTGAGGTTCGCTCCGTAACTCTCAAGGCAAGGGCTCGGACCGAGCCGCGCCATGGGAGTTTTGAGATGAACCTACGCCTGAAGACAGTTGCCCTAGCGACGGCGGCCATGCTGCCTCTTGGCGCATGCATGACGACCGCCGATGACGGTATGGCCGTCGCTCAGGCCGAACAGACAGTCACTGTCGGCGGTGCGGAGATGTATCCTTCACGCACAATCGTCGCGAATGCTGCCAATTCGGCGGATCACACGACGCTGGTAGCCGCGGTCAAGGCCGCTGGCCTGGTGGACACCTTGTCGGGAGCGGGTCCGTTCACCGTCTTCGCGCCGACCAACAGTGCGTTTGCCGCGCTGCCGGCCGGCACCGTCGAAACGCTGTTGCAGCCCGCCAATCTCCAGACCCTGCAGACCGTGCTCAAATATCATGTGGTTCCTGGTCGGCTGACCGCCGCCGATCTCATGGCGCAGGTACGGGCAGGCGGCGGTTCGGCCCGCCTGACGACAGCTGCAGGCGGGGTACTGACGGCGCGCATGCAAGGCGACGCGCTGGTGCTGGTGGATGCCAAGGGCGGCACGGCCACCGTCACGCAAGCCGATGTGTTTCAGTCCAACGGCGTCATCCACGTGACCAACGCGGTTTCGCTCCCCGGCTAGTCCGGGAGACGGGGTCGGCCCGCCTGTTCGCCCTCCCGGGCGGGCCGGTTCCCCGCGGTTAGAACATGAGAAAGGCCCCGCAGTCGCCTGCGGGGCCTTCTTTGTTTAGCTCATCCGTCGGACGGGCTCAGTCGTCGTTGTTGGTGTTCCCGCCAGTCAGGAATGCCGGAGCAAACTCGGGCGCAGGCCCATCATTGTCGCTGCGCTCGCGGCGGGGGCCACGATCACCGCGACCTTCGCCGCTGCCACGGTTCTCGCTCCGCTCGCCGCTTTCGCGACGCGGGCCACGATCGCCACCGTCACGGCGCGGACCACGGTCACGATCACCGCCGCGTCCGCCGCCGCCATCACGGCGCGGGCCGCGATCGCCACGTGGGCCGCGGTCACCACGGTCGCCACGATCCTCGCGGGGTGGGCGGGTGTCCTCCAGCTCAGCGCCGGTTTCCTGATCGACAATCCGCATCGACAGGCGAACCTTGCCGCGCTGATCAACCTCGAGCAGCTTGACCTTGACCTCCTGGCCTTCGCTGAGAACGTCACGAACGTTCTCAACGCGCTCGTTCTTGATCTCCGACACGTGCACCAGGCCATCCTTGCCGGGCATAAAGGTCACGAACGCGCCGAAATCGACGATGCTCGCCACCTTGCCGGTGTAGATGGTGCCCGGCTCCGGCTCGGCCACAATGCCGTGGATCCACTGGCGCGCGGCCTCGATCTGAGCGACATCGGAGCTGCTGATCTTGATCACGCCCTCATCGTCGATGTCGACCTTGGCGCCGGTGGTGGCGACGATCTCGCGGATGACCTTGCCGCCGGTACCGATGATCTCCCGGATCTTGTCCTTGGGCACGCTCATGGTTTCAATCCGCGGCGCGTGCGCCGACAGTTCGCCACGGGTCGAGTCCAGGGCCTTGGCCATTTCACCCAGGATGTGAGCGCGGCCTTCCTTGGCCTGGGCCAGAGCGACCGTCATGATCTCCTCGGTGATTCCGGCGACCTTGATGTCCATCTGCAAGGACGTGATACCTTCGGATGTGCCGGCGACCTTGAAGTCCATGTCGCCGAGGTGATCCTCGTCGCCCAGGATGTCGCTGATGACTGCGAAGTCCTTGCCCTCCAGGATCAGGCCCATGGCGATGCCGGCGACCGGGCGCTTCAGCGGGACGCCCGCGTCCATCATCGACAAGGAGCCGCCGCACACCGTCGCCATCGACGACGAGCCGTTGCTCTCCGTGATGTCGCTGAGGACACGGATGGTGTAAGGGAACTCCTCATTCGACGGCAGCATCGGGTGCAGCGCGCGCCAGGCGAGCTTGCCGTGCCCAACTTCGCGGCGGCCCGGCGCACCGAAGCGGCCTACTTCACCGACCGAATAGGGCGGGAAGTTATAGTGCAGCATGAAGCGCTGGTAGGAGAGACCCTCCAGGCCGTCGATCATCTGCTCGGCGTCCTTGGTGCCCAAGGTGGTGGTACAGATCGCCTGCGTCTCGCCGCGAGTGAACAGCGCGGAGCCGTGCGTGCGCGGCAAGAAGCCGACCATAGCTTCGATCGGGCGGACGGTCTTGGTGTCGCGACCGTCGATGCGGCGACCTTCGGTCAGGATGGCGCTGCGCACCACATCAGCCTCTAGCTTCTTCACCAGCTTCAGCGTGGCAAGATACTGGGCAGGGTCCGACTCCTCGAGGTCCTTGAACGCGTCGCGCGCCTTGCTCCGCGCCTCGTTGATTGCGTTCTGGCGGTCCTGCTTGCCGGTCAGCTTGTAGGCGGCCGCCAAATCGCCACCGATTACGTCTTTGAGCTTGGCGAGCGTAGCCGACTTGTCGTCGATCAGGTTCAGCTCCCACGGGTCCTTGGCAGCCTGTTCGGCGAGATCGCAGATCGCGTTGACGACCTTGCGCGACGCTTCGTGCGCGAACACGACGGCGCCCAGCATGACTTCCTCCGACAGCTCCTTGGCTTCGGATTCGACCATCATGACCGCATTGCCGGTCGCGGCGACGACGAGGTCCAGCGCGCCTTCCTTGATCTGGTCCTGAGTCGGGTTGAGCACATACTCGCCATCGACATAACCGACGCGGGCGGCGCCGATCGGGCCCATGAACGGCACGCCCGACAGGGTTAGTGCGGCGGACGCGGCAATCATCGCCACGATGTCAGGCTCGTTCTCGCCGTCGTAGGAGAGGACCTGCGCGATCACGAGCACTTCGTTGTAAAAGCCTTCGGGGAACAGCGGGCGGATCGGCCGGTCGATCAGGCGGCTGGTCAGCGTTTCCTTTTCGGTCGCGCCGCGCTCACGCTTGAAGAAGCCACCGGGGATGCGCCCAGCAGCCGAAAACTTTTCCTGGTAGTGGACGGTCAGCGGGAAGAAATCCTGTCCCGGCTTCACGTTCTTGGCCGCAGTGACCGCGCACAGGACGACGGTTTCGCCCATGGTGGCGAGTACGGCGCCATCAGCCTGACGGGCTATGCGCCCGGTTTCGAGCTTCAGCGTCTTGCCGCCGAGATCGACTTCAACAGTTTTGATATCAAACATATCGTTTCCTTCACCCGGCAGGCAGATCCCGACGGGGCAGCTAGTTCGCGAGCTGTCCGGCTCGCGGGCGGTTCGGAGCACTCTTGGTCGGCTCCATGAGCATCACGCCGGATTGCGCTATGCCCGGATAGTCAAAGGGCGCCTGGAGGCGCCCTTGCTCGTTACTTGCGGAGACCCAGCTTCGCGATCAGGTCGAGATAGCGCTGCGTGTCCTTGCGCTTGAGATAATCCAGCAGCGAGCGCCGCTTGTTGACCATCATCAGCAGGCCGCGCCGGCTATGGTTGTCCTTGGCATGAGTCTTGAAGTGCTCCGTCAGCGTCACGATGCGGTCAGTAAGAATCGCAATCTGCACCTCCGGCGAACCGGTATCGGCGGCGTCACGGGCGTGTTCGTTGATCAGCGCCTGCTTGCGCTCTGCAGTAATCGACATCGGTCCACTCCTTGTTTCTAGATGTTGAACCCGCGCACAACCCGAAGGCCGCTGTCCGAGGCCTCGACCATTGCCACGGGACGATCATCGTCGGTGGCGAGGTAAGGACCCGGTGACACGCGGAACCCGAGAAGCTGCCGCCCTTGGCGGAGCAGCAGTGCATCCTCGGGGGTGACGGGGAGAGCCGGGATGTCGTCCAGCCCCGCAACGAGCGGGAGTACCGCCCCATCAAGCGTGCGCGCCTTAGCTGTTTCCTCCAGAAAGTCCAGAGTTATTGCCTGAGAAAGGTGGAACGGACCCGCCTTCGTCCGGCGCAGCATGGTTACGTGTCCGACCGTGCCGAGCGCTTGGGCGATGTCGCGGGCGAGCGAACGAATGTAGGTGCCCTTGCTGACAGTCGCGGAAAAGGTCGCCGTGTCTCTGCTGCACTCGATGATCGACAGCGAGTGAATGATCACCCGGCGCGACTGCAACGCGACTTCTTCGCCGGCGCGGGCCAGATGGTAGGCGCGTTTGCCGTCGATCTTCAGCGCCGAATAAGCCGGCGGTACCTGTTCGAGGGGACCGGTGAACTGCGGCAGCACCGCTTGGGTTTGCTCGGGTGAAGGCCGAACAGCGCTGGTCGCAATCACGTCGCCCTCCGTATCGAGAGTACTGGTTTCCTCGCCGAAGCGCACCGTGAAGTCATATTGTTTGGTCGCGTCCAGCATCCGGCCGGCGAGCTTGGTCGCTTCGCCGATGGCGATCGGGAGTACACCGCTGGCAAGCGGGTCGAGCGTCCCCCCATGACCAACGCGGTGCTTGGCAGAGCCCGCCGCGCGAAGCGCCCGCTTGACCGCGCTGACGCATGGCGTGGACCCGATCCCCACCGGCTTGTCGAGGATGAGCCAGCCGTGGAGGTAGACGTCAGGAGCAGCGCTCGGCATAAGCCCGCCTACCTGGCCGCTTGGCCATAGCAAGGGATTTTCAGGCTCTGCTCGAGATCGTCGGCACGTGCGATTACCGCATCTTCGGGCTCCGTCCGGCAGAGAGGATTCGGCGCCAGCTACTTGTTGCAGCACAAGCGCGCCGCAAGCATGGCAAACCGCAGATGGGCTTGGCAGCGAAGGCCTGCGCGGTGATCGACGAGGCCGCTTTACAATGGCTGTTCGACAATCCCGAGAAGTTGCTAACCTCCGTCTCCGGAACTCCTCTCGCCGTCGGCGCTGCCGTTGAGAGATTGGACGAGGCCCGAGCCGTCCTGGAGCATGGTGGCCCGGGCACCTCGGCTGGTGGTCGGCACTTCGTTCGCAAGCTCCGCCGCCAAGTGGAACTGATAGCCGTTTCGCTGGACGAAGTAGCCAGCAAGCCAACGGAACGACGGCTTTATGGCAATGCCTACAAAGGCGTGACCGACCTTGTAACGAAGTACGTCTGGCCCGAGCCGGCCTTTCACATCACTCGGCTCTGCGCGAAGCTCCGCATCACGCCGAACATGGTAACTAGCGTTGGCGTCCTGTTGATGTTTGCCGCCACCTACCTGTTTTACCAAGGCTCACTTGGTTGGGGCTTGGCAGCCGCCTGGGCCATGACTTTCCTGGATACGGTCGATGGCAAGCTGGCTCGCGTGACTGCGACTTCCAGTTGGTTCGGCAATTTGCTGGACCACGGCACGGACATCCTTCACCCTCCTTTATGGTGGTGGGCTGTGACCGAAGGTCTGGCGCGGCTCGATCCATCCCGGGCGGACGAGCTTTGGCTGAGCCTGACTGTTATTCTTGTTACCTATGTCGTCGGCCGCGCCCTGGAAGAGGGTTTCAAACGCAAATTCGGGTTCAATGCGTTCATCTGGCGCCCGTTCGACAGCCGCTTCCGGACAATCATCTCACGCCGCAACATCCTCTTGCTGCTGCTTACGGTCGGGCTCGTCTTCGGCGTGTTGAGTCAGAGTTGGATAGCAGCGGCGATCTGGAGCCTCCTTTCGGTGTTGGTTCAAGGTTGGCGTTTCGCGGCAGCGCGGCAAGAGGCGCGGTCAGGGCCGCTGGCTTCCTGGCTCGCCTGACCATACCACCATTTGCCAGTAGGTTGGTGCTGAGGGAATATCTTCCCTTCGGCGGCTGGTTATTGACCTGGGCCTTGCTCGGGGTCGCCGTTGGTCACGCCGATGCCGTGCGCCTGCTCGCCGCAAACACCTTTGTGCAATCGATCCGCTCGCTTTGCGGTCTCGAAGTCTGGCCGATGCTTGCTCGCCGCATCGATGCCGATCCGACGGTGGTCAAAGCGTCCCGCTGGGCTGCCGCGCGCATTGATCTCGTCAGCCTCCTGGCGATGGCAGTGCTGACCACGGGTCTGTTCCTGCTGATGGATCTGCGCTCGATGGAGAAGGCAGGGGCCATGCTAGCGATCATTGCCATCAGCATCGTCGCTCGCCACCCAGGCCAGCTGCTCATCGCGACCCGGCTACGTAACGTTACCTGGCGAATGGGGGCGGCGATCGTTGGATCGGTCGGGGCTGCGCTGGTGGCCGGTCTGGACCTCGGCTGGATCGGGGCCGCCGTTGTTCTTGCCTTGCGCGACTGGGGCGGACTGCTCGCAACCCTTGCGTTCGCGCCTGCGAGGGAAGCCAAGGCCGACATCCCGGCCCAGGTGTTGCACTTCGGTGAGACCGCCACGCGCACGGAGCGGATGGCACGGCGACGGCTTACCTATCGGATCAGCAAAGGGCTGCTCTCCATCCTGCTCGGACCGGTCGGTGGTTTTGCGGCTCGGACAGGACGCGGTGCGGGCCTGAACGAGCGGCTTGCGAGACTGGTCCCGCGTCATCGTGGCGGCGTTGCCGCGCTGGCGCTCGGAACATTGGCAGTCTCTCTCGGAGCACTCGCGATCAGCCGGGAGCCGATCATGCTGCTTCTCTCCGCGGCCGCAATTCGCATCGCTGCTTCGGGCGGAAGCATGCTCTTGTGGTGGAACTATGCTCAGACGATTCCTACGGACGAAGACGACGAGGACGACGACTAGCGCGGCAGGGCGAGGCTTAGTTGGCGCGCGCTGCTTTCCGTGATCCGCTCGAAGAAGTGGCGACGGCAGAGGGCCAGGTAGCGGTCGTTGCCGCCGATCTCCGTTTGCTGGCCGCTGATGACCGCATGCCCGTCGGCATCTACCCGCAGGTTCATGGTCGCCTTGCGTCCGCATTCGCACACCGCCTTCAGCTCGACCAAGGCATCGGCCAATGCCAGCAGCGCCGCGCTGCCGGCAAACAGTTGGCCGAGGAAGTCAGTGCGGAGGCCGTAGCAAAGCACGGGCAAGTTGAATTCGTCGGCCAACCGGCAAAGTTGCAGCACTTGCTCGCGCGTCAGGAACTGAGCTTCGTCCACCAGCACGCAATGAAGGTCGCGGGTCTTGCTCTCGTGCGTGACTGCGGCGAACAGGTCGGTGTCGGGATGGTAGGCGTGGGCCTCTGCGCCGATCTCGAGCCGAGAGGCAATACGGCCAAAACCCGAGCGTTCGTCATGGGCCGCGGTCCACAGCATCGTCGCCATGCCGCGCTCGCGATAGTTGAAGTCGGCCTGCAGCAGGGTAGTCGACTTCCCCGCATTCATTGCCGCATAGTAGAAGTAGAGCTTGGCCATTGCTTACGGCTGTAACGTTGCAGCAGCGTTGCTCAATGCTCGTTCAGGTCCTGCGCGACATGGTCGCTGCGGAGGATGGCGTCGATCTTGCCGCCTTCGTCGAAGCTCTCGTCTGCCAGGAACTTGAGCTTGGCCGCGTACTTCGTGTTCACTCGTCGTGCGACTTCGCCCTGCAGATAGGCGGTGTTTGTGCGAAGGGCTTTCAGGACCACATCCTCGTCCTGGCCGAGCAGCGGCTTCACGAACACGGTGGCATGGCGCAGGTCGGGGGACATGCGCACCTCCGTGACGCTGACCAGATGGCTTTGCAGCGTCTCGTCATGCACGTCGCCACGGGCGAGGACCTCGCTCAGCACATGGCGCACCTGCTCGCCCACGCGCAGCAGGCGGACGGAGCGGCCTTCGGGTATTTCGGTCTTGCGCATGATTGTTCCTGTCATGCTGAACTCGTTTGGGCATCCACTCGTCCATGAGCTGCGGCGCCCGCAAACGAGTGGACCCTGAAACAAGTTCAGGGTGACGCTAAAGAGTCCGCGCGCGCTCCTCGACCTCGAAAACTTCAAGGTTGTCGCCAGCCTTGATGTCGTTGGTGTCGGCCAGCACCACGCCGCACTCCAGGCCCGCGATGACCTGAGCCACGTCGTCCTTGAACCGGCGCAGCGAAGCGATGGTGGTCTTGGACACGATCACATCCTGCCGGGTCAAGCGGGCGTTCAGGCCCTTCCGGATGACGCCCTCCAGCACGAGCAGGCCGGCGGCCTTGTCGCGCTTGCCGGCCGGGAACACCTCGCGGACCTCGGCGCGGCCGACCACCGTCTCGATGATCTCCGGACCCAGCTCGCCGGCCATGGCGCCCTTGGCCCAGTCGGTGAGATGGTAGATCACGTCGTAGTAGCGAAGCTCGGTCTTGTTCCGCGCTGCCACCTCACGCGCCTTGGCGTTCGGACGGACGTTGAAGCCGATGATCGGCGCGCCGGTCGAATTGGCCAGCGTCACGTCGCTCTCGGTGATCGCGCCGACGCCCGAGTTCAGGATGCGGACCTTGATCTCGTCGGTGGACAGGCGATTAAGCGCGTTGACGATCGCTTCGGCCGAGCCCTGGACGTCCGCCTTGACGACTAACGGGAACTCGATGGTGGTTGAGGCCCGGTCGGCAAACATGTTCTCGAGGCTGACCGGCGCTGCGGTGGTCCGCTTGCGGTCGAGCACGCCCTGGCGATAGGCCGCCACCTCACGGGCACGGGCCTCGTTCTCGACCACCGTCAGCTGGTCGCCAGCCGAGGGCACGGAGCCCAGGCCGAGCACTTCCACCGGCATGGACGGTCCGGCTTCCTTCACCTGGCGCCCAT
This sequence comes from Sphingomicrobium sp., assembly GCA_035537335.1. Lineage (GTDB taxonomy): Bacteria > Pseudomonadota > Alphaproteobacteria > Sphingomonadales > Sphingomonadaceae > Sphingomicrobium. The sequence continues at coordinate 12,117 of DATLMM010000005.1, read as the reverse complement.
GATCGTCGATCATGGCGCGGACCTTGCCCGAAGCCGCGCCCACCACGAACACGTCGCCGACGCGCAAAGTGCCGCGCTGCACCAGCACGGTAGCGAGCGGACCACGGCCCTTGTCGAGCTTGGCTTCGATCACGGTGCCCTCGGCGGCCCTGGCAGGGTTGGCCTTCAGCTCCAGGATCTCGGCCTGAAGGTGGATAGCGTCCAGCAGCCCGTCGAGATTGGTGCCTTGCAGCGCCGACACTTCCACATCTTGAACGTCGCCGCCAAGCTGCTCGACCACGATCTCGTGCTGGAGCAGTTCCTCGCGGACGCGCTGCGGCTTGGCTTCTGGTTTGTCGATCTTGTTGATCGCCACGATCATCGGCACGCCGGCCGCCTTGGTATGATTGATGGCCTCGATTGTCTGCGGGCGCAGTCCGTCGTCGGCCGCAACGACCAGCACGACGAGATCCGTCACGTTGGCGCCGCGAGCACGCATCTCGCTGAAAGCCTCATGGCCGGGGGTGTCGAGGAAGGTGATGCGATCCCCCGAGGGCACCTTCACCTGGTAGGCGCCGATGTGCTGGGTGATGCCGCCGGCCTCACTCGCGACGACCTTGGCGCCGCGGATCGCGTCCAGCAGCGAGGTCTTGCCGTGATCGACGTGCCCCATGATGGTCACCACCGGTGGGCGCGGCTGGAGGCTTTCGTTGGCGTCAACATCGGCGGACGTGTCAATATCGACATCGCTTTCGCTGACCCGCTGAATGTTGTGACCGAATTCGGTCACCAGCAGCTCGGCGGTGTCCTGGTCGATGACCTGGTTGACTGTGACGGGGCTGCCCATCTTGAACAGTGCCTTCACTAGGTCAGCCGCCTTTTCGGCCATGCGGTTGGCAAGTTCGCCGACGGTGATGCTCTCAGGCACAACCACGTCGCGGACCTGCTTCTCACGCGGGCCCGAGCCCATGTGAGCGCGCTTTTCTTTTTCGCGGGCACGCTTAAGCGCCGCCAGGCTGCGTGAGCGATTGTCGTCGCCGCCGGACAGCGCGCGGGTGACGGTGAGCTTGCCGGCATGGCGGCGATCGTCGCCCCGACCACGGGACGGACGGGCCGGCTCCGGCCGGCGCGGCGGCAAGCCGGGCGCCGAAGCCGGGCGGCGGGCGTCGGGTTGGGCATCGCGCGGGGCGGAAGTGGGGGCCGGTGCCGCCTTGGCTTCCTCGTCGGCGCGCTGGGCGGCCGCCGCTTCTTCCTCGATCCGGCGCTTGGCGTCTTCCTCAACCTTGCGCGCGGCGTCTTCCTCGGCCTTGCGGTTGTCCTCGGCGCGGCGCTTCTCGTCCTCGGTCGCGTTGACCTTGGCCTGCTCCTCGCGACGGCGGGCTTCCTCCAGCGAGTTCATGCGGGCCTCTTCGGCCTCGCGCAGCAAGCGCGTCTGCATCTCCTTGCGGGCGGAAATGTCGTCGACCGGCGAGCGGCGCTGGGTAGGGGCAGGAGCAGCCGGGCGCGGCGCCTGAGCCGGTGGCGGCACCGGCGCAGGTGCTTCGGCCTGGACCTCGGGAGCAGGCGGAGCTTCGCCAGGCTTGCCCAGGATACGCCGCTTCTTGACCTCGACCACCACCGTGTTCGAGCGTCCATGGCTGAAGCTCTGCTTGACCTTGCCGGTCTCGACCGTGCGCTTGATCCCCAGCGGCGGCCGGGTGCCCAGCTTCGGCTTGTCGGTCTGGTCGCTCATGAAATTCCTTCGTTCGTGTCGTCAGTCGAGCCAGTGGTCGGGGCGACGTCGTCGCGCCCTAACCCAGCATCGGGATCAATGAAAGCGCGCCACCGGGAGAGCGCGTGCAGCACGCGCGTCGCCGCCGACGGATCGGTCAGCGCGGCATGTACCACATTTTCGCGTCCGAGCGCCATGCTCAAGATGGTGCGGTTGGCCGGAATTACGAGTCCCTGCCGATGGCCAAACTCTTCCGCCCCGCCGACCCGCCAAGCCTGGTCCAGCTTGCGGCGGCCGTCCTCGCCCGCGTCGGCGGCATGGAGCAGCAGGTGGACCTTGCCGCCGCGGCAGGCCTGATCGACCCGCTCGGCCCCGTTGATGAGGTTGCCCGAGCGCGCCTCCATGCCCAATCGGTCGAGGGTCGACTGACGCAGCGCGGCCTCGATCCGCTCAGGAAGGTCGGCGCTGATCGCAACCTCGCCGGTCTTGAACGCGCGGCTGAGAGAGCTCTTCAACTTGCCTTTGGCCAGAGCCGTCTCAAGTTCGGCTTTGGGCACGCCGATCCACGCGCCACGACCTGCAGCGCGGGCGCGCACATCGGGATGGACCTGGCCGTCGGGGCCGAGCGCGAGCCGGATCAGCTGCTCCCGCGACGCTGTGCGCCGCGACAGGATGCAGGTGCGTTCGGAGATTTGCGCCTGGTCAGCCATGCGCACCCCTTCCGTTCGTGCCGAGCGCAGTTGAGGCACGTTGGCACCAGCAGCTCCACGTCCCTCGACTACGCTGGGGACGAACGGAGACGAAGCTTAAGCCTCGAAGATCATTGCGAGGATCCCGCATCGACGGCCTCCTCGGTCTGCGGCTCGGAAGCCTCGTCCTCGAACCAGTGCGCGCGAGCGGCCATAATGATTTCGTTGCCCTGCTCTTCCGACAGGCCATATTCCGCCAGCACGCCGCCCTTGTCCTCTGTCCGTTGCGGCGCGTTCTCTGCGCGGCGGCGGGGCTCCGGACGCTTCTTCTGCACCAGTTCGTCGGTGGCGAGGTCGGCAAGATCATCGAGCGTCTTGATGCCCGCCTTGCCCAGGGTCACCAGCATTGCTTCGTTGAGGTGCGGCAATTCGGCGAGTGCGTCTTCGACGCCCAGCGCCCGGCGCTCCTCGCGTGAGGCGGCCTCGCGCCGTTCCAGCGCTTCGCCGGCGCGGCTCTGCAACTCGCCCGCGATGTCCTCGTCCAGGCCTTCGATGGAGGCGATCTCTTCGGCCTCAACGTAGGCGACTTCCTCCAGGCTGGTGAAGCCTTCAGCCACCAGCAGTTGTGCAAGGGTCTCGTCGACGTCCAGCTCTTCCTGGAACATGGTCGAACGCTCGACGAACTCGCGCTGACGCTTTTCGCTCGCATCGGCCTCGGTGAGGATGTCGATCTGGCTGTTCGTGAGCTGCGAAGCAAGACGAACGTTCTGGCCGCGACGGCCGATGGCCAGCGAGAGCTGGTCGTCCGGCACCACTACCTCGATGCGGCTCTCTTCCTCGTCGATCAGCACGCGGCTGACCGTAGCCGGCTGCAACGCATTGACGACAAAGGTCGCGGTGTCCTCGCTCCACGGAATGATGTCGATCTTCTCGCCCTGCATTTCCTGGACGACCGCCTGAACGCGACTGCCCTTCATGCCGACGCAGGCGCCGACCGGATCGATCGAGCTGTCGTGGCTGATGACGCCGATCTTGGCGCGGCTGCCCGGATCGCGCGCGGCCGCCTTGATCTCGATGATCCCGTCGTAAATTTCCGGCACTTCCTGCGCGAACAGCTTCTTCATGAAGTCGGGGTGCGCGCGGGACAGGAAGATCTGCGGTCCGCGGGTCTCGCGAGCTACCTTCAGGATCAAGGAGCGAACCCGGTCGCCGACGCGGACCATCTCGCGCGGGATCTGCGCGTCGCGGCGGATGACGCCCTCAGCGCGGCCGAGGTCGACAACCACATGGCCGAACTCGACCCGCTTCACGACTCCGGTGATGACCTCACCCACGCGATCCTTGAATTCCTCGAACTGCCGCTCGCGCTCGGCGTCGCGGACCTTCTGGAAGATGACCTGCTTGGCGGCCTGGGCGGCAATGCGGCCGAACTCGATCGGAGGCAGCGGATCGACGATGAAGTCGCCGATGCTGGCGCCCGGTTGAAGCTTCTCGGCGCCTTTGAGGTCGACCTGCTTGAAGTAATCGTCGACTTCCTCGACCACCTCAAGCACGCGCCACAAGCGTAGGTCCCCCGTTTCTCCGTCCAGCTTGGCGCGAATGTCGTTCTCGGCACCATAGCGGGCGCGGGCGGCGCGCTGGATCGCATCCTCCATCGCTTCGATGACGATGCCGCGGTCGATCAGCTTTTCGCGCGCGACGCTGTCGGCAATCGCGAGCAGCTCGGCTCGGTTGGCGGTGGGTGCTGCGGGCGCGGCAGTGGCCATGTGGTCTTATTCCTCGATCGTCAGAATGGAATCGGCACCCTCGGTATCGAGCGGCGTCGTGGCTTGGATCAGCTTGTCGGTAAGCAGGAGCTTGGCGGATTGGATGGCGGAGAAAGGTATTGCGCGGACGCCCTTGGGGCTGGCAATGCGGATCGTGTCGCCCTCTGTGCCCTCTATGATGCCGGACACCTGCTTGGCACCCTCAACTTCAAGCGCGAGCTTCAGCCGAGCTTCGTGTCCAGACCAGTCCTGATAATCCTTCAGGCGAGTCAACGGGCGATCAATGCCGGGCGAGGACACTTCAAGGCGATAAGCGCCCTTGATCGGATCGCGCCCATCGGCCTCCAGGGCGTCGAGCTTCTCGGAAAGCCGACGCGACAGAGCCTCGCAATCCTGCAAGGTCAACTGCCGTGTGTCCGGCCGCTCGGCCATGACCTGCAAAGTCGGGTCGGAGGTGCCGCCGATCATCGCCACGCGCACCAGGTCGAAGCCGAGCGCCCGTGCTTCGGGTTCAATCAGTTCATGCAGCACGGTCGCGTCCATTCGGGTCCTTGCGTCAAAACCAAACCCTCTCGTGCCGCTCCGGAACCCCGGGCGGCCTCACAGCATCAACGATGTCGAGAGGAAGCCGGCATATAGGCAAGCGGAAGCGAGGTGGCAACTGCGTTTCAGCGAGCGCCCCAAGGTGGTGGCGGAACCAAAATCGGTCGGCTTAGATCGGAGCCGAGAGGCGGGAGAAGAACTTGCTCGACGGCGGTCGCTCCCGCAGCGTCCTAGTTGCGAGCCGTCCCTTCCACCAGAGCCCGATTCTCAGCACTGATCCGATAGCGAGGACAACGGCATTCAGTAAGCTGAGATGACCTTCGCCGCGACCTTCACGAACAGTGCTTCGGACGCCTGCAGGTAAAGGTTATTTCGGGCTTGCCAGCGATGCTCGCGCTCATACCAGTCGACTGGTGCGACCAGATCGCGCTGATCAATTCCTGCGTTCTCGAACACGCCTTGTACCCGGTTAAACAAAGCAGGGCGGCCGGAGAACAGCTCCCGGGCCTTCGCCTTGGCCTCAGCCTGCGTTACGGCATGGGGCGTAATGGCCGTCGCCAAGCTGAGAAGTGGAACAGATTGCACTATTGGCTGGTCTTTCTACCGGCTGGTTTCGGGCGGCCAGGGAGACGAAAGAATGGGTATGCATAACAAACGATTGCAGGCTGCAACTCTTCTGCTCGTCATTGGTGCCTGTTCGGCCGCTCCCTCGAACCAGGCAGATGCGAGCGCCGGCACGGCGGAAAGCGCAAGCCAGGCTGCCCCGTCCGGCCAGCCCTTTGCAGTCACACCAGTGGCGCAGTTCAGCACGCCTTGGGCGATGAGCTTTCTTCCCGGAAGCGGCGTTCGCCTGACCAACATGGCGCTGGTTAGCGAGAAGGACGGCCGGCTGTGGCTGGTCGACGCTGCCAACGGGCGCAAGCAGGCGGTGAGCGGCGTGCCGCAGGCCAAGGTGGCCGGGCAGGGCGGTCTCGGCGACGTCGTGCCGGGCCCCAGCTTCGCGGGTGATCGGCGCGTGTACCTGAGCTATGTCGAGGCCGGCGCTGGCGGAACCAGCGGTGCCGTGGTCGGCTACGGCACCCTGGAGATGGGACAGGGGAATCCGCGCCTAGCCAACTTCAAGGTCATCTGGCGGCAATCCCCCAAGGTCACCGGCAACGGCCATTTCTCCCATCGCATCCTGTTCTCGCCGGATGGCGGGCACATGTTCCTGACTTCCGGTGACCGGCAGAAGTTCGATCCGGCGCAGGAACTGTCGGGCAATCTGGGCAAGGTGCTGCGGCTCACTCCGGAAGGTCGCCCAGTGCCCGGCAATCCATGGGCGAGCCGCGGCGAAGTTGCGAGGCAGTTCTGGTCTATCGGCCACCGCAACCTGCTCGGCATCGCTTTTTCGCCCGATGGGCAATTGTGGGCGAGCGAGATGGGGCCGAAGGGCGGGGACGAGATCAACCTGATCGAACCGGGCAAGAATTATGGCTGGCCGGTGGTCTCGAACGGAGACCATTATGATGGCCGCGCGATACCCGATCACCCAACCCGGCCCGAATTCGAGGCGCCGGACGTATGGTGGGACCCGGTGATCTCGCCAGGTGGGATGATCGTCTACTCCGGCGACCTCTTCCCGGAGTGGAAGGGCGACATCCTGCAAAGCGCCTTATCGGGCGAGGCGCTGATCCGCGTCGACGTGAACGGCGCGAAGGCGAAGAAGGCGGAGCAATGGGGCATGGGCGCTCGCATTCGTGAAGTCGAACAAGGGCCCGGCGGAGAGGTTTACCTGCTGGAGGATGCGGGACGGCTGTTGAGATTGACGCCTGCGGGTAGGTGATGATCGTCGGTAGCCTGCTTCGGACCCATGCCGGAAGTTGGCAAACCGGTTGATCAAACCCGCCGATAGCGCAGGTAATAAGGCCGCCGACCCTCGCGCCGGCTTTTCGCGCCGTATCTTGTCTCGATCCAGCCGCCGACAGGCTCCAGGAAGTCGCGCGGCTTCTCCGCCAGCCATTCGAACTGATCGACGTGGCGTTGCATGACGGTCAGCGCCCATTCCAGATAGATCGGGTGGTCCGTCGCCAGGCGGAACTCACCGCCGGGCTTCAGCTTGGCTGCGATGAGGTCGACCGGGCCGTCGTTCATCATCCGCCGCTTCGCGTGGCGAGCTTTGGGCCAGGGGTCGGGATGAAGCAGGTAGAGCATGGTCAGCGCCCCGTCCGGCACGCGGGCAAGCACCTCCAGCGCGTCGCCCATGTGCAGCCGCAAGTTGCGCAAGGCGCCATCACGAACATGGCCAAGCGCTGTTGCTACGCCGTTGAGGAACGGCTCGGCGCCGATAAAGCCATGATCCGGCAGCAGGTCGGCCCGGTAGGCGAGGTGCTCGCCCGAGCCGAACCCGATCTCGAAATGCAGCGGTCGGTCGTCGCCGAACAGAGTGCGCGAACTGATCTCGCCTTCAGCCGGCACCGCGATTTGCGGCAGCAGACGATCGATCATCTCCTGCTGCCCCTGCCGCAGCTTGTGTCCGCCAGAGCGGCCGTACAGCCGGTTAATGGTCAGGGGATCGCCGGGTTTGTGCGCGGTCATGGCAACGCCCTTTGCCGAACTGCGTTCAGGCTGCAACATCAGCAAGGGAGAGCTTCATGTACGGCAAGAACCCCCGAAGCACGGCGCAGATCGCCGGGCACCCGCTGCATCCCATGCTGATTCCCTTTCCGATCGTCAGCTTCATCGGAGCGCTGGCCTCCGACATTGCCTTCACCCTGACCAGTGAGGGCGGTTGGGCGACCGCCAGCAACTGGTTGCTCGGCGCAGGGCTGGTGACCTCCGTGCTGGCGGCGGCGACGGGCCTTACCGACTACATGGGCGACGATCGCGTGCGCCGGATCGGCGCCGCCACCCGACACATGATCGCCAACGTGTCGGTGGTCGTGATCGAAGCCATCAACCTGTTCGTGCGCGTAACGGATCGGCGCGACGGCGAGGTGCCGCAACTCGGCCTGTGGCTTTCGATCGCGGCGGTACTGATCCTTGCCTATTCGGGTTGGCTGGGCGGCGAGCTGGTCTATCGACACCGGGTGGGAGTGCAGGAGACGCGCGACGATTTCTCCGGCTATGACGAGGGCCACGCGGAAGGCGGACTTGGCATTCCGCGCGGACCGGCGTTGAAGGAAGAAGTGACGAAGCGACGCTAGGCCGTTAGCGCTGTCTTCAGTTCGTCGGCCAGGTCGGTCTTCTCCCACGGGAACAGATCGCCCTCTACCTTCCGGCCGAAGTGACCGTAGGCAGCCGTTGGGCTGTAAATCGGCTTGTTGAGGCCGAGGTGCGTGCGGATCCCACGGGGGGTCAGCCCGCCCAAGCGCTCGATCTTGCCGATGGCGGCTTCCAGCTGATCGTCCCCGACGGTGCCGGTGCCATGCGTATCGACGTAGAGCGACAGCGGCTCCGACACCCCGATGGCATAGGCCAGCTGAATGGTGCAGCGCTTGGCAAAGCCCGCAGCGACGATGTTCTTGGCGAGGTAGCGCGCGGCGTAGGCGGCCGAGCGGTCAACCTTGGTCGGGTCCTTGCCGCTGAACGCGCCGCCGCCGTGCGGAGCCGCGCCGCCGTAGGTGTCGACGATGATCTTGCGGCCGGTAAGCCCCGCGTCGCCGTCCGGTCCGCCGATCTCGAACGCGCCGGTCGGGTTGATGTGGTACACGGTTTCGTCCGAGAGGAGGCCGGCGGGTAGCACTTCGGCAACCACCGAACGCACGTACGACTTGAGTTCAGTTTCCTGCTCGCCCTGGTCGAAGCCCTTGCCGTGCTGCGTCGAGACCACGATGGCCGTCGCGGCGACCGGAACGCCGGCCTCGTAGCGCAGGGTCACCTGGCTCTTGGCGTCGGGCTCAAGAAACGGCGCCGCGCCCGAATGCCGGTCGTCCGCGAGCCGCTGCAGGATCTTGTGACTGTAGTAGAGTGTGGCGGGCAAGTAGTCGGGCGTCTCGTCGGTGGCATAGCCGAACATGATGCCTTGATCGCCCGCTCCTTCGTCCTTGTTGCCACTGGCATCGACACCCTGGGCGATGTGCGCCGATTGCCCGTGCAGATGATTCTCGAAGCTGGCGGTCTTCCAGTGAAAACCATCCTGTTCGTAGCCGATGCGCTGCACGGTGTGGCGAACAACCTGCTCGATCTCGTCGCGAGTGCCAGGGGCCCAGCCAAAGGTGTCAGCAAACTGGCGCTCGTCGTACACGCCCTTGCAGCGGATCTCGCCGCCAATAACGATCCGCTGGGTGGTGACCAGAGTCTCGCAGGCGACGCGCGCCTCCGGGTCCTTGGACAGGAACAGATCCACGATCGCGTCGCTGATCTGGTCGGCAACCTTGTCGGGGTGACCTTCGGAAACGGATTCAGAGGTGAACAGATAGGATTGGCGCATGGTTTCCCTTGGACCGGCAAGCGGCAGATAAGGATATAAGGAAAGCTTTATATGACGCGCCTGTAGCGACGCCGAACGTCGATGCCAATGGCCGTGATGAGCAGCAGAAAAGCAAGGCTTAGCGGCAGCGCATTGCCGAGCCGGCCGAACAAGGTTGGCTTTTCCGTGCGTGGCGGGATCGCGCCGTCGAAGGCGCCTGCCTTGCGCCAGGGTATGGACTTGATCAGCTCGCCGCGCGCGTCGACCAGCGCGCTGATGCCGGTCGGGGTTGAGCGGATCACCGGCAGTCCTTCCTCAGCCGCTCGCAGCCGGGCCTGGGCAAGGTGCTGCGGCGGGCCCCAAGCGCCGAACCAGGCATCGTTGGATGGATTGAAGATGTAATCGGGGCGATTGGCGCGGTCCACGACTTCGCCCGAGAAGATGATTTCGTAGCAGATTTGCACGCCCATCTTCCCCCAGCCTGGAATGGGGATGGTTCGTGGACCGGGTCCGGGTATCGTGTCCCCTACGCCTGGTGCCAACTGGGAGAGGCCAATGGCCGTGAGGACCGGCCGCATCGGCAGATACTCGCCATACGGCACGAGATGGGCCTTGTCGTAGCGTCCGACGACACGGCCGCGCGAGTCGATTGCGAACACGCTGTTGGTGTTGCCGACGACACGTCCCTGCGGATTGGAGGTTAGCGCAAAGGCGCCAGTCACGAGCGTGTCGCCGACGCGAAGGGATTGCAACGCGCGGGGAACGCCCGGCAAGAGGACGGGCAATGGTTGCTGACCGGGTCCAAGGATCTGGAACGGCACGGGCACCGCCACTTCCGGCCACATCAGCAGCCGTGGTGCGAAATCTCCGCCAGTTGAAAGCTGGGCCAGCCTGGCAAAGGCCTCGTCTTCAAGCCCGGGCCGCCATTTGTCCTCCTGCCCGATGTTGGGCTGCACTACCCGGACGGCGCTAAGGCACTGGCCGCAAGTTCGCAGATATTCGTCGATCTGAGCAGGGGTCATGATCGGAGGCGGCGGAGCCATCTCCGCTGGCGACGGCGGAGTTGGAGGAGGGGCGGGCGCGGTGCTGCCCGGCGGCGGAGGCGGCGCGGGGACTGGAGCAGCAGCCCCGACCGCGTCGAAGGTCTTGAGCGCTGCGTCACCACCCAGGTGCGCGGTTGGCGAAGGCCACGCGAGCAGCAGAGCTGCCATCGTTGCGACGGCGAAAGGGAAGCGCCAGCTGATGCCCCGCGCGAGCAGCCACAGGGTGCCGCCGGACAGCACCACCAGCATCGACAGCCCGTAGGTGCCGAGCAGGTGTGCAGACGCCCGCCATGGCGTTTCCACCAGCGTCACTCCGACCGGGTTCCAGGCAAAGCCGGTGAACATGGTGGCGCGGAGATACTCGCTCAGAGCCCAACCGCCTGCCAGCGCCAGCACCAGCGCAATGCGACTACGCTGACCAAACCGCCAAGCGAGCCCGGTTGCCAGCAGCGGATAGACCGCCAGGTAGAAGCTCAGCAGCACCACCGCGATCCAGCCGAGCCAATCCGGCATCGCCGCCTGATAGGTGAAGGCCGTTGCGATCCAGTTGAATCCGAGCACGAATTGACCGACCCCGAACAGCCAGCCGGTCAGCAGCGCCCGCCGAAGCGTCGGTGCGCTTGCAACCAATTCGGCGAGCATTGCGAAGGCCAGCAGCATCAAAGGCCACCAGCCGACGGGCTCGAACGCAAAGGCGGAAAGCAGGCCGGTAACAAGCGCAGCCGCGGAGCCCAGGCCGAGCGTCAGCGGCCGCGGATGTTCACAATGTTCACGGTCACGAGGTGCATTTCCGCCCGCCAGCGCAGCGGCCGCGGGCACAATTGAGAGGCCGTCAGTCGGGTCGATCGTCGCCATCGCGCGGCCTTATGCGCGAGGGGAGCGGCTGTAGGACAGCGCCTTCAGGTCGCCGGTCATTCGGGCGTGGCCCCGGTGTCCGCCGCATGCAGCCGGAGCCGGGTCATCTTGCGTTCGTCCGCCTCGACGCACTCCAGCCGCCAGCCGGAGGGATGCTGCACGCTCTCGCCCGGCGCGAGCAGACGCCCGGCCAGCGCGAACGCCAGGCCTCCAAGCGTGTCCACATCGTCCTCGACATCGATCAGCCGCGAGTCGACGGTCCTGGCAAGTTCGTCCAGTTCGACCCGCGCATCGGCTTCCCACAGACCATCGTCGAGGCAGGCCAGCATGGCCACTTCCTCTTCATCATGTTCGTCTTCGATCTCCCCAACGATCTCTTCCACCACGTCCTCGATGGTGACGAGACCCTCGGTGCCGCCGAATTCGTCGACCACGATGGCCAGGTGAACGCGTTGAGCTCGCATCCGGGCAAGCAGGTCGAGCACGCCCATCGATTCGGGCACGAACAGCGGATCGCGCAGGATGTCCGCGACGCCTGGTGAATAGCCATTGTCGAGGTGGGCGTTGAAGACGTCCTTGATGTGGACCATGCCGACCACCTCATCGAGGCTCTCGCCCGTCACCGGCAGGCGGCTGTGGCCCGCCTCGGCGAAGGAGTTGTAGAGATCGTCCATGCTGATTGACTGCGGCACCGACACGATCTCGCCGCGCGGAACGCAGATATCCCCGGCCGTGCGATCGCCGAAATGCAGCAGGTTCTTGAGCATCTGCCGCTCGAGCGGACTCAAGTCACCTTGCTTGAGGCTATCGTCCTCGGCGTCGTCGATCGCTTCTTCGATCTGGTCGCGAAGCGTGGTCTCGCTGTCCTCGCCGAACATGAGGCTGCGAAGGCCGCGCCACAGGCGCGAGCCGCTGTCGGGCTGGGTGGCCATCAGGCGGCCACCTCGTAGGGATTGGCAAGGCCGAGACGGGCAAGGGCGCGGATTTCGCGGGCTTCCATGTCTTCGGCGGTCTCGTCGTCCATGTGGTCGTAACCAAGCAGGTGAAGGGTGCCGTGCACCAGCAGGTGAGCGGCATGATCAGGAAGGGGAAGAGCTTTCTCCTCGGCCTCTCGCGCGCAGGTTTCGCGCGCCAGCACGAT
>DATLMM010000004.1:0-2931 GCA_035537335.1 Sphingomicrobium sp. | reverse complement strand
CGAAGCGCTGGAGAAGGGCGACCAGATCAGCGACTTCGCCCGCGGCGACCGGATCGACCTGCGCAAGATCGATGCGGTTGCGGGCGGCGGCGACAATGCGTTCACCTACATCGGTGGCGGCGCCTTCACCAAGGTCGCGGGTCAGCTGCACTATGTGAACGGCTTGCTGGAAGGCGACACCAACGGGGACGGCGTTGCCGACTTCTCCGTTACGCTGACCGGCTCGCCGGCGCTGGTTGCAGGCGACCTGATGCTCTGACAAGCCTCACCTTTCGGGCGATCAGAAGCCCCGCCGGTTCGTGCCGGCGGGGTTTTTGTTGGGCAGCGACACGGGCTTGCTTTCCAGCCGCAGCTTTTGCAGCGTGCTGCGCGGGGAGAAGCCAAGATGCCACGCCTGATGGACTGGTCGCGCGTCACCGAAGAGGAATACCGCGCGAATCTGACCGGCATGAACACCTTCTTCGGCGCGGTGATCGGCTTCGTCCTGGCCGACGTCACGACTTCCGACCTCGCGGGCTTCGCGCAATTGCTGGTGCTCACCGCCGCCATCGTGATCGGGATCCTGTATATCTCCGCCAGTCCACGGCGCTGGCTTTATGGCGCGTTCAACCTGCTCTTCATCTATGCGCTGCCAGTGGTCTTGGACGAGGGCGCAGGCAATGCCGGCCGGCTCCAGATCACCTTGGCGACATGGACGCTGATGACGATCGGCGTTGAAGCCTTGTGGGCGTGGCAGAACCGGCGCGACATCAAGCGCCGCGCGTCGGCGCCCTAAGCCCGGACTGCGACGCTCTCCGGCAAGTCGGTCCCGAATACCCGCTGATACATCTCGGCGATCAGTGAGCGCTCGGCCTCGTCGCACTTGTTCAGAAAGGACACGCGGAAGGCAAAGCCGACATCTTCGAAGATCAGCGTGTTCTGGGCCCAGCTGATCACGGTGCGCGGGCTCATGACCGTTGAAATGTCGCCGTTGATAAAGGCTTGGCGCGACAGCTCCGCCACCTTGACCATCTTGTCCACGGTGGCCCTACCGTCGGGCTTGTCATACTCGCCCGACTTGGCGAGCACGATCTGTGCTTCGACCTTGGCCGGCAGGTAGTTGAGCGTCGTGACGATGTTCCACCGGTCCATCTGCCCCTGATTGATCGCCTGGGTACCATGGTAGAGGCCGGTCGTGTCGCCGAGACCCACCGTGTTGGTGGTCGCGAACAGGCGGAAAAAGGGGTTGGGCCGGATCACCCGGTTCTGGTCCAGCAGCGTGAGCTTGCCTTCGACCTCCAGCACGCGCTGGATCACGAACATGACGTCCGGCCGGCCAGCGTCATATTCGTCGAACACCAGCGCTACCGGGTGCTGCAACGCCCACGGCAGCAGGCCTTCGCGGAACTCGGTGACCTGCTGCCCGTCGCGCAGGACGATCGCGTCACGCCCGATCAGGTCGATGCGGCTGATGTGCGCGTCCAGGTTTATCCGGATGCACGGCCACTTCAGCCGCGCCGCTACCTGCTCGATATGGGTCGACTTGCCCGTGCCATGATAGCCTTGAACCATTACCCGGCGATTGCGGGCGAAACCCGCACAGATCGCCAGGGTGGTGTCGGGATCGAACACATAGGCGGGGTCGAGATCGGGCACGCGCTCGTCCGCCTCAGTAAAGGCGGGCACTTCCATGTCGCTGTCGATGCCGAAGGCCTCGCGTACCTTCACCACCTTGTCTGGCGCGGCCATCAGCGTTTCGCCGCTGGCTTGCGGCTGGGCATTGGAGATGTCGTTCATGGTGGGGGCCTTAGGGCAGCTGGCTCGGAGCCTCAACAACGCCGCTCGCTGAAGCTTTCTCCGGCAGGATGAAGAGCGGGGGAAAGCGCCGGGCAAGCGCGACGTCGCCTTCGACCAGCACCGTCTCGATCGGCGTGTCGCCATAGATGGCCGCGGCAATCGTGGAAGCATCGGCTGCGGCCATGACCAGGTCCGGATTCTCCGGCGCGCCACGGCCCACGCTCACCTCCTCCCCGGCCTTGGTCCAGTGATAGTTCTCGTTGCCGATACGAAGGGCTATAGTCGCTTCGAACCCGTGCGCGACTTCCCCGTCGAGCATGGTGCGCAGCGACAGCATCAGGGAAACAGGGCTGAATGGCCTGGTGGGATCGTGCTGCGGCGAGCGCACCGCCCAGCGCCCAAGCGCCGCGAAGATCGGCGCCGCCTCATAGCCCCAGGGCGTCAGCTCATACACCTGGACGGAGGCGGGCGGCGGGAGTTTGCGGCGGGTCAGCACGCCGGCGGCCTCCAGCCCTTCCAATCGCTGCGTCAGCACGTTGGCGCTGATGCCATTGAGGCTTGCCCGCAGGTCCGAGAAGCGGCGCGGGCCGAACAGCAGTTCGCGGATCAGCGGCATCGACCAGCGCTCACCGATCAGATCCATGCCGTGCGCGGCGGCGCAGGCATCATCATACCGCCGCTTGTCCTCGCTTCGCCGCATCTAGGTTATTTTTTCTAACTTCATAGTTGTCATTTATAACTTGGCCGTGCATTCTTCAAGGCGAATCGAGTCGAGGAGTGAGATCATGGCGACACAATTCATGAGCGACAGCGGCCGTACTCGCGGGCAGCGTGACACGCGTCGCTTGATCGGACTTGGACTGAGCGGTCTGACCGTGGTCTTCCTGACGGCAGATGCGGCCGCCAAGCTGCTCGTTCCCGAGCTGATGATCGCCAACAGCCCGCCGCTCGGCTTGCCAGCCGATCCCGCCTTCTACCGCCTGCTCGGCGTGATCCTGGCGGGCTGCACGACCCTGTACGCGGTGCCGCGCACAGCCGTGCTCGGCGCAGTGCTGCTGACCGGCTACCTCGGCGGGGCGGTCGCGGCGCACCTGCGTGTCGGTAGCCCGCTGCTCGGCTTCACGCTGTTCGGCGTCTATCTCGGCATCGTCGCGT
>DATLMM010000003.1:0-95540 GCA_035537335.1 Sphingomicrobium sp. | reverse complement strand
CCGCGCAACAAGGATCGGATCGGCGAAACACTGGCGCAGTTCCTGAAGGACAATTTCCTGGTCGCGCCGGTTGTCGCCCGCCGGATGCGCGGCATGGACGTGGCGGGCGCGGCCGGACGTTTCCTCCAGGAACCGGCGGGCGGGGCCGCAACCCGATCCCGTATTCGCCAAGGCGCCAGCCGCTTGATCGGCGACATCTTCGAGGCGCTCGACGATGAGCGGCTAGGCGGGATCGTCAAGACCGCCATCTCTTCCCGCTTGCGGTCGGCGGAAGTCGCGCCTGTGCTCGGCAAGGCGCTGCAATCCGCCATTGCCGAAGACCGCCACGTGCCAATGCTGGAGGCGGCCATTCGCGCTCTTGCCCGTGCGCTGGACGCCAACGAAAGTTTGATCCGGGACATGGTCCGCCGCCGCGCCAGCTGGGTTCTCCGGCTTGCCGGTCTTGACGAGAAGCTGGCCGATTCGATCATCGAAGGCCTGCGCAAGGTTACGCTGGAGATGAGCACGGACCCGGCCCATCCGGTTCGTCTCAAGATGGAGGTGGCGCTGGTCGAGCTCGCCTACGACCTCCAGCACAATCTCGACACTCGCGCCCGGGTTGAAGGCTGGAAGGACGACCTGCTTGCCAACAGCTCGGTTGCGCAATGGCTCGACACCCTGTGGCAGAAGGGCCGCGCCGCCGTCATCGCCGCCGCCCGCAACCCCGACGCGGTTATGGCGGGCAAGCTCGGCGAGGTGCTGAAGTCGATGGGTGCGACGCTGGAAAGCGATCCGCGCATCCGTGGCGCAGTAAATCAGTTCGCCCGTCGTGCGGTAGCCGGCATGGCGGCAAGCTACGGCGGCTCCATCGTCAAGCTGGTCAGCGACACCGTCCGCAGCTGGGATGCGCGGACCATCACCAATCGCCTCGAGGCGGCGGTCGGCCGCGACCTGCAGTACATTCGCATCAACGGCACGATCGTCGGCGGGCTCGTCGGGCTGGTCCTGCACCTAATCGACACTCTTTGAGCCAGCGGCTAGGGCGCGGGCATGAGCAGTGACGTGCGCACCTTTACCGTCGAGGAGGACGACGACGGCATTCGGCTCGACCGCTGGTTCAAGCGTCACCTGCCGGACACCAGCTTCAATACGGTATCCCGCTGGGCGCGGACCGGGCAGCTGCGCATTGACGACAAGCGTGCGACGCCGGGCGACCGAGTCGAGACCGGGCAGACCCTGCGTGTGCCTCCACCCGAAGCAGCGCCGGTCCAGTCGGCGCGCCCGGTCCGCCAGATCGTCCCGCTGACGCCCGACGAGCAGTCCTATGTGCAGGACATGGTCATCGCCACCACGCCTGACGCCTTTGTCCTCAACAAACCGCCGGGCCTCGCCACCCAGGGTGGAACCAAGACCAACCAGCATCTCGATCGGCTGCTCGACGGTCTCGCGGATCAGGAGGGCAATCGACCCAAGCTGGTTCACCGGCTCGACAAGGATACGAGCGGCGTCCTGCTGGTCGCCCGCTCCGCCCGGGCCGCAGCCTACTTTTCCAAAAGCTTCTCCGGCCGAACCGCCCGCAAGGTCTATTGGGCGCTGGTGGTCGGCGTGCCCTCGGCCGAGGAGGGCCTCATCGACCTGCCGCTCGCCAAGCAACCCGGCACAGGCGGCGAGAAGATGCATGTTGACGAGGAAGACGGCCAGCCTGCCCGCACTCGCTGGCGGATGGTCGATCATGCGGGCAACCGCGCGGCCTGGATCGAGCTGCAGCCACTTACCGGCCGGACGCACCAGCTTCGCGCGCACATGGCCGCGCTCGGTCATCCGATTGTCGGCGATGCCAAATACGGCGGGGCCGACGCGTTCTTGACCGGCGGGATCAGCCGCAAGATGCACCTTCACGCCCGCCGGCTGCGGATCGACGCGCCAGGCAAGCAGGTCATCGACGTCACCGCCGAGCTTCCGTCCCACATCGCGGAGAGTCTCAACACGCTCGGCTTCGAGCCGATGGCCGGTGACAACATGCCGCTCGACAATCCCGATCCCGCAAAGCTGCCCGAGGTCCGTGCCCGCCGTGCCGCCGCCGCTGCCAAGACTGCGCGCAAGGCTCGCAAGGGCGAACGCCGCTCGCGCGGAAGTGGCGCTCCTGCCAATCCTCGAGCGCGGCGGTGACCCGTCTCGCCGTTTTCGATTGCGACGGCACGCTGGTCGACAGCGGCCACAGTATTCACCTCGCACTGAACGAGGCGTTCGCCAGACACGGGCGCGCTGTCCCACCGCAGCAGGAGGCCAAGCGGGTGGTCGGCCTCAGCCTCAATGAGGCGATGGCATTCTTGGCGCCGGACGTAGACGCTGCCGAACATGCCGCCCTGGCCGCCACCTACCGGGATGTATTCGTCGGCTTGCGAGCCCGGGGGCTGGTCGAGGAGCCGCTGTTCGGCGGTATCTTGCCGCTTCTGGATACGTTGGAAGCGGATGGCTGGTTATTGGCTGTGGCAACCGGCAAGTCTGATCGCGGCCTGGATCACTGCCTCAACGCGCACGATCTCCATGGTCGGTTCGTCTCGCTCCAAACCGCCGACCGCCACCCGTCCAAGCCGCATCCCGCAATGACGCTTGCCGCCATGCAGGAGACTGGAGCCGAACCGGGACAAACGATTGTGATCGGCGACACGGGTTGGGACATGGGAATGGCCAAGGCCGCTAGGGCCGGCGCAATCGGGGCCTTGTGGGGCTATCATGATGGCGCTGAGCTCAAGCTTGGCGGTGCCGACGTGCTCGCCCGCGAGCCCGGCGAAGTGCTCGCGCTTGCCCGCACACTGCTTGAGGAGACGATTGGTGGATGAGTCGGCCGACAAGAAGCGCTTTCACATCTTCATGGCGCTGCGGCTTGGCGGCCTGCTACTGTTCTTCGTCGGGGTAGCGGTAGCGTTTACTGCCTTTGTCCGGCCCGGCGGCTTGCCGGTCGCCGGCGTCCCGCTCGCCTTCCTGGGGCTGGCCCAAGCCGTGCTCGCGCCCAAGATCCTGAAGCGTATCACGCGCGTTTAGTTCGACGATGAAGCGTTTCTGGACCAAGGCCGAGGCGGTCTCCGCCGGCGATCAGTGGGGCGTAACCCTCGATGGTCGGCCCCTGCGCACCCCTGCTCGCGTCTCCTTGCAGGTCGCGAGCGAGCCGCTCGCCCTGGCCATCGCTGAAGAGTGGCAGTTGGCCGGGGAGACGGTCGATCCACGCGCGATGCCGCTGACCGGCCTCACCAACGCCGCGCTCGATCGGGTCCAGCCTGATCCCGAAACCTTCGCCGCCACCTTGGCACGCTATGGCGAAAGCGATCTACTGACCTACCGCGCAGAAACGCCGCAAGCACTGGTCGACCGCGAGGCAAGCGAGTGGGATCCACTGTTGCATTGGGCAAGCCGCCGCTTCGACATCGACTTCGTGGTGACGACCGGCGTCGGCTTCGTCGCCCAGCCTTCCGCCACAATTGCCCGACTTGCTCATGCCGTCGCCAGCCTCGATCCCTTCCGCCTGGCCGGACTTTCGCCGCTGGTCACGATTGGTGGATCGCTGATCGCGGCACTTGCGGTGCTGGAAGGCGAAGTGTCGGCCAACGACGCCTGGCGAGCCGTTTCGCTCGACGAAGCCTGGCACATGGAGAAATGGGGGCGCGACGAGGAGGCGGAGGCCGCGCTGGATGGCCGCCGGACGGAATTCCTCGCGGCTGCGCGCTTTCTGTCGTTGCTCGACTAGCGCGCCGTCACCAGGTCCCGCACGAACGGCACGAGACCGAGCTGCCGCTGACGCCTCAGCCGCTCGGCCGCGACGATCGACTGAACCTGCGCCAAGCAACGATCGGTATCCTTGTTGACCAGCACATAATCATATTCGGCCCAGTGGCTGATCTCGCTCGCGGCGCGGTGCATTCGGCTGCGGATCACCGCTTCGCTGTCGGTACCCCGTGCGCGCAGTCGCCGTTCCAGCTCCTCCATCGAAGGCGGCAGGATGAAGATCCGCACCAGGTCCTCACCCATCGCCGCATGCAACTGCTGCGTACCCTGCCAGTCGATGTCGAACAGGATATCGCTGCCGGCCTTGAGCGCCGCCTTCACCGGAGCCTTGGGGGTGCCGTAACGATAATCGAACACGGGCGCCCACTCAACGAACTCGCCCTCGTCGATCAGACGGTCGAACTCGGCTTCCGCGACGAAGTGGTAATCGCGGTCGTCGACCTCGCCCGGGCGCATCGGGCGAGTGGTCGCGGAAATCGACATGGTGACCTCGCCATCGGCCTTCAGCAGCATGCGCGAGATAGTCGACTTTCCGGCGCCGGACGGCGAGGAAAGAACGATCAGAAGACCGCGGCGAGTGCGGAGTGACTGGTCCATGCGCGCTCTTGGCGCAGCCCTGCTCGGCGCGTCAATGCTGCACCTGCGAGAACGGGCTTGCAATCTTGTGCGTCGCATTATATTGTGCACTGCAACATAACAGCGAGTGAACCATGGACGAGCAGAATAACATCGCCGAGACGGCCGAAGCTCCGGAGGTGCACACCGAGGCCGAGATGCAGGCCGACGTGGTCGAGGCCGTGAAGAAGGTCAACGCTCGCCGGGTGAAGACGGAGCGCAAGCCGCAGGCCCGCAAGGCTTCGCGCGCCGCCTCCGCTCCCAAGCCCGAACAGGCCGCTCCGGCGGCACAGCCCAAGGAAATTGTCATGAACTTCGATGCCACCAATTGGATGAACAGCTTCGCCAACACCGCCGCCCTGCCGGGCGCCGACAAGCTCCAGGGCATGTTCGCCGAAGCCGGTGGGCGTGGCCAGCAGCTGGTTGAGAAGAGCCAGAAGGTCGCGGGCGAGATGGTTGAATTGACCCGCGCCAATGTCGAAGCGCTGGTGGAAACCTCCAAGATTGCCGCAACCGGCGTGCAGACGCTTGGTCAGGACGCCCTGGCTCGCACCCGCGAGAACCTGGAGCAGGTCACGGCACAGGCCAAGGCGCTGGCCGAAGCCGGCTCGCCGACCGAGTTCTTCCAGTTGCAGAGCGAAATCGCCCGCACGCAGTTCGACCGCATGATCGCCGACGGCAGCCGCCTCGCCGAATCGATGGTCAAGCTGGCTGGTGAGGCCTTCCAGCCGCTCTCGACGCGCGTGGCGCTCAATGCCGAGAAGCTCAACGAGTTTTCTGCCTGACCTCTCCTCCTCCTCTAGTCAGGCGAACGGGACGGCCGCCCTTTTGAAAGGGGCGGCCGTCTTTTTGCGTCAGCCCGAGACGCATGGGGAGCGGGACGCCTTGGCAAGCGTCTGCCGGATGCCATATCTGGGGCGAACAATGACCAATCGCACAGACATGGGACCCGAGGACGATTCGCCGGGCAAGGGCGACGGAATCGAGGAGATCGAACGCGGGGTGGTCACTCGAACCCGCCCTCGCACCCGCAAGCCCAGCAACTACAAGGTCCTGATGCTCAATGACGACTACACTCCGATGGAGTTCGTCGTTCTGTGCCTGCAGCGCTTCTTTTCCATGAGCATCGAGGACGCGACCAGGGTCATGCTGCAGGTCCATCAGCAGGGTGTCGCGGTTTGCGGCGTGTTCACCTACGAGGTTGCCGAGACCAAGGTCAGCCAGGTCATCGACTTCGCGCGTGAGAATCAGCACCCGCTGCAGTGCACGCTGGAAAAGGCGTAAGCTGACCCTGGGGGATTGCACCCCCGGAACGACACTTTAAACGCCCGGGATGGACTCGATACACATCCAGGGCGGCAAGCGCCTTGAGGGCGTCATCCCGATCTCCGGCGCCAAGAACGCGGCACTGACTTTGCTTCCTTGCGCCCTTCTCACGGACGAGAAGCTGACGCTCGACAACCTGCCGCGCCTCGCGGATGTTGATAGTTTTGGCCATTTGCTCAACATGCTAGGAGTCTCGACCAAGATCGAGGGCGTCCGTCAGGGCGAGTTCGGCCGGCGCATGACCTTGCGGGCCGACGACCTCAGCTCCACGGTCGCTCCTTACGACATGGTGAGGCGAATGCGCGCCTCCATCCTGGTGCTCGGACCGATGCTGGCGCGGGCTGGGGAAGCAACCGTGTCGCTGCCGGGTGGCTGCGCCATTGGCGATCGCCCGATCGACCTTCACCTCCGCGCGCTCGAGGCGATGGGCGCCGAGATCGAGCTCACTGCGGGCTATGTAAAGGCGTCCGCGCCGAGGGGGCGCATCTCTGGCGGCGACTTCAGTTTCCCGGTGGTCTCGGTCGGCGCGACGGAGAACGCGCTGATGGCCGCCGTACTCGCCACCGGCCGCTCGCAGCTGTTCAACGCCGCGCGGGAGCCAGAGATCGTCGACTTGTGCAACCTGTTGGTGGCGATGGGAGGCAAGATTGAGGGCATTGGCTCCTCGCACCTGATCATCGACGGGGTGGAAGGTCTGCACGGCTGCACCTACTCCGTCATGCCCGATCGGATCGAGGTCGGCAGCTATGCCTGCGCGGCGGGGATTACCGGCGGTTCGATCGATCTTGTCGGCGCCCGGCCGGAAGACATGCTCGCAACCACCAATGCGCTCGCCCAGTGTGGCCTGGTGGTCGAGTTCCACGAAGGGGGCGTCAAGGTCACCGCCAATGGCAAGATGAAGCCGCTGGCGCTTTCCACCGCGCCGTTCCCCGGCTTCGCAACCGACATGCAGGCGCAGTTCATGGCGATGCTCTGCATGGCGAGCGGCGAAAGCTTCCTGGAAGAGACCATCTTCGAGAACCGCTACATGCACGTTCCCGAACTTCGCCGAATGGGCGCGAACATCGATGTGCGTGGGCGCTCGGCCATCGTCCACGGGGTTCCGAAGCTCACCGGTGCCGCGGTGATGGCAACCGATCTTCGCGCCTCCATGAGCCTAGTGCTCGCTGGCCTTGCCGCGGAAGGAGAAACCGAAGTGCTCCGCGTCTACCACCTCGACCGCGGCTACGAACGGCTCGAGGAAAAACTCAGCGCGGTCGGCGCCGTAATAGAGCGCCGCTCGACCGGCTGATCAATCCACCTCGGTCACCTCGCGCTGGCCGCCAAGCTTGAACACCCGCCCCCACTTCATCACGAAGCCGACGTTCTCCAGCAGACGGATGTTGGCAAGCGGGTCGCCCTCGACTGCGACGATGTCGGCATCCTTGCCAGGTTCGATAGTCCCGACCTGGTCCGATCGCCCGAGCAGATCGGCAGCGTTTACCGTCGCCGACTTGATCGCGGCCATCGGCTGCATGCCGTTCTTCACCATCAGCCCGAATTCTTGCGCGTTCTGGCCGTGCGGGCTGACTGCACTGTCGGTCCCGAACGCGATCTTCACCCCCTCGCGAACGGCGCGGGCGAAGCTCTTCTCCGCATTGCCGGAGGCGACCCGCGCCTTTTCGTACTGAGCTGGGGTCAGCGCGCCTCGCTGCCCGTCCCGATAGGCCGCGGCAGGCGCCAGCAGGGTCGGCACATAATAAGCGCCGCTCTGCCGATAGAGGCGGAAGGTTTGGTCATCGGTAAATGTGCCATGTTCAATCGAATCGACGCCGGCACGAAGGGCGGCGTTGATGCCGTCCACTCCGTGGGCATGCGCCGCCACCTTTCGCCCGAACATGTGGGCGGTGGTCACCACGGCGCGCATTTCATCTTCCATCATCTGCTGGGCGAGGCCGCCGGCAACGTTGCTCAGCACGCCGCCCGTAGCTGCGAACTTGATCACGTCCGCGCCCGCGCCAATCTGCTCGCGGGTCGCCCGACGGCAATCCTCCGGCCCGTTGCACAAGTTGCCGTCATCGCGTTGCGCGATCTCGGCATTGTCGCGGTTAACGCCGTTGCGCCCATCACCGTGACCGCCGGACACAGACACCATCCGCGCGGCAATCAGGACGGTCGGACCGGGAAGCTGCCCGTTGTTGATGGCATCTCGCAGGGCCCGCATCGCCGGCGCATCTCCGCCAAGATCGCGAACAGTGGTAAAACCGGCCATCAGCGTCTTCTTGGCGTTCACCAACGCCGTATAGGCCTCGTCTTCCGTGTTGCGACTGGTCTCGAGCAAGCGCGCCTGCAGCCGGTCGTCAAGGCCGCCCAGATGCACATGCATGTCGATAAAGCCCGGCATCACCGTGCCGGAGCGCAGGTCCACCACGCGGGCGCCAGGCACGTCGGCGAAGCCGTCTCGTACTTCCAAGATCGTGCGGCCCTGCACGATCACGCTGGCGTTGCGGCGTGGGGCCTGCCCGGGAACCGCGATCAGCGTACCCGCATGGATCACCGTAACCGGTATCGGTGGGGGAGGGGCCGACTGAGCGGCCAGCGGCGTGGAAGCGATGAATGCGGCGGCGGCAAGCAGCAGGGTGATGGTCTTCATGGAGCAGCAGCTTAGCCGCCGGCGCGTCCTTGCCAATAGGCGAACGCATTCCGCTGCAGCCGACCGACTAATCGCTGCGCCTCCGGTCCGGTCCACTCGCCCTTGAAGCCATGCTTTTCCCAGCTGCCGACCCACCATCCCTGGCCTGGCAGGCCATCCGATTGCCGGACGACCAAGACCGCAAGTTCCGGTTCCCCATCGGTTTCCGCGGCCTTGTCCACCGCCGTCAACACCGCGCACAGTGCCCGCATCTTGGGACGTGAGAAGCCGTAGCCCAACCGCTCCAGCAGTTCGGAATAGGTCAGCGCGTGACCAGAGCTAGCGGCCGCGATCAGATTCGCTCGTACTTCGCTTGGATCGGCCAGGCTCATTATGTCTCGGGCTGCTCGGCCACGGGCGTCAGCTCGAACACGTCGAGCTTCGCCGTGCCGCGCGGCCAGGGGATCACCAGCCGCCACCGGAACGGCTCGATCCGCTCCAGCACACCGGCCATGTCGCGCTGCGGATCATCGCCATAGGCTTTCGGCTGCTCCTCATCGCCAAGTGCCAGGCTGCCGAGGAACACCAGACGCGATGGCTCGTCATCCTCCCACAGGCGCCCAGCCGGCCGCTGACTACCAGTCTGCTTCACGATGGTCAGCAGATTGCCCTCGACCTCGACGTAGCAGAAGAACGGCTTGAACTTCTCGAACGCCCGCGCGCGCGCCGTGGTCTTGCCCAGTCGAACCATCCGGCACTGGTAACTGCCCGGAGTTGGCGCGGGACGGGGCAGCGCCGCATCCGGTTTCAGGAGAACGCCTTCCGCGCTGATTTCCCCGCGCGCACCCGCTGCGCGTGCGTCAGTCAGGGCCGCGCTCCACGCCTCGGCCATTCGCCTGATCCGATTGGTGTCACCCGGATTGGCCACTTCCTGCCAGATATCACCTTTCGTCTTCGGATCCTGCCGGACGATCGGCGCTGCGGGATCTGGCGGTGCAGTGGTCGCGCAGCCGGCAAGCATTACGGCTGCGAGGGACAGGAGGAGCTTGGCTGATGGGTGATTCACAAATTGCCTTCTTGGGTCTGAAACTGACGCTAGCAGCGCGCCCAAAGTTGGTGAACGGCCGTAAAGGTTAACAAATCCTTTCATCCGAGCCGAGCGCACCCTAAGCGGCGGCGGATGGCGAACAATAGGGATGAAGCGGCCGCGCGGACCCGCACCGGGCTGGCGTTCGGGGTCGGCGCCTACGGTCTTTGGGGTCTGCTGCCGATCTATTTCAAATGGCTTCAGGCAGTCCCGTCGGTCGCGATCGTCGCGCACCGGATCGTCTGGTCGATGCTGGTCCTCGCCGGGCTGCTGCTGCTCATGCGCGGCCTCCCGCAGGTTCGCGCCGTCTTGGCCCAGCCCCGCACCTTTCTCCTGTTGCTGGCAACGGCTGTGCTGATCGCGATCAACTGGCTGGTCTATGTCTATGCGGTCAACAGCGGGCACATTCTGGCGGGGAGCCTGGGCTACTACCTCAACCCGCTCGCGAATATCCTGCTCGGCTATTTCGTGCTGAAGGAGCCGCTCGCCCGTCTGCAATGGATCGCGGTCGGGGTCGCCGCCGCCGGTGTTGCGGTGCTAGCCGCCGGAGCGCTCAGCCACCTGTGGATCAGCCTGACCCTGTGCGTCAGCTTCGCGCTCTACGGCCTGCTGCGCAAGATCGCTCATGTCGAGGCGACCGCGGGCCTCGCGATCGAAACGGGCCTGCTGCTGCCGGTTGCGCTGTTCTGGCTGTGGAGCGCCACCGCTGCCGGGGAGCAGGTCTCGGGCAGCAGCGACGGCGAATGGTGGCTGTTGGTCGGCACAGGCGTCGCGTCAACCATCCCGCTGCTGTTCTTCACCGCGGCCGCGCGCCGGCTGCGCTACTCGACGCTTGGGATGATCCAGTTCATCGCCCCCAGCCTGCAGTTCCTGGTGGCGGTGTTCGTCTATGGCGAGCCCTTGACCCCCGCCCATGCGGTGGCGTTCGCCGCTATTTGGACAGCGGCGGTGCTGTACCTCATCTCCTCATGGCGCAGCAGCCGGTCGGCAGAGCTCGTGCCCGAATAGAAAGTGCCGGCAGCCGCCCCAACCGCAACCTGCCTGTTCGAAATCCTGATTGGCATCGTCCGCCTCGGCTCGGGCGGCGGGATCATCTAGCCTTGACGTAGCTTCCTGGCGCTTCGTCGAGCGCGGGGAGCTTGCCCGCGCCCGGCACTCGCGCACCGGTCGCCGGCACTTCTGCTGGATCCTGCTCCTTCAGCCACCCCAGCCAATCCGGCCACCAGCTACCCTTGTGCTCGGTCGCACCCTCGACGAACGCGTCCAGCGTCGCGGCGTCCGTGTCGTTGACCCAATAGCCGTACTTGCCGGAACTGGGCGGGTTCACCACGCCCGCGATGTGCCCCGATCCGGCCAGCACGAACCGCTTGGGTCCGGCAAAGTGGTCCATGATCTTCCACACGCTTTCCGCCGGCGCGATATGGTCCTCGCGACCGGCCTGGATGTAGCTCGGCGTCGCCACCGTCTTGAGCTCGATCGGCACGCCATCGACGCTGATTCCGCCACACTCGGCCAGCTTGTTGCCCTTGTAGAGGGTCTCCAGATAGTTGCGGTGCCAGCCGGCAGGCAAGTTGGTGACGTCGCTGTTCCAATGAAGCAGGTCGAACGGCGCCGGTTCCTCCCCCAGCAGGTAATTGTTGGTGACGTAGTTCCAGATGAGGTCGCGCCCGCGCAGCAGGTTGAACGTCGCCGCCATGTAGCGCCCGTCGAGATAGCCCTTCTCGGCCGTCATCTTTTCCAGCAGCGCCATGGTCTCGTCGCCCAGGAACAGCTTCAGGTCACCGGCATCGGCAAAGTCGATCTGCGCCGTGAAGAAGGTCGCCGACTTGACCTTCGCCGCCTCGCCTTTGGCCTGCAGGTAAGCGAGCGTTGCCGCAAGCGTAGTTCCCGCCACGCAGTAGCCGATTGCATGAACGCTCTCGACGTCCAGCAGCTCCCGGACGGTATCGATCGCATCGATCTGACCGCGCACCACATAATCGTCGAGGCCAACGTCCTTGCAGCTCTCGTCCGCGGACTTCCAGCTGACCATGAACAGCGAGATGCCGTTCTCGACACACCAGCGAACGAAGCTCTTCTCCGGCGTCAGGTCGAGAATATAGAAGCGGTTGATCCATGGCGGAAAGATGATCAGCGGCGTTCGCAGCACCGCGTCCGTCACCGGCGTATACTGGATCAGCTGGTAACGCGGCGTTTCCTTGATCACCTTGCCCGGCGTGGTGGCAAGATTCCGCCCGACCTCGAACGCGCCCTTCGCCGTCTGCGTCATCTGCCCGGCCTTGATGTCGTCGAGCATGTGGCGAAGACCATTGAGCAGGTTCTCGCCCTTGGTCTCCATCGTCCGCTTGAGCACCTGCGGGTTGGTCAGGGCGAAGTTGGACGGGCTCATCGCATCCACGAACGCCTTGGTCGCAAAGCGCAGCCGCTGCCGCGCTGCCTCGTCCAGCCCTTTCACCTGCTCCACGCCCTTGAGCAGCTGGTCTGAGATCGCGAGGTAGCTCTGCCGGATGGTGTCGAACAGCGGATTCTCGCGCCACTCCGGCGCGGCGAAACGCTTGTCCTTCGCCTCGGTCGCCTGCTGCGCCTGCGTCAGTAGCTGGCCCCAGGCTTCCAGCCCCTTGCTCCATGTCGCCGCACCGGCCGTCAGCAGCGCCATTGTGTCCGGCGCCTGTGATGTCTTCACGCCCGGCGCCGGCTCTCCGGCCTTGAGGCTCTCCGCCCAGGTCTCCATCAGCATCTGCTGCGCCCGGCCAGTGACGAGCGTCCAATGCTGCCAATCCTGGAGCGTGGGAATGGGTGGTGCGCTGGAGCTGGGCATTTCGGGAGCATACGCCTCCACCGCCATGCCGTCACCCCGCACGGCAAGTCGGAACACGCCTTTCTTCGCCGGGGCAGTTGAGAAAGGCATGCGGATGCCGGATCACGCCCGACATGACAGCTGACGTTCCAGTACCCACCATCCCGCAAGCCCTGATCCTGCTCGACCTGTTCGGCATCGCCGTGTTCGCCATCTCCGGCGCGCTCCTGGCGGCGGAGAGGCGGCAGACTTTGGTCACCTTTATCTTCTTCGCCGTGGTTACCGGGGTAGGCGGAGGGACGATCCGCGACCTGCTGATCGGGGCGCCGGTGTTCTGGATGCACAGCAACATCGTGCTGATCATCTGCATCGGCGCGGCGTTGCTGGTCTGGTTCGCCAGTGGCCGCCTCACCAACCAAGCCGTGCTGTGGTTCGATGCTCTGGGCCTCGGCGCCTACGCCACCTATGGCGCGGCCAAGGCAGCGGCGTTCGGGGTGGCGCCGGTGCCGGCATTTGCGATGGGTGTGCTCACGGCCTGCGCGGGCGGGATCATTCGCGACGTGCTGGCCGGCGAGCCATCGGTCATCATGCGTCCCGAACTTTATGTCACCGCTGCCGCGCTCGCCGCCGGACTGTTCGTCGGACTGGCGCTGCTCGGCCTGTCGGTCCCGCTCGCAGCGCTGCTCGGAGCCCTGGCCGGCTTTGGCTTGCGTGGGCTGGCGATCGGGCGGGGGTGGAGCCTACCGGCGTATCAAGATCAGCCCGGTAGGCCGGCCAGCTGACGGGCGAACATCCGACCGATCACAGAAACTCCCCAGACGCTTTGCTACGAAGCAGAAGTGTTTACCCGCGCTTGGGGCGATGCAGGTCCTTGATCCACGGTAGCAGTGCCTGCCAGCTCAGCTCGCGGTCAAAGCGCACTCCCGCCAGCTCGCCGCGCTTCCAGATGACCTCGCCGGCAGGGATGCCCAGTCCTTCGGCGAAGACGTGGATGGCCTCACCGGTTGGCGGAAGTTCGGCTCCCTCAACCTGTAGCCCGCCGGCGGAGATATTCCGGATCGCTATCGGCACGAAGCGCTCATGGTCGCGCAGCCAGGCGCTGACCCGCACTTCCACCCGCGGCATGGTGCGGCGCTCCACCGGCTGGCTGACCAGTTGCCGGGTGATCAGCGCCATGACGTCAACCGGGCGGGTAAAGCGGACGCCGACATCCTGCTCGCCGCGCCAGGCAACGATTGCATCCACTCGCTGGCCACTGCCCAGCTCCATCGCGAGTCCCGCGCCCAGGCAAACGTCGACCGCTCCGCGCAAGGTCGCGCCAAGCGGAGAGATCTCTCGTATCTCGGACTCCAGCGCGGCGCCGCCCACGCGCAGGTGCGTCGGTTCCAACGGATCGTCTCCGTCCGGCATCGTCGCGCCGCCATCCAGCCACGGCAGCTTGGCCGACAGCACAAAGGTCGTGGCAGTGGCGGCGTTAGTCACCGGCGGTTTCGCACCTTTCGAGCTAGTGGCAGCAGCCTGTGCCCAAGCTCCTAAGAAAGAACTAACGGCTCCGTCCCAACTTGCGCCCTGTCCCACTGTGAGCGAGGACGGTGCCGATGTTTCCCGCCACCGACTCCCCGATCCAGGTCGCCCAGACCATCCAGCTGGCGGTTGCCCCGGTCTTCCTGCTCGCGGGCGTCGGCGCTTTCCTCAACGTCTGCGCATCGCGGCTCGCAAGGATCGTCGATCGTGCTCGCGGGCTGGAACCGCGCGTGCTCGCCAGCCGGGGTGAGGAGCACGAGTTGTTGATTGCGGAGATCCGCATTCTCGACCGCCGCATGGCGCTGGTCAGCCGGGCAATCTTCCTGTCCGTGCTGTCGGCGGTACTGACCTGCCTGGTGGTCGTGCTGCTGTTCGGGGCTGGCCTGACCGGCGCGCATGTTGGAACGGCCATTGCCTTGCTCTTCATCGGCTCAATGATCAGCCTGGCGATTGCATTCGCCATCTTCCTGGTTGAGACCCGGATGGGGGCTCGATCCGTCCGCATTCGTCCATCCATCCTCCTGCATGAGGTGGACGAACCGAGCGGCGATTAGCTGGCGACGAGCCGCTCAACGCTGGCAGGCCTGACGATCTCGGCGCCCGAGGTTACATAGCGGCGCCAGCTTCCGCCGCGTCGCAGGCCCGCCTCCAGTGCCAGGTCGGCGGGCACGATCACCAGATAGGCGTTGCCGCTGCGGCCAACCGTCACCAGCGCGCTTCCATCTCGGGAAAGCGGCGTCGCGTCGCCAAGTGCTACCCGGAATTCCTCCAGGTCCGGGCCGAGCAGCGAGTTCAGGTCGACGCTGATGTCGCTATTCTGCAACAGCCCGCTTTCGGCTGGAGTCCTGCCGAGCGCCTGCGCCAGCCGCGACCAGTCGCCCGACGTTTCGGCCATGGTGTTGAGCTCAGGCCCAGCAGTCTTGTTTGTAACGGGAGGACCGCCGCATGCGCTCACCGCCGCAGCAAGAAGGAGTATCGTCGCTTGTTTCATTCCGCCCTCAACGCGCGGATCGCTCGACAGGAACCGTCCTGGTGACTTAAGCGCTTGCCGAACACCGCCAAAGCCAGGAGTCCTCATTTGATCCGCCCCAGCAGCGTCCTCGATCGCGTCCTTGTTCTTGAAATGGTCCGAGTGACCGAGGCCGCCGCAATCGCCGCCTCCACCCTGGTCGGGCGGGGCGATGAAAAGGCTGCCGATCATGCCGCGGTGGAAGCGATGCGGGCAGCGCTCAACGAATTGCCGATGGACGGCACGGTAGTCATCGGCGAGGGCGAGCGTGACGAGGCGCCGATGCTGTTCATCGGCGAGAAGGTCGGCTCCGCGCAGGGCAGCGGACCTGCGATCGACATCGCTCTTGACCCGCTGGAAGGCACTACCATCACCGCCAAGGCCGGCCCGAACGCACTGGCCGTGCTGGCCATTGCCGAGCAGGGCTGCCTGCTCAACGCGCCCGACGTCTACATGGACAAGCTGGCGGTCGGTCCCGGCTATCCCAAGGGGGTGATCGACCTGGCCAAGAGCCCGACGGAGAACGTCCGCTCCCTCGCCGCCGCAAAGGGTGTCGAACCGAACGAGATCATCGCCTGTGTGCTCGACCGTCCCCGCCACGCCGCGATCATTGCCGAACTTCGCGCGCTGGGTTGCGGCATCGTGCTCATTCCGGACGGCGATGTCGCCGGGGTGATCGCCGTCACCGATCCGGAAACCACCGTCGACATCTACATGGGGTCGGGCGGCGCGCCGGAAGGCGTGCTGGCGGCTGCCGCGCTGCGCTGCGTCGGCGGACAGATCCAAGGACGGCTGGTGTTCCGAAACGACGACGAGCGTGCCCGGGCCGCTCGCTGGGGCATCGAGGACCTCGACCGCATCTACACGCTGGAAGACATGGCCAAGGGCGACTGCATCTTCGCCGCGACTGGGGTCACCGACGGTTCGCTGCTGGAGGGCGTCAAGCGCCACAAGGGCTATCATACCACAGAGAGCATCGTCATGCGGGCCAGTTCCGGAACCGTCCGCCGCATCTATGGCGAGCACAATCGGGGCCGCTAGCGCCTGCTTGAACGCGACCGTCTCGACCGTATTGTAGCGGTATGACAGTTCTTGCCGCGGAGCCGATCGGGGCCGTCGACCACTTCGAGTTGCTTGCGGTCGAGCGCGGCTACATCAATGTGATCCGCAGTCGTACGCTGATGGCTTGGCTGCCCCTGGTCATCGGCGCGCTGGTGCTTGATGGTGCGCTGCTCGACGACAGCCGGTGGCAAGGCGCGCTCAGCGTGGCCACTCCGCTGATCGCGCTGATCGTTGTCGTGACTGCCCCACCGCGCATCTGGCGCCGTCTCGGCTACCGGCTTCACCCGACCTTGCTGCAGGTGGTGCGCGGTTGGCTGTTTCACACGGATACCATCGTGCCCTTTGTTCGGGTGCAGCATATCGATGTGACCCGCGGGCCATTCGACAAGCTGTTCGGAACGGCCACGCTGGTGGTGCATACTGCCGGCACCCACAACAGCATCGTCACCCTTCCCGGCCTGGCGCCCGATCGCGCAGCCGAAATCCGCGAGTTGATCCGCGGCCACATTCGCTCGGACCTCGAATGAACCCTCCGGCGGACAGCGCCGATCTCGCTCCGGCGGAGCGACTTCACCCGTTGATCATCCTGACCGGACTGGGTGGCAGCTTGCGCGGGGTGGCAGGAGGCTATGCTGGCGTTGGCTACCTCGCCGCTACCGGGCGGCTGGAGGTCGCCCTGTTGGTCGGCGCCGCCCTGCTGGTCGGCCTGGTGATCAGCCTGGCTCTCTATTGGCGCCGCTTCTCCTATCGAGTTGGGGCGCACGAAATACGCATCGACAGCGGCATCGTCAGCCGCACTCACCGCTCGATCCCGTTTGATCGGGTACAGGACGTCGAACTCGAACAGGGACCACTCGCGCGGCTGCTCGGCCTGGCCAAGGTCAAGTTCGAGACGGGAGGCGCTTCGGCGGGAGGAGAGGAAGAGGGTGTGCTTCCCGCCATCGCCCTCCACCGAGCTCAGGCGTTGCGCGACCATGTCCGTGCCCGCCGCGGATCGGCACCGCTTCCGGCCCAGCAAGGTGCAGGCGCCGATGAGCAACCGCCGATCTTCGCGATGGACGTGCGGCGCGTCCTCGTCGCGGGCGTGTTCAACTTCAGCCTGGCGATCTTCGCCGGCCTGTTCGGCGCCACCCAGACGCTGGGCGATGTGATCGGCTTCGACCCGTTTGAACGCGAGTTCTGGGAGCAGCAGTTGAGCGGCAACCCACTGCTGGATTACGCAGCCGAGCACCGGCTGGCGGCGGTCGTGGCAGGCCTCCTGCTGCTCGCCCTTGCCGGCCTTGCCACCGGACTTATCCGCACCGCCCTGCGCAACTACGGCTTCCGGCTCGACCGGAGCGGCATTGGGTTGCGCCGCCGCCGGGGGCTGCTGACCCGCACGGACGTCACCCTGCCGCTACGCCGTGCCCAGGCCGCACTGATCCTGACCGGGCCAGTGCGCGGCGCTTTGGGCTGGTTCGAACTCAAGCTGCAAAGCTTGGCACAGGACGAAGGCGGCCGGGGCGATCATACCGTCGCGCCGCTTGCCACTGCCGCCGAAAGCAAGGCCATTCTGGCGGAGCTCGGCTGGACCCCTGCCCCGCCCTCGGCCGAGTGGCGGAGCGTGTCACGCGCCTATGTCTGGTCGCTGGCTGTTGGCCTGGCGCCCGTAATCCTGCTGGCGAGCGCGATGCTGGGGCTGCTGGCGATCCTGCCATATCGGGTTGATCCTGCCGCACGCGAGCAGATCGCCGTCACTTCTGGGCCAGCCGCCATTTCCTTGGCTGTTTTGCTGTCGGCCCTGGTCTGGGCGATCGCGGCGCGCTGGCTTGCGTGGCGGCGGACGGCATACACCTTTCACGCCGACGCGCTCCACGTCCGCACCGGCTGGTGGCGCCGCCGCCATGTCCTTCTGCCGTTGCGGAACGTGCAGAGCGTTGACCTGTCCGAGAGCTTCATCAGCCGCCGCTTCGGCACTGCCAGCCTCACGATTGGCGTTGCCGGCGGGCGTGGATTTGCGCAGCACAGCATCCCGGCGATCCCCCGAGAAAAGGCGAGTCAAGTTCGCGACGCTCTGCTATCGCGCTACCTATGAATGTCGCATTGGGGGTGGAGGCGTCGCTTGGCGGGCAGCCGTGGCGCTGGCGGCGGCCGCAGGATGGCGCAGTGACCGGCGACGCGCTCGTCGACGAACTGCTGCTTGCCCGCGGCGTCTCACGCGAGGACCTCGCCCGTCATCGTACCCCGACCATCCGCGATTTCCTCCCTGACCCTTCCGCCTTTCGCGACATGGACAAGGCCGCCTGCCGCTTGGCCGATGCGGTGGAGCAGGGCGAGCAGATCGCCATCTTCGGTGACTACGACGTGGACGGTGCAACCAGCTCCGCCCTGCTTATGTTGCTGCTTCGGCGGTTGGGTATTGAAGCGCTCTCCTACATTCCGGATCGCGTGGCAGAGGGTTATGGCCCGAATGCGCCCGCCCTGCTCGCGCTGAAGGAACGCGGCGCTGACCTGGTGGTGACGGTCGACTGTGGCGCCCAAGCCTTCGACGCGCTTGAGGCGGCCCATAGCGCCGGGCTCGACGTCGTCGTCATTGATCACCACCAATGCGCCTCCGCCCTGCCGCTATGTCACGCGCTGGTGAACCCCAACCGGCTCGACGAGGAGGAACTCGGCGCCGCGCACGGTCACGTCGCCGCAGTCGGTATGGCTTTCCTGCTCGGCGTCGCCCTGCTCCGAGAGTTGCGCCGGCGGGGCCGCTTCGCCGCCACGCCTGAGCCGAAGATCCTGGACCTGCTCGACTTGGTCGCGCTCGGCACCGTGGCCGATGTTGCCAAGCTCCACACCCTCAATCGCGCTTTCGTCGCACAAGGCCTCAAGATCATGGCCGCAGGTCAGAACCTCGGCCTCGCGGCGCTGGCTGAGGCTGCCCGCCTGACCAAGGCGCCCAGCTGCCGCGACCTGGGCTTCGCGCTCGGTCCCAGGATCAATGCCGGCGGACGGGTCGGCAAGTCCGATCTTGGGGTGCGCCTGCTCACGGCCGTCTGCCCCGATGAGGCCCGCGCCCTTGCCGCCGAGCTCGACCGGCTGAACGAGGAGCGACGGGCGATCGAGCAGATCGTGCTCGACGATGCGATGGCGCAAGCCGAAAGCCAGGCGGCTGCTTCGGTGATCGTCGTTTCCGCCCCGCAGTGGCATCCAGGCGTGATCGGCATCGTTGCCGGTCGGGTCAAAGAACGTTTCGATCGGCCGGCGATCGTCATTGCGCTCGACGAAAAGGGGATTGGCAAGGGCAGCGGCCGGTCGGTTTCCGGAGTGGATCTTGGCGCGGCTGTGCTTGCGGCCAAGGACAGCGGCCTGCTCGTCGCCGGCGGCGGACACGCCATGGCTGCTGGCCTGACGGTCGCGCCTGGCGGAGTTGAGCCGCTGCGTGCCTTCCTCGATGATCGGCTAGCGGACGACGTGAAGCAAGCGCGCGCCGGTCGGGCCCTTCCGATCGACACGCTATGCGCCCCGCGCGGTGTCTCGGCCGGGCTGTGCGATGCGCTCGACAGCGGAGGACCTTACGGCGCCGGCTGGCCGGGCCCGCGCGTTGCCAGTGGCCCCGCTCGCCTCATCAAGGTGGGTGTAGTCGGCAACGGCCATGTTCGCGGCATTGCTTGTGGCGAGGACGGCGCGAGCTTCAAGTGGATCGCTTTCCGTGCTGCCGACACGCCGCTTGGGCAGGCGCTGCTCAGCCTGCCCTCCGACCGCCGACTGTGGCTTGCCGGCTTGATCAAGCGCGACGAGTGGAACGGTGGCGACAAGGCCGAGATGCACCTGGACGATGCCGCCCTCGCTTGACCGTCTGCGCCTCCTATCCTAAGCGCACCTCCGCCTTCCACGGCCCCTTCGTCTAGCGGTTAGGACGCGGCCCTTTCACGGCTGAAACACGGGTTCGATTCCCGTAGGGGTCACCAGGCACGGTGATGACGTCGCACCGGCAAGCGATGGCGGCGTCAAGGCCGATGCCCCCTCAGCCGCTTCCGCTGAATCGTTGCGAGCTGTCGCGACCACGAGGAAGGGCGGCACCGTTTCCAGCACCGCCCCTCATTCCCACCCGCTCAGCGGAACCAAGACCGCGCGATGGGAAGCACTTCAAACGCGTTACAAGAGAGCTTCGTCTGTCGAGTGCCGAGGCGGACTCCAACGTTCACCTCACACTCGGAAGCATCTTCCGTTTACAGCAGGATATCCGCCGACGTCAGATTGAGGTTGCCGAGCAGCGTGATCGAGAAATCAGCGCGCCCATCCCCATCTATGTCGCCACTGACGACCGTACGATCCCCGTCGGGATGCGTGACACGAAGCTCGCCGGCGTGCTTGGAGAATGCGGCCCCATCGATGAAGGTGAACGCGTTGTCGCCGGCGACCAGCTTGTTGGCGTCGAGAGACCTCAGGTCGAGCTTGTCCACGCCGACGGTGAAGTCGAGGATGGTGTCGTGTGCCGACCCACGCGAGTCCGAAAGTTCCGTGTAGACAAAGGTGTCCCAACCGGCGCCGCCCGTAAGAAAGTCGACGCCCGACCCGCCCCTGACGAAGTCATCACCTGCTCCGCCGTTCAGGCGGTCGGAACCGGACCCGCCGATAAGACGATCGTTGCCGGCGCCGCCCGTCATCGTGTCCGATCCTCCGCCACCATTGAGCGTCCAGTCGAACATGTCTGAGGCCTGGTAGACATCGGCGCCCGAAGTGCCGTTCCAGGTCTTGTTCGGAAGGTCGGCCACGGTCGGCGGTGGAGTTACCGGGTCCAGCGTGGGCGGTGGTGGCGGCGGCGGCGGCGCAACTACCACCGGCTCCGGAACAGGTGGTGGCGGCGGCGGCGGTGGCGGCGGCGGCGGCGGCGGAGCCACGCCAAGATACTGCTCGCCAGTGGTCGAGTATGCGCCCGTCGCAGCAATCGAAGTAACGAGGGACATGTCCAGGCCGACCGTGTGTGAAGCGCCGTCCTGCAGGTCGGCTCCGGCCGCATAAACGATGCGCACACCCTTCAGATAAAGGCTGCCGCCTTCGTTGGAGATGACGTGAGTGGCGCTTCCTGAGTCGACGAAGTACCCGCCATTGACCACGACGTTTGAAGCTTCTGCGGAAAGCCACAGGTTTACCTGTGAACCCGACACGCCGCTGACGAACTTGTGTGGATCAACCCCGACAGGATTGTTGAGGGTCACGTTGTCCCCCCAAATGCGATAGTTGCGCTTGTTGTCTTCGGCGTAGCAATTGGTCAGCGTGGTGTTGGAAGACTTGAGATCGAAGCCGCCGTCCCCGTTTCCGGACGCTTTGGCATTGATGAACGTGATGTTGTAGTTGCCACGTTCCGTCGCGAACCCATCCCCGTTGGTGTAGCCGCCCGTGGAACTGACCGCGATGCAGTTCATCATGGTGGTGTTGGAAATGACGACATCATGGACTGTGCCCTGGAGGGAGATGCCCATCTGGAAGGCATCGCCGTCCTGATACTCACCGTCGCCGTAAACATTGTCGACACGGATGTTGTTCGCGTCGCCCTTCAGGATCAACACGGACTTGGAGAAGCCATGCACCTCGATGTCGTGCATGTAGAGGCCGGACACATTCGCCGTGGCAGCGCCGCCGGCAGGATAATTGCCCGTGAAGTAACGGACGTTGTCGGCATCCATGTTGCCCATGGTCACGTTACGAAGATCGGCACCCAGATTGAAGGCCATCCCGACATTGTTGAAGTTGATGTATTCGAAATCGAGGTTCGAGGCGCCCGCGTTCAACTTGAAGATGGTGTTGCCATCAGCCGTAGAGGTCGAGTTCCAGTTCGGATCACGCGTTCCATTGATCGTGATGGACGCGCGCGAGCCGTCGCTGTTCACGCCCTGAACGGTGACAGGGGCGCCATCAGCGCCGCCATGAGTGATGGTGATGCTGCCAGTGAGATTGTAGGCGCCCTTGTCGGCGAGCAAATTGACCGTGCCGCCAGCACCCGCTTTGACGATCATGCTGTCCAGGGCCGAAATGGGCGCAGCGTTCGCTGCAGACGAGCCGGACTTATCCCCACTGCCCGTGGGGCTCACATATTGCGTTGCCATCTAAAACTCCCCCGCAGCAATCATAGAAATCAGTCGATCACTGACTGATCTCCAGAAGAACTATCCGGCGAAGTTGAAGAAACTCTAAATTCCAGAGCGTTTAACTGCAGTAAAACTACTGCGTATAACAGCGCTTGAATGGGGCTAGTGGGCAGGCCACCTAGCGGAGGCAATCGGACATAGCTGCGCGGCTGCAATCGGCTGGTCACCGGCGTGAACTTGTCCTTCAGCGCTCGGCAGCATATATGTCTGTAGTCGCGCTGGTGCGGCTAAAACCCGAAAACGAGATTCTCCCATGCGTGCCCTCGCGCTCCTGTCGCTATTCAACCTGCTGTTTGCCAGGGTGGCCCCCGCCAAGCGTTAGGCAGTGCGCAGGTACCAGTCGTAGTCGAGCCGAGGCACTTGTGCGAAATAGCGGTCCTGCTCGCTCCGCTTCACCGCCGCGAATACCTCCACGAAACGCTCGCCCATGTAGTCCTTCAGCACGGCTGACTGCGCGAACCGGTCCACCGCGGCGAACCAGTTGGCCGGCATTGGCGCGGCAGTCGTGGCGCTTGCCTGCTCATAGCCGTTGCCGGTGATTGCCGACCCGGGATCGAGCTTGTTGACGATCCCTTGGTGCATCGCCGCCAGCACTGCCGCCATTGCCAGATAGGGGTTGGCATCGGCTCCGCAAACCCGATGCTCGACGTGCCGCGTTTGGGGCCCGCCCGCGGGCAGTCGGAATGAAACGGTACGGTTGTTGACCCCCCAGGTGGGTGCCACCGGCGCATAGCTGTTGGCGCGGAAACGCCGATAGCTGTTGGCGTTGGGTGCGAACAGGGCGAAGCTGTCGGCCAGCAGTGCCTGCATCCCGCCGATGGCGTGGCGCAGAAGCGGCGAGCCTTCCGGATCCTCGGACGCAAAAGCGTTCTTGCCAGCTTCATCGAGGAGCGATGCGTGCAGGTGCATGCCGTTGCCCGCCGTCTCCGCGAACGGCTTGGCCATGAAGGTCGCCTCCAGTCCGTGCAGCCGCGCCGTTTCCTTCACCACCCGTTTGTACATAACCGCTTCGTCGCAGGCCCGCAGCGCGTCGGCCTTGTGCATCAGAGTGAGCTCGAACTGCCCCGCCGCATATTCGGAGATGGCGCTCTCGAGCGGAATGCCTTGCGCATCGGAAAATGCATAAAGGTCGTCCAGGAAGGCGCGCTGATCGTCCAGCTCGGTCAGCCCGTAGACCTGGATGTCGCCGCGTTGCTGACCACCGGCAAGCGCTGGCCGCGGCGTGCCGTCCGCTCCCGACTCACGCTCAAGCAGATAGAATTCCAGCTCGCAGGCGATGTCGGGGGTGAGGCCGATCTCCTTCAGCCGGCCGATCACATTCGCCAGGATGGTCCGCGGATCGAGATCATGCGGGCTGCGGTCGAGCTCGTGGAAGCCGACCAAAAACTGTCCCGCGCCTGCTCCGGCCCACGGCGCGGGCACCAGTGTTCCGGGCACCGGCAGGCACAGGCCGTCCGCATCCCCCGTCTCCCACAGCAGCCCGGTTTCCTCCACATCGCGGCCTGTGGTGTCGGCGAAGGTCACGCTCACCGGCAGGAACCGGCCGCTCTCATACACGGCCAGGGCCTCATGCTGCCGCAGCCGCTTGCCGCGTGGCACGCCGCACATGTTCGTGAAGATCATGTCGACGGCATCGATTTCCGGATGAGCCTCGAAGAAGTCGCGGGCTTCAGCAGCAGCGTCGGTCATAGGCGGTCTTTCATGGCGTAGTAGAGCAGGCCCATGGTAGCCAGCGGACGGGCGAGCAGTGGACCGCCGGGGAACGGCCGGTGCGGCAGTCCAGCAAGCAGATCGAAGCCGCTGCTGTCGCGATGAAGCGCCTCGGCGCACAGCTCCCCGGCCAAGGTCGTCAACAGCGCGCCGTGACCGGAGAAGCCATGAGCGAACAGGATGGCTCCATTTTGGCCGAGGTGCGGCAGGCGGTTGGCCGTCACGCTGACAATCCCTCCCCAGCCGAAATCGATCGGCACGCCTGCCAACTGCGGGAAGATGCGCTCCAGAAAAGGCCCGACAAAACCCGCAATGTCGCTTGGCGGCTCGCTCCGGTAGCGCTCGCCGCCGCCAAAGATCAGCCGTCCGTCCGCGCTCATCCGATAATAGTTCAGCACGAACCGGCTGTCCGCCACCGCGGCGTCGCTGGGCAGCAGCTGTGCAGCCCTCTCGCCCAACGTCGCGGTAGCGACATTGTAGTTCATCAGCGGCACGGTGAACCGACCCAGCCGCGGCTGCAGGTCGCCGGTCCAGGCGTCGGTGGCCAGGATTGCGCGTTCGGCGATCACATGCCCACCGGCGGTTTCCGCCCGCACCCCACCATTCTGCGTCAGCGTTCTCACCCGGCTTTGCTCATGCAGGGTCGCACCCGCCTCTCGCGCCGCCGTGGCCAGCCCAAGCAGATAGTTCAGCGGATGAAAATGCCCGCCGTCCGGGTCATACAGCCCGCCATGGTAGGCGTCCGTACTCACGTGCCGCTGCATCTCCGTCGGCGCGACGATTTCCAGGTTCTTCCGGCCGAAGTCCCGCGCCAGCAACTCGGCCTCACGCTGCTGCTCGACGAAATGCGCCGGCTTCCATGCCGCCTCCAGATGCCCAGCCTTGAGGTCACAGGCGATGCCGTGCCTGCGGACCCGCGCCCTGACCCGATCGACGGCCTGCAGCGCGACGTCGTGCACCGCTCGCGCCCTGTCCAAGCCGAACGCAGCCTTGAGGTGCGAACCCGTCCAGCGCAGTCCGGGGATCAGCTGCCCGCCATTCCGCCCCGAGGCGCCGTGGGCGATCGTCTCGGCCTCAAGCAGCACGACTTTGGCTCCAGCCTCTGCCGCCGCCAGCGCCGCCGCCACCCCCGTGAACCCACCGCCGATGACCACCACGTCGCACCGCACCTCATCACGTAACGGCGGCTGCCGCTTGAACGGCTGCGCGGTCGCATCGTAATAGTTGCCGGCAGGGCTCCCCATCAGCTCAGACGCGGAGCAGCAAATGCTCGCGCTCCCAGCTGCTGATCACCGAATGATAATTGAGCAGTTCGGTGTCCTTGATGGCGGCGAACAGATCGAAGAACTCCTCGCCGAGCAGCGCTTTTACCGGCCGGCAATGGGCAAAACGATCCAGCGCCACTTCCATGCTGCGCGGGAGGGTGCGGGCGCGATGATAGGCGTTGCCCTCGATGCTCTTGGGCGGCTGCATCCGCTCCACCATGCCGATGTAGCCGGCAACCAGCGACGAGGCGAACGCCAGATAGGGGTTGGCATCGGCGCCGGGCAGGCGGTTCTCGACCCGGCGGTTCCGGACGTTGGACACCGGCACACGCAGGCCGCAACTGCGGTTGTCCGGCCCCCATTGTACGTTGATCGGCGCGTCGCTGTCCGGCCGCATCCGCCGGAAGCTGTTGACGTTGGGCGCGAACATCGGCGCCACCTGCGGCAGTAGTCGCACCAGCCCGCCGATGTAGCTGCGAAACGCCGCACTGTCCTTGCCGTTGGCCTGCGAGAAGATGTTCCGCCCGCTCTCCGCATCCAGCACCGATTGGTGGATGTGCATCGCGCTGCCCGGCTGGTTGCTCATCGGCTTGGCCAGGAAGGTGGCGTAGACGTCGTGCTCCAGCGCGACCTGGCGGACGATTCGCTTGAACAGCAGCACCTCGTCGGCCAGCCGCAGCGGGTCGCCATGAAGGAAGTTGACCTCAAGCTGCGCTGCGCCCGATTCATGGATCATGGTGTCGATGTCGAGCCCGGCCTGCTCGCAGTTCTCGTAGATGTGCTCGATGATCTCCTCGAACTCGGTCAGCGCTTCCAGGCCATAAGGCTGGCTCGCGGTTTCCGGCCGTCCGGATCGTCCGGTCGGCGGAACCAGCGGAAAGTCGGGATCGGTATTGCGCGACACGAGGTAGAACTCGACCTCCGGCGCAATTACCGGGCGCCAGCCCTTGGCCGCGTACATCTGCAGCACTCGCTTCAGGATCATCCGCGGGGCGATGTTCACCGGCTCGCCAGCGCCGTTCAGCACATCGGCTATGACGAAGGCGGTCCGCGTCTTGAATCCGGGCGCTTCGCAGATGGTGTCGGCATCCGGGACCATCACAAAGTCGGGATCGTAGATCGGGATGATATGCTCGATGTCCGACGGATATTCGCCGGTGACTGTCACGGAGAACACGCTGCTTGGTATGCGCAGCGTGCCGTCCTTGAACCCAGACAGGAACTTGGCGGCCGGCAGCACCTTGCCGCGCTGCACCCCGTTCATGTCGGGAACGATGCATTCGATCTCGGAGACCTGGTGCTCAGCGATCCAGCTGGCCAGCTTGTTTGACATCAACTTGCCGGACGCGCGCGCATCATGGCCCGCGTCCGTCCTTTCCTGTTCGTGGCGCCCCTAGAAACCGAAGGTGAACGCCTTGCTGAGCGAGAACACAAGTCCGCGCCTGCCTAACGGGTCGCCTCCGGTCCGGCTTGTGTCAACATAGGCCAGACCCACGGCGAAGCCTTCAACGTCGGCATTGATGCCCAGCGACCAGTCACGCTTCTTGTCGTAGAACGCGTTGTCCTCGATCCCGAACGAAGCCGTTAGGGTGAACGGCGACTCCTCCCCCAACGGCAGTTCGCCGTTGATGGCGTAATAGACGCCGCGCTTGGGTACGGTCGCGCCCTGCTTCGGGGTGTAGGCGAAGGTCAAGCCGACCGAGCCGGGCCCAACCGAATGGCTGACGTTGCCGATGAACTCCCAATAGTTGAGGTCGGTCGCGCGCGGATAGGCGTAGTAGGTGGCGTTCACATCGAGGTCAAAGCCGCCGATGCTCGGCGCGTAGCCGAGGATGTAGTCGACTTCGATGTCGGCCCCGTCGTTCTCGGCGACCGTGGAGGCCCATATGCTGCCGTATAGGCCGGACTCGTGGCTGAGCGTGATCGACGGCTGAAAGGCGGGGTCCTTGTCACTCAGCGAGATGCCGCGGAAGCGATAATCGCTCACCGCTGACACCGCGATCTCAAGTTCGAAGGGGGTGCTTGCCTCCTCTTCCTCGTCCGGTGTGGTGACTGTCTGTCCGGCTTCCGCCTTGTTATCCGGCTGCGACGCGCTGTCCTGCGCTGCGGCCGGCGTCGCGGCGATCGCAAGCCCGGCCAGAGCCGCGCTCATCAGAAGTGGCTTGAAACGCATGATTTGCCCCCTTTTCCGCCTTGGCGCTGAAGCGGCGCTTACATTTGCATGGCAGGATCATGCTGAAGCGAAGAAGAAGCAAGCGCCAGTCCAATTCAGGGGAGAGCAGCTATCGAAAAAAGCGATACCTACCGCCAAAGACAATGTGACTTGCTCCTCCCGGGGTGAAAGAGGATGCCGGACGGAGGGGACAGGAACATGCTCGCCAACGATCGCCTCGCGTCCTTCTGGATGCCCTTCACCGCAAATCGAGCGTTCAAGGCGCATCCCCGGCTGCTGGTCGGTGCTCAGGGCATGCATTACCGCACCGAAGACGGGCACCGACTGCTGGACGGTGCCGCTGGTCTGTGGTGCGTCAATGCCGGCCATGGGCGCGAGCCGATCATCGCGGCCATTCGCAAGACGGCGGGCGAGCTCGACTATGCCCCGACCTTTCAACTCGGCCACCCGCTCCCGTTCGAGCTGGCGACACGTTTGGGCGAGCTCATGCCCGACGGGCTCGACCGCATCTTCTTCGCCAACAGCGGCTCGGAAGCCGTCGACACCGCGTTGAAGATCGCCCTTGCCTACCAGCGCTCACGCGGACTGGCCGGCAAGACCCGCCTGATCGGTCGCGAACGCGGCTACCATGGCACCGGCTTCGGCGGCATCTCCGTCGGCGGGATCGTCAACAATCGCCGCGCCTTTGGCTCGCTGCTGACCGGCGTCGATCACCTGCCGCATACGCACAGCCTGCCGGACATGGCGTACAGCCGCGGCCAACCCGAGTGGGGCGCGCACCTTGCCGACAATCTGGAGCGCATCGTCGCCCTGCATGGGGCCGAGACCATTGCGGCCGTTATCGTGGAGCCGGTGGCAGGCTCAACCGGGGTGTTGATCCCGCCGAAGGGCTATCTCGAACGCCTGCGTGAGCTGACGCACAAGCATGATATCCTGCTGATCTTCGACGAGGTGATCACCGCCTTCGGCCGTCTTGGCACCGCCACGGCTGCCGAACGCTTTGGCGTCGCACCCGACATGATCACCATGGCTAAAGGCCTCACCAACGGCGCCGTACCGATGGGCGCGGTCGCAGCCTCCCGAGCCATCCACGACCAGATAGTGGATTGCTCGCCGGACGGCATCGAGCTGTTCCACGGCTACACCTATTCCGGCCATCCGCTCGCTGCCGCCGCTGGCCTGGCGACGCTCGGCATCTACCGCGACGAGGCGCTGTTTGAACGTGCCACCAGCCTTGAAGCAAAGTGGGAGGCGGAGGCGCATGGGCTAAGGGGCGCTCGCCACGTCATCGACATCCGTAACCTCGGCCTGGTCGCCGGGATCGAGCTGGCTCCACGCGACGGCGCTCCGGGCAAGCGCGGGGCGGAGGTGTTCGGGCGCTGCTTTGATGCCGGCCTGCTCGTCCGCGCGACCGGCGACACCATCGCGTTGTCGCCGCCGCTGATCGTCGAGCCCGACCAGATCGAAACCATGTTCGGCATCCTCGCCGAACAGATCTCAAGCGTCGACTAAGTCGGGAACACAGCAGATGACGGACATCCAGGGCCTCTTCATCGATGGCCAGAGCGCCACCGGCCTGGGCGACCCGGAGACGGTGAACGATCCCAGCAATGGCGAGCTGATCGCGGATCTGCCCGGCGCCAGCCGCGAGCAGGTCGATGCCGCCGTACAGGCCGCGTACCGAGCCTTCCCGCTCTGGTCGGCGATGACGCCCAAGGAGCGCTCCGTCCGCATGCTCCGCATCGCCGACACGATCGAGAGTCGCACGGACGAACTCGCCGAAGCCGAGATGCGCAACTGCGGCAAACCGCTCGGCACCGCCAAGGCCGTCGATGTCGGCAACACGGTGGACGTGTTCCGCTTCTTCGCCGGCGCGCTGCGGACGGTGAGCGGCATTCCGGCAGGCGAGTACAAGGCCGGTCACACCAGCATGCTTCGCCGCGATCCGCTCGGCGTGGTCGCTGGCATCGCGCCATGGAATTACCCGCTGATGATGGCCGCCTGGAAGGTCGCTCCGGCCATTGCCGCCGGCAACACGGTCGTGCTGAAGCCGTCCGAGCACACGCCGCTCACCGCGCTGCTGCTTGCCGAGATCTGCGCCGAGCATCTGCCCGAGGGGGTGTTCAACCTGGTCACCGGCAACGGTGCGGAGGTCGGCGCTACCCTGGTCGCCCACCGGTTGGTCCGCATGGTCTCGCTGACCGGCGACATCGCAACCGGCCGCAAGGTGATGGAAGCCTGCGCACCGACGATCAAGCGCACTCACTTCGAGTTGGGCGGCAAGGCTCCGGTGATCGTGCTCGACGATGCCGATGTGGACGCCGCTGCCCAGGCAATCGTGGACGCGGGCTACTACAACGCTGGGCAGGACTGCACCGCCGCTTCCAGGGTCTATGCCCAGGCGGGGATCGAGGACCGGCTCGTCGCGGCCATCGCGGATCGGCTGGGCAATCTACGCATGGGCGATCCGCGCGACGCTCGGACCGCGCTCGGCCCGCTGATCACCGAGCGGCAGCGCGACAGGGTTGAA
Source organism: Sphingomicrobium sp. (assembly GCA_035537335.1). Taxonomy (GTDB): domain Bacteria; phylum Pseudomonadota; class Alphaproteobacteria; order Sphingomonadales; family Sphingomonadaceae; genus Sphingomicrobium. Next base: position 65,950 of record DATLMM010000003.1, on the reverse strand, counting down.
GGTTTCGTCCGCCGTGCCGTGACGGATACCGGCGCCCAGCTCGTGACCGGCGGCAAAGCCGGCGACGGGCGCGGCTTCTTCTTTCAGCCGACACTGATTGCGGGTGCGCAGCAGAGCGACGAGATCGTCCAACGCGAAGTATTCGGCCCTGTCGTCTCCGTCACCCGCTTCGACGACATTCCGCAGGTGATCGGCTGGGCCAACGACAGCGAATATGGCCTCGCCTCATCAATCTGGACTCGCGACATCGGCAAGGCGGGACAGATTGCGGCCAAACTCCAGTACGGCGTCACGTGGATCAACACCCACAGCGTCAACGCCACGGAGATGCCGCACGGCGGAGTGAAGTCCTCGGGCTACGGCTCCGACCTGTCCATCTACTGCCTGGAGCATTACACCACGCCCCGGCACGTCATGTTCAAGCATTAGAGGACCGATGGCTCGTCCCGTTCTCGGCATTATCTGCTGCAATCGCCAGGTCGGCGTCGAGCCGGCCCAGGTAGTAATGGAGCGCTATGTCCGCGCGGCAATGACCCATGCCGACGTCGCGGCTCTGCTGGTTCCCTCCCTCCCGGATCTGATGAGCGCGTCGGAGGTTGCTCCGCGGCTCGATGGCGTCCTGCTCACCGGCAGTCCCTCCAATGTGGAGAGCCATCGCTACGGCGATTTCGATGGCAGCGGTCCCCACGACCCTGGACGCGACGAGATCGCGCTGGCCTTGGTCGAAGCCATGGCCGAGCGCCAGAAGCCCGTGTTCGGCATCTGCCGCGGATTCCAGGAGATCAACGTCGCCCTTGGCGGCACGCTGCGCCGTGACACGAGTGAAAGCGACGAGCTGATCCGCCACCATGCGCCGGACGGCGCCGACTTCGACGCCCTGTTCGACCACAAGCATCGCGTGTTCCTGCGAGGCGGCGGCATGCTGGCAGCCGCCTTCGCCAAGCCAGAAGTGCAGGTCAACAGCGTGCACTACCAAGGCATCGGCCAACTCGCGCCAGGTCTCCACGTTGAGGCGACCGCGCCGGACGGACTGGTCGAGGCCTACTCCGCCGATCTTGGCGGCGCGCCGCTGCTGGCGGTGCAATGGCACCCCGAGTGGGACGGCGGCGACCCCGACAGCCTGACCTTTTTCCACCTGCTCGGCCGCGCACTCCGCGGTGAGTCACTCGCCTCAAAGGAACAAGCAGCATGACCGCGCCGCGCCGCAACTACGACATTGCCGAGCTTCGCCGCCTGGACGTAGCGCACCACCTGCCCGCCCAGCAGGATTACCAATTGATGGAGGATACAGGCGGCAGCCGGATCATCACGACGACGGTGGATCGCTGCACTATTCAGGACGGTGACGGCAACCAGCTGCTCGACGGCATGGCGGGATTGTGGTGCGTCAACATCGGCTACGGCCGCGACGAACTGGCCGCTGTCGCGGCCGAGCAGATGCGCGAGCTCCCCTACTACAACACCTTCTTCAAGACCGCGACGCCACCCGCCGTGCTGCTCGCGGCAAAGATCGCCGAACTGACCGAGCAGCGTCTTCCGCATGTGTTCTTCAACACCTCCGGCTCGGAGGCGAACGACACCATCCTGCGCATGGTTCGCCATTACTGGGCAACCAAGGGTCAGCCGGAACGCAAAGTCATGATCAGCCGCCACAACGCCTATCATGGCTCCACCGTGGCGGGCGTCAGCCTTGGCGGAATGAAGGCGATGCACGCGCAGGGCGACCTCCCGATTCCTGACATCCACCATGTTCGCCAGCCCTACTGGTTCGGCGAAGGCCGTGACCTTGACCCAGACGAGTTCGGCCTCACCTGCGCCCGCGCGATCGAGGAAGAGATACTGGCGATTGGCCCCGAGCGCGTTGCCGGCTTCATCGGTGAGCCGATCCAGGGCGCCGGCGGCGTGATCATTCCGCCCCCCAGCTATTGGCCGGAGGTCGAACGCATCTGCCGCAAATACGGCATCCTGCTGATCTGCGACGAGGTAATCTGCGGCTTTGGGCGCACCGGCAATTGGTGGGGGCACCAGACGGCCGGCGTTCAGCCCGACATGATCGCGATGGCCAAGGGGCTGTCGAGCGGATATCTGCCGATCAGCGCAGTCGCCGTGTCCGAGGAGATCGTGGCCGTGATCAAGAGCGGCGGCGACTTTGTTCACGGCTTCACCTATTCCGGCCATCCGGTCTGCGCGGCCGTCGCACTCAAGAACATCGAGATCATTGAGCGCGAGGGCCTGGTCGAGCGCACCCGGGACGATACGGCGCCTTACTTCGCCCAGGCGCTGCAACGACTGTCCGACCACCCGCTGGTCGGCGAGATCCGCAGCTGCGGCCTGCTTGGCGCGGTCGAAATCGTCGCCGACCAGGACACGGCCGCGCGCTTCGGCGGCAAGGAGGGCACGGGCGGGCCGATGGTGCGCGACGCGTGCATCGCGAATGGCCTGATGGTTCGGGGCATCCGCGACACGGTCGTCATGTGTCCGCCCCTGGTGATCACCCATGAACAGATCGACCGCATGATCGACATCATTCACCGCTCACTCGACCAGGCCGAACCGCATCTGCGCGCCGGTGAGCAGCCTCAGCTCGACGAGGAGGCCGACCTGCCGCTCAGCTGATCGCGGCTCCTACGCCAGCAGCGTGACAGGGCTGGTCGGGTGCCAGTGCATCGACACCGGTTCGTCCCAGTCGAAGTCATCCTGGTCGAACCGCGACAGGTTGGGCCGGGAGACCCGGATCTTGCGCCCGCTCGGCAGTTCGACCTCGTAGATGGTGATGTCGCCGAGATAGGACAGGCCACGTATGATCCCGGTTGCCTGGTTGGTTCCCTCCGGCGAGTCCTTCGGCGCAACCTGCCCCTGCTTGCTGAGGGTGATCTTTTCCGGCCGGATTGCGACCCACAGGTCGGCCCCATGTGGTCCAGTGACCCCGTGGTTCAGGTAGACGCGGCCAAGTTCGGGACAATCGATCTCCGCCCGATCAGGCTTATCCACGATCATCCGCCCTTCGAAGATGTTCACCGACCCAATGAAGTCAGCGACGAAGCGGTTGGCCGGATATTCGTAGATGTCGGAACAGCCGGCCAGCTGCGCGATCTGGCCCTTGTTCATCACCGCAACCCGGTCAGCCAGGGACAATGCTTCGTCCTGATCATGGGTCACGGTGACAAAGGTGATCCCGACCTTGTGCTGGATTTCGGCCAACTCGAACTGCATCTGCGCGCGAAGTTTGGCGTCGAGCGCCGACAGCGGCTCGTCGAGCAGCAGCACCTTGGGCTTCATCACCAGGCTGCGGGCAAGCGCCACCCGCTGCCTTTGCCCGCCCGACAGCTGGTCTGGCATCCGCTCGCCAAGCCCGCCAAGCTGCACCAGCGATAAAGCTTCCTGCACCCGGCCGCGCATCTCGCTCGTGCCCGTCCGCGCGACCCGCAACCCGTAGCCGACGTTGTCCGCAACCGACATGTGCGGGAACACGGCATAGCTCTGGAATACCATGTTCACGGGCCGCTTGTTGGGGGGCACCAAGCTCACGTCCTGGCCGTCGATCAATATCTGTCCCTCGCTCGGCAGTTCGAAACCCGCGACCATCCGCAGCAGCGTCGTCTTGCCGCAGCCCGACGGTCCCAGCAGCACGAAGAACTCGCCGCGCTCAATCGTCAGCGACACGTTGTCGACTGCAGCCAGATTGTCGAAGCGCTTGGTGACGTTGCGGATTTCGATGATCGGCTCGGCCATCAATGAACCTTCGACTTGGTGATGTCCTGCAGCTTCAGCGCGGTGGCGGTCAGCGCCACCGTGAGCAGGATGAGCAGGGTGGAAACGGCGTTTACCTCCGGCGTCACGGAGAAGCGGACCATCGAATAGACCTTCACGGGAAAGGTGATCGTGTTCGGCCCGCTTGTGAAAAAGGTGATCACGAAATCGTCTAGGCTGAGGGTGAAGCTCAGCAGCGCCCCGGCGACGATCCCCGGCTTGATGTGCGGCAGCAGCACGTCGCGAAACGACTGCCACTCGCTCGCCCCAAGGTCGCGGGCGGCCTCTTCCTGCTCCCGGTTGAAGCTCGCCAGACGGGCGCGGACGACGAGGGCCACGAAGGGAAAGCAGAAGGTGATGTGCGCGGCGACGATGTTGGACAGGCTCATCGGCCAGGCCAGGTCGTTCGGCCAGCCGACCTGCGCAAAGAACACCAGAAACGCGACCCCTAAGCAGATCTCCGGCACGACGATCGGCAGCGCCATCGTGCCCTCGATGCCCGCCTTGCCGGGAAAGCGGAACCGCCACAGCCACACTGCCGCCAGCGTGCCGAGCACGACGCTCACCACTGTTGCCAGGAAGGCGATGGTCAGCGAGTTGCCCAGCGCCGCCATCAGCGACCCATTGTTGAAGACCTTGCCGTACCATTCGGTGGTGAAACCACGCCACACGATGTTGCGCCGGCTGTCGTTGAAGCTGAACACGATCAGCACCAGCAGCGGCGCATAGAGGAACAGTGCAACTGCCCACATCCACGACCGCAGCCATAGCCGTCGCGTATATTCCAGTGGGGCAATCGGCGTTCTCATGCCGTTGTCTCGTCCCGGCGGCCGCGGAGCGCCTGCAATGCGATGAGAATGAACGTGGCATAGAGCAGCAGGAAAGAAAGCGCTGCTCCGAACGGCCAGTCGTTGGCACGCTTGAATTGCCGCTCGATCACGTTGGCGATCATCTGGCTATCCGTTCCACCCATCAGATCAGGCGTCAGATAGGCGCCGAGCGCCGGCACGAAGGTGATCAGCAGGCCCGAGAGGATGCCCGGCATCGCCATCGGGATTACAATCCGCGTGATGGTCTTCCAGTGCCCGGCACCAAGATCCAGGCTGGCCTCGATCAAGCTTTTGTCGAGGCGGTCCAGCGCGGCGTAGAGCGGCAGCACCATGAAAGGCAGATGGACGTAGACTAGCCCCAGGACGAGCGCAAAGTTGTTGTAGAGCAGCGGCACCGACTGGAACGAGTCCCACTGGCCGAACCCAAGCAGTTGCGAGATCAGGCTGCTGCCATTCCACAGATATTCCAACCCGCTGTTCACCAGCCCCCGTTCGCCCAGCACGAACAGCAGCGCGTAGGTACGGATCAGCAGGTTGGTCCAGAACGGCAGCATGATCAGCAGCAGCAGCCACGGCTTCCACCGGTCTTGGGCAAACGCGATCGCCATCGCGACGGGAAAGCCAATCGCAAAGCAGATCGCCGTGGTCACCGCCGCGACGACCAGCGACTTCAGGAAGATACCGAGGTAAAGCGGCTCCAGCGCTCGGCCGTAGTTGCTGAACGTACCGCTGATGTCGATCTCGGTCAGGCCGACGTTGCGTCCGAAGCTGTAGCCCCACACAATCGCCATCGGCACGATGAAGAACAGCAGCAGCCACAAGAGCGGCCCACTGGAAACCCCCGCAAAGAACCGGCGGCTGAGTTTCCAGTCTTCCATCCGGCCTTACGCCGCGCGAACGCGGGTGAACGCTTCCTCGTAGAGCGGCTGAACGTCCGGCCGGAAATTAGCGTATTCGCACTTGGACAGCAGCGCTTCGGGCGGAAAGATCACCGGATTGCTGCGGTATTCCTCAGGCATAAGTGCTTTCGCGGCATTGTTTGGCGTCGGGTAGAGGATCGTCTCGGTAATCTTCTTCCCCACTTCACCATCAAGAACGTAGTTGATGAAAGCGTGGGCGTTCTTGGGATGCGGGGCACCCTTGGGGATGCACAGCGTGTCGGAATTGAGCTGGCTGCCCTCCTTGGGGATGACAAACGCCAAGTCGTCGTCCTCGGCAATCACCTGCGCCATGTCGCCGTTATACTCGAGTACCAGGTCGACCTCGCCCTTGGCGAGCAGATCCTGGCCATTGTCCTCGTGGAACACCTTCACCCGCGGCTTCTGGCGGATCATCATCTGCTGGATGGCCTGGATGTCGGCCGGCGTAAGTGCATTGACCGACTTGCCCATGTACTTGCCGTAGAGCCGGAACAGGTCGCCCGCCTCCGATAACAGGGAGATGCGACCGGCGTACTGGTCGCTGTCGAACAACGGCTTCCAGCTGTCGATCCCGCCCGGCACCTTCGACTTGCGATACCCGATTCCGAGCACCAGCCAGGTGTAGGGGATGGAGTGCCTGCGCCCCGGGTCCCAGTCCACGTTCATGAATTGCGGGTCGATGTTCTTGATGTTGGGAATGAGGCTGTGATCCAGCGGGATCAGCATTCCGGCGGGGACCATGCGCTCCACGAAGTCGTTTGACGGCACGATCACGTCAAAGCCGGGATTGCCTGCGCGCAGCTTGGCGAACAGCTCGTCATTGGTCGCGAACAGACTCATGTTCACGTCCACTCCACTGGCGTCCTTGAAGTCTGCCAGCGTGGTCTCGCCGATGTAGGTGTCCCAATTGTAGAAGTTGAGCCTGGGCTCTTCGCCGGTGGACGCGATCTTGGCCGCGCTGCCCGCCTGGGCGTCGCCCTCGCCATCCCCGCCACTGCACGCGGAAAGCATGCCGCTCAGACTGATACCCACTGCCGCGGCACCAAGACCCTGCAGGATGGACCGGCGATTGCTCCTGAACTGGCCGAGCTTGATCTGAATGTCCTTCATGCCCCTGCTCCCGCTGCTGGTGTCCCGCGCCATGCTGAACCGTTTTGCGGGAGCGCAAAAGCGGAATCTGCCGCTTCAGCAATCCCTGCCATTCAGGGGATTGTAGGAACCCTCCTCGCCAGCCGAACGCCAGTCGATTATGCAAGCCGATAGCTATCCGTTTTTCCGATGGTGCGATGAACATCACCTTCCGCCAGATGCGCTACTTCATCGCCGTCGCCGAGAGCCGCTCCATTTCCCGCGGCGCGGCGAGCGTCGGCATCTCGCAAAGTGCGGTGACTGAGGCCATCCGTTTCATCGAAGCCGATGTCGGGGTCGAGCTGTTCGCGCGCCATGCCAAGGGTGTGATCCTGACCCGCGAGGGCCAGCAATTCCTGCGCCACGCACGCAACATCCTAGACGCGGTCAACGGCATTCGTGACGGGGTCGGTCGCGACACTCACTCGATTGAGGGCCAGCTGATGCTTGGCGCCACCCCGATCGTCACCGGCTATTTCCTGACGGACCTCATGGCTCGCTACCGCAAGGCCTTTCCGGGCGTGGAAATCCGGGTGGTGGAAGAGCGCGGCGAATACATCGAGCACATGCTGGTCAACGGCGAGCTGGACCTCGGCATCCTCATCGTCCCTGGCCTGACTCGGCCGGAAGCACTGGACCATGACGTGCTGCTCCGGTCCGACATGCGAGTGTGGATGGCGCCGCGCCACGCGCTGGCCGAGCAGGAGAATGTCAGCATTGCCGAGCTCGCGGACGAAGCATTGATCGATATCGCGCGCGAAGAGCTGCAGGCCGTCAGTGAGGCGGTGTGGAAGACGCAGCCCAACCATCGCAAGCCGGCCTATCGCAGCGCTTCGGTGGAAGCGATCCGCGGGCTGGTCGGCACCAACGCCGGCCTCGCGATCCTGCCGGACCTACTCTACCGGCCCTGGTCGCTTGACGGGGACCGCATCGTCGCCAAGCGCACCCGCGAGCCGCTGCCAACCGTCGACATCGGACTGGTCTGGCGCCGCTTGACCCGGCAGGCCGAAGCCGTCGCCGCCTTCATGGAGACCGCCCGGGGGAAGCGCCCCGACCGATAGGCTAAAGAAGCGCCCCTCGCGTCGTTCCCGGCCGATGGCGGTGCGCAACCCCCGCCCGGCGCAAGCGATCGGGATAGGGCGGCAGCGCGCCCAGCGTCGGCTTGCCGAAGAGATAGCCCTGGACATAGCGCACGCCGAACAGGCGCAGCACGGCCAGCTCTTCCTCGGTTTCGACGCCTTCAACAATCACCTCGGTCCCAAGCCGGCGCATCAATTGCACCATCGACTCCAGGATCGCCCGCTTGCGATTGTCGCGATCGATGCCGCGGATCAGGTCCATGTCGATCTTAACCATGTCGGTATGCACGGCCGACAGCCGAGCGAGCCCGGCCAGACCGGTGCCGAAGTCGTCGATCGCGGTGGTGAAGCCAAGCTCGCGGTAGGCCGCGACGATGCCATGGATGTGCTTCGGCTCGACTTTCTCATTCTCGCTATATTCGAAGATCAGGCGATTGCTCGGGAAACCAACCTCCCGCGCCGTGTCCAGCGTCAGCTGCGCTCCCAGCCGAGGCGACGATACCGCACTAGCGATGAAGTTGATCGAGAGCTTGGCGCCGGTAGCGACGATGCCCGCCGAAGCCGCATCGCGGATCGCGGTGACCCGGCAGGACTGGTCGAAGCTGCTGATCTGCTCGGCATCGACCTGGCCCAGCACATAGGCGGCACCCTGGCCATCGCCGCCGCGGATCAGCGCCTCATATGCGAACACCCGTTCCTCGTTGAGGTCGAGGATCGCCTGGAAGGCCGCGCGAGTGGCAAGCTTGAAGCCGTCGGTCATGGACCCGGGCTTAGCCGCCAAGCGTAAAGAAACCTCCACCGTCGCCGCCACGGTGAAGGGCGCGGCGCCATTTACTTTTGCCTGCTGAAGCGGGAGAGGCAGCGGGCCAAACGCCAAAAAGGTTAACGTCGATGATCGAAGCGGAATTCTGGGACTATGAAGCGGTGGACGAGCTGGCCGACGCCGTTGCCGGCGACATCGGCTTCATCGTCGAAAGCGCGGTCGATGCCCGCGACGCCGCCCTGCTCGCGCTCCCCGGCGACGCGCCGGCCGCCGTGCTTGATCAGCTCGCGAAGGCCAAGCTGCCGTGGAAAAAGGTCGCGATCATCGCGACGGACGACCTGCTGGTCGGGGTGGACAGCCCGAATAGCCGCGCCCGTGCGCTCGCCCAGCGCTTCCTGCCGCTCGGCGCGCGCGTGGTGCCCTTTGGAACGCCGAACAGCGACGTTGTGCTGGCCGGCAACGCCGCCGATGCCCGTCTGGCCGATCTGCCCTGGCCGCCGGATCTCGCCTGGCTGACGGTTGGTGCGGCGGGCGAAGTCGCTGGCCTGGCCGATAGCCCCCACCTGCAGAACGCTCTCGACGCGCCCAAAGCCCGTCGCGCGGTCGGCCTCGCTCCCGACAACGGCGAACCACGGGTGACGCTCACCCGAGCCGCACTCCTGTCCGCCCGGACCATCCTGATCACCGCGGACGGTACCGACCGCAAGGAGTTGCTCGAAGGCGCCATCGCCGATGGTCAGAGCAGCAAGCTGCCGATCGGCCGGCTGCTGGCCGAAGCCGAGCAGCCGATCGATATTCACTGGACCGCCTGAGCTAAGCCAACCGCTCCGCGTGCCACGCGAGATGATCCGCCATGAAGGTCGAAATGAAGTAATAGCTGTGGTCGTAACCTGCCTGCCGCCGCAGGCTCAGCGGCTGGCCGGCTGCTGAGCAGGCATCCTCCAGCAGCTCGGGCCGAAGCTCGCGCTCCAGGAAGGGGTCCGCCCCACCCACGTCCACCAGCAGGTCCGGCACTCGCGCCCCGCTCTCGATCAGCGCAATCGCATCGTGCTGCCGCCATGCCGCCCGGTCCTCGCCCAGGTAGCGTCCAAACGCCTTCTCGCCCCAAGGCACCTGTGACGGTGCGACGATCGGCGCAAAGGCCGACACGCTGCGGAACTTGCCGGGCGAGCGCAGCGCCATTGTCAGCGCACCATGGCCGCCCATGCTGTGGCCGCTGATACCTTGCCGCACCATATCGAGCGGGAACTCGGCCGCCACGAGGGCTGGCAACTCCTCGGCGACATAGCTCCACATGCGATAGTGCTCGGACCAGGGCGCCTGCGTTGCGTTGACGTAGAAGCCGGCACCCTGCCCGATGTCCCAGCCCTCTTCGTCGGCGACGGCGGTCCCGCGCGGACTGGTGTCCGGCGCGAGAAACGCCAGCCCATACTCGGCGCAGGCGGCGCGGTACTCGCCCTTCTCTGTCACATTGGCGTGGGTGCAGGTTAGTCCCGACAGGTAGGTGACCAGCGGCACCGGTCCGGTCTCCGCCGCGGTCGGAAGGAACAGGGAGAAGACCATCTCCGTGCCGGTTGCCCCCGAATGGTGCGAGCAGACGAGCTGCCGCCCGCCATGGCTCCTGACCTCCGACTTGATCTTTACCATCGCCAGCGCGCTCCTTGAACGAAAAAAGGGCGCCCGCATTGCTGCGGACGCCCCCTTCTTACAAGTGGCTCGGCTTAGAAGCAGAAGCCGGCGCGCAGGCCATACCCCTTCACATCGCCGAAGTCGGCCCAGCCGCTGATGATCGGACCGCCGCCCTGACCGCCGCCGAGGCCGCCCTCGAGACGGACCCAGGTGCCGCGGCCCTGGCCTTTCAGCGTGTCGACCAGCGCACCGCTGCCGACGTTCACGTCGTTGTCGCCCTTGAACTCGCGGAAGACCTTGCCTTCCACGAACGGGGCGTGACGGCCTGCAAAGCCGGCTCGCGCACCGATCCGGCCACGAAGGCTCTTGAAGCTTTCGTCGTCGAACCGGAGCCCGCCCAAGTCATAGCCGTCGAGCCGCGAGTTGACCCGGACGAACGATCCCAGCTTACCGGAGCTCAGCCTTCGGCCGGCAGCCGGTGCAGCGCGCAGAGCTTGTTTCCATCCGGATCGCGCAGGTAGGCGAGGTAAAGCGACATGCCCGATCCGCTGCGCACCCCCGGCGGGTCCTCGATCGCGGTTCCGCCCGCGGCCAGCCCCGCCTCATGCCAGGCATGCGCTTGCTCCGGCCCATCCACCGCAAAGCCAATGGTGCTGCCGTTGCCGTGGCTTGCCGCCTCGCCGTTGATCGGCTTGGTGACGATGAAGATGCCGCCGTTGTTGAGATAGACGATCCGGCCCTTGTCATCGATCCGCCCGGCCCGGCCGCCGGTCGCGGTGAACAGCGCATCGTAGAAGCGCTTCGACCGGTCGATGTCGTTGGATCCGACCATCATGTGACTGAACATCTCTCTGCTCCTTGAATTAGTAGACCACTACCGAACGGATGCTCGCGCCTTCGTGCATCAGGTCGAAGCCCCTGTTGATCTCATCGAGACTGAGCACGTGCGTGATCATCGGGTCGATGGCGATCTTGCCGCCCATGTACCAGTCGACGATTTTCGGCACGTCGGTCCGTCCCCGCGCGCCGCCGAAAGCCGTGCCCTTCCACACGCGTCCGGTGACCAGCTGGAACGGGCGCGTGGCGATCTCCTTGCCCGCCTCGGCCACCCCGATGATGATGCTCTCGCCCCAGCCGCGATGGCAGCATTCGAGCGCCGTCCGCATGACTTCGGTGTTGCCCGTGCAGTCGAAGCTGTAGTCCGCGCCGCCATCGGTGATCCGCAGCACCTCGGCGATCGTCGCGTCGCGATCCAGTCCGCGCCCATCGACGAAGTCGGTCATGCCGAATTGACGGCCCCACTCCTGCCGGTCCGGATTGATGTCGACGCCGACGATCCGGTTCGCTCCGACCAGCTTGGCGCCCTGAATGACGTTGAGGCCGATGCCGCCCAGTCCGAACACGACCACGTTCGCGCCTGGCTCGACCTTGGCCGTGTTCACCACCGCGCCGACCCCCGTCGTCACGCCGCAGCCGATGTAGCAGCTCGACTGGAACGGCGCGTCCTCGCGGATCTTCGCGACCGCGATCTCCGGCAAGACCGTGAAGTTCGAGAACGTCGAGCAGCCCATGTAGTGGAAGATCGGCTGGCCACGGTAGCTGAAGCGGCTCGTTCCGTCGGGCATCACGCCCTTGCCCTGCGTCGCGCGAATGGCGGTACAAAGGTTGGTCTTGCCGCTCAGGCACGACTTACATTGGCGGCATTCGGGCGTGTAGAGCGGGATCACATGGTCGCCCGGCTTCACCGAGGTGATGCCCTCCCCGACCTCCTGCACGATCCCGGCGCCCTCATGGCCCAGGATCGACGGGAACAGTCCCTCGCTATCGAGCCCGTCCAGCGTGTAGGCGTCCGTGTGGCAGATGCCGGTCGCCTTGATTTCGACCAACACCTCGCCGGCGCGCGGACCCTCCAGGTCCACTTCCACGATCTCTAATGGGCGCTTGGCCTCGAACGCGACGGCGGCTCTGGTCTTCATGGGCTCGGGTCTCCTAGTCGCGGGACGCCTTGCCACGCCCGAGGCCGTCGGCCAAGATTCCAGGAGGAGGAACAATCATGGCTTGGGCAAGCGGCAAGCACGCACTGATTACCGGGGGTGGGACGGGCATCGGTGCTGCCACTGCCCGCGCTTTGGCGCGCGAAGGCGCCAGGGTCAGCTTGCTGGGCCGCCGGGCCGACCTGCTGGAGACGGTAGCCAGCGAAGTCGGCGGGCTCGCGCTTGCCTGCGACGTTACCGATCGGCATTCGCTCGAACATAGCTTCGCTGACGCGCGGGCAGCACACGGCCCGCTCGACCTCGTGATCCTGAACGCCGGCATCGGCGACAGCGCCCCGTTCCTGCGCACGCCGCGGGACAGCTGGAACGCGATCATCGCCACCAACCTCACCGCCCTGTTCGACGGCGCTCAACTTGCGCTGCCCGACCTGCTCGAGGGCGACGGCAAGCGGCTGGTGATCGTCGCCTCGGTCGCCGGCCTCAAGGGCGGAGCCTATGCCGCTCCCTATGTCGCGTCCAAGCACGGCGCGGTCGGACTGACCAAGAGCCTCGCATTGGAGTACGCCAGGACCGGGCTCACCGTGAACGCGGTTTGCCCCGCCTTCGTCGACACGCCGATGGTCGACGACAGCGCCGCGCGGATCGCCCGAGCCACTCGTCGCAGTGAGGAAGAGGCTCGGGCTTCTCTCGCCGCCCTCAACGCCAACGGTCGCCTCGTCACGGCCGAGGAAGTCGCCCACGCAATTCTCTACCTCTGCCACCCGGATGCTCGCTCCGTCACCGGCGCCTGCGTGACGGTGGACGGCGGCACCACCGCATGAGCCTCGTGCCCCGTACGTTGGAACCCACCAACTTCCTGTGGAGCTTCGCCGACGGGGTGGCCACAATCACACTCAACCGGCCGGAGCGGAAGAACCCGCTGACCTTCGCCAGCTATGCCGAGCTTCGCGACCTGTTTCGCGATTTGAAGACCACCCACGAGGTCAAGGTCGTCGTTCTTACCGGCGCCGGCGGCAACTTCTGCTCGGGCGGCGACGTGCATGAGATCATCGGTCCGCTGACCCGCATGGACGAAGTCGGGCTGCTCGACTTTACTCGCATGACCGGCGACCTGGTAAAAGCCATGCGGGCCTGCCCGCAGCCGATCGTCGCCGCGGTGCAAGGCGTGTGCGCGGGTGCCGGCGCGATCCTGGCCATGGCCAGCGACCTGCGCATCGCCGCGCCGGATGCTCGCACCGCTTTCCTGTTCACTCGGGTCGGCCTGTCGGGCGCGGACATGGGTGCCTGCGCGATGCTGCCCCGCATCATCGGCCACGGCCGCGCCGCCGAACTGCTGTTCACCGGCCGAACCATGAGCGCGGAGGAAGGGGAGCGCTGGGGCTTCTGGAATCGCCTCGATCCCGATCCGCTCGCCGCCGCCACCGAGCTCGCCCGCAGCCTCGCGGCCGGTCCGACCGCCGCCCACGCCGTGACCAAAGGCCAGCTCGATGCAGAATGGCACGTATCCCTCGACGAGGCGATCGACCAGGAGGCGGAAGCGCAGGCCCGGTGCATGCAGACTGCCGACTTCCGCCGGGCTTACGAGGCGTTCGCGGCGAAACGGCAGCCGGAGTTCCGCGGTGACTGAGCACCCGTTCCTGGTCCGCGTCGCAGGGCCCACGGCGGACCAGCTCGACTGGCCCTTCTACGAGCCCGGCCACAGCGAGGTGCGCTCCTGGGCCGACGACTGGTGCGCCGCTTATCCCGAGATCGATCATCGCGACGTCGATGCCGCCTGCCGTTCGCTGGTCCGCTCCATGGGCCAGACCCCGCTGCTGCAGCTGGTCAATCCCTACGACCCGCTCGGTTACTCGATCCGCAGCATCGCCCTAATCCGCGAACGGCTGGCCTACCACTCGGGCCTAGCCGACTTCGCCTTCGCCATGCAGGGGCTTGGGCTGGGGCCGCTCGTCGACCGTGGCAGCGACGCGCAGAAGCTTCGGTGGGGCTCGCGCGTGGCTCGCGGAGAAGCGATCGCCGCCTTCGCCCTGACCGAGCCCGAAACCGGCTCGGACGCCGCCAGCCTGCGCATGGCCGCCCGGCAAGTCGGCGACGAATGGGTGCTGACGGGCGAGAAGACCTACATCTCGAACGGTACCATCGCCGACTTCTTCACTGTGTTCGCTCGCACCGGCGGCGAGGGTCATGCCGGGCTTTCCTGCTTCCTCGTCCCCGCTGGAACGCCCGGCCTGTCGGTGGCCGAGCGGATCGAGGTGATCGCCCCCCATCCGCTTGCCCGCCTCCGCTTCGACGGTGTGCGGGCCGAGCTGGTCGGCGATCCCGGCGAAGGCTTTGCCATCGCCATGCGCACACTGAACCGCTTCCGAGTCAGCGTCGGCGCGGCTGCCCTCGGCTTTGCCCGGCGCGCGCTTGCCGAAGCGCTGAGCTTCACCTCGCAGCGCCGCCTGGCGCCCGCTAGCCTGGCCGACAATGCGGTGACCCAGGGCAACCTGGCTGAGATGGCAACGATGATCGACGCCTCCGCCCTGCTGATCGCCCGCGCCGCATGGGAACAGGACGCCGAACGCTACGCGCGCCAGCGCCGGACCGCGGCCATGGCCAAGCTCCACGCGACCGAATCCGCGCAGAAGGTGATCGACCTGGCCGTCCAGCTTCATGGCGGGTTTGGCGTGACCAAGGGCGCCAAGGTCGAGGAACTCTACCGCGAGATCCGCGCCCTGCGCATCTACGAGGGCGCCAGCGAAGTGCAGCGGCAGATCATCGCGCGCGACCTGCTGAAGGAGCAGCGCGGATGAAGACGCTCCTGCCCTCCGGCTGGCCGCGCCCGAGAGGCTACAGCAACGGGGTGGCTGCGAATGGGCGGATGATCTTTACGGCGGGAGTGATTGGCTGGGACCAAGCGGAGCGCTTCACCAGCGACACACTCCCCGGCCAATTCGCGCAGGTCCTGCGGAACATTCTGGCGATCCTCGCCTGCGACGGTGCCGGTCCCGAGCATATCGTGCGGATGACCTGCTACGTCACGGACATTAAAGAGTATCGCGCCAACCTGCCGGAGATTGGCCGTGCCTGGCAGGAAATCGTCGGCCGTCATTATCCCGCCATGGCGCTGGTTGCGGTTACAGCTCTCGTCGAGCCGCAAGCTCTTGTCGAGATCGAAGCCACCGCGATCGTGCCGCTCGGATCGATTAAATAGCGGCATGACCTACGACTCCTTCGTGCGCGACCGCCTGCCGGCACCCGAACTGGTCCCCGAGTTCCGCTTTGACCTGCCCGAGCTCCGATATCCCGAACGGCTCAACGCCGCCGCCGAGCTGCTAAAAGGCGGAGAGCCGAATGCGCTGGCCATCGTCAATGACCGTGGCCGCTGGACGTACACCGATCTCGACCGCTTCTCAGGCCGCATCGCCCGGCTGCTGGTCGAGGAGCATGGGTTGGTGCCCGGCAACCGCGTGCTGCTGCGCGGGCCCAACAGCTACACACTGTTCGCCGCCTGGCTTGGCGTGCTCAAGGCCGGCGGGATCGCCGTCGCAACCATGCCCCTGCTCCGTCCGGGCGAGCTAGCCGGCGTGATCGACAAGGCGGAGATCAGCCACGCCATCTGCGACAGCCGCTTCATCGGTGACCTGCGTGAGGCCGTATCGCAAACCCGCTGCGTCAAGCACCTCGTCAAATTCGACGGCGACTTCGGCAAAGGCGAGTTGGAGACCCGCACCGCGAGCCTGACCCCGCTTCCACCCGGCGACACTGGCCGCGACGATCCGGCGCTGATTGCCTTCACTAGCGGCACCACGGGCGCACCCAAGGGCTGCGTCCACTTCCACCGCGACGTTCTGGCGCCCTGCGACACGTTCGCGCGACACATTGTGGGCATGAAGCCCGGCGACATCGTCCTGACCTCCGCTCCCATCGCCTTCACCTTCGGCCTCGGTGCCACCCTGCTCTTTCCCTTGGGAGCCGGAGCTGCCGCGGCCACGCTCGAACAGGCCAGCCCAGCGTCCATGCTGGAGGCGATCGCCAAGCACGGGGTAACCCACCTCGCCACGGCCCCAACGGCGTACAAGTCGATGCTTTCCGCAGAAGGATCGCACTCCCGCCCCGCTCGCCCTGAGCCTGTCGAAGGGCCGTCCTTCCTTCCTACTGCAGGCAAGAACAAGAACGGTCCTTCGACCAGCTCAGGACGGACGGGTTTAATGGGTCAAGCCCTCGCCACCCTCACCACCTGCATCTCCGCCGGAGAACACCTCCCCAAGGCGACCTTCGAAGCTTGGGAGGAGCGCACCGGCATCCGCATCATCGACGGCATCGGCTCCACCGAACTGATGCACGTCTTCATCTCGGCCGCGGGCAACGACATTCGCCCCGGCGCAACCGGCCGAGCGGTGCCCGGCTACACCGCCACCCTGCTCGACACGGAGGAAAAGGAGATCGAAGGCGAGGGCCCCGGCCGCCTGGCGATCAAGGGCCCCACCGGTTGCCGCTACCTAGCTGACGAGCGCCAGCGCGACTATGTCGCAAACGGCTGGAACGTCACCGGCGACACCTACCGCCGTGATGATGACGGCTATTTCTGGTACATGGCCCGCAGCGACGACATGATCGTCAGCTCCGGCTACAACATCGGCGCCCCCGAAGTGGAGAACGCGCTGCTGGCGCACCCGGCAGTCGCCGAGTGCGCCGTCATCGGCGTCCCCTGCGAAGAGCGCGGACAGAAGGTGAAAGCGTTCGTGGTGATGGCCGGGAACGTCGAAGCGTCCGAAAGTCTCATCGCGGAGCTACAGGCTTTCGTGAAACAGGCGATCGCGCCGTACAAATACCCGCGGGAGGTTGAGTTCGTGCGAGAGCTGCCGAAGACGGCAACGGGAAAGCTGCGGCGGAGTGAGTTGAGAAACAGATGAGGGAAGATCTCAAAGGATACGTGTTCCGCGACTCGCACTTCGCACTCAGCGGCAACACCTTGGTCTGCATCGCCGAAAGTCTGCAATCGGACGCTTCATGCAGACGAAAGAAGTTTTTGGGCGTTCAGTGGATTGTGCGACCTACCGAAGATGACCATGGAAGACTTACGTTGGTGTATGGCGCCGAAAGAACACGTCCAGGTTCAGGCGCTTCCTTCGCGAGCCCAGCGCGGAGCTTACCATCAATCGCAACGCTCCCGTGGGGGGCGATTGGCAAGACTACAGCACTGACGATCAGCGCCGACGAATAAACTCGCTGCCTCGCAACGTCCTGATCTCTCCGTCACCCCGGCCGTGAGCCGGGGTCTGCCTTTCTAACCTAAGCGATCAAGATGGAGCAGATTACGGGTTCATTCCGGAGATCGCATGCCCTCACCCAAACTCCACCATTAATGGTTCGACGCCTGGTGTCTGCCCTGCTCATACCGTGCCGCCTAAACCGCCGCTCTTCTTGGCGCACACGATGTTCTCGAGCTCGAAGTGAGCTGAAGCACTCTCGGCTATCGCCCAATCTCGTTACCTACCTCTTGGCAGATTGTGCCTGAGCCGGGGGTTCGGAGAAGATGCCTCGTACGACAAGCGCGACGATTGCGGTAATCGCCAAGAGAAGTTGATACTGTTCGGCGCTGATCGATAACACGGTGAGCACTGAGATAAGCAGAGCCGCAAATGCCAGCGCCGCGCTCTTACGCCGCTCACGATGGCGTATCGCGAAATCCTGCATTGTCTCGCGCCGGGCCGCGGCCGCTGCATCGAGCAACATCTGGATCGAGCGCTCCCTTGCTTCCTCGCAAATCTGCTTGGCTCGTTCATCGCAGCCATCATCTTCGATCCCGCGCTGGGCAGAAGCGGCTGCGAGTTCGATCGCGCGCGGAGTGACGCGATTCTCAGGATCCTCCGGAGGCAAGCTGGACAAATTGTTCTCGTATCAACCTATGCGGAATGTCTCGGAACTCACCTCGACCCTCGGCGAAGACATGCTTCCACGGAGTCTCTCCCCGCCGAATGACGGCAGAGAGTTCAGCTACGCTGAAGCCACCGTAGCTATGGTAGGTACCACGTAAGATTTCTCTCTCTGACCGATCCAGTTCGGACCAAGCTATCGCATCTGGGTCCGAAACGGATGTATCTGGGAAAAGCTCGGCTCTACTAATCTGCCGGGTGACAGGGGTGAGACCCATAAGGCGCTAGTGCATCGAACAGCCGTCGATACATCGGCCCGTGATCCCTCGCCTCCGGTCTATCCCCCGCCAGCGATTCCCAATTATGGCCAAGCACCAGCCATGGGCCAGATACACCAGGCCCTGCAGTTGCAATTGATCGAACCACCGATTGTCCGATGTGCCCCAACGGATGAACTCGTTTGCAATCTCTGGCGACCAAGCCGGCATCGGTGATGTCCTTTCCGAACACCACCTATGCATCATGAGAACGTAACAGGAACTCCATTCCAGTCCGGATTAAGCACGCCTTTGCTCAAGAACGGACAAGACCCTTCCTCACTCAAACTCCACGATCACCTGATCGACGCTGAGACTCTCCCCCGCACCGACCGGGGTCGCTTTCACCACCGCGCTCTTCTCGGCTCGCAAGATATTCTCCATCTTCATCGCTTCGACCACCGCGATTGGCTGGCCGGCCTCGACCTTGTCGCCGGCCTCAACATCCAGCCGGGTCAAGAGCCCGGGCATGGGGGCGATGAGGTATTTGGAGAGGTCAGGCGGCACCTTCTCGATCATGTGACGGGCGAGTTCGGCGACCAGCGGCGTCATCACCGTTACCCGGTGCGTCGCGCCCCGGGTGGTCATTTTCCACGAGCGGCCGTCCTTGGCGACGAGCACGGTGCGAGTGCGATTGCCGACGCGGGCGCGGACCAGACGCTGGCCAGGCTCGTAAACGGCATCGAACCGCTGCGGCTCGGCGCCGTCGACGACCACCTTGTCCAGCTCGAAATGCACGCGATGCTCGGCGCCTCCGTCGAGCCGGACGATGTGATCCTCGTTGACCGGAACACGACCGCCGAGCTGCCCATCGATCTGCACCGCACGGGCCTCGTGCGTGGTCGCGATCAGCGCGGCGATGGCGGAAAGGTCGGCGGTCAGCTGCTCGTCGGTCGGAGAACCGGAGAAGCCTTCCGGATACTCCTCGGCGATGAAGCCGGTGGTGATCTCGCCGGAGCGGAAGCGCGGGTGCTGCATCAGCGCGGAGAGGAAATTGACATTATGGCCGATGCCCTGGATGTCGAACGCATCGAGCGCCTCGACCTGCGCGTCGATCGCCGCCTCGCGGGTCGGGGCCCAGGTGACCAGCTTGGCGATCATCGGGTCGTAGAACATCGACACTTCGCCGCCCTCGAACACTCCGTCGTCGACACGGGTGCGCGTTTCTGAACCTCCCTCACCGCTCGTCCCGAGCGTAGTCGAGGGGCGTTGAACTACGCTCTCGTCTGCGCCCCTCGACTTCGCTCGGGACGAGCGGAGATTGTCAGTCGCAAGAGGAGGCTGGTACCGCACCAGTCGCCCAGTGCTCGGCAGAAACCCCCGATACGGGTCCTCCGCATAGACCCGCGTCTCGACGCTCCAGCC
Organism: Sphingomicrobium sp.; assembly: GCA_035537335.1. GTDB lineage: Bacteria > Pseudomonadota > Alphaproteobacteria > Sphingomonadales > Sphingomonadaceae > Sphingomicrobium. The sequence continues at coordinate 46,314 of DATLMM010000003.1, read as the reverse complement.
GTCCAGCCGCACATCATCCTGCCCGAACGCCAGCTTCTCCCCCGCCGCCACGCGGATCATCTGCTCGACCAGGTCCAGCCCCGTGACCTCCTCGGTCACCGGATGCTCCACCTGCAGGCGGGTGTTCATCTCGAGAAAGTAGAAGCTCTTTCCGGTTGGGTCCTTGCCCGAGACGATCAGCTCCACAGTGCCGGCCGAATAGTACCCAACCGCCCGCGCCAGTGCGACTGCCTGCTCACCCATCGCACGGCGCATCTCGGGCGTGACGAAGGGCGACGGCGCTTCCTCGACCACCTTCTGGTGGCGGCGCTGGATCGAGCATTCGCGCTCACCCAGATAAAGGATGTTGCCGTGCTGGTCGCCGAGCACCTGGATCTCGATGTGGCGCGGGTCCTCGATGAACTTCTCGATGAACACGCGGTCGTCGCCGAAACTGGCAAGGCCTTCGCGCTTGGTCGCCTCGAAGCCCTCGCGCACGTCCTGCTCGCTGTAGGCCAGCCGCATGCCCTTGCCGCCGCCGCCAGCTGAGGCCTTCATCATCACCGGATAGCCGATGTCGCCCGCAATCCTGACCGCATCGTCGGTGGTCGCGATGTCACCGAGGAAGCCCGGCACGACGTTCACGCCCGCGTCGCGCGCCAGCTTCTTGGATTCGATCTTGTCGCCCATCGCCGCAATGGCGTTCGGCGGCGGGCCGACGAAGGCGATGCCGGCGTCCTTCAATGCCTCGGCGAAGCTGGTCCGCTCCGACAGGAAGCCGTAGCCCGGATGCACGGCTTGCGCGCCCGTCGCCTTGCACGCGTCGATGATCAACTCGGCCTTGAGATAGCTTTCACTCGCCGGCGCCGGCCCCAGCCGAACGCTCTCGTCCGCCATGCGCACATGCGGCGCGCGGGCGTCGGCGTCGGAATAGACCGCCACTGTCTTGATGCCCATGCGCTTGGCCGTGCGGATCACGCGGCAGGCGATTTCCCCGCGATTGGCGATGAGGATTTTGGAGAACATTAGTTGACCCTGTTTCTAAGCACCCGGCGGAAGAACAGCACCGATAGGAACACGTAGACAAAGAAGGCAGCTGCGGTCGCAACCAACACGCGGTTCACGGCGGGTCCGTCGTTCAACATCATCGGGCCGATGAGGTTCAGCCAGTGCGTCATCGGCACCCAGAAAAGACCTGACGCAATCGCAGACAAGCACATGAGGAGCGTGAGGCGCTTACTCACTCCGCCGCCTCATCCATCGGCGGCTTGTTGTGTCCGAGCAGCCGCAGCACCTCGTCCGCTGCGTCGGCGAGGTTGGTGCCGGGCCCGAAGATCGCCTGCACCCCCGCGGCTCGCAGCGCGGGGTAGTCCTGCGCCGGGATGACGCCGCCGGCAACGACCTTGATATCGGCGCGGCCCATTTGCTTGAGCGCGTCGATCAGCTCTGGGATCAGCGTCTTGTGCCCGGCCGCAAGACTGGAGGCGCCGACCACGTCGACGTCGCCCGTCACCGCCAGCTCGGCCGCCTCGCGGGGAGTCTGGAACAGGGGGCCAGCGATGATCTCGAAGCCGAGGTCGCCGAACGCGCTCGACACCAGGTTGGCGCCGCGATCGTGGCCGTCCTGACCCATCTTGGCCACCAGCATGCGAGGCTTGCGGCCAAGGCGGCTGGCGACCGTCTGCGTCCCCTCCACCGCGCCGCGCCAGCGAACGTCGGAGCGCTGCCCGTAGATGCCTGTGACCGGCTCGGGCTTGGTGGCGTAGCGGCCGAAGGCGCGCTCCAGCGCGTCGGAGATTTCGCCCAGCGTCGCGCGGGCGCGGCCGGCCTCGACGGCAAGGGCGAGGAGGTTGGCATCGTGGGACCCGCTGCCCTGAGCTTGTCGAAGGGCTGCACTTCCTTGCTCCTGCTCGACTGAAGAGAAGGACAGTCCTGCGAAAGGCTCAGGACGCACGGTGTTGGTAGCGGCTACGGTCAACGCCTCCAGCGCCGCTCGAGCTCGCGCCTCATCCCGCCCCGCCCGGACGTGCGCCAGCCGCTCGATCTGCCCAGCCCGCACCCTCGCATTATCGACTTCCAAGATATCGAGATGCGCCTCCTCAGGCAGACGATAGCGGTTCACCCCGACGATCACCGTCTCGCCCGTATCGACCTTCGCCTGCCGCTCCGCCGCGGCTTCCTCGATGCGCTTCTTGGGCAAGCCCTCGGCCACCGCCTTGGTCATACCGCCGTGCGCCTCGACTTCCTCGATCAAGGCCCAGGCGCGCTCCTCCAGCTCACGCGTGAGCGCCTCGACATACCAGCTCCCGCCGAGCGGATCGGCCACCGCAGTCACCCCGCTCTCCTCTGCCAGGATCAACTGCGTGTTGCGCGCGATCCGGGCCGAGAAGTCGGTCGGCAGCGCGATTGCCTCGTCGAAGCTGTTGGTGTGCAGCGACTGCGTGCCGCCCAGCACTGCCGCCAATGCCTCGACCGTCGTGCGGATGATGTTGTTGTACGGGTCCTGCTCGGTTAGCGACACGCCGCTGGTCTGACAGTGCGTCCGCAGCAGCTTCGACTTTTCCGACCTTGCGCCAAGGTCGGTCATGATCCGCGCCCACAGCGTGCGCGCGGCGCGCAGCTTCGCCACCTCCATGAACAGGTTCATGCCGATGCCCCAGAAGAAGCTGAGGCGCGGCGCGAAGGCATCGATGTCGAGGCCGCTCTTCATCGCGGCGCGGACATATTCCATGCCATCGGCGAGGGTGTAGGCCATCTCCTGCACCGCGGTCGCTCCCGCCTCGTGCATGTGGTAGCCCGAGATGGAGATGCTGTTGAATTTCGGCATCTCGGCGGAGGTGTAAGCGATGATGTCGCTGACGATCCGCATCGAGGGTTCGGGCGGGTAAATGTAGGTGTTGCGGACCGCGAATTCTTTCAGGATGTCGTTCTGGATCGTCCCCGACAGCGCGGCGCGCGGCACGCCCTGCTCCTCGCCGGCGACGATGTAGAAGGCCATGATCGGCAGCACGGCGCCGTTCATGGTCATGCTGACGCTCATCTCGCCCAGCGGAATGCCGTCGAACAGCAGCTTCATGTCCTCGACGCTGTCGATCGCCACGCCCGCCTTGCCGACATCGCCGGTCACTCGCGGATGGTCGCTGTCGTAGCCGCGGTGGGTGGCGAGATCGAAGGCGACGCTTAGCCCCTTTTGCCCGGCGGCAAGGTTACGGCGGTAAAAGGCGTTGGACTCCTCCGCCGTCGAGAAGCCGGCATATTGGCGGATGGTCCACGGCCGCCCGGCGTACATCGTCGCATATGGGCCACGGGTGTAGGGCACGACGCCGGGATAGCCGCTGTCGATCCCGACGGCGTCCTCGGGACCATAGACGGTCTTGAGGGCGATACCTTCGGGCGTGTCGCGCGAAAGATCGGCACCGCGTGCTTCCTTGGCGGCGAGGGTTTTCCAGGCTTCGTGCTTGTCGATGGACATGGCGCCTTCCTCTACCCCCGTCGAACCGGGGGTCCAGTCCTAAACGGGTTTCAACCCTTCCCCGATCCAGGCGCGGCCTTGCCGAACAGGTCAGTCTGTGAGCCAGCCGGCGGGTTGAGGCCCAGGTGCGTCCAGCCGCGTCCATTCAGGCAGCGCCCCCGTGCAGTGCGAGCGATCAGGCCAAGCTGGATCAGGTAAGGCTCGATCACATCCTCGATCGTGTCGCGCGGTTCGCTCAGGCCCGCGGCGAGCGTCTCCACCCCGACCGGCCCGCCGCCGTAGAGGTCGGCAATCATCAGCAGGTAACGGCGGTCCATCGCGTCCAGCCCAAGCGCGTCGATCTCCAGCCGGGTCAGCGCCCGGTCGGCGGTCGCGGAGTCGATCCGGTCGTCGCCGGCGGCCTGGGCGAAATCCCGCACCCGGCGCAGCAGCCGGCCGGCGATGCGCGGCGTGCCCCGGCTGCGGCGGGCGATTTCGCGCGCGCCGTCTTCGGCCAGTTCTGCCCCCAGCAGTCCAGCGGCGCGGCGCACCACCTGCTCCAGCTCCTCCACAGTGTAGAAGTTCAGCCGCACCGGAATGCCGAAACGATCGCGCAACGGCGTGGTGAGCAGGCCTTGGCGGGTCGTGGCCCCGACCAGCGTGAAGCGCGGCAGATCGATCCGGACCGAACGCGCGGACGGTCCTTCCCCGATCATCAGGTCGAGCGCGCGGTCCTCCATTGCGGGGTAGAGCACTTCCTCGACCGCCGGATTGAGGCGGTGGATCTCGTCGATGAACAGGACGTCGCCGTCCTCCAGGTTGGTCAGCAGCGCCGCCAGGTCGCCAGACTTGGCGATGACGGGGCCGGAGGTGGCGCGGAAACCTACTCCCATTTCCCGCGCAACAATCTGGGCAAGCGTCGTCTTGCCGAGCCCCGGAGGGCCGAAGAACAGCACATGGTCGAGCGCCTCGCCGCGCGACTTGGCCGCCGAGATGAACACCCGCAAGTTCTCGCGGGCGCCTCTCTGACCGACGAACTCATCGAGCGACTTCGGCCGCAGCGCGGCGTCCGCATCCTCCGTCGTGCGCTCGGGTGTGGTCAGGCGGGCGGGGTCCGTGGCCATCTAGACGCTGCGCTCGATGTCTTCGCCCACGATCTTGACCCAAGGATGCTTTCGCTCTTCCCACACGGAGAAATTAGGAGTGAATTCGTAGGGATCGTCGAGCGCGCCCAAGAGAACGGCGATTGTCTCCGGCGCATTGTCGTGGCGATAGAAGACCGTCGACCCGCAGGTCGGGCAGAAGTGGAAGCGGGTGACGTTTCCTTGGTCCCCTGTGTGAGCGAACTGACTTGCGCTCCCCTCGACCGTCACCTGTTCGGCAGGGAAGCGCGCCTGCGCCGCAAAGGACGACCCGCTGCGCTTTTTGCAATCGAGGCAGTGACAGACGGATATGCGCACCGGCTCGCCCGTCGCTGCGACGCGGAGCTGCCCGCAACGGCAACTGGCGGTGCGCTTGACCGGAGCGATCTCGCTCATCCCTTTTTCAACATGGACAACATGGACGCTACGTCCCCCATCTGTTCGCCCCCCGCAATGCTGTTCTTGGAGGGGTGCAGGACGCAGGAAGATCGAGGGGCGCGACATGAGTCCATGTTGCACGGGTGGGCGGGTGTAGGACAGTTACTTCGCCGCTTTCCTGAGCGCCAGCCGGACCAGGGCGTCGAGGGTCGCTGTGGAACCAAGCTCCTCCTGAGCGGCGGAGACTGCGGCGCTGGCTTCGGCGGGCTTGAAGCCAAGATTGGCGAGAGCGGAGAGTGCATCCTGGGCGACGCCGCCACCGGGAGCCGCGGCTCCAGCGGTCGCGGCAAGGGCCGGCAGGCCGAGCTTGCCTTGCAACTCCATGGCGATCCGCTGGGCGAGCTTGGGGCCAACGCCGCTGGCGCGCGAGATGCTGGCCTTGTCGCCGGCGGACACAGCACGGGCGAGGTCGTCGGGAGGCAAGATGGAGAGGATGGCGAGCGCCAGGCGGCCCCCGACGCCTTGCACTCCAGTCAGCTGCCGGAATGCCTCCCGTTCCCCGGCCGAGCCGAAGGCGAACAGGGTCATGCTGTCTTCGCGCACCTGCAATTCGGTCAGCAGGATGACCGAGCCGCCGACCGGTCCGATCGCATCGAGAGTGCGGCTGCTGGCAAGGACGAGGTAGCCAATGCCGTTTACGTCCAACACGGCGCTGTCGGCGGTGGTTTCCAGCAGAATTCCGGCCAGTCTCGCGATCAAAACTTCTACCCACCCGTTGCCCTGAGCTTGTCGAAGGGCTGCCCTCGTTCGTGCCGTGGTAGAGAGAAAGACGGTCCTTCGACAAGCTAGGCACGGCGGATATCTACCGCAGCCCCCGTCCCCCACTTGCCAGATGATGCGCGTGGGTGATCGCCACCGCCAGTGCGTCGGCCGCATCAGGTCCGGCAATCTCCACGCCGGGCAGCAGGCGCGACACCATCGCGTGAACCTGATCCTTGCTCGCCCCGCCGGTGCCGACGACGGCTTTCTTCACCAGCGTCGGCGCATATTCACCGACGTCGATGCCCGCTCGGGCGGCGCACATCAGCGCCACGCCCCGTGCCTGGGCCAACTTGAGGGTGGAAGCCGGGTTCTGGTTGACGAACACCTCTTCGGCGGCCGCAGCGTCCGGCCCTTGCTCGGCAATGATCGCCTCGAGCTTGGTTGCAAGCTCGGCCAGTCGCCGGGCCAAAGGTTCGCCGGACCTGGTTTTCACCTGCCCATTGGCAAGGTGAGACAATCGATTACCCTCGGCCCGGATCAGGCCCCACCCGGTGCAGGACAGCGACGGGTCGAGGCCGAGGATGATCAGGCGAGCCGCTCCATCACCTCGTCCGAAATCTCGTAATTGCCCCAAACGGTCTGGACGTCGTCATCTTCTTCCAGCGTGTCGATCAACTTCATCAGCTGCGAGGCATCATCCTCGGCTACGTCGACCGGAGTCTGCGGGCGCCAGGCGAGCTTCACCGCGGCCGGCTCGCCAAGCGCCGGCTCCAGCGCTTTCGCGACCTCGTGCATGCCCTCGATGCCGGTCCAGATTTGGTGCCCGTCTTCGTCGCTCTCGACGTCGTCGGCACCGGCTTCGATCGCCGCTTCCAGCACCTTGTCGGCGTCGCCGGAGTTTGCACCATATTCGATCAGGCCCAGCCGGGCGAAGCCATGGCTGACCGATCCCGAAGCACCCAAATTGCCGCCATTCTTGCTGAAGGCGGTGCGGACGTTTGTCGCGGTCCGGTTGCGATTGTCGGAGAGCGCCTCGACGATCAGCGACACGCCACCTGGTCCGAAACCCTCGTAGCGGATTTCCTCGTAGTGCTCGGCGTCGCTCGACGAGGCCTTGTCGATGGAGCGCTGGATATTGTCCTTGGGCATGGACTGCGCCTTGGCCGCCAGAACGGCGGCGCGAAGCCGCGCATTCATGTCGGGATCGGGCAGGCCCATCTTGGCCGCAACCGTGATTTCGCGGCTCAGCTTGGAGAACATCGCCGAGCGCTTCTTATCCTGCGCGCCCTTGCGGTGCATAATGTTCTTGAATTTGGAATGCCCCGCCATGGGGTGCCTCCTTAATGCAGTCCGAGAGCGTTGCGGTAGGTTTCAAGCAGCGCGTCCTGCTCGTCGCGGGCGTGCTTCTCCATCTTCCGCAGGCGCACGATCTGGCGCATGATCTTGCTGTCGTAACCGTTAGCCTTGGCCTCGCCGTAGACATCCTTGATGTCGTCCGCGACGCCCTTTTTCTCTTCTTCGAGCCGTTCGATCCGCTCGATGAACAGCCGCAGCTGGTCCGCCGCGACGTTGCCGTCCGCCATCCTTCTTATTCCCCGCTTGTCCCAAAAACTTTTGCGCGCGGGCCTTAGGCGAGCAGCGCGCTCCGCTCAAGCGGTTGAACGGGGTGCGGAGGTCGCTATGGCGTGGCCGCAACACAGGAGAAGAGCATTGGCGAAGTCGGTTGGCCCACGCGGGCGCAAGGTCAGGATCCTGGCTACGCTCGGTCCGGCAAGCGACACGCCCGAGATGATCGCCAAGCTGATGCAGGCGGGCGCGGATGCGTTCCGGATCAACATGAGTCATGGCGACCAGGCCGCCAAGACGAAGCTGGTCCAGGTCATCCGCGATCAGGAAAAGCGGCTTGGCCGGCCGACGACCATCCTGTTTGACCTCCAGGGTCCCAAGCTGCGCGTCGGCAAGGTGGCGGGCGGCAGCACGGTTGTCGAAACCGGCAGCCGCTTCGTGCTCGATCAATCGACCGAACCGGGCGACACCAGCCGGGTCGAGCTTCCCCACCCCGAATTGTTCGAGGCCGTCAGCGAAGGCGATCGGCTGCTGATCGATGACGGCAAGGTGCGGTTGCGCGTCGCGGCGGTCGGGCCGGAACGGATCGAAACAATTGTCGAGGTTGGCGGCAAGATTAGCGACAACAAGGGCGTCAACGTTCCCGATGTGCTGGTCCCCATCCCGGCGATGACCGAGAAGGACCGCAGCGACCTCCAGTTCGCACTGGAGCAGGGCGCGGACTTCGTCGCCCTTTCCTTCGTCCAGCGAGCCGAGGACGTGGAGGAAGCGCGCGCGCTGATCGGCGACAAGGCGGCGCTGATGGTCAAGATCGAGAAGCCGGCGGCAATCGAGCGGCTGGAAGACATCCTGCGCCACACCGATGCCGTGATGGTCGCGCGCGGCGATCTTGGCGTGGAGCTGCCCGCCGAGGCGGTACCGCCATTGCAGAAGCGGATCGTCGCGCGCTGCCGGGAACTCGGCAAGCCGGTGGTGGTGGCGACCCAGATGCTGGAATCGATGATCACCTCCCCCACTCCGACCCGGGCGGAAGTGAGCGATGTCGCCAATGCGATCTACGACGGCGCCGATGCGGTGATGCTGTCGGCCGAAAGCGCGGCGGGACAGTTCCCGTGCGAGGCGGTGACCATGATGGATCGGATCGGCCGCACGGTGGAAGCCGATCCCGCCTACGCCGCGCGGGTTCACTTCACCGAGACCCCGGCCGAACCGACCACCGCCGATGCGCTGGCGGAAAGCGCGGGCAACATCGCCAACACCGTGCGGGTCGCGGGGATCGTCTGCTATACCTCGTCGGGTTCGACCGCCCGTCGCATCGCCCGCGAACGGGGGCCGGTGCCCCTGCTGGTGATGACCGCCAGCCAGAAGGTCGCGCGGCGGATGGGCCTGGTGTGGGGCGTCCACGCAGTGAACACCCGCGACGTTTCCAGCTTCGAGGAAATGGTCGCCAAGGCCAAGCGCATGGCATTGCGCCACAAGATCGCCGGGCCGAACGACCTGATCATCATCATGGCCGGAGTTCCCTTCGGGCAGGTCGGATCCACCAACGTGATGCACGTCGTGCAGTTGGTCGGCGACGAACTGGATGATTACTCCGGCGCCTAGTGGCCCTCCAGCAAGCCGGGCACCTCGCCCGGGATTTCCCGCGCCAGATAGCCCAGAGTCCCGACCTTCTCGCCAAGCCGCCGCCCGGCTGCGCCATGACACCACACGCCCCACAACAGGGCAGTGAGCGGATTGGCCCGACGCGCAAGCAGGCCGCCGACGATCCCGGCCAGCGTATCGCCCGATCCTGAAATACCGAGACCCGGTCCTCCGCCACGATAGCGGAACGTCGTGCCGTCGGGCGCGACCAGGTGGCTCTCGACTCCCTTGACCAATGTCACTGCGTCGTAGCGTTCGGCGCAGGTGCGGCCGGCAGCAATCGGGTCGGCCTCCACCTCCTGCTCCTCGCAGCCGAGCAAGGTCGCCATCTCACCCGCATGCGGCAGCAGGATGGTGGGGCAATCGGATCGTGCCACTTCCTTCTGCCGCTCGGGCAGCGCCCGGAGCAGCGCAGCATCGAGGACGAGCGGGTTGCCGTTGCCGACCAGCGCGGCGGCGAGCTTTGCCGTGTGTGCATTCCCCTGCATACCCGGTCCCGCCACCACCGCATCGGCCTTGATTGCCATCTCGGCCAGCGGCTTGACCGCCGAGGGCGCGAAGCCGCCATCACGGCCCTGAGCCAAGCCGACCACCATCGCTTCCGGCATGGCCATGGCGAGGTGCGGCGCAGCACTGTCGACCGTTGCGATCTGCAGCCGGCCGGCGCCCGCGCGCATGGCCGACGTAGCGGTAAGCAGGGGTGCGCCGGCAACGTCCCGGCTGCCGGCGATGATGAGGATGGAGCCGCGCTCGTCCTTGTCGCCCTGTCCGATCGCGGGCAGCGGATGCTTCTTCAGCAACGCTGCATCAAGTTCCTGAACGGTCATCGCGTGCCGACGATCGCGTCCGGCTCGGATGTCACCGGCGCGCTGCTCTCCTCCAGCGGCGCGGCCTGGTTCCACAGCGACAATCGCGGCGCGCAGTCCAATTCGTGCGGTTGGAAGTCGAACGCGCAGATACCGCAATTGAGGATCTCGGCTTCCTTGTCGATGCCAAGGATCTGCCCTTCGTCGAGTTCCTCCAATATGTAGCGCATGCACAGCACCACGACCTGATGGCAGACGATCAACACGCGTCGGTCGGCATAATGGAGATTGATCGAGTTCATTGCCGACCGCAGCCGCAGGATCACGTCAGCCCAACTTTCCCCACCTGGCGGGCGGTGGTAGAATTTGCCGAGCCTGGTGCGATGCTCCGCTTCGGCCGGATAGTGCTGGCGGATGCCGATCCCGGTCAGGCCATCGAAGATCCCGAATTCGCGCTCGCGCAACCGTTCGTCGATCACGGTGCGGTGCCGTCCTCCGGCGAGGCCACCCGCTTCGCAGATCGCCTTGGCGGTCTGGCGCGCGCGCACGTACGGCGAGGACAGGATCACTTCCGGCTTGGCCTCCTCCGGCTGCGCCGCGAACCAGCGACCCGCTGCCTGCGCCTGCCGGTGGCCGAACTCGGATAGCGGCACGTCGACGTCGCGGATATCGATCTCGATCCGCGCCGCTCCCGTGCCTTCCGCCGCATCGCGCGCCACATTGCCTTGGCTCTGACCATGGCGGACCAGATACAGCCGAGCCGGCCAATGGGATGAGGTCATGAGGTTTCCTTCGGCCGAGGCACTGGCAAGTATAAAGCTTGGCATCCTTAACGGGTCCATGACGCTCGGTGAACAGCCGGTTGCCGGTGGTTCACGCATCCTCGCGTAGGTTGCTCACGTTGGTTGTTCGGAAACTCATTCGAACAGGTGTTGCCGAGGAGATGGTTCATGAAGTCACTTGTTGTTGCAGCAACCGCCGTCGCGGCGTTGGCCCCGCTGAGCGTTGCCGCGCCGGCACAAGCGCAGTCGCGCGCGGTCCAGCGGGAACTGCGCGAGTGCGACCGTGAGATCGGGCGCGCCCACAGTCGCAAGGATTATCGTCAGGAAGTGCGCGAATGCCGCCGCGAGGTCCGCAAGGCCGAGCGTCGCGATGTCCGCCGGTCACGGGACTACGGCTATGGCGACGGTTATGCTCGCAGCCGTTACTCGGGTGGCGACCGCTACTATGCTGACCGCTATTACCGTGATGGGCGTTACTACCCCGATCGCCGCATCAGTTATGGCGATCGCATCTACCGTGGTCAGAACGGACGCTATTATTGCCGCCGCAATGACGGCACCACGGGCCTGCTTATTGGCGCCGGCCTTGGTGCACTGCTCGGCAATCAGGTGAACGTCGGTGGGTCCGCGACCGTGTCGACGGTGATCGGCGCGGCGGGCGGTGCACTGCTCGGCCGTGCGATCCAGCGCGGCGCGGTCCGCTGCGACTAAGCGCTCGAAGCCGAGAGGCGAATGGAAGGGCCGGTGTTCGCACCGGCCCTTTTTTCTTGCGCCGCGAACAAGGCCTGCTGCCGCTCCACTTCGAGCAGATAATCCTCGCACACCCGGCGCGTACCGTCCTTGTCGGCATTGCCGAGCAGGCCGACCTGGCAGTCGCGGCCGTTGTCCCAGCCTGGATAGTCGGTGATCGGATACAGGCAGATAGCTTCGATCGGCACGCCCTTGGCCATCGCTGAGCGGACCTCGTCGCAGACATAGTGCAGCCAGGCTGGGCGGGCGCTTCCTTCGGCACCAGTCTCCGAGATGAAGAGGGGCTTGCCGTAGCGTTCCCACACCTCGACCAGCATGTCGCGCATGGGCCGGTACTCGTGGTGACCCATGGGGATTGTCGGGCCGTCGTAATACCATTGGTTGTGCGGGTAGAAGTTGAGGCCGATCGCATCGACCATCCCCGCATGGCCGCCAAGCTCGGGTTCCTTGAGACCAAGCAGCATGTCGTACGCCTCGAACTGGGACCGGCGCATGCGTTCGGCCTCCCGGCGCTGAATGGATGACCGGTTGTGCGGCGCGACGTGGATCAGCGGCTCGGCCCAGAAGAACTTGCGGTCCGGGCAGACGCTTTCCATCGCCTCTGCCGCCGCGATCGCCGAACGAACCAGCCTGCGCTTCATCCAGCCGATCGGATGATCCTCCATCTCCGGCGGGAAATACCCGACCTCCAGTGCCCAGGTGAAGAAACTGATCTCGTTCAACGGGACTGCGCGGATTGGTGTGCCGGTATGGGCCAGATGCTTCTCGGCCGCCGCTGCCGCGTAAGTCGCGTAGGCACCGATGAAGTCGTCATGCCGGGGGTCGTGAAAATCGGGGTATCCGTAATGGAAGATGTCCCAGAGGACCTCGATACCGGTCTCCTGCGCCGCATCCAGCATCGGCAACCAGTCGGCGAAGTCGAACCGACCTGGCTGCGGTTCTACCTTGTGCCAGCGCAAGCCGTCACGAACGGCACCGAACCCGAGCGCCTGTAGGACACGGTAGTCCTGCGCGGCGAACCGGTCGTGGCGGGTGGCCCGCAGCAGATCGAGCCGCACGCCATCGTTGCGGCGGTGCGAGGAACACTCGAAGCCCGCCATCCAGAAGCTGGGAAAAAGCGGTCCGCTGGCGGGTGGGGGAATCATGGTGCGATCGGCCAGGCGCGCCCGACCCGCCCTCCGCCGAGGCGAAGAGCCGGTCCGGTCCAGCTTACACGGCCACGCGCATTCCCGATGTACCGCTCATCAGGCCGGCACGCGCCTGATCCATCCGGCGGAAGGTGGCGAGCGCCTGTCCGACGATCTGGTCCATGTTGTAGTAGCGGTAAGTCGCCAGCCGACCAACAAAGGTCACGCCCGGTGTGGCATCGGCCAGTGCCTCATACTTTTTGAACAGTTCCTGGTTCTCCGGCCGCGGGATCGGATAGTAGGGATCGCCCTCGGCGCTTGGATACTCCAGGGTGATGGTGGTTCGCGGATGCGTCTGCCCGGTCATGTGCTTGTACTCGGAAATGCGCGTGTAGGGCGTCTCCGTGTCCGGGTAGTTGACCACCGCCACCGGCTGGAACTGTTCCTTTTCGATCGTCGAGTGGACGAAGCGCAGCGAACGATAGGGCAGCCTGCCGAAGCGCCACTCGAAATATTCGTCGATCGGGCCCGTGTAGATGGTGTGCGCGGCGTCGATGTCGCCCCCCACGTCGCGGAAGTCGGTACCGAGCGACTTCTCGATCAGCGGGTGGTCCAGCATCCGCTCGAACATCCGGGTGTAGCCCTCCAGCGGCATGATCTGGTGGGTGTCCGTGAAGTAACGATCGTCTGTGTTGGTCCGCGTCGGGATGCGGCTGGTGACCTGCTTGTCGAGCTCCGACGGATCGAGGCCCCACTGCTTGCGGGTATAGCCTCGGAAGAACAGCTCGTAGAGCTCACGTCCGACCGCGTTGATGACCACATCTTCCGAAGTCTGGATGTCGGCCACCGGCTCGGCCCGCGCCGCCAGGAACGCAGCAGCATCTTCGTCGGTCTTCAGCCCGGCGTCGAACAGCTTGTTCAGCGTGGTGCGGTTGATCGGGATCGGCACCTGCATGTCGCGCACGTTGGCGAGCACGCGGTGCTCGTACGGACGCCATTGCGTGAACTGCGACAGGTAGCTGACGATCTCGTCCGAATTGGCATGGAAGATGTGCGGCCCATACTTGTGGTACAGAATGCCGTGCTCGTTCAGCTCGTCGTAGGCATTGCCGGCGATGTGCGGCCGCTTGTCGAGCATCAGCACACGGGCGCCATGCTGGGTCGCGAGACGCTCGGCCAGCACGGAACCGGCGAAACCGCAGCCGACCACCAGATAGTCGTACTTCTTGGCCTTCGGGATGGTGGTGATACGTCCCGCGCCGAACGCCGGACGCTCGATCTTGCGGGCGGGCTCGGCCACCTGGTCGATCAGCGCGGCCATGCGCGCCTGAGTCGTGTCCCAGCTCATGTCGGCCAGCAACAGGTCGACCTCGGCCAGCCACTCGTCGCCGGAGCGGGCAAGCTCAAGCCCCCGCTCGCAAGCTTCGACGAACTGTTCTGGCGTGCCGGCGATGCGGACGCCGGCAACCTTGTCATAGTGGCGCTTGACGTCCCGGATCGGGGTGGAGACCACCGGCCGACCGGCGGCGAGATACTCCGGAGTCTTCGTTGGCGAGATGAAGCGGGTGGCCTCGTTGATGGCAAACGGCATCAGCGCCACGTCCCAGCCCGACAGATAGGCCGGCAGCTCGTCATAGCCCTTGCCGCCGAGATAGTGGATGTTGTCGCGGCGCGGCAGCTCGTCCTCGCCGATCTTCACCACGGGTCCGACCATGACCAGCTGCCAGTCGGGCCGAGCGTCGGCCACGGCAGCAATCAGGTCGAGGTCGATCCGCTCGTCGATCACGCCATAGAAGCCGAGCCGCGGACGGGCGATCGCCGCCTGGTCGGCCGGATCGGCGAGGCCAGCACGAGCGCGGCCGAAATGCTTGCGGTCCACCGATGAGGGGAAGGGATGCACGTTGCCGTGCCGCTTCTTCTTGGCCTCGTAGAGCGAATAGCCGCCAGTGAAGACCACGTCGGAGGCCTTCAGCAGCTCGGTCTCCAGGTTGAGCAGTTCCTGCGGCGCGAAGCGGAATGCGCTAAGCTCGTCCATGCAGTCGTAGATGGTTGCCAATGCATCCAGGTGCCGCGAGAAGGGCAGCATCATCGGCGTGTAGTACCAGCGGAGGAGCTTGCCCTTGAGCGGCGCGACATACGCGTCGAGCAGCCCCTTCAGCACTGTCCGCTGCGCTTCTCCGTCCATCCCCTCCGGCAGGCGCGGTGTGACGATGGTCAGGTTCGGCACATCCTTTGACGGGCGCGCATCGAGCGACGGCCCTTCACCGGCAGGAGCGGGGATGGCTTCTTCCCAGACCACCACCGGCATGGACTTCGCGAACCGACCCATCAAATGCTGTGGGCGCTGGAACACGAACTCCCACCGCAGGTGCGAGAAGCAGAGAAGAGTGGTTTGGTTGCTGGGTGAGGCCGGTAATGGAGAACTCCCATGACTATTCACACCGATATTCTCCAACATTCCCGGTAACCTCACACACTTTTGGCTGATAATAACGGCTTAACAACAATGCTCCGAGTCGGGTTCCATGCTCCTTGCCCCGACAAGGTCTAGTCATGCTGCACTGCGGCGAAGCGAGCGGCGGGAAGCGCCGGACCGAGCCCAGGCGTTTCCTCTTCAGTCAGGCGTCGGCCGGCTCGCGAACCCTGCTTGCCTTGCCACCCTCGCGCCCAGCCGCTGCCGCACGCTCGCGATTGTTGGCGAAGTTGCCGCCTGATGCCTTGCCGCCCTTGCTGGCGATTTCCCGCTGCTTGTCGGGATCCATCGCTGCAAAGCCGCGCCGGGAGCGACTGCTGTTTTCATCCATCATTTTGCGCCTCCGAAATTGGTCCATTATCGAACCGAGCACTAGGGGGAACCGAGCCTTGGCCTCTTCGTTGCCAAAGCTAATCTTGGTTATGACGATTGCGGCCGGTTCGCCCGGACGCGTCCGCCCGAGTTGACCTTGCCCGCCCTCGGCGCGAAGAGCCTTGGCCCATGACCACCACGATTGCGGAACTGGAACGGCGGCGCGAAGCCGCACGGATGGGCGGCGGCGAAAAGCGGATCGCCGCTCAGCATGCCAAGGGGCGGCTGACGGCGCGCGAGCGGTTGAGCGTCCTGCTCGACGAGGGCAGCTTCGAGGAAGTCGACACCTTCGTGGAGCACAACACCACCGACTTCGGCATGGCCGAGCAGAAGATCCCTGGCGACGGCGTGGTCACCGGATCGGGCACGATCAACGGCCGGCTGGTCTATGTCTTTGCGCAGGACTTCACCGTGTTCGGCGGCTCGCTGTCGGAACGGCACGCGCAGAAGATCTGCAAGGTGATGGACGCTGCCATGCGCAACGGCGCGCCGGTGATCGGCCTCAACGACAGCGGCGGGGCGCGCATCCAGGAGGGGGTCGCCAGCCTGGCCGGCTATGCCGAGGTGTTCCAGCGTAACGTGCTGGCGTCGGGCGTCATCCCGCAGATCAGCCTCATCATGGGGCCGTGCGCGGGCGGCGCGGTCTACTCCCCGGCGATGACCGACTTTATCTTCATGGTGAAGGATTCTAGTTACATGTTCGTCACCGGCCCGGAGGTGGTGAAGACCGTCACCAACGAGGTCGTGACCCAGGAAGAGCTGGGCGGCGCGGTTACGCATACGTCCAAGTCGGGAGTGGCCGACGTTGCGTTCGAGAACGACATCGACGCACTACTGGCTGCGCGGGAGTTCTTCGACTTCCTGCCGCTCAGCAATCGCGAGGATGTACCGGAGCGGCCGTGCAGCGACCCTGGTGAACGCGCGGACGAGAGCCTCGACACGCTCATCCCGCCGTCAGCGAACCAGCCCTACGACATGCATGAGCTCATTCGGAAGGTCGCCGACGATGGCGATTTCTTCGAGCTTCAGCCGGGCCACGCCGGCAACATCATCATTGGCCTCTGCCGGATCGAAGGCCGCACGGTCGGCGTGGTCGCCAATCAGCCGCTGGTGCTGGCCGGCGTGCTCGACATCAACTCGTCCAAGAAGGCCGCGCGCTTTGTCCGCTTCTGCGACGCGTTCGACATTCCCATCCTGACCTTTGTCGATGTGCCGGGCTTCCTCCCTGGCGTCGGCCAGGAGCACAACGGCATCATCAAGCACGGTGCCAAGCTGCTGTTCGCTTATGCCGAGGCGACGGTCCCAAAGATCACGGTGATCACCCGCAAGGCCTATGGCGGCGCCTATGACGTGATGGCGTCCAAGCACCTGCGCGGCGACCTCAACTACGCCTGGCCCACCGCGGAGATCGCGGTAATGGGCGCCAAGGGCGCGGTCGAGATCATCTTCCGCGGCCGCACGCCGGAGGAGATCGCGGAGCGGACCGCGGAGTACGAAGAGCGCTTCGCCAACCCGTTTGTGGCAGCAAGCATGGGCTTCATTGACGAGGTCATCATGCCGCATTCAACGCGGCGCCGGGTGGCGCTGGGGCTCCGCAAGCTGCGCGGCAAGCAGCTCGAGAACCCGTGGAAGAAGCATGACAATATCCCATTGTGACCCGTCGTCATTGCGAGCGTAGCGAAGCAATCCAGCTTTCTATTACTGGATTGCTTCGTCGCTTCGCTCCTCGCAATGACGAGGGGAGAATATGAAACTCGGACGCCTTAACCACATCGGCGTCGCCACGCCTTCGATCGAGCGTTCTGTCGCATCCTCCGCGTCATGCTGAACTTGTTTCAGCATCCATTTTCCGACTTGTACTGCAGACCGGGCGGCGGAATGCACCCTCAATCAAGTTCAGGGTCACGGCTGTAGCGGCAACGATGGCAAGCCGATGCCGACTGCCAAATCAATCCATTGCGGGTTCTCACTTTCGATCAGGTTGATCTTCCATTGCCGGTGCCAGTGTTTAATCTGCTTCTCCCGCGCGATGGCCTCAGGCATCGTTTCAAGCAGATCGAAACGGACGAGGCTGACGATGCCGTATCTTGACGTGAAACCCGGCACCTCTCCGGTGCGGTGCTGATAAACGCGAGCGACAAGGTCCGAGGTGACACCAATGTAGAGCGTGCCATAAGGCTGGCTCGTGAGAATGTAGACACACGGCTGCTTCACAACGGCGTTACTGCGGAGGAATGGATGCTGAAACAAGTTCAGCATGACGGTGCTTGGTGAAACTCGTCCGCCTGAATCACATCGGCGTGGCGACGCCCTCCATCGAGCGCTCGGTCGCGCTCTACCGTGATCGCCTCGGCGCGACGCATACCGGCCACCCGTTCGACCTCCCTGCCCAGGGCGTGCGCGTCTGCTTTGTCGACGCGCCGAACACGCAGATCGAGTTGATCGAGCCGCTCGGCCCGGACTCCCCCATCGCCCGGTTCCTCGAGAAGAACCCGGAAGGTGGTCAGCACCATCTCTGCTTCGAGGTGCCGGACATCGAACAGGCGCGGACCCTTTACGAAGGCCAGGGCGCCCGCATCCTCGGTCCGACCCGGATCGGCGCGCATGGAACGCCGATCTTCTTTCTCCACCCCAAGGACATGGGCGGGGTGTTGACGGAAATCATGGAGAGCCCGAAGCAGGCGCATTGATTTCGAACGCGGCCGGCCGCCGCCCGCACCGACGGAGTATTTGATGTCCCTGCTTCTGGCCCTCGCCGCGGCTCAGTCTGCCGCCGCCCCGATCGCATCGCCTGCTCCGAACTACCGGCAGGACTCCGCCTGGCTCTGCCTGCCCGGCCGCAAGGACGTCTGCTCGACCCCGCTCGCCACCACCGCGCTCAACCCGAACGGTTACGGCTCAACCGGCCGCAGCGCGGTCGCAACGAACCCACCGCTCGACTGCTTCTACGTCTACCCGACCGTGTCGCGCGATCGCGGTCTCAACAGCGACCTTCGCATCGCCGAGGAGCGCGCCGCCGCCGAAACGCAGTTCGCCCGCTTCGCCGGCACCTGCCGGACCTTTGCCCCCGTCTACCGGCAGATGACCACTGCCGCCATTGCTGCCGCTGCGCTCGGGACCGATCTCCGTCCGGCACAGAACCTCGCCTATCGCGATGTGCGCAATGCCTTTCACGACTATCTCCGCAACCGCAACGCCGGGCGGCCCTATGTGCTGGTCGGCCATAGCCAGGGGAGCTGGCACCTTCAGCGCCTGATCGCGGAAGAAATTGAGGGCAAGCCGGCCGCACGGCAGATGCGCCTCGCCATCATTCCCGGCTTCAACGTCCTTGTCCCTCAGGGTCGGCTCGTCGGCGGCACCTTCAAATCGACGCCGCTATGCAGCCGCCCGGGCGAGACCGGCTGCGTGGTGAGCTATGTCAGCTACCGCACCAACAATCCGCCGCCCCAGGGCGCACTGTTCGGCTACGCCCCCGCGCCTGGCACGACCGTCGGCTGCGTCAACCCGGCGCGTCCCGGCAGCCGCGGTTGGGAACCGCTCGACAGCTACTGGTATGCTCGCTCCGCCCAGCCGGTGCCGGGCGGCCCCATTCAGTGGAGCAGCGAAGGGGCGTCCCCAACGCCCTATCTCCGCACGGAGGGGCTCGTCTCCGCTCGCTGCGTCAACAATGGGCCGCGCGGCTACCTGGAGATCCGCGTCAACGCCGATCCGCGCGACAAGCGCACCGATCGCGTCGGCGGCGAAGTCGGCGCCGCCGGCTTCTTCCTGCCCGGCTGGGGCATGCACCTCATCGATGTCACTGCGGCCCAGGGGAACTTGCTGCGACTGGTCGAGGACAGGGCGCGGGTTCGCTAGGCCGAGGACATGAGCCTCGACCAACCCTATCGCGGTGGCTTTGTCGGGCCGGAGCATCGCTTTGCCCTGACCGTCTACTTCGAGGACACCGACACCGCCGGCATCGTCTACTACGCCAATTACCTCAAGTTCATGGAGCGCGCGCGATCCGACATGCTGCGTGCCGCCGGAGTCGACCAGAAGGCGGCGATGGACGAAGGGCTCGGCGTCTATGCGGTGGCGGAGGCGAACATCCGCTACCTTCGGCCGGCCAAGCTCGGCGATGACCTGCTGGTCGTCTCGACGGTGGAGCAGGTCCGCGCTGCTTCGGTGCTGATCCACCAGCGGGTGATGCGCGGCGTCGAGACGCTCACCGACGCGCGGGTGACCGCGGCTTTTCTGACGCTTGACGGTCGCCCGACCCGCCAGCCGCGTGAATGGGTGAAGGTCTTCAACGACATCTGTTTGGGCAATTCGGGCTAGGCGACCATCCGCCCGCCGGCCGAACCCGTTGCCGCCAGCCAGGCCCGCGCCTGCCGTTGCGCCTCGGCAATCTCCCGCGCGGTCATCTCGACGCTGATCTCCGCCCGGCACTGCTGCCCGCGAGTGCAGCCGTTGAGCGCCGCCAGGTTGAACCATTTGTGCGCTTCGGTCAGGTCCACACCGACGCCCCCGCGCCCGGTCGAGTAGGCGACACCCAGATCAAACAATGCATCGACATTGCCGCCTTCCGCATCCGCCAACCGGCTCCGCATCAGGAACTCCGCACCCTTGAGACTGATCGCCATGCTTTTTCTCCCCTGTCGGGAGCGAAGCTGGGGCCGGACCCGTCACCAAATGGTTAACGGTGCAATCACTCTACCATCTGAGCCGCGGGAGCGACGGCAAGATTGTCGATCAGCCGCGTCGAGCCGATGGTCGCGGCGGCAAGCAGCCGGCTTCCCGGTCCGGGCCGTTGAAGCGGCTCAAGTGTGTCTTCATTGACCAGCGCGAAGTAATCGATGCGCCCGAAACCGGCCGCCGCCAGCGACTGTCGCGCCGCAGCGAGTGCCGCCTGATCGGAGGCGCCCGCCGCCAGCTCTTGCGCCGCTCGCCGCAGCGCGAGCGGCAGCGCGCCGGCCCGACTGCGCTCGTCGGCGCTGAGGTACGCATTGCGCGACGACAGGGCCAGCCCGTCCGCCTCCCGCACGGTCGGCACGGCGACGATCTCCTGCGGCAAGCCCAGATCCTCGACCAGCCGCCGGACCACCGCCACCTGCTGCCAGTCCTTCTCGCCGAACAGCACCAGGTCGGGCGACAAGGCGATCAACAACTTGGCCACAACCGTCGCCACGCCCCCGAAGTGCCCCGGCCGCGCCTCTCCTTCCCACCGATCGCTGACGCCGCCCACTTCGATGCTGGTCGAGAAGCCAGTGGGATAAAGGTCCTCCACGCTCGGCAGCCAGACGAGGTCGCACCCTTCTTCCTCCAGCAGCTGCAGGTCGCGTTCTTCGTCGCGGGGATAGCGGGCAAGGTCCTCCGACGGCCCGAACTGGAGCGGGTTGACGAAGATGGTCGCCGCGACCGCATCGGCTCGGGCGCGCGCCTCCCGCACCAGCGACAGGTGCCCGTCGTGCAGCGCTCCCATGGTCGGGACCAGCGCCACCCGCTTCGCCACAGACCAGAGCTCGGCCAGGGCGGGCGGCAACAATTCACGCTCACGGATGATTTGCACGCCCCGACCCCCTCCGGTAAACCCCTGGTGTGGAGGGCGCTTCGTCGCGCTCGGGGAAAGAATCAAGTCTCATGAACCAACCGCATTTTATCGTCTTCGCCAATGAAAAGGGTGGGACGGGCAAGTCGACCACCGCCGTTCACACCGCGGTCGCACTGGCCGCGGCCGGCCACCGTGTCGCCGCGCTCGATCTCGACCACCGCCAGCGCACCACCACCCGCTACCTCGAAAACCGCGCCGCCACGGTACGCCGGCTCGACACCCCCTTGCCGCAGCCCGCCTTCGAAGTGCTCGGCGAGATGACCGAAGAGGCGCTGGCCGCCGCGATCGACCGCTTGTCGGCTCAGGCCGATGTACTGGTTATCGACACGCCCGGTCGCGACGACCCCGTCGCTCGCGCCGCCATCCTCCGCGCCGATACGCTGGTCACTCCCATGAACGACAGCTTCGTCGACCTTGACCTGATCGGCCAGGTCCACCCCGAGAACTTCAAGGTGACCAAGCCCAGCTTCTACGCCGAACTGATCTGGAACAGCCGCACCCAGCGAGCCAAGCATGCCGGCAAGAGCGTCGACTGGGTCGTGCTGCGCAATCGCATGCAGCACATCGGGTCGCACAATCAGCAGCGGGTCGGCGCCGCACTCGACGAACTCGCCCGCCGGGTCGGCTTTCGCGTCATTCCCGGCCTCGGCGAGCGGGTCATCTACCGCGAACTATTCCCCAAGGGGCTCACCCTCCTCGACCTGAAGCAACTGGGCGAAGTCGGCATCGCCCACATCGCTGCCCGTCAGGAACTGCGCGAGATGATCGCCGGCTTCGGCATTCCCGCGACGGATCAGGCCGAGGCGGCTTAGCGACTGGCTGTCTTTTTCGGGAGCGTAGCGAAGCGGACCAGTTTTTTGCCTGCAGGGGCATGCACTGGATTGCTTCGCAGCTTCGCTCCTCGCAATGACGACCAGCAATCCAACCATGTAAGAGTTCGCCCCCCGCAATGACCCATAGCTTCCACCCAACCATCCTCCGCGAGTACGATATCCGGGGGGTCGTCGGCTCCACCCTGTCCGCGCACGACGCCTATGCCCTCGGCCGCACCTTTGCCGCGGTTGCCCACCATGAGGATGTCAGTCGCATCGCGGTCGGCCGCGACGGCCGCACTCATTCGGAGGAACTGCAGGACGCCCTCGTTCGCGGCCTGACCGAAGGCGGGATCGATGTGGTTCGCGTCGGCATGGGTCCGTCGCCGATGCTCTATTACGCGACCCAGGTGCTGGACGTGGGCGGCGGCATTCAGATTACCGGCAGCCATAATCCCGCGGACTACAACGGTTTTAAGATGCTTCTGTCCGGCCGCTCGATATTCGGCGATGAGATCAAGGCGCTGGGCGTTCGGGCGACCGCTGGCGACTGGTCGGAGGGTGCGGGCTCCGTCAGCGACGAGGACATTCTCGACCGCTACGTCGCCCGCCTGGTCGAGGATTTCGGCGGTGGCGAGTTCCGCATCGGTTGGGACGCCGGCAACGGCGCCGCCGGCCCCGCGCTGGAGAAGCTGGTGAAGCTGCTGCCGGGCGAGCACCACACCCTCTACACCGACGTCGACGGCCGCTTTCCGAACCACCATCCCGATCCGACGGTCGAGAAGAACCTGGTGGACCTGAAAGCGCTGGTGGCTGAGAAGAAGCTGGATTTCGGCATCGCCTTCGATGGGGATGGAGATCGCATTGGCGCGATCGACGGCCAGGGCCGCGTGATCTGGGGCGATCAGATCGTCTCGATCCTCGCTGTCCCTGTGCTCAAGGACAATCCCGGCGCCCCGATCATCGCCGACGTCAAGGCCAGCCAGCTCCTGTTCGACCGCATCGCCGAGCTCGGCGGCCAGCCGATTATGTGGAAGACCGGGCACAGCCTGATCAAATCCAAGATGAAGGAGACCGGCGCACCGCTCGCGGGCGAGATGAGCGGCCACATCT
This sequence comes from Sphingomicrobium sp., assembly GCA_035537335.1. Taxonomy (GTDB): domain Bacteria; phylum Pseudomonadota; class Alphaproteobacteria; order Sphingomonadales; family Sphingomonadaceae; genus Sphingomicrobium. The sequence goes on along the minus strand of DATLMM010000003.1, from coordinate 23,567 downwards.
TCTTCAAGCACCGCTGGTACGGCTTCGACGATGCCCTCTACGCTGCTGTCCGCCTGATCGAGGCGGTCGGCCAGTCGGGCAGGAGCCTGACCGAGCTCAAGAGCACGATGCCGCAAAGCATCGTGACACCCGAACTGCGCTTTCCGGTCGACGAAAGCCGCAAGTTCGCGGTCATCGACGAAGTGCTTGCCCGTCTCGAGCGCAGCGGTGCGCGGGTCGACCGCACCGATGGCGCCCGCGTCATGAACGACGACGGCTGGTGGCTCCTGCGCGCGTCGAACACCCAGGACGTGCTGGTCGCCCGCGCCGAAGCGCAGGATGAGGCGGGACTGGATCGCCTGGTGGCGGAGATCGACGACCAGCTAACCCGATCAGGAGTGGAGCGGACGGAAGCGGCCCACTGACCCCGGCTACTGCCGTGGACCCTCGCGGGACCCGGCGCTCACTCCGACACCGACGCGAACGCCGGGACGGCGGCGCTGCTCTTGGTAGGCCTGGTACTTGTCCGGCTTGGTCCGGAAGGCCTCTCCCCAGTCGTCACCCTTGATCGCCAGCGTCGCTGCCTCGATCGTCTTCAGCGCGACAGGCAAGAGTGGGATGATGCCGCTGCCCTGGCACTTGGCCGGCAGGGCGTGGCAACTGGTCGCGAGCGCCGCCTCCACCCGCTCGCGATCGTCACCGCGCGACGGCAACCCATCGCGCGCGCGCTGTCCCGCCAGCACGCCCGGATCGATCCGGTAATCGGGGGTGCGCGACGCGCAAACCGTGACGTCCGCATCGTCCGCCTGCTCTGGGCAACTCGGGGGAAGCAGGTCGACCACCACCGGCGCCGCTTGCGGACGCTCAGCCTGCACCGCGCCGCTTACCATCACCATCAACAACGCGCCGGACAGCATCGGATCACCTCCCGCCATCAACACTCTTGCCCGGACTGCCATGCTTGCACAATAGACCAGCCCGTCCTGTCTCAACCCCGCACGGCGCGCAAGCAAACCCGGCTTGAACCAATGTCTGCTTACGACCCGAAGCTGACATTCGCTGCTCCAAGCGGAGGCGGGCTTTCTTTGCCAAGAACGCTATTTTCGCTAAGCGAGTGAACGCTAAGTTAACAGCAAAGGGTCTCTATGCCTCAGATCAAGCCACTGCTCGTTCGTTTTGCTGCGGCGATGAAGCCTGTCCACATTCTCGATCAGAACCTACGAAAGCGAGGACAGATATTCGAACGGGCATACTCAAGCCGCGCTTGGGGAAGTGACGAAAGTAGATCAGGCAAAGGCTCCGAACTTCAGGCCACTCAGAACCTGCGAGCGTACCTCCCAAATCTATTCCGCAGGCTCAAGATAAAGACAGTCTTGGACGCTCCGTGCGGAGACTGGAACTGGATGCGCATGGTCGATCTCAGTTCCGTTGAATACATCGGCGTTGACGTTGTGAGTTCCGTCACCGCTGAGAACAGCCGTAAATACGCGGGCGAAAAAGTTCGATTTATCCAAGCCGATTTGACCAAGGATCGTCTACCTCAGGCCGACCTTGTTATTTGCCGAGACTGCTGGATACACCTATCATATCAGGATATTGCGGCCATGCTCGACAACTTCCGTGAAACCGGCGCTACGTGGCTGCTGGTGAGCGACAGCCCAGCCGTTGAGAGTAACGTGAACAAGTTGACTGGTCTTGGCTGGCGTCACCTCAACCTGGCGCTTGAGCCATTCAGCTTTCCACCTGCAGAGGAAAGGCACAAAGATCACTACGATCATGTTCCTTTCCAGATTTCGCTCTGGAGGATGAGGAACCTGCCAACCATCGGGGTCTAACCCGTTCCCTCAAGCCTTCAACGTCCGCTTTCCACCCATTGCGGACCTTGCGCAGCAAACTCGCATACGGCACTGAGTTGAAGTGCGTGGATTGTCACTCGCAGTGCTTACGTGGTTCCTGCTTCTTCTGAGTGGATGCCGCGCGATTGCAGATTGGAGTCCATCGAGCGCACGATACCTGAGAAACGGCGATGTGATTGCCGTGGGGCATTTGGACAATCAGAACAGCGAGCCGATGGAACCGGCCGGCGACGATCTGCTTGGCCACGGTTGGTTCACTGCTGCATTCCATGTCGATCGAACTGAGCGTGGCAAGTTGCCTGCTAAGGTGGTTCAAGTTCGTTACTTCGGTCACACGCTCCTCAGTGAGGATGCTAAGTTCCGCTTCCATCTGCGTCCGAGCGGGTCTGGCGATTACTTCATCTGCAAGCGTTCTGAGGCGAGCGGCTACAGGTGTGACTGAGACCGTTCTAATGTCCGCTTTCCACCCAAAGCGGACATTCACTCCATCATTGAACAATAGGATTACGCCTGCTCCAAGCTTTGCTGCGGTCCGCCGCGGGCTCTTTCTCATTCAGGTAACTACAAGTCCGGAAACGCGTCACGACCGTGAACATTGTGAACATTCGGCCCCTTACTCGTCCTCGTCATCCTCGTAGCCGACCAGGTTCAGCTCGCGCGCCTTGATCTGGTGAAGCATGCACCAGTGCATCAGCGCGTCTTCGCGGCCGTGGGTGATCCACACTTCCTTGGGGGCAACCTCGCGGATGGTGTCGATCAGCTCGCCCCAGTCGGCATGGTCGGAGATCATCAGCGGCAATTCGACATTGCGCTGCCGGGCGCGCTGGCGGATGCGCATCCAGCCGGACGCCATGGCGGTGATCGGATCGGGCAGCCGGCGCGACCAGCGGTCGTTCAGCGCGCCGGGCGGACAGAGCACGATGCGGCCCTTCATCTCCTCCTTCTTCGCCCCTATCGCCGGGCGCAACTCACCAAGGTCGATGCCCCAATCCTGATACAGCCGGTTCAGCCGCTCAAGCGCGCCATGAATATAGATCGGCTCATGGTGCCCCCGCCGCCGAGTTTCGGTGATCACCCGCTGCGCCTTGCCCAGCGCATAAGCCCCGACCAGCACGCAGCGCTCCGGATTGTCGTGGAGCCGGGCGAGCAGTCGGTCGATCTCGCCGCCCGTATCGGGATGGTGGAACACCGGCAGGCCAAAGGTCGCCTCCGTGATGAAGATGTCGCACGGGACCGGCCGGAACGGCTCGCAGGTCGGGTCCGCGCGACGCTTGTAGTCGCCCGACACCACCACGCGCTCGCCGTTCCAATCGAGGATGATCTGCGCGCTGCCCAGCACATGGCCGGCCGGCACGAAGCTGACCTCCACCTCGCCGACCGCCACGCTCTGCCCATATTCGACCGGGCAGCCGTTCTGGTCGCCATAGCGTACGCCCATGATGTCCAGCGTTTCGGGCGTTGCCCACACCGTTCCATGGCCGCCGCGGGCATGGTCGGCGTGACCATGGGTCACCAGCGCTCGTTCCTTCGGCTGCGAAGGATCGACCCAGGCGTCGGCCGGGCGCACATAGATGCCTTCGGGAAAAGGCTCGATCCAGGAACCCAAGCGGGGCATCGCGCACTTAAGGGTCAAATGGCGGGTTAGTTCCGCCGCCGCAACGGAGAACAGAAGATGGCTGAAGGCAGCGACGTAGACTATTGGACCCTGGTCACCATCCTTGGTCCGCTGATCCTGCTCGGCATCATCGTCTGGGCGATCAGCCGCAACAAGAAGTCTGGCGTCAGCAATGAAACCACGGAAGAAGGCACCCGCCAGGTGTACCGTGACGAACAGCGCATCCACGAAGACGACAAGAGCAGTGGTCTCTGAGCGGAGCTGACCTTCCCCCTGTCGTAAGCGGCTGGTTCGAGCAGCGTGGCTGGCGGCCGCGGCGTCACCAGCTCGAGATGCTGGAGAAAGCCCGCGCCGGTCGCCACGCCCTGCTGGTCGCCGCCACCGGCGCGGGCAAGACGCTGGCCGGGTTCCTCCCCACCATCTGCGATCTTGCGACGATTGCAGATGGGGAGAATCGTGGCCCTGAGCCTGTCGGATCGAAGAGACCGTCAGGGCATGGGCCGTCCTTCTCTTCGGACGCTGCAAGCGAAGCAAGTGCAGCCCTTCGACAGGCTCAGGGCAGCGGAAAGAAGAGTCTGGATCACGTCGGGCTGCACACCCTCTACATTTCGCCGCTGAAAGCCCTGGCGGTCGACGTGCAGCGCAATCTGCTCGGACCGATCGAGGAGATGGAGCTACCGATCCGGGTCGAGACCCGCAGCGGCGACACGCCGTCCGACCGCAAGGCGCGCCAGCGTGCCCGTCCGCCGCAGATCCTGCTGACCACCCCGGAGTCCCTGAGTCTACTACTCAGCTACCCCGACAGTTTCACCATGTTCGCCGGGCTGAAAACGGTGGTGCTGGACGAGATCCACGCCTTTGCCCGCGACAAGCGCGGCGACCTGCTCGCCCTGTCACTCGCCCGCCTCCAGGCAATTGCGCCTGACCTGCGCCGGGTCGGTCTTAGCGCCACCGTCGCCGACCCGGACGCTTATCGCGGCTGGCTCGCTCCGGACGCGGACGAGGAGCTGGTCGATCTGGTCATCGGCGATCCCGGTGCCGAGCCGGAGCTCGACATCCTCATCCCCGAAGGCCGCGTGCCCTGGTCGGGTCACTCCGGCCGCTACGCCGCCCGTCAGGTCATGGAGCAGATCGAGCGGCACAAGACGACACTGGTCTTCTGCAACACTCGCAGCTTGGCCGAGCTGATCTTCCAGGACTTGTGGAAGGTGAACGATCAGAGCCTGCCGATCGGAGTTCACCACGGTAGCCTGGCGCTGGAAGCGCGCCGCAAGGTCGAAGCGGCAATGGCCGACGGACGACTCCGGGCCTTGGTCTGCACCTCCTCGCTCGACCTCGGCATCGACTGGGGCAACGTCGAACTTGTCATCCAGATGGGCGCGCCCAAAGGCTCTTCGCGCCTCCTGCAACGGATCGGCCGTGCCAACCACCGGCTCGACGAGCCGAGCCACGGCACGATCGTCCCCGGCAACCGCTTCGAATATCTCGAGGCCCGGGCAGCGCTCGATGCGGTGGACGCTGGAGAGCTCGACCCCGAGATCTTCCGGCCCGGCACGCTCGACACCCTCGCCCAGCACATCCTTGCCTGCGCCTGCGCGACGCCGTTCGAGCAGGGTGTGTTGCTTCGCGAGGTTCGCTCCGCCGCCCCCTACGCCGGCCTCGCCGACGAGACCTTCGACCGGGTGCTCCAGTATATTGCCACCGGTGGCTATGCCTTGCGCGCCTACGACAAATTCCGGCGGCTGGTAGAGGACCAGCCCGGCCACTGGCGCATCACCAAGCCCGCGGTCGCCCAGCAGCACCGCCTCAACGCCGGCATCATCGTCGATAACCCCATGCTCGACATCCGCTTCAAGAACGGCCGCATGCTGGGCCGCGTGGAGGAGGGCTTCGCCTCCACCCTGACGGTCGGCGACCACATCTTCTTCGCGGGGCTCAGCCTGGAGGTGCAGAGTTTCAAGGACAGCGACATCATCGTGCGCGCCTCGGCCAAGGAGGCACGACTGGTCACCTATGGCGGCCAGCGGATGAGCATGACTACCCACCTGGCCGACCGGGTCCGCGGCTATCTCGCGACCCCGTCCGAATGGCCGCGCTTTCCCGACGACGTCCGTCAGTGGCTGGAGGTGCAAGAGCGCCGTTCCCGCCTGCCGCAACCCGACGAGCTGCTGGTCGAGACCTTTCCCCACCACGGCCGCCACTACATGCTGATGTACAGCTTCGAAGGCTGGAACGCGCACCAGTCGCTGGGCATGCTGATCACGAAGCGGATGGAAAAGGCTGGGCTGAAGCCACTCGGCTTCGTCGCCAACGACTATGCCATCTCAGTCTACGGGCTGGAGCCGATCACCGACCCCGCCCCGCTGCTCTCCCCCGACATCCTGGAAGGAGAGTTCGTCGAGTGGGTCGAACAATCCATGCTGCTGAAACGCGCCTTTCGCGAGGTTGCGGTGATCGGTGGCCTGGTCGAGCGCCAGCATCCCGGCAAGCGCAAGACCGGCAAGCAGGTCAGCTTCTCGACCGACCTGATCTATGACGTGCTGCGGAAGTATGAGCCCGAGCACCTGCTGATGAAGGCGGCGTGGGAGGACGCCCGCGCCCGCATGACCGAACTCGGCCGGCTCGCCCGGCTGGTCGAGCGCGCCGCCGACCAGATGGTCCATGTCCACGCCGAGCGGGTTACGCCGATGGCCGTGCCGCTGATGGTGATCATCGGACGCGAGGCTCTGCCGGCCGGCGGGGAAGCGGATGACGCCTTGCTGATTGAGGCCGAGGCGCTGGCAGCTGAGGCAATGCGAGAAGATTAAGCACCCCGGCGCACGCCGGGGCCCAGCTGTTGGTTCTGCGGGCCACGCTGCCACTTGGCCGCTGGACCCCGGCGTTCGCCGGGGTACAAGGAAGACATGCGTGCCTTGTTGCCTCTCCTTCTCATCCCCAGCCTGTCCGGCTGCGTAGTCGGCACTCTCGCCAGCACCGCGGTCGATGTTGTCACCCTGCCGGTGAAAGCCGTCGGCGCGGGGGTCGATGCGGTGACCACCAGCCAGTCCGAAGCCGATCAGAAGCGCGGCCGTGAGCTTCGCAAGGAAGAGGAGCGGCGTGGTCGCGAGGCTCTGGCAATGGCGGAACGTTGCCGGCACGGACGCCCCTTGCCGACAGACATATGCGGGGCGCTGCAACCGCGCTAAGCGCGACCATGCGTTATTTCCTGGATTGCGAATACAACGGGTTCGGCGGCGGGCTGATCAGCCTGGCGCTCGTGCCGGAAGATGGGGGCGAGGAATTCTACGCGGTTGTGACCTGCGGCGAACCTCTGAACGAGTGGGTGCAGCGCAACGTCCAGCCGTTTCTCAACCATGTGCCGGTCAGCCACCAGCATTCGCCGCAAAAACCGCTCGACGTTGCCCAGCATGTCTCGTCATGGTTGTCGGCCTTTGCCGATGTCGAGATCGTTGCCGACTGGCCCGAAGACATCGCACTGTTCTGCCGCCTGCTGATGACTGGCAATGGGGAGATGGTGCCGGTCCCGCGGCTCACCTTTCGATTGTGCAAGCTGCCGGGCTTCTCGACCGCCCGCAACAGCCAGGTTCCGCACAACGCGCTGCATGATGCACGGTCGTTGCGGGATCATGTGCTTAGCCACTTGGAATAGAGGGGCATCCCTGTCAGAGAGCCGGTGATGGTTCCCTTTTCGTTCGCTGGCCACGATTTTCTTGCCGATCCCCAGGGCGCGCTGCACTGGCCCGCCGAGCGAGCGCTGCTGGTGGCCGATCTGCACCTGGAAAAGGCGAGCTGGTTCGCCCGGCTGGGTCAGTTCCTCCCGCCCTACGACAGCCAGGCGACACTTGCCGCCCTGACCGAGCTGGTCGATCGCACGGGCGTGGAGAAGCTCTACTGCCTCGGCGACAGCTTTCACGACCGCTTTGGTTGCGACCGCCTGCCTGAAGCGGCGCGATCCATGCTGCTCGCACTCACTGCCAAGCTGGACTGGTTGTGGATCCTCGGCAATCACGATCCCGGCTTCGCCAACCATTGTGGCGGAAGGCTCGCAGAGGAAGTCTATGTCCGCGGGTTGACGTTGCGGCACGAAGCCGATCCCCTGGATCCTTCGCCCGAGCTGTCCGGCCACTTCCATCCCAAGCTGCGCATCAACACACGCGGCAAGAACGTGTCCCGCCGCTGTTACGTCGCCAGCGCGACCAAGCTGATCCTTCCGGCCTTCGGCACACTGACGGGTGGTCTAGACGCGGACCATCCAGAGATTCGGAAGAAAGTCGGGACCCAGGCGGCGGCGTTGGTACCGATTGCCAATCGGATGCTTCGCTTTCCTCTCGCCGCCTAAACCAACCGCGCCGGTATCAACCCGCGCACCATGTTCCCGATCTGAAATCCGTTGGCCAGGTCCTCCGATCGCAAGTCCGCCTCAACTGCCTGACCTTCGTCGACAAGCTTGGCTCGAAGCACACCGGGCAGCAGTCCGCGGGACAGCGGAGGGGTCAGCAGCTTGCCGTTGCGCTCCACGAACACGCTGGTGAACGTGCCCTCCGTCACAAAACCGTCATCATCCACGAAAAGGGTCTCGTACGCTCCGCCCTCTTCCCGTGCCCGGTCGTAGAAGCTGCGGTCGGTGGTCTTGAAGCGCAGCCGGTAGTCACTCGCCGCCACCGGCAGTGGCATCAGCGCGACGGGGACCGGCAGCCCGGTTGGCGGAGCGATCGGCCGGATTTCAACCGCCATGGTGCCGGTCGGCGACAGCAGCAGCCGCGCCATGCCCTTGTTCTTGCGCCCAAAGGTGGCAGCCTGCAGCTCGTTACGCGCGCCGTGCCGGTCGTAGCGGAAGCCGAGCGCACTGGCAGCCTCGCTCAGCCGATGAAGGTGCCGGTCCAGTTCGATAATGCCCTCCTGGGGATCGAAGCGCATGGTTTCGATAAGGTCGACGGGAGGGTTGGCGGCAGTCACGAAGGCTCCCTTGGCAAGGCACTCGGCCCATTCATCGACCGCTTGGCTGTCCACCACAAGCCCCGACCCCAGGCCGAGCCGCGCCTGCCGTTCGTCGCGACCTATCTCCAGGGTTCGGATCAGGACGTTGAACGCGGCATCGCCGCCGGGCTCGATCCAGCCCATCGCACCGGTGTAGGCCCCCCGGGGTTCCGGCTCCAACCCGCGCAGCGCCTTCATCGCCGCGATCTTGGGCGCACCAGTCACGGACCCGCAAGGAAAGATCGTTCGAAGCACATCCACCGCGTCCAGGCCCGAAAGCAGCCGCGCGGTGACCCGGCTTACCATCTGCCGTAGCGTCGGGTAGGTCTCGACCGTGAACAAGTCCCGGACGGCTACGCTGCCCGGTTGCGACACCCGCGCGAGGTCGTTGCGCAGTAGGTCAACGATCATCAGGTTCTCGGCCCGGCTTTTCTCATCCTGGCTCAACGCCTCGGGCGGAGCAGTCAGGGGCGCGGTGCCCTTCATCGGCCTGGCTTCGATGACACCGTCGCGAAGGGTGAAAAATTGTTCCGGGCTGAGGGACAGAAGCCATCCGCCGAAATGTCGCGCCACTCCGCCCCAACCGCCCCCTCCCGCGCTCCGCAGGCGAGCGTAGAGCGCCAGCGGATCGCCAGCGATCTGCAGCTCGCAGCCAAAGGTCAGGTTTGCCTGGTAGAAGTCGCCTGCAAACAAATGCTCCCGCACTTGTTTGGCGGCGGCGAGATAATCGGCCTGGGCGATCCGTGGTAGCGGCACCGATGCCCGCGCCCCCTGGCCGTCGGGCAGCCACTTCGCAACCTCCACCTGTTCGAACCCGTCGAACAACCCGAACCACAGCAGCGGTCCCTCACCCTGCCGAGCCGACAACGCCAGGGCTGGGTCAAGCGCATAGCCGGCCTCGTAGGCCATGAACCCGGCCGCATGAGCTCCGCACCGGACCGCAAGCTGCAGGGCAGCAAGCGCGGGCAGCACCTCGTCCAGTCGCTCCGCCACGATTACCCGTGTCGGCGAGTGATACAGCCGCGCCGGTGGAGCACCAGCGCGGGCATCATCGAACAGAAGAAAGGGGTCGCTCACCCGTCCCGTTTGCCCGGACGGTCCTCCATTCGTAAAGCTGGCTGCATGCGAAACCTTCTCCTCGCGGCCGCAGCCGCCCTCCACGCCGCCCCTGCCGCCGCGCAACCGATCGAAGCTGCCACTCAGAAGCGCATCGACCGCATGCTCAAACGTACGCCGCTGATTGATGGTCACAACGATCTGCCGGGCGAGTTGCGGGAAAAATATGGCAGCCGGGTCGACAATCTCGCGTCCGGTACCGAGCGGCTGCCGCAACCGCTGATGACCGACATGGAGCGGCTTCGTGCGGGCCGGGTCGGTGGCCAGTTCTGGTCGGTCTACATCCCCGCCGCCGTAACTGGGCCCGAAGCCATCCAGATGACGGCCGAGCAGATCGATCTCACTCGGCGGATGATCGAGGCCTATCCGAAGGACCTTCAGCTGGCGCTCACTGCCGATGATGTTGTTCGCGCTCACCGGCGCGGGCGCGTGGCCTCCCTGATCGGCATGGAAGGCGCCCACCAGATTGGCGATTCGATGGCCGCGCTGCGCAGCTTCCATGCGCTCGGCGCCCGCTACATGACGTTGACCCACAACAAGACCAACTCGGTCGCCGACAGCGGCACGGACGAGCCCAGGCATGACGGCCTGTCGCCCTGGGGCGAGCAGCTGGTGGCCGAGATGAACCGGCTGGGCATGATGGTCGACCTCAGCCATGTCTCGCCTGCCACCGCGATCGACGTCCTGCGGGTCGGGCGAGCCCCAATCATATTTTCTCACTCCAATGCCGTCGCCGTTGCCGACCACCCCCGGAACGTGGCTGACGAGGTGCTACGCTTGCTGCCGGCTAACGGCGGTGTGGTGATGGTGAACTTCTACCCCGTATTCCTGTCGCAGCAGGTCCGTCAGTGGAACGCTGCCCGGACTGGCGAGGATGCGCGGCTCAAGAACCTCTACACCTACTCCGCCAAGCTCGCAGTGGACGGGCTCAAGCAATGGGAAGCCACGAACCCGCGTCCAAGCGTCACGCTGGCCGCGGTCGCCGATCACATCGAGCATATCGCACGGGTCGCCGGCCACGACCATGTCGGCCTTGGTGGCGACCTCGATGGCGTGCCGTTCACGGCCGAGGGATTGGAGGGCGTCGACGGCTACCCCCGCCTGTTCGCCGAGTTGATCCGCCGCGGCTGGTCGGACCGGAACCTCGCAAAGCTGGCAGGCGACAACCTCCTGCGGGCACTGCGGGGGGCGGAAGCAACCGCCGCCTCGATGAAGAACGTGGCACCGTCGCTGGCGGTGCTTGAGCCGGAGCCCACTGCCCCCTAGGCTCCGCGCCCATGCGCATCACTAGCCAACTGGCGCTCGCCGCCTCCGCCCTCATCGCCCCATCCGCCCTTGCCGCCGACGTGCCCCGGCCCGCCGCCTTGGTAGCCGACGGCATGCCGGCCGTGCCGATGGACCTCGCCGCCCGATCCCGCCCCTACATGGAGTTCCGCAGTGCCAGCTTCGCCGGCTGGAACACGCGCGACCGCTCCATGCTGGTCCGCACCCGCTTCGCCAACGTTCCGCAGCTGCACCGCGTGGCCGGTCCCATGATGGATCGCCACCAGCTCAGCTTCGAGGTCGAGCCGCTCGGCGGCAGCTGGGCACCCAGCGGCGACGTGCTCGCAGTCAGCAAGGACAATGGCGGCGACGAGTTCTTCCAGATTTACACGCTCGCCAATGGCCGGTTGAACCTGCTGACCGACGGCAAGAGCCGCAACAACATGGGTCCGTGGAGCCGTGACGGTCGGCTGCTGGGTTACAGCTCGACCCGCCGCAACGGAACGGACACCGACCTGTACGTGGTCGACCCGCGCAATCCGGCCAGCAGCCGCATGATGGCGGAGGTCAAGGGCGGCGGTTGGGCCATCGTCGACTTCGCGCCGGACAACGCACGGGCAGTGGTGGCCGAATACAACTCGGTTACCAACACCGATCCCTACATGCTCGATCTTGCCAGCGGACGCTTGACCCGGATCGGCAATCACACCACCGACATTGCTTATGGCGGGATGCAATTCGCGCCGGACGGCACCTTGTGGGCGACCTCGGACGAGGGATCGGACGTGCAGCGGCTCGGCCTGCTCGATTCGGCCAGCGGCCGCTTCACCCCGGTCAGCCCGGCGAGCCGCTGGGATGTCGACGAGTTCGACATCTCGCATGACGGGCGGACGGTTGCCTACATGATCAACGAGGCGGGGATCAGCCGCCTCTACCTGATGGACACCCGCACCCGCCGAGTCCGTCCGATTACCCTGCCGATCGGAGTCGCCGGCGGACTGGAGTTCGCACCTTGGGGCGCCCTAGGCTTCACCATGAACTCGGCGCGAAGCACGGCCGACGCCTACGCCCTCGATCCGGCCAGCGGCAGGCTTACCCGCTGGACCGCCAGCGAGACCGGCGGAGTTGATCTCAGCGGCAACCGCGACCCGGAGTTGGTAGAGGTGAAGAGCTTCGACGGTGAGGCCGTGTCCGGCTTCCTCTACCGCCCCGATCCGCGTCGTTTTCCTGGCAAGCGCCCGGTGATCGTCGACATCCACGGCGGACCCGAGGGGCAGGAACGACCCGGCTTCCAAGGTCGAGACAACTACCTGATCAACGAACTTGGCATCGCAGTCTTCCTGCCCAACGTTCGAGGCTCGACCGGCTTTGGCAAACGCTTCGTCAGCCTCGATAACGGCCCATCCAAGCGCGAGGACTCGGTCAAGGATATTGGCGCCTTTCTCGACCGGCTTCGGACCGACCCCGCACTGGATGCCGGCCGTATGGCGGTGACCGGCGGCTCCTACGGCGGTTACATGTGCTACGCATCCGCCATCCGCTACGCCGCCGCCTTTCGCGGAGCGCTGTGCAACGTCGCCATCTCCAACTTCGTGACGTTCTTGGAGAATACCCAGAGCTACCGCCGCGACTTGCGCCGGGTCGAATATGGCGACGAGCGCGACCCCGCGCAGCGCGCTCGGCTGCAGGAGATTTCTCCACTGGGGCACATCGGCGAGATCAAGGCGCCGCTGTTTGTCGTGCAGGGCGCCAGCGATCCGCGCGTACCCAAATCCGAAGCCGACCAGGTCGTCGCCGCAGTCCGCGCCAAGGGCACGCCGGTCTGGTACCTGCTTGCCAACAACGAAGGCCACGGCTTCGCCAAGAAGGAGAACCAGGATTATCTGTTCTGGTCGACCCTTCAGTTCTGGCAGAACACGCTGCTCGGCAAATGAGCAAGGCCACTCCTCCCCTTCGCGCGGCGATTATCCCGGTCACGCCACTCCAGCAGAACTGCTCGCTGATCTGGTGCACCGCGACCAACAGTGGTGCTTTCGTCGATCCGGGCGGCGACCTGCCCAAGCTGCGCGCCGCTATCCAGCAGACCGGCGTCATCGTGGAGAAGATTCTGCTTACCCACGGCCACATCGACCATTGCGGGCAGGCCGGCATGCTGGCGGCGGAACTCGGTGTGCCGATCGAAGGTCCGCATGAGGCCGACCGGTTCTGGATCGCGCGGCTCGAGGATGATGGCAAGCAGTACGGCATCGAGGCGAAGAGCTTCGAGCCGGATCGCTGGCTTGACCAGGGCGACACGGTCACTGTCGGCGACCTTACCCTCGACGTTCACTTCACCCCTGGCCACACGCCAGGGCATGTCGTCTTTCACCACGCACCCTCGCAGCTGGCACTGGTCGGCGACGTGTTGTTCGCTGGCTCGATCGGACGGACCGATTTTCCGCTCAGCGACCACCAGGCGTTGCTCAACTCGGTCACGCAGCGGTTGTGGGCAATGGGTAATGAAACGGTCTTCATACCCGGCCATGGCCCGGCCTCTACCTTTGCGCAGGAACGGGCATCCAACCCGTTCGTCGGAGATGCGGTGCTGGCGGCAGCCTGAGGCGGGTTGCGTCACGGCGTCACTCCGCTATAGGCGACGCGTTCGCGACGATCCTTCGCCGCCGCGGGTTCGCCCGTTCGAGCCAAGGCGATGGTCGTCGATTTATCTTTGAACCAACACGAGAACAGGTGCCGCAATGGCCGTCCCCAAGAGAAAAACCTCGCCGTCGAAGCGCAACATGCGTCGCAGCCACCATGCGCTGAGCCCGGCGAGCTTCCAGGAGTGCCCCAACTGTGGCGAGCTCAAAGCACCGCACAACCTGTGCAGCGCTTGCGGCCACTACAACGGCCGTGAAATCGTCTCGACCGAGGTCTGAGCGGCTTCTAGCCTGTGACCCGCAACCCGGATAGCGCCGGCCACATCGGGGCGCCGCGGATTGCGATCGACGCCATGGGAGGCGACTCCGGCCCGGCTGCGATGCTGGGTGGGATCGCGCGCGCCCTCAAGGCCGATCCTTCCTTGCGCTTTCTCGTAGTTGGCGACGAGGCTCGCACCCGGCCCGAGTTCGAACGGCTTGCCCTGCCGGCCGGCGCGGTGGAGTTGCTGCACGCCCCCGACGCGATCGAGGGATCCGAGAAGCCCAGCGCCGCACTGCGCCGGGCGCGCACTACCTCGATGGGCCTGGCGATCCAGGCCGTGAAGAGCGGCCAATCCGACGCCGCCGTGTCGGCCGGCAATACGGGCGCGCTGATGGCGATTGCCAAGCTGGCTCTGCGCACCATGCTTGGGATCGACCGGCCCGCCCTCGCGGCGCTGCTGCCGACCTTGGGCGAACATGACCTCATCATGCTGGACCTTGGCGCCAACACGGAATGCGACGCTCAGAACCTCGTTCAGTTCGCCGTCATGGGTGCGGCCTATGCCCGAACGGTGATTGGCATGAAGAAACCACGCGTGCGCCTGCTCAACATCGGCACGGAAGAGCTGAAAGGCACTGACGAGCTCAAGGAAGCCGCCGCCATGCTCCGCGATGCCAACTACCTTCCCTTCCAGTTCGATGGCTTCACCGAAGGCGACCAGCTGTCGCGCGGCAAGACCGATGTGGTGGTGACCGATGGTTTTTCCGGCAACATCGCGCTCAAGACCGCTGAAGGCACCGCTCGCTTCGTGACGGACCTCTTGAAGCGCGCTTTCACCTCGTCGCTCCGTTCCAAGGCAGGCTTTGCGCTCAGCCGACCGGCACTGCACATGCTCAAGGTCCACCTCGACCCCAACAATCATAACGGCGCGGTTTTCCTTGGGCTCAACGGACTGGTAGTGAAAAGTCATGGCAGCGCGACGCCCAAGGGCGTCGCCAATGCGATCGGAGTAGCGGCTTCCATGGTCCGCAACGACATCACCCGAAAGATCGCCGAGGATCTCGACAACTTTCAAGCTCACACCTTTGCTGCCAATGGAGCGGCCAAGTGACCCGCCGCGCCGTGATCCAGGGCGTCGGCTCGGCCCTGCCCAAGCGCCGGGTCGACAATGCCGAACTTGCTGTTCAGGTCGAGACCTCCGACGAGTGGATCGTTGAGCGGACCGGCATCCGCACCCGCTACATCGCCGGTGAGGGTGAGACGACCGCAACCCTGGCGACCGACGCCTGCCGCAAGGCGCTGACCGCCGCCGGGATCGAGGCGGGCGAGATCGACCTAATCGTTCTGGCCACCGCAACGCCTGACCAGACCTTTCCCTCATCCGCGACCAAGGTGCAGGCGCTGCTGGGGATCAACGACTGCATCGCGTTCGACGTACACGCCGTTTGCACCGGCTTTCTGTACGCCCTGTCCGTCGCCGATGCGATGATCCGGGCCGGCAGCGCCAACTCGGCACTGGTGATCGGGTCCGAGACCTTTTCCCGCATTCTCGACTGGGAGGATCGCACCACCTGCGTCCTGTTCGGCGACGGCGCGGGCGCGCTGGTGCTCAAGGCGGAGGACGGAGAGCGCGGCATCCTCGCCACGCGCCTGCACGCCGACGGACGTCATGGCGACATGCTCTATGTCGATGGCGGCCCGTCCACCACTGGGACGGTCGGCAAGCTGCGCATGAAGGGCCGCGAAGTGTTCCGCCATGCGGTGGTGAATCTCGCCGACGTGCTTAACGAGGTGCTTGAGGTGGCGGGGCTGACCAGCGACCAGGTGGACTGGGTCGTACCGCATCAGGCCAACGCCAGGATCATCGACGCGACTGCCCGCAAGCTCGGCCTCAGCCCCGACCGGGTAGTGCTGACCGTTGACCGCCACGCCAACACGTCCGCCGCCTCGGTTCCACTGGCCCTTGACGTCGCGGTTCAGGACGGCCGGATCAAACAAGGCGACCTAGTCATCCTCGAAGCGATGGGTGGTGGGTTTACTTGGGGGGCGGCGGCGGTTCGCTTTTGAATTCCCATCGGAAATGTGCTTGAAGTCGAAAGGTCGACATTCGGTCGTTTCTGTCGGCGTAACGAACAGCGGCTTTCTCCGGGAGAGGAGGCTGGTGAAATTGCTGGGGGATGGAGAGAAGCGATGGCCGACGCAGGTGTGGCTCGGAGCCGGCGTGACAGTGAGATGCATGGCAGCACGCTGACGCGGGCTGACCTTAGCGACGTGGTTCATCGCAAGCTTGGCCTGTCACGGGCCGAGTCGGCGAGCATGGTCGAGCGGCTGCTTCACCACATGTGCGCGTCGCTCTCGAACGGTGGCAACGTCAAGATTTCCGGGTTCGGCAGCTTCATCCTGCGCGACAAGGGCGAGCGGGTCGGGCGCAATCCCAAGACCGGGGTCGAGGTCCCGATCGCCCCTCGTCGGGTGATGACCTTCCGCGCCAGCCAGACCATGCGCGACCGGGTCGCGCGCGACTCGTAGGGCCGAAGACCTCGCCATGGCTCTCGGCAAGGCTCCGGACGCCTTCCGGACCATCGGCGAGTTGTCGGAGGAACTGGGCGTTGCCCAGCACATCCTGCGTTATTGGGAAACCAAGTTCCCGCTGAAGCCCTTACAGCGTGCCGGCAATCGCCGCTATTATCGTCCGGCCGACGTCGCCCTGGCCCGCCGCATCCACCAGCTGCTGACCGAAGAGGGGTATACGGTGCGCGGCGTGCAGAAGCTGCTTCGCGACGGAACGGCGGGCGCCGAGGACCGGCCGGCCATTCCGCTGGACAATGGCGCCGACTCAGCCGTTCTGGCAGACGACCTCCGCAGCCTGCGCCGCCGCCTGGCTGCCGCGCTCGACGGCTAGCGCGCGCACGGACGCAATCGCCTCCTCGAGCGGCACCCGCCGTACCGCGACTCCCGGCGGAAAGGCATTCAGCAGCCGCGAGGGACAGGCGGCCGACAGGATCACGAACTTGCCGCGATCGCCCTGGCGCCGAATCAATCGCCCAAACGCCTGCGCCAGCCGTGCCTTGACTACCCGATCGTCGTAGGCCGACCCGCCCCCGACCATCCGCCGAGCCGCGTGCAGCACGGTCGGCCGCGGCCACGGCACCCGCTCCATCACCACTAGCCGCAGCGATTCACCAGGAACGTCGACCCCGTCGCGCAATGCGTCAGTGCCGAGCAGGCTGGCGCGAGGATCGTCGCGAAAGATGTCGACCAGCGTGCCGGTATCGATCGGATCGACATGCTGGGCCAACAAAGGAAGTCCTTCGCGCGCCAGCCGGTCGGCGATGCGGGCATGCACCGCCTTCAGCCGTTGAATGGCCGTGAACAGCCCCAGCGTCCCGCCGCCCGCCGCCTCAATCAGCCGGGCGTAGGCACCGGCCAGCGCCGGAAGATCGTTGCGGCCGATGTCGGTCACGACAAGCACCTCGGCCGCACTCGGGTAGTCGAACGGACTGGCCGCCTCGAAGCGGCTGGCCGCAGGCAAGTGCCGCGCTCCCGTCCGCGCATCCGCCGCCTCCCAGCCGACATCGCCGCCGCGCAGGGTGGCGGAGGTTACCAGCACGCCATGGGCAGGTGCCAGCACGGTCGCGGCCAGTGGCCGTGTCGGGTCCAGCCAGCGCCGCTGGAGCCCCATGTCATATTCTCGACCATCAACCCGATCGACGTTGAGCCAGTCGACGAAATCGGGATCGGCCTCGCCACCAATGCGCGCCAGCAGCTGCGCCCACGCGGCCAGCGTTCCCCCGCGCCAGCTCAGGCCCGCAACTGCTCCATCGACTCGCGCCCGCGCCGCCGAGTCCAGCCAGTCGGGCGCATCCTCCAGCACCGCCTCCAACCGGCGCGACAGGGCGGCCAGCGGGCGGGCCAGTGCTTCCACTGCCTCGAGCGCCTCCAGCGCAGCGGCGACCAGCGCGCCATCCGGCTCGGCCAGCTCCGTCTCCAGTCCGTAGCCCGCATCTTGGGCCCGAGCCCGCGCGTAAACCGTGCCCCGGACCGCCGACAGCAGCCGTTCCAGCGGACCGAACGGCGCACCTTCTGCAATCCGTCCGATCCACCCGTCCGAGGGCAAAGCCCGCGCCGCCTCCACCGCCCCGTCGAGTGCCGCCGCACCCGCATCGTCGTAGGAGCATACGTCGAGCAACCGCGCGGCCAAACCGCGCCGCCGACCGCGGCTGCTCTTTTCCGGCCCGACGATCCAGCGCCGCAACTCGATCGTTTCCTGGCCGGTCAACGCGACGGCGAAGGTCGAGTCCGCCGCGTCGAACAGATGATGACCCTCGTCGAACAGGATGCGCTCGGGCGGGCGCTGCATCCGGGCTCGGGCAGCATTGACCATCACCAGCGCGTGATTGGCGATCACCAGGTCCGCATCGCGGCTCGCCCGCTCGGCCCGCTCGATGAAGCAGCGGCGATAGTGCGGGCAGCCGGCGTAGACGCACTCGCCGCGGCGGTCGGTCAGCGCCGTGGCGCCAGCCCGCCGGAACAGGCTTGGCAACCAGCCCGGCAAGTCGCCGCCGACCATGTCACCGTCCTTGCTGTAGGCCGCCCAGCGTCCCACCAGCTGAGCCAGGACGGCAGCGCGACCGGAGAAGGACCCCTGCAGCGCATCCTCCAGGTTGAGCAGACAGAGGTAGTTTTCGCGACCCTTGCGCACGACGATCCGCCGCTCGCGCTCTTGCCGGTCGGCGAACAGCCGCGCGCCTTCCGCATCCAGTTGCCGCTGCAGCGCCTTGGTGTAGGTCGACACCCACACCGCGCCGCCTGCTTTTTCCGCCCACAGCGCAGCCGGCGCGAGATAGGCCAGCGTTTTCCCGATCCCCGTGCCTGCCTCTGCCAGCAGCAAGTTGGGCGAGTCCGCCTGCATCCGAGGCGCGAACACCTTGGCGACAGCGCCAGCCAGCGCCCGCTGACCCTCGCGCACCTCGGCTCCGCTGCCAGTCAGCGCCGCCAGACGCGCTTCCGCCTCGCCGTCGCCAAGCCGGACCGTACGCGGCGGCGGCCGTTCGGCACCCTCTTCCCACGTCGGCAGTCGTGAGAACAGCATTCGCTCCCCGCGTTCGGGCCGTTGCAGGCGCTGTCCGACCAACCCGGCCCAGCCCCAGCCAAGCCGATGCAGCGTCGCATTGCTGGTCCACGCTCCTTCGCGCTCGGGCCAGTCCTCGCCCAATTGCGCCAGCAGCGTCTCAGCCAGGCTTGGCAGCAATGCCGCCGCTGCTGGGTCGCTCCCCGGCGGCTGGCACCGGAGCGCCTTCGCGAACCCGGCCACTGTCGGCACGGCGAACCGCGCCGGGTGGATAAAAGCAAACAGCTCCAGCAGGTCAAGGCCGGACAGCTCCGGATAGCCCAGCCGCTGGCCGATCAGCGGCGCGTTCAGCAGAATGTGCGGGGTTTCAGCCGCCCGTGCGATGGCTTCCCCGCGCGTCGCTTC
Source organism: Sphingomicrobium sp. (assembly GCA_035537335.1). Classification (GTDB taxonomy): domain Bacteria; phylum Pseudomonadota; class Alphaproteobacteria; order Sphingomonadales; family Sphingomonadaceae; genus Sphingomicrobium. The sequence goes on along the minus strand of DATLMM010000003.1, from coordinate 4,387 downwards.
GCGCGCCTCCCCGTCTGCCACCAGCCAGATGCCGGCGTGGGTTGCATGGAGTGCGGGAAGGAGCAAAGGAGTGGCCACTCCCGCCGATGTGGCGGCATGAGAACGAAAGGGCAACAGTGGACAGCGGATTGCGCGACGCGGCGATGAACTCGAAGGCTTGGCCGTTCGAGGAAGCGCGCAAACTGCTGAAGCGCTGGCCCGACGGCAAGCCGGGTGGCGGGCCGGTCATCTTCGAGACCGGTTACGGTCCATCCGGGCTGCCGCACATCGGCACCTTCACCGAAGTCCTGCGCACGACCTGGGTGATGCACGCTTACCGGATGCTGACAAGCAACGCGCCGACCAAGCTGATCGCCTTCAGCGACGACATGGACGGCCTGCGCAAGGTGCCGGACAATGTGCCGAATGGGAAGTTGCTGCGCGAACATCTCGGCCGTCCGCTAACCAGGGTTCCGGACCCCTTCGGCGAATATCCGAGCTTCGCGCATCACAACAACGCCATGCTGCGCCGCTTCCTCGACCGCTTCGGTTTCGACTATCAGTTCATCAGCTCGACCGACTGCTACACGTCCGGCCAGTTCGACGAGGCGCTGCGTCAGGTGCTCCGCCGCTACGACGATATCCTCGCCGTCATGCTTCCGACCCTGCGCGAAGAACGTCGCCAGACCTACTCCCCTATCCTGCCCGTCAGCCCGGCGAGCGGGCGCGTGCTGCAAGTGCCTGTCCGCGTGGTGGATACCGAAGCCGGAACGGTCGCCTTTACCGACGAGGACGGCCAGGAGATCACCCAGTCCGCCCTTAGCGGCATGGCCAAGCTGCAATGGAAGGTCGATTGGGCGATGCGCTGGGTCGCGCTCGGTGTAGAATATGAGATGGCCGGCAAGGACCTGATCGACAGCACGATTCAGTCCGGCAAGATCGCTCGCGTGCTCGGCGGCCGACCGCCCGAAGGCTTTAATTACGAGATGTTTCTCGACGAGAAGGGCGAGAAGATCAGCAAGTCAAAGGGCAACGGCCTCGGGCTCGACGACTGGCTCAAGTATGGCAGCGAAAAGAGCCTCGAGTTCTACCTCTACCGCGAGCCGAAAAAGGCCAAGAGCCTCCGCCTCGGGCTGATCCCCCGCGCGGTCGACGAATATTGGCAGTTTCGTGAAAAATGGCCCGACCAGGCGCTTGAGCAACGCCTCGGCAATCCCGTGCACCACATCGATAATGGGGCGGTGCCGGAGCCGTACAAGCTGCCCGTCAGCTTCGGCCTGCTGCTGAATCTGACCAGCCTGCCCGGCTGCCATGACAAGGATACCGCTTGGAAGTTCGTGCAGCGCTACGCCTCGGGCACTTCGCCAGAGCAGGACCGCGAGCTGGACGAGCTGATCGGTCTTGCGGTCAACTACGCGCGCGACTTCGTGGTCCCGACGCTGCAGCGGAGAGCGCCCGTCGCACACGAGATCGATGCCCTGAGCGACCTCGACGCGCTCCTCGCCGAACTCCCGGAGGACGCCACGCCCGAAGACATCCAGAACCAGGTCTTCGAAATCGGCAAGCGCTACCCATTCGAGAGCCTGCGCCATTGGTTCCAGGCGCTCTACGAAACACTGCTCGGCTCGGCCCAGGGCCCCCGTATGGGCAGCTTCATCGCGCTCTATGGCGTGGAAAATACGCGGCGGTTGATCGCGGAGGCGTTGGCGAAAGACTGATCGCGCGTCCGACTTGCGCCCAGCTCGAAGATTCAAGGCTGCTGATCGGAACCCCTAGCCCTCTTACGGTGGTGTGGCGGGCGTCGAAGCCTAGATTTGCAGCATGGTCGGGAGATCGCAGTCGCACGGCGAATGGAACTTCCCGTCGCTCAGATGCGCTCCGCTTCCAGGGCAGCCGACAGGCGCTGCTCAACCCCAGGAGCAACCGATGTCAGCACCCGAAGACCTTATGGACCTGTACACGGGCGAACTGCAGGATCTCTGGTCCGCGAACGACCAGATGAGCCGAGTCCTGAAGAAGATGCTGCCGAAGGTCGATGATCCCTCGCTGAAGGAGATGCTCGTGAAATCCCAGGAGGGGATTGCGGCTCACACCGAGATCCTCAAGCAGCTGCTCGCCGTTTCTGACGAGAAGGTGAAAAAGGAGCACTGCAAGGGCATGGAGGGATTGGTTGCGGAAGCAATCAAGCACACCAGCGACGAAGCGCCGCCAAAAGGTCCGGTGCTCGATGCCGTGATCATTGCGCAGTATCAGCGCATGTCGCACTATGGCATCGCGGGCTTCGGCACCGCTGCCTCATTCGCGGGAACGCTCAAGCTCAAGGATGCCCAGAAGCAGCTGAAACAAGCCACCAAGGAAATCTACGGCGGCGACGAGTACATGACCAAATTGGCGGAGACGACCGTCAACATCGACGCCAAGGACGAGTAGCTTGAGGGCGGGGCGGGAACAATTGCTTCCGTGACGTAGTTAATCTGCTGCGCTGAAGGCGACGTTAACAGGAGGTCACATGACTATTCGCAACAAGGTTCTGCTGCTTACAGGAGCCATCGTTCTTGCGGGAGCGACCCCTGCCGTAGCTCAGGACGCCGTCACTCCCACGACAACCGACGGGATCACGGACGTTCGAGACGATGACGATGGCGACGACGGGAAGTGGGGCTTGCTTGGCCTTCTGGGTCTGGCCGGCCTGCTCGGACTGAGGCGCCGCGATCGGGATGACCATCGCCATACGAACACCTCCTCGACCTCAGGTCGACCCTAGGTCCTCGCTGCTAGCTGATGGTGAGCGCCCCATGATCGAACATGGGGCGCTTCCTCTTTCGGGCGTCGTTTTGCCCCGTGTTACGCGGCTTTTCGCTCCGCCACCCAGCGGTCGATCTTTTGCTCGAGGATGCTGAGCGGCAGCGCGCCGGTCATCAGGACCTGGGCGTGGAAGTCGCGGACGTCGAACTTGGGGCCGAGCTCGCCTTCCGCCTTCTTTCGTAGCCGCTGGATGGTCAGGGCGCCGACCTTGTAGGCCAGGGCTTGGCTCGGAATGGCGATGTAGCGCTCGACCTCGGCCGTCGCGTCCGTACGGCCCATGTCGGAGTTGGACAGCATGTAGCTGATCGCCTGGTCGCGGCCCCAGCCCTTGGAGTGCAGCCCGGTGTCGACCACCAGCCGCATGGCGCGCAGCATCTCGTCCGACAGCGTGCCAAAGCGCTGATACGGATCGGCATAGAAGCCCATGTCGTAGCCGAGCGTCTCCGAATACAGCGCCCAGCCTTCGACATAGGCAGTGTTCCCGCCGAACCGCATAAAGCTGGGCAGCGCCAGGTTTTCCTGCGCCAGGCTGATCTGGAAGTGATGTCCCGGCGCTCCCTCATGCAGGTAAAGCGTGGTCATTCCCGGTGTCGTCCGCGAAGGCAGGTCGTAGGCGTTGAAGTAGAACACCCCCGGCCGGGTGCCGTCGGGCGTGCCGCTTTCGTAGGACCCGCCGGCCTCGAACTTCTCGCGGAACGGCTCGTAGGGACGGATCTCCAGCTTTGCCTTGGGAATGGTCGAGAAGTAGGTCGGCAGCTTGGCGTCGACCTCCTTGCCGACTGCGTAGTAGCCGTCTGTCAGCGCCTGGCGGCTCCGCATCTTGAACTTGGGATCGGTCCGCAGATGATTGAAGAACTGCGGCAGCGTCCCCTTGAAGCCCACTTCCTGGCGCACCTTCTCCATCTCGCCCCGAATCCGTCCGACCTCTTGCAGGCCAAGCTGATGGATTTCCTCCGGCGTGAGATCGAGCGTCGTCGTCGACCTGACCAGTTGGCGATACAGCTGGTCCCCGCCCTTCATGTGCATGAGGCCCACGCCGTCGCGAGCGGCCGGCAGATATTCATTGCGGAGGAAATCGCGCACTCGGGTGAGCGCGGGATAGAGCTGCTGCGTAATCGACTCGCGATAGGCCGCGCTCAGGCGAGCCCGGTCCGCCGCGCCGATCGTCGCCGGGAATTTGTCGATCGGGCCATAGTAGGACGAAACAGTCGGCTTCTGCTTCAGCTGCGTATCGAGCTGCTCGATCATGTTGCGGACGGTCAGCTTGGTATCCACCACCCCGCTCGCCATCCCCTCGCGCCAGCGCAGGATTGTGCCGTCGAGATAGCGGACATAGTCCTTGTGGCGCTTGAGGTTGTTCTCATAGTCGACCAGCGTCTGGAACGGCGCCGCCCCCTGCCCGCTGGCGAAGGTCGGGTAAAAGGTGTGGGTGCCGAAGAAATGGTTCATCGGTCTGACCCGGGTCAGCCGCAGCAGATCCTCCCCATACCCGCGGAGCGTGTCCTCGGTGGTGAACTTGAACACATCAAAGGCGATCGCGTCCGTCGGATTGAGCCGTGCTCGCTCAATGGTGCCCAGCGCCTGGAGGTCGCTCTCGGCGGCC
>DATLMM010000002.1:0-4068 GCA_035537335.1 Sphingomicrobium sp. | reverse complement strand
GTCGCTTCCATGGTGGCGACCTTGTACAGGGTGTCGAGCAGCGATTCCGGCTCGTCGCCGCCGCCGTTGGCCTGCAGGGCTGCAAGCTGCGCCTTCAGTTCTGCAGGGTCGCGCACGAACTGGTTGTCGACGATCCAAGGCAAGCCGTCGCTCCCGGCCGCTTCGATGTCACGATAGCCCACGACCTTGGCCCGCCAGTCCTTTACCGGGGCGGCATTGTTGGCATCGCCGCTGCTCAGGCTGCCGACGAAGGTCTCGATATTCTGGCGCAGGGCATCGATGCACGGGGCCATGCTGCCGCTGATGTCGACCACGAAGACGATGTCGGCCACGCCCTTGGTCTTTTCACGGCTCTGCGGAGCCTGCGGACTGGCGGCGACTTCGGCGACGCCGGGCGTTGCGGGCGCCGGGTCGGACGGAAGCGGCTCCAGCAGCGAACCGGACGCGCTCGCATCGGGCGAGGTGGCGGCTGGCGCGGCCGGGTCTGGGGCGGGCGGATCGGTTGGCAGGGCAGTCGCGGCGTCCCCGGAGGCGGGCGCGGTCGGATCGGTGCTGCTCATGTGAAATCTCCGTGTTTCATGGTCGCGTCGAGGCGACACCATCAAGGAGCGAACGACGCGTCCAAATGAACGTTCCGGCCCTAGCCGTTCCGGCACCTGCTTATTGGATCATGCAACAGCCGAACCCGCACCCGACTTGGTGAGCGATACCGCTTAGGCTGCTTGCGCCGGCGACAACTCGAGTGTGCCACTGATCGCTGCGACCAGTTCCGAGACCGTGAAGGGCTTGCCGAGGACCGCAACGTCGTGCGGCCGCTCCCCGATTTCGTCAGCTTCCGCATAACCAGTGATGATCAAGGCAGGCAAACCCGGCTGCAGCTTTCGCGCGGCCAGCACGATCTCGGTGCCGCGCAGCTGCGGCATCGCATAGTCGCTGATCAGAAGCTCGACCTTGTTCGTTTCCAGCATCGCGATCGCATCGGCACCGCTGGCGGCTTCGGTCACCGAGTGGCCGAGGTCGCGAAGGATTGCGGCCGTGGTGGCGCGTACCTCGGCATGATCATCGACCAGCAAGATGACCTTGGGCGGCGTTTCGAAGTGAGCGCTGGAGGGAAGTGAATCCGCCTTCGAAAGCGCTTCGGCGGTGGATCGCGGAAGCCAGATGATTGCCCGGGTGCCGTTGCCCACTTCGCTGATTAGCTGAAGCGTTCCGCCTGACTGACGCGCAAAGCCGTAGACCATGCTCAGCCCCAGTCCCGTTCCCTTGCCCACGGGCTTCGTCGTGAAGAAAGGCTCCAGGACTTTCTGCAGTATCTCAGGGGCAATGCCGGTGCCTTCATCGCGCACTTCAGCGGTCACGTACGAGCCGGCGGGAAGGCCCACTTCGTCATTCTCGCCCACTTCGCGGTTCCCTGCCGAGACGGTGATCGTTCCACCGCTCGGCATCGCATCGCGCGCGTTGATGATGAGATTCATCAGCGCGAGTTCCAGCTGCGACTGATCGGCAAACGCGCACCATTCAGCGGTTGGCAGGTTCCACTTGAGCTCAACCAGACCGCCGAGTGTATGGCTGAGTAGGTCGTGGACTCCCTTGTGCAATGAGGCAAGGTCGACGGGGGCAGGCTGCAATTGCTGTCGCCGGGCAAAGGCAAGAAGTCGCCCGACCAGTTCCGTTCCTTGGTCGGCGGCACGCTTCGTCATCGCCAGGATCTGGCGGTGTTCCTCGGCCAGGTCAGCCCGCCGTTCGATCAAGCCGATGCCGCCGAGCACGGCGGCGAGCAGATTGTTGAAGTCGTGCGCGATACCGCCCGTAAGCTTGCCGATCGCGTCCATCTTCTGCGCTTGCACGAGCTGGTTTTCCAGCATCCGTTGCTCAGTGACGTCCGTCAGCGTTCCAGCATATTCCAGAGGAAGACCTTCGGAATCTCGTAGAAGTACCGCTTGATCCTGGAAGTGCTTGTAGCTGCCATCGGCGCACCGCCACCGGTACTCAACCGAAAGCTTGCCGCTTACACTCCGTTCTTCCAGCGCACGTAGGACACGGTCCCGATCTTCTTCGTGCAGCCGCGAAGCCCAGAGCGTCGGATTTTCGAGTACTTGGGCGAAAGCGTAGCCGGTGATGCCGAGGAAATCGCCGCTGACGAAGGTTGGGCATCGCGGTTCGCAGGCCAGCGGTTCCAGATACAACAGGATGGGCAAGGACTGGATGATCGCCGCTTGTCGCTGTTCGGCGCGTCTTAGTTCCTGCTCCGCCCGAAGCCGCTCGGCGTTTGCTCGCAGATTGGCGTCAAGCAGCGCCTGCTCGTGCCGCGCTTTTCTCTCGATCTCGCGGGTTTTGGCAAACAGATCGACGAAGACGGCGACCTTGGAACGAAGCACTACCGGATCGACCGGTTTGAAGACGTAATCGACGGCGCCCATCGAATAGCCGCGGATAAGATGCTCGGCTTCCTTGTTGACGGCCGAAAGGAAGACGATCGGGATGCGCTTGGTCTGCTCTCGGCTGCGGATGATCCCGGCGGTTTCGTAGCCGTCCATCCCGGGCATGTAGACGTCGAGCAGGATGACCGCGAAATCGCCTTTCAGGAGATGACGCAGTGCTTCCTCGCCCGATCGGGCGACAACCACCTCGCCCACGTCCTCGAGCACGGTTGCGACCGCCAGAAGGTTACGCTCATCGTCGTCGACCACCAGCACGCGCACGCGCTCGGCAGGCTCCTGTTCTTCTGCTTGAATCGTGGGAGGAGAGGAGGTCACAATTATTCGGCCGCCTCGATGATCAGGGGCCCCGCGGCGGCACTACGGCCACGCGCCACCCACACCCGCAGCAACGCGAGCAGCAGGTCGATGTCCACCGGTTTCGCGATATAATCCGACGCCCCCGCATCGAGGCACTTCTGGCGGTCGCCCTTCATGGCCTTGGCGGTGACCGCGATCAGCGGCACATCGGCCAGGTTGGGACGCGAGCGGATTTGCTGCATCGTCTCATAACCGTCCATTTCCGGCATCATGATGTCGATCAGAGCCGCATCGATGCCTGGAGTGCGCTCGAGAATGGCGATGCCCTCCCTGCCGCGTTCGGCGTGCATGACCTCCACCCCGTAGCTCTCGAGCACGCTGGTCAGCGAGAAGATGTTGCGGATGTCGTCATCCACAATCAGCATCTTGGCGCCGGCCAGCTCCGGCACCTCCCGTAGCGGGGCGGCCGCCGCCCGGGGCGCCGCCAGCCGCTTGCGCGATCCCTTGCGCGCCTTGGTGAGGAGATCGCGGAAAACCTTGGCAAGTTCGCCCTGGTCTGCCGGCTTCTCAGTCACGCCGAACGCGCCCATCGACAGCACCGACTCCCGCCGGTCCGCGCCGGATATGACGTGGATGGGAACGTCGCAGGTGTCGGGATCGTGCTTCAAGAGGTCGAGCAGCACAAAGCCGTCGATGTCGCTGAGGCCAAGGTCGAGGGTGATCGCGTGCGGCTTGAGCTTGCGAGCCAGCGCCAGGGTGCCGGCACCGGCGGTGGAGACCACGCCCTTGAGCCCGTTCTCCCGCGCGAGATCGAGCAGGATGGCGGCAAAGGTCGGGTCGTCCTCGACGATCATCACGAACGGGTCGCTGCCAAGGTCGTCGCGGTCGTCGGCCACGTCGAACGCGTTGGGCAGTGCGGTCGGCACGTTGGCGCCGCTGTTCTCATAGCGCGCATGGCTGCCGCCCGCCGGCGACGCATCGGCGTGCGCGGCTTCCAGCGGCACGAACAGCGTGAAGGTGGAGCCTTCGCCGGGGGTCGAGCGGACCTGCAGCTCGCCGCCAAGGAGGCGCGCGATCTCACGGCTGATGGAAAGACCAAGACCGGTACCGCCGTATTTGCGGCTGGTCGTGCCGTCGGCCTGCTGAAAGGCCTCGAAGATCAGCTTCTGCTTGTCATCGGGGATGCCGATCCCGGTGTCCGTTACGGCGATCTCAACCGCCGGCTCTCCGGCGCGCAGCACCGGATGGTTCGAGCTCCACCCGCTCGTTGCGCAGCGCACATCGAGAGTGACCCCGCCGCGCGCCGTGAACTTGAAGGCGTTGGAGAGGA
>DATLMM010000001.1:0-16926 GCA_035537335.1 Sphingomicrobium sp. | reverse complement strand
CGCTCACGATACCCGTTTCGTGCTCGGCAACGAGGCAATCGCCCGTTGGGTCAAGCGGACACCGCACGACAACCCCCATGTCCTTGCGCATATTCTGACGCGAGATCTGCCGAACTCAGGCAAGGTCCGTGACGACGCGCGGCGCCCGAGTTACGCGCAAGCCGAGCGGGTTGAAGGAATGACGGAGGGCGAGACATTATTCATGACTCGCTGCTCGGCTTGTCATTCGATCGGTGGGGGTAGTGGTCGGCTTGGCCCTGATCTGGCCGGAGTTACCGACCGCCGGCCGCGTGCCTGGTTGATGCGCCGCATCAAGGAGCCTGATCGCATGCGGGCCGCAAAGGACCCCGCGACCATGGCGGTCGCGGCTAAGTACCCGAATATGCGGATGCCAAACTTACGACTCAGCGATGTTCAAGTCGCCGAGATCATCGACTACCTCGCTCAGGAAAACCGGAAGCGCGCAAGGGCCGTGCAACCGCACAACCACACTCATCACCAACAATGAAGGAGCGTGGCCGTGAGCCTACATGATCCTTGACGAACCGACCTAATTAACTCACTCTGTTAACCTATTTGTGGCGAGGTCACAGATGCGCGACAAGCTATTGCTATTCGGCGTCTTGACGGTCTTTGGCGGCTCCACCGCCGCGTCCGCCCAAGACAGTTTCTCCGATCCGACCGGATCTGGCCCCATTATCGGGGCGCTCAGTTGGCTCCAGGGGACATTGCTTGGAACCGTTGCAACGGTCGTCGCGGTCATTGCAGTCGCCTCGGTCGGTTTCTTGATGCTGACCGGCCGACTGAACTGGCGCTATGGCGCAACCGTTATCTTGGGGTGCTTTGTCCTGTTCGGCGCGGCTACGATCGTAGGCGGCATAAGGGCAACTGCTGCAGCTAGCGTTTATTGATATGGATGGGCTGGAACGCGATACGTTGTTCGTCGCGTTGACCAGGCCGCAGATGCTACTCGGCGTGCCATACGGCTACGCGATTGCCAACGCCATTATCACGACAGAGCTGTTCTTGTTGTTCAGATCCGCCTCGGTCCTGCTGGTAGCAGTTATGCTCCACGCGATTGGATGGATCGCGTGCCTCCGGGACAAGCATGTCTTCAGTCTATGGTTCGTGAAGGTTCGACGTTGCCCTCGCGTCCGTAATTACAGGGTGTGGCACTGCAACTCTTATCGCCCATAAGCCGATCCTCCGGAGACTGGGGACGCGAGAAGCCGGCCGGCGATCATTTGCCATATCTTGCACAGATAGACGACCACACTCTCCTGCTCCGGGACGGCCGTCTGATGCAGGTGCTCATGGTCGACGGCCTCCGCTTCGAGACTGCCGATACGGATGAGCTAAACTATCGCAAGGCGCTGCGAAACGCGATGCTGCAGGCCATCGGGACGTCGCGATTCGCGCTATACCATCATGTCGTCAGACGGCGAGTTGAGCCCGAGTTGCACGCGAGCTTTCCGGATCCATTTACGACTGAACTCGATGCGAACTGGTCGCGTCGCCTGAAATCGAAGCGGCTCTTTACCAACGACTTGTTTATCGCTCTGATACGGCGTCCTCTTCAGGGGAAAGGTGGTATCGCTGACCGTCTTAGACGTGCAATTGGAAGCGTTTCCGGCGCCGCGCGCGCTGCGGAGTTTGCCCACGAGCGATTGGAATTGGAGGCTGCCCGTCAAGCGCTGCTTGCTGCGCTCAGCCATTATGGGGCTCGGCTGCTCGGCACCTACCAACTTGGTGAAGCGCGCTGCTCGGAGCTGCTCGAGTACCTTGCGGAACTCTACAATGGTGAGCTGCGACCAGTGAGGCTCCCGGAAACCGACGTCGGGCAATATCTGCCTTGCCGTCGTGTGAGCTTCGGCGTGCAAACCGTAGAACTTTCCGCGGCGGGCGAGCTCGGGCGGAGCTTCGTCGGGCTAGTTTCCATCAAGGAGTATCCCGGCCAAACTGCGGCAGGCATGCTTGATGATCTGATGCGCCTGCCCTTGGAGATGGTCATCACACAAAGTTACGGCTTTGTTGATCGGCAGGCTGCGATGGGCCGTGTCAATCTTGCATTGCGGCGGATGCGGGCGGCCGATGACGAGGCGGTCAGCCTGCGTGCTGAGCTTGCCATTGCGCGCGACGATGTTGCCGCCGGGCGGGCTGTCTTCGGCGAGCATCACCTGACTATAGCCGTTCGCGGGTCGACGCCCGGTGAGGTAGATGATGGGGTTGCGGAAGTGGCGGCCGCAATGACAGACCTCGGAGTTATCGCGGCTCGCGAGGACATCGCCCTCGAGCCGGCTTTCTGGTCACAGTTCCCAGGCAACTTCGACTACATAACTCGGCGAGGTCTCGTCGCAAGCCGCAACTTCGCGAGCTTCGCGAGCATGCACAATTTCCCTTTAGGGCAGGCCGCCAATAACCATTGGGGACCTGCCGTGACCGTGCTCGAGACGACCGCAGGCGGACCTTACCACTTCAACTTCCACCACGGGGATCTCGGAAACTTCACAATCATCGGCCCGTCGGGCTCCGGCAAAACAGTCGTGCTGAACTTCCTGCTGGCGCAGGCGTGCAAGTTCAATCCGCGTATCGTGTTCTTCGACAAGGATCGCGGCGCCGAACTCTTCATTCGGGCGATCGGCGGCCGTTATGACGTGCTGCGCATTGGCGAGCCTTCAGGGCTGAATCCGCTGCACTTGGAAGACACACCGGACAATCGAAGCTTTCTGGTGGACTGGCTGGCTTGCCTCGTGGCCGAACCTGGTCGTGAACTCGATCCTGAGGACCTCGTACGAATCAAGGACGCCGTTGATGCAAACATGGAGGCCCCTCGAGCATACCGGCAATTGGGTCATTTCGCCCAATTGCTCCGAGGCGAAAGGAGACCTCGGGCCAACGACATCTACGCCCGTCTGGCACCCTGGTGGGGCACGGGCGCACGGGCATGGCTCTTCGATAATGAGGAAGACAGGACCGACCTGACTCACCGGGTCGTCGGCTTCGACATGACGAAGTTGCTGGACGACCCGACGCTCCGCACACCAGCGATGATGTATCTGTTTCATCGGGTCGAGCAGCGGCTCGATGGATCCTGCTCGATTATCGTCGTCGATGAGGGTTGGAAGGCTCTCGACGATCGCGTTTTCACTCGCCGCCTCCGCGACTGGGAGAAGACTATCCGGAAGAGGAACGGGATCGTCGGATTTGTCACCCAAAGCGCGGAAGATGCGCTCTCGAGCACAATCTCGGCAGCCATAGTCGAGCAAGCGGCCACGCAGATCTTCATGGCCAACCCGAAAGCTCAGACCCGCGATTACGTGGAAGGTTTCGGGCTTACCGCCCATGAGTTCGAGTTGGTACGGACCATTCCCGATACGGCTCATGCCTTTCTGATCAAGCACGGGCACGAAAGCGTTGTGGCTCGCCTTGACCTATCCGGCGACAAGGACCTGCTGACGATCCTTTCTGGTCGCGAGGATACAATCCGGCGGTTGGACGAAGTCCGTGCTCGCTCGGGCGATGACCCTGCGGCCTGGATGCCGCAGATCTTGGATGCCGCCGAATGACGCTGATATGCCCAGCGCCCGATCTGTCCCTCGGGGTCGCGCAGCGCCTATCCGTTTACTTTGATTGCCAAGCGAGAGCGCTCGGGGAGAATGGGTTTCAGGCGTTAGCGGGCGGCACGTTTGGCGCCACACTCCTGACCGCAGTTGTGACCCTCTTCATCGCGGTAATCGGATTTCGGCTGGCGCTTGGCCATGTTCCGGACATGCGGGACGGTGTCGGCTGGGCGCTGCGGCTCGGCTTCGTGCTTGCCTTGGTCACGAGTTGGGCCACATTTCAGGCTATTGTCTATCGTGTCGCTGTCGACGGCCCCCAAGACGTGGCGTCACGATTGATGTCCTCCGCTGGGCTTAGCAGTGATACTCACGCCTTACGGGTTCAGGTGGCTTACGACCAGCTTAGGGTTGGCCAAGGTATGGCGCCGGACGAAAGCGAAGATGAGGGCTCGCAACCGGAAACAGGGGCCGCGCTGATCGAGTCATTGCCGAAAACCGCTACGTTGCTCGTTGTATCGACGGTGGGTTTGACGGCGGCGCTCAAGCTAGGCGTCGGTTTTCTCCTAGCCCTCTCACCTTTCGCAATTTTGAGCTTGTTGTTCAACGGAACAGCCGGTCTGTTAAGCGGGTGGTTGCGCGCGCTCGCTGGCCTTATGTTCGCACTTATAGGTACCAGCCTAGTCACTGCAGCCGAGCTCTTGGTCGTAGAGGGGGAACTCTCCCGCTCCCGACTCCTCGGTCTGGTAGGGTCGGCGCCGGCTGATACTCAATCACTAAGCACGATCGCGGTTCTCTTCGCGCTGGTGGCGGCCGTCATCACCGTTGCTGGCATGTGGTTCGCGAGTGCTCTGAAGCTGCCGCGGCCTGCTATGAACCCAATGTTCGTCGAAGTCCGAAACGGCAACGTCATCCACAAGCCGGCCGAGGTCATGACCACGCTCTTCCGCCAGCCGGAGCCGTCGGCCTCGTCCTCTCCGGCGCCGACGCGAGCTTTTGTAGTTGCGAGGGCGCTTTCATCTTCGATACACCGTGAGCAGCGGACCGCTGCGGCACCGGGTCAACAATATGTCGACGGAGCGGTACGGCAGCAGCAGAACGGCTATGGCTCAGCCGCTCCTGCCGACAGCCTGCGAGCTCTAAGTCCGGGACTCGCCGGCCGGCGAGGCATCGGCCGTCGCACTGTCAGCGCAGCGCGTAGGGACCAGATTGCGTGAACCGGAACCCGAGCTACTTCGACGAGGCGGCGAGCTGGGCCGACGCCGCCCAGACCGAGGCTGCGCGCTCACAACGGCTAGCTTGGACGATTGCCGGCATCGCTGTGGGCCTCGCATTCTTCGAGGCAGTTGCCTTGGCAATGCTCGTACCCCTCAAGACGGTCCAGCCCATCACGCTGCTTGTCGACCGGCACACGGGCTATGTTCAGGCGCTTGATCCAACGAGCCCCAGACGGATCGTTGCTGACGATGCGCTAACCCAGTCGATCCTCGCCCAATATGTTACTGCCCGCGAAGGCTTCGACAGAACGACAATCTCCGCCGACTACCGCAGGGTTGCGCTGCTTTCCTCCGGTCCGGCCCGCGCGGCTTACCTGGCAGCGGTGCCCGGTTCCAACCCAGCAAGTCCTTTGAACCGCTATCCACCGGGCACAATCGTCATGGCGCGTGTGAAGAGCGTTTCGAAGCTAGAACCAGGGACCGCACTCGTGCGCTTCGACACCCAGCAGCAGGACCGAAGTGGCCGCGTCGGCCCAGCTCAGCCTTGGATCTCGGTCATTCGGTACCGTTACACGGACGCCCCCATGACAGTTGAAGACAGATTCGTGAATCCGCTCGGGTTCCAAGTCCTAACCTACCGTCGGGATGCCGAGGCGCCAATCCCTGCCCAGATCCCCATACCCGCTGCCCCGAGCACTGTGGCGGTCGTGAGCCCAGCCCCCGTGCGAGTAACGGTGAACCAGCCGCAAGCCACGGTCCCGGTTGCCGAAAGCGAGCAGTGATCCGTGCTTCGGCTGGCTCTTTTGGCGGTGGCAACCACCTTGGCCCAAGTGGCGCCGCAGATGCAGCCAATAGACCCCCGGGTCCAGCTTGTTTCGTATGATCCGAACCACGTCGTGCCGATTGGAGTGGGCATTGGCTTCGCGTCCGTCATCGAGCTGGGTGAGGACGAGCGGGTAGAGAACATCATTGTTGGGAACAGCGCTGTCTGGCAGGTCACCGTCAATCGCCAAGGCGATCGGGTCGTCGTAAAACCACTTACGGAAGCCATCCCGACCAACATGATCGTTCTGACCGGCAGCCGCCGTTACTTGTTCATGCTCTACCCTGGTGCAGGTGATCAATTTCCTTTTGTCACCCAGTTCAGCTACCCCTCGATCGCTGAACAGCAATCGGAAGAGGTCGCTGTTTCGACCTATCGATTCCGGGGCGACAGGTCGCTGTTTCCGATAACAATGTACATTGAAGGCGAGAACACCGTCGTAACATGGTCTAAGCAGACTGCGTTGCCCGCAGTCTTCGCCCTGCAGGGGAGAAGCAAGGAGCGACTGGTTAACGGTCGCATGGTTGGCGACAACTTCGTTATCGAGGGAACTGCCGACCGCTACAGGTTCCGGTTCGGTGATGCCGCAGCTACCGCAATCCGGCGCGTTCCCATGCAGCGCCGATGAGCGTCGAATTGAAAGGGCCGGGGCCGGCTAAGGTCGAGGAGGATCCACGACCCATCGTGGCTCTGCCGCGATCCGCTCTTCCTGGCGGGCTGATTGCGATATTTGCTTTGCTTGCAGCCATGCTGCTGTTCCTCGCGTTAGGTGCGCAGCGCCGGCAAGCCCTAACACAGGATCAGGAATCGTCTTCGGCGAGACCCCTCCCCCCGCCTCCACCGCTTATTGTCACATTGGATCCCGTAGCGCAGACGACCCTGGTGCGTCCTGCCAGACCCGTGATGGTCCCGAGGGCGCCTGCACCTGAGCCACGCCGAGCGTCAACGGACCCGCCCGCACCCGTTGCACCAGCACCGCCGCCGCCAGAGCCTTATTACCGCCCATTGCCGCCGCCCGCGCCTGGCTCCCTGGCACCGCCACGCTCATCCCAATCTGCACCGGCGCTTGTCGTGGATACAGCTTCATCCGGCATCATTGTCGGTACGCTGATACCGGCGGTGCTCGAAACGCCGGTTGACACATCTCGGCCTGGGCTTGCGAGGGCGATTGTTACTGAGGACGTCAGGGCTCAGGGAAGCCGGCGTGTGCTCATTCCACGCGGGTCAAGGCTGATCGGTGAATATCAATCAGATGTGCGCTCGGGTCAAAACCGGGTCTTGGTCAATTGGACGCAACTGATCCGCCCTGATGGACTGACCGTCAGGCTGGCGTCCCCTGCAGCCGACTCCCTCGGGGGTGCGGGTATACCGGGCAGGGTGAACAGCTTCTTTCTGTCCCGATTCTTCAATGCGGCCCTGCAAACGGCGCTGACCCTCGGCGGGAATCTTGTGAGTGAGCGAGGTGGGAACACGGTGATTGTTGGACTGCCCGGCGGGGCATCGAATGTTATTGCGGGGCAGAACCTGGTCTCAGGAGGGAATAACAGACGCAAGATCACCGTAAAACAAGGAACCGTCTTTAATGTCTTTGTTGCTCGAGATCTCGACTTTTCTGGCTCGGCAGCACCCGCGCCGGACGCCGTGCCTTCTACACCGAGTCCGGCTACTGCTCCGGCGGTCCAACAATGACTCTCGCCGAGGGCGCCGAGTCTTATCTCCGGATCTACCTTGATCCGTTCGCACGTTTTCTTGACAGTCCAGATGTGACCGACATCTATGTCAACGCACCCGGGGAAGTATGGATCGAAACACTTGGTGGCTCAATCGTTCGGCACGATGCGCCGCAGGTAACGGAGACACACCTCTGGAGGCTGGCTCGGCAAATCGCCGCCGTGACGCACCAAGGGATTAGTCGCGAGCACCCTTTGCTCGCGGCGACCCTGCCGGCCGGGCCCCGAGTGCAAATCATTGCTCCGCCGGCAACGCGTGGGCCACTAGCAATGGCCATACGCAAACATGTGGCAGCGGGCCTCAGTTTGAATTGCTTGGACGCAGCGGGGGCGTTCAAATGTGCTCGTGCCAGTGACAGAAGGCCGGCAACCCGAACCGAAATGGACGAGTTCTATCTCGCAAGGAACTGGCCCGCATTCCTCTCCGCTGCTGTGAGAAGTCGCAAGACCATCGTCGTGTCAGGTGGAACATCGACTGGTAAAACGACCTTCCTCAACGCGCTCATCGGCGAGATAGATCGCGATGAGCGCCTCGTTCTTATCGAAGACACGCCCGAACTCCGTTGCACGCATGCGAACTCCGTTGGCCTAGTCGCGGCTCGAGGGAGTGGCGGTGAAGCCCAGGTTGATGCCGAAGACCTGCTTGTCGCGTCGCTCCGTCTGCGGCCCGACCGCATAATCCTGGGCGAGGTTCGCGGGCCCGAAGCCTTCACCTTCCTCCGGGCGGTCAATACAGGCCACCCTGGATCATTGACGACCATTCACGCCGACAGCTCAGCGGGCGTGATCGAGCAAATGGCACTTTTGGTTCTCGCGTCAGGAGGCCGGCTTAGCAGGGCCGAGATTGCCTGCACTGTAACAAATGCAGTCGACATCTTCGTCCATCTCGAACGGAATGATGGGCGCCGCCTAGTGACGGAGATTACATGGCCCACTCGCCAATCCCAGCGACAGAGCTGATACCCAGGCCGTCGTGACGCGCAGAGCACGGCAGAGGTGTGCGGCCTGATCCCGCCTCGATCGTAAAGCGGCCCGCAAGCTCGCCCTGCCCGCGAGACGCCAATAGAAACCGCTTAAACGAAGATGAGCCTGGCACTGTGTGCGTCCGCTTCTTCCCAAATCGCGTACAAGCAGAGGCACGACCCCAAGCGTCGGATCTCCACGGACGAGGTAAGGTTCTGCTTGTCGATGACGAGGATCTAGTTCGACTTAGTACAGCCGACATGTTGATGGAACTTGGTTGCGACGTGCACGAAGCCAGTTCAGCGGAAGAAGCTTTGCGCGTGCTTAACCGAGGCTTTAACGCAGAATTCGTAATCACGGACAGCCTCATGCTTGGCATGTCGGGTACAGATCTTGCTCGAAAGACTCGGGAAGACCGCCCAAGTGCAAAGGTGCTGTGGGCTCCGGCTACGCTGTGATGGACGGAATCGCCTCCAATTTGCCGCAAATTAAAGATACCTTTCCGGAGTGCGGGCGGCAGCGCGGCGCGGACGAGCTGCACCTGCAGGCACTCGCCCCGAAGGCGCGGCGCGGGCGTCGACGGTCGTTACCGCCACTTCGAAGCCGCAGGAGTCGAGCCTATGGATCTCGGCTCAGTCCTTCTTGGCGGTCAGGTGCCTGCTCAGGTGCTTGTTCATCTCGAACATGTCGGACGACTTTTGGCCGAATACCTTTGCCAGCTTGTCATCGGCATTGATCTTCCGCCGGTCTTTGGCGTCCTGCAGATCGTTCTTCTTGATATAAGCCCATACTTTGCTGACGACCTCGCTGCGGGGCAGGTCGCCCTTGCCGACGATCTCGGCCAGTTCGGCGGAAGGGGTCACCGGCGCGGTGATGCCCCCACGCGCTCCGCTGGCCCGCTTGCCGGTGGCCTTGACCTTCCTCGCCGCTGCCGCCGTCTCGTCCTCGCCCCGCTTCACTGCTGATCGTGCCATGGTCTGCTCCGTGCGCTGCCTGCTCACATCGAGCTACAAGCTAGCCATATACGCCGTTCAACTCGCTTTGTTGCTTGCCGCGATATAGCGTTGCTCGAAGTGACCCGACGCACGGGGTTCTCGGCGACCGTCTCCCCTGGGTGCCAACAGGACGATCAGACATGAACGTACGCACGGTTGTGGGAAGCGGCAAAGCGGACCTGAACGTCGGCTTGTGGGTCTTAGTGGCCGCTACCGACCTCAATGAACGAACGTCCGCTCACCGACAGCGTCGATCAAGGTCTGAACGTCTGATTGTGGGTCTCTTCCTCCTTGGGTGCCTACGTGCCCGGCTTCGGTCTCTGAAGCTTAGGTGTTGGCAGTTCGGCTGCCGTAAGGCGCAGCAACTCGCCGAGCCATTCGCCCTGGTTCCACCGATCGGCCTGGATCAGCAGATGCGGTTGGCACGCCGATCTGACGGCGGTCCAGAGACCGGTTCGGCATAGACGCGGCCCGCTGCCGTCGGCTCAAGAAGATCTGATCGTCGCAGACCTTCCCGAATATCTTGCCGTCGACGTATACGCCCTATTCGCCGAACATTCGTTTGGCTAGCAGCGTGCCCGCGCTGGTTGCCTGTCCGATCAGGTAGTTGATGGTGCGTTGATGCGTAGCGATGCCCTAACCTACTGGATGAGCGCTGTCGCAGACAACAGACCAAGTCGCGCGGCCACGGGGGAAGTGCTATCACCGGACTCGCACCGGACTGACCTGAGCGGCGCTTTAGATGGCCGCCTCTAAGTGACTGACTTCAATCAGGAAAATGGTGGGCGTGGCAAGGATTGAACTTGCGACCCCTGCGATGTCAACACAGTGCTCTACCACTGAGCTACACGCCCACGCTGCGGTCCTCTAGTGAGCCATGGCGGGCTCTGCAACACCTGATCGCGCCCGCATCGGCGCGATCACCTGCGCCGCGAAGCGGTCCATCTCCTCGGCCTGCGGACTCATCTGAAGCAGCAGGAGGTTGAGTCCCGCAGCCTCATACTCTTCGATCCGCTCGGCCACCTGCTCGGGCGTGCCGACCAGATTGGGCCGGAGTCCGCGGTTGGAGACGCTGTATTCCTGCAGCTTGAGCTCGCGTTCCAACTGGGTACCGGACAGCCATTGCTCGAAGTTGGCGAAGCCTCTGGGCGGCTCGGCGGGCATCTGCGTGATGCGGGCAAGTTCGCGCTTGGCCTCCGCCTCGCTGTCCCGAATGATGGCGAACGCGGCCATGCCGAATTGCATCGGCCCCTTGCCGAGGCGCTCGCGGCGCCTGTTCATGTCGGCGAGCTTGGGCCTGATCGCATCGATCGGGTCACCGTGGATGACATAGGCGTCGCACTGCGCGGCGATCATCGTCTTGGCCGCCTCGCTCTCGCCGCCGGCGTAGACGGTCGGCCGCGGCTTGCTCACCGGCTTGGGTTCGCAAATTGCGCCCTCCAGCTGGTAGAAGTTACCGGCGATGGAGAAGCGCTTCTCACTCCATAACCCATCGACAACCTGCAGCCATTCGGACGTCCGACCATATCGATCGTCATGCTCGTCAAACTGGAGGCCATAGGAGCGCGCCTCCTCGGCCCACCAGCTCGACACCACGTTCAGCGCCAGCCGCCCGCCCGAGATATTGTCGATGTTCGCGGCCGCCTTGGCGAATAGCGCGGGCTGGTGAAAGTTCGGGCGAACGGCGACCATCAGCTCGATGCGATTGGTGACCGCCGCCAGCGCCGCCGCCGTCGACCAGGCGTCCAGCGCCGGCTCTTCGACGCCCTTGATATCGTTGAGATTGAGTTCGGCGATTAGGCTGAGATCCCAGCCGGTCTCCTCCGACCGCTGGGTGAGCTGCTTCACATAGTCCCAGCTGGCCGCCATTCCCTCGTCCGGAATATTGCGCAGCCAGCCACCGAACATCGGCATCCAATACCCGAACTTCATGCGTGCTCCGCAGCTATGATGGATTGGAGATGATCAACCAGCCGGTCGTGTGGGTCCCAGCCAAGAACGTCGAGCGGATTGGCGACGAAGTTAGACAGCGCGTTAAGGTCGTAGAAGCGTGGCGTCCCGTCGCGATCGTCGATCACCACCTCTACTCCGCCAACATCCATGCCAACGGCCTGGGCGATGCGCTCGGCAGCATGGATCAACGCTTCCGATGGCTCCACTGCGCGCATGGCAATCGCCGCACGGCCCGGCTGCGCGATGCAGGCATCCGCGGGGCAAAGATCGAAGCTTTCGCCGCCGCTTTCCACTTCCAGCGCGTAGAGGAAGCGCCCTGCCAATGTTTCCAGGCGGAAGATGGTGCCACCCTGCGGGGGCACATAGTCCTGGACGAGCCTGACCTGGTCGATCGAGCTCGGCGTACTGCCGTCTTTAACGGAGCGCTCCAGCTCGGCGCGGCTGTTGTAGCGCACAATCCCTGCTCCCGCGCCTCCGATGTTGGCCTTGATTAGAAGGGGAAAGGTCATGCCCTCCGCCGCTGCCAGCAGATCCGCCGTGCGGTGTACGACCCGGGTGACCGGGGTTGCCAAGCCTAAGGACTGAATCAGCGCCAGTTGCCGCGCCTTGGAGGCGTCGAGCGCCAGAACTTCCGGACCGTTGAGCACCCGCGCACCCTGCCGCCGCCAGTGATCCATCGCCGCCGCGGCATAGAAGATCGGGTGTTCCGGCTCGCGCTGGGCGGCCGACATCCCCAACCGGCTAAGGATCACCGGCGCCGGCGGGGGTGCGGCAAGGTCGAGGACGTGCCGATTCATGTCGATTGCAGCGATGGCAACGCCCCTCGCTTCAAGCGCGCGGAACAGCGGCTGGAACCAGGACGGGTGTTCGTACAGGATTGCAAGATCGGGCAGCATCGGCGGGCCATGTGCGCTGCCCGCCCACGAAGGGCAATGTAGCGGAAGCAAAAAGCAGAAAGTTGCTAGGCGGCGCAGTTCCCCTGCAACTTCGTGCTCAAATCAGAGGCGGCCGTGCTGGTCCTCAGTCTGGAAGATGCGATCAACCTCGGCAACCAGGTCCTTGAGGTGGAAAGGCTTGCTGAGCAGCTTGGCCTCCGGCGCGGTCCGCCCGCTCTGCAGCGCTACGGCGGCAAAGCCGGTGATGAACATGACCCGAATCGCCGGATCGATGTGCGCGGCTTTCTGCGCCAGTTCGATCCCGTCCATTTCCGGCATGACGATGTCCGTCAGCAACAGGTCGAAACGTTCGGCCTCCAGCAGAGGCATCGCTTCCGTCCCGCAGCCAACGGCGCTGACCTCATAGCCGACGCGAGAGAGGGCGCGTGCGAGGTACTCCCGCATCGACGTGTCGTCTTCGGCCAATAGGATCCGGTACATGGGGAACAGCTTATGCGCCCAACGCTTAACATTTTCCATCCCGTGAACTTGCAAGCTGTCGCGTCCGTTGATGCGGCGAGCGCCGATATGTAGCAAAGGTTTGGACGTGACCCGCACCAGCCTGGCCCAACCCCTCCTGCTGCCGGCCACCGGTGGCCTGCCGGTGCTGCTGTCCATTCCCCATTCGGGACGCGACTATCCGCCTTGGCTGCTAAGCGAAGCCCGGCGCGGGGTATCAGCGCTGGAGCCGCTGGAGGATCCGTGGGTGGATCGGCTGGCGTGGCGAGCGATCGGCCTTGGTCTACCTGCGGTGATCGCTCGTACGCCGCGGGCGGCAATCGACTGCAATCGCTCGCCGGACGAAATCGACCCCAGCACGGTCAGCATGCCGCCGGGCGTTGACCCAGGGCCTCGAGCGCGCGGCGGACTTGGCCTCATTCCCGGCCGGACGCCCAAGGACGGCGACCTGTGGCGACGCAAGCTATCCATCAGCGAACTGGAGGTACGCAAGGCGGAGGCCTGGACGCCGTATCACAACGCCCTAACCCAGGCGCTTGACTCGCTTCAGACCCGGTTTGGCGAAGTGCTTCTATTGGACTGCCATTCCATGCCGCCGCGCGCCGCCAAGCACCCGCCGATCGTGATCGGTGATCGGCATGGGCGGAGCGCCGGTCGCTGGCTGGGTGACCTCGCCCGGCGGACAGTCGAGGAGCGAGGATTCAAGGCGGCCTTCAACGATCCTTATGCCGGAGGCTGGATCGTGGAGCATCACGGACGGCCCGCGGCCGGAGTGCATGCGCTGCAATTGGAGATCGACCGAGCCTGGTATCTCGACCGGTCGTTGCGCCACCCCGGACCCGGCTTCGCGCGCTGTGCGGACCTCCTCCAGAACCTGGCCCGGAATCTCGGCGAAGCGTTGCTGGGGCGCGCTGCCCTCCCAGTCGCCGCCGAATAAAAAACGGCCACCCCGCAGTATGCGGGATGGCCGAGTTCAGGGAGGAACGCACTACGACGAGTGCGTCAGGCCGAAGCGCGAAGGGGGAGGACGCGGCTTCGGCTCAACGCGGAAGTGGGAAGCAAAACCCGCCCTCGCAAGGGCATCCGAACACGGCCCGGCGCTCCCGGCTCACGCCTCAGCGGGCTGGGCCTGCGTCGGAGCGGGAACCGGACCACGGCCTTGCTTCACTTGTCGAGCAAATACGTCGCGAATCTGACCCAGGCTGAACAGGTGGGCGAAAATCAGCGCCAGCATGCCATTCTGGTTCATCTTGCGAAGCTCGTCGCCGCGCATCTCGCGCAGCTTTTCCTCGTCGACCATCTGGAAACCGCGGTAAACGAACGGCTGCTCGGCGCCTTCAGGCTGGATCGCAACCTCGCCGTCCATCAACAGCCCGGACTTCTTCAGCTCAGTCATGAACATCTGGGTCCGCTGACCGGCGGTCTCGAACTGCTCGCAGAACTGCAGAACGGCGTTGGTGGCGTCGCTCGGCTGGTCGCCCTCGAACAGCGGCTGCCCGTCCGCGAACTCGCCAATCGTGTTGGAAGTGGGATCATAGCACAGCGACAGCTCCTCCGACTCTGGCCGCAGGCGGGCCAGCAGGAAGGGATAACGGCGGAGATAAGCCGGCATGTAGATGCTCGAGTCGATCGGCTTGCCCGCCTCGTCGACAAAGGTGTTCACGCCTTCGTTGAGGCCCATCAGCGCCAGCGGCACCGGCTCGTCGCCGACCGAGAAGATGATCGGGTAGAAGCGCTGGGCGGCCGAAAACTCGTCCACCGTCACTGGAATGGCGTGAGTGGAGGCAAGCGCCGGCAAAGCATCGAGGCCGCGCACCTTGAGCGCGCCATGCTGCTGGCTGCTGAGCGGCTCCAGCTGATTGTAGAGAAGGGGCAACGCAGTGGGCGCGGCTGTCGCCATCGAATTGAACTCCTGGGATGTGGCGCCACGAAGGCAGGGCGTTGGCCCCGGCCCCCGCCGGTTGGTCAGCGCGCGGTGCGCTCTAGGTGGCGGGGCGGCGTCTGGCAAGCCTGCTGGTGGCCGGGGGTTCACCGTCCGTTCAACGCCCGCTGGCCAAGTCGCGAAGAGTTCCCCGTCCGCAAGGCTTGCCCGTTGATCCTTTCCGCCCTTTCCTTGCTGCCGACGTTCATGGCTCTGTTCGGCGTGCAGATGGGTGGAACCGGCGTCACGCGGATGACCATTCGCGACGAGATCATCCTCAAGGTTCCCGTCGTTCGCCCGCGGATTGGCTGGCCGGTTCGCTGGGTCGAGAAGAAGGGGCCCAAGTGCATCAAGGCCGACGCGGTCGTTGCTGCTGCCCTGCACGATGAAAGCAGCATCGACTTCCTGCTCAGCGATCGGCGCCGGATCCGGGCGCAGATGGGCAATGAATGTCCCACGCTGGACTTCTACGGCGGATTCTACCTTTCCCCGGACGAGGGCCGGATCTGCGCCCGCCGCGATGAGATCCGCAATCGCATGGGTCAGTCGTGCGAGATCGAACGCTTCGACGTGATGGTGCCGACCGCGCCCAAATAGCGGCATTTCTTGACTTTCCGCCCTCTGCAACCCACTGTCTGAGGGCTGGCGGCCCTTTTGTGGAGCCGCCCACTTTTTCCGGATCCTTATTGCATGAGTTTTGCCGACCTCGGCCTTTCCGACGAGTTGCTGCGCGCCATCGGTGACAGCGGCTACACCGAACCTACCCCGATCCAGCAAAAGGCCATTCCCGCCGTCCTGATGGCCAAGGACCTGGTCGGCATCGCCCAGACCGGCACCGGCAAGACCGCCGCCTTTGTCCTGCCGATGATCGACATTCTCGGTCACGGCCGCAGCCGGGCACGGATGCCACGATCGCTGATCCTTGAACCAACACGCGAACTCGCCGCGCAGGTAGCAGACAACTTCGAGAAGTACGGCAAGTATCACAAGCTTTCGATGGCGCTGCTGATCGGCGGCGTGCAGATGGGCGACCAAGTAAAGGCGCTCGAAAAGGGCGTCGACGTGCTGATTGCGACGCCGGGCCGGCTGATGGATCTATTCAGTCGCGGCAAGATCATGCTCAACGATTGCAACCTGCTGGTCATCGACGAGGCGGATCGCATGCTCGACATGGGCTTCATTCCCGACATCGAGGAAATCGCCTCGCGCCTGCCCAAGCAGCGTCAAACCCTTCTGTTCTCAGCCACCATGCCGCCGCCCATCCAAAAGCTGGCGGCCAAGTTCCTGACCGATCCCAAGACTGTGGAAGTGGCGCGCCCGGCGACCGCCAACATCAACATCGATCAGCAGATCATCGAGGTGCGCTCCGACAAGAAGCGCGACGTGCTGCGGGACGTGCTGCGCGCCGAAGGGTTCAAGAACGCGATCATTTTTGCCAATCGCAAGACCACGGTGCGCGATCTTTACACCTCCTTGAAGCGCAGCGGCTTCGGGGTTGGGCAGATCCATGGCGACATGGAACAGCCGGCGCGTATTGCCGAGTTCGACCGCTTCAAGAATGACGAGATCACCGTCCTGGTTGCGTCCGACGTCGCTGCCCGCGGGCTGGACGTGAAGGGCGTCAGCCACGTGATCAACTTCGACGTGCCCTGGCAGCCCGACGACTATATTCACCGCATCGGCCGCACCGGCCGCGCTGGGGCCAAGGGCACAGCCATTACGCTCGCCACCCGCGAGGACGCCGAAGCGGTGGCGCAGATCGAGAAACTGACGGGCATGAAGATCGCCCGCACGGGCAACACGAACCCGGCCGGAGATGCCGAGCCCGCAGCTGAGAGCAAGCCCAAGCGCGAAGCTCGCCCTAGGCGGGAAAGCCGCAAGCGTGAGGAGCCAAAACGGGAAGAGGGCATCGGCGAGGAACCCCGGCTCGAGGAACAACGCCGGGAGCGGCCGGAGCCTGCTCGTCCGCCCCGCAGCGAGAAGCCGCGCCAGGAACGCGAACGCGAACTGGAGCCGGCGGACGACGACGGGTGGAACGGTCCGCTGCCAAGCTTCCTCTCAGTCGGCCTGAGCTAAACTCCGCCGGTCGCTCGCTTGCCCGAGCGGCACCGGTCGGAGCAGAACCTCACCTTCTCCCAGTCGCGCGCCCATTTCTTGCGCCAGGTGAATGGCAATCCGCATGCTGCGCACACCTTGGTCGGCAGGTCCGACTTCTGGCGCATCTTGGGCACCTCAGCTGACGGCTCGGTCGCGATAGCGAGCGAGGAAGCCCGTCGCATGCGCTTCCAGCCGGCCTTGAGCGATGGCGTCGCGCAAGCCCTGCATCAGCCGCTGGTAGAACCACAGGTTATGCTCGGTCATCAGCATCGCGCC